>JAJWFY010000004.1:0-115010 GCA_021615735.1 Segatella copri | reverse complement strand
TAAAAAATACGCTCAAAGCTTGCTCAATTAGAGTAAAACAGGGCGACAGGTTTGCGTCCGTAATTACCCAGGGCGATGCCCTGGGCTAGGAGCTTCTGCCCTTTCAGGGCGTGCGGCTTCTGACCTTTTCAGGGCGTGTGGGGCTAAACTTGCGAAAGTTCAAGGTTTTGGTTTACTCGTAAACAAATCCAGTTACTTCTGCATAATGATTAGCTGAAAATCGTGAGGGATAACCCCAAATCGTGATGGATAGCGTGATGGATATTGTAAACTTTTTATTAATCTATCACGCTAAGTAAAAGAGATAACAATCTCATTATCAAACAATTAAAGTTTCGAAAAACGAAAAGCGTGATGGATGTGAGGGATAAAACAGATTTTTTCTTCTCATTTATTCATCCACCTGCTCATAATAATAAGAATAGTCTATGCCCTTCATGAAGATCTCACGGTCTTCTATTTTATCTGTTAAAGCATTGGAAATAAGCTGTTTGATGCTACTACTATCAACAACACTTTGTGTCATCGCAGCCAAATAATCATTCTTGTCAATAAGGCTCCAATCCACACATTTTTTCAGCCTGTGCTTCAATATCAAGTCAAGCCAAATGCGCGTAGCTCTGCCATTTCCCTCACGGAAAGGATGAGCAATGTTCATTTCTACGTATTTGTCGATGATTTCATCCAACGTACTTTCCGGCATCTGTTCGATTCCAGTAAGTGTTTGTGGGAGATACTGCGCCATGGCAAATTGGAAACCGCCCTTTGCAATATTCACAGTTCGGATCTGTCCCGCAAAATCGTATAAACCACCAAAGAGGAAAGCATGAATCTGCTGCAAACCTTTGACAGAGCCTTCTGTTATGGAATTTATCAGTTCACTCTCAAAAAGAGTGTATGCTTTCTTGCGACTCTGCCCATCAATGGTATTATCGCTATAGGTAAACCAATCCAGAAAATCGGCGGCTTTATTGTTAGGAAAGTTCCTGGCTAGCAGCATAATACCCTCGTTGTCAAGGACATCGGTCAAACGCAGTTTGCCATCAGGAGCTTGCAATTTCAACTGGTTAGTAGCACTAACCAGTTCATTATTTTCCTTCTTCAGCTTAGTTTTCAGATATTTCCAATAATTACGGTTCTTAGAATAATCATCCTGCTCATTCAATACGCCGATAATATCCAGCACAGAGAACCACCACTTGTTGAGTTCCCCGTCCCAAACCGCTCTTACTTCCCGGTCTTTATAAAATCTGATTGATAATTTTCTGTCCATACAACTACACTTTTAGACACATAAAACCAGCGCAAAGATACACTTTTCGACACATAAAACCAAAATTCCGCTGTCTTTTCTGGGATTCATTAAGAGTATTTAACCCAAGTTGTTTTGCCCCATACGCCCTGAAAGGGCAGAAGCTCCTAGCCCAGGGCATCGCCCTGGGCTAGGAGCTTCTGCCCTTTCAGGGCGTATGGGGCTAAACTTGCGAAACTCCTCTTCTTCTGTATATCTTAGATATCTTTTTCCTTATAAATCACATTATTGGCTCCGCTCGTTATCTTCAGAGCCTCAGGATGTTCCTCAATAAAACTGTTGATGTGGCGAACTCGCTTCTCTTCGAGAATCTCATCGATGGCGATGAGGATACCGGTCTCCTCTACATCACCAAAGCCATAGTTGATGGCGGTACCGAAAAGCTTCATCGTAGGACTCAGACTCATGTAGGCATTAACAAGAGGTGGGATATTATAACCCAACTTGCGAACCTCACGGTTCAGAATGCGATAGTCTGCCTTGAAGTCATCTTCTGTAAAGATGGCTGCCAAATCACTCTCCGGAGTATCCAATTTCAGCGGTTTCATCGGGATTACGAGGTTCTCCTTGTCATCAAAATGCTTCTTGAGGAAATAGAGAATCATGTCACGGCCACGACGGATGTAAGACGGATACATCGTCATCTTGCCGAAGAAATATTTTACTTCCGGATAGAGAACCGTCAAAGCGCCCAAACCATCCCAGAGATTGTCAAGAGCAAAGATACTCTTGGTGTTGGTACGCACATTCTGATATTCGAGCGAAACGAAGGAACGGCCCAACTCTACGGTATAAGGCATATACTCCTTGAGGAACTTGTCGGAGAAATGAAACATGTGGCTGGTTGCCAGCTTAGGCTGTCCCTTCTCATCGAGCTGCCAGTCCTTACCCAGGAGATAACGGTAACCGCCGATAATCTCATCGGCTTCAGGATTCCAGACAATCAGCTGCTTGTAACAGTTGTCACCAAAATCGAACTCATCAAGATCCATAGATTTGCCCGTTCCGCCTCCCGCTTCACGGAAAGCGATTTCACGAAGTCGACCAATCTCTTTCAGCACATTAGGCGAATCCTTTGCCGTAACGATGTAAATCTCGTTATGGCTCTTATTGGTCATTCTCAGTTGTTTGTCGGGTGTAAGCTCACTCTTCAGAAGCTCACGGTCAATCGGTTGGATGATTTCTTCTTCCATATTACTCTTCTATGCTATGATTCTACGATTTCTTTAATATAAAACAATTCTTCCGGGTTTTGCAAACCATTAAAGTTCATAAACCCTATCTTCAACATACTGCGCCCACTCGGTAGCCGACTTGCTCTTATCAAAAGTCTGCCAAGGAATCGGTTTGCCGATGGAGATGCGGAAATGCTTGCCCACATTCCTGTACATCTCGTCAACCAGGAACAGCATGGCGAGATTGAACGGCAGATACTTGTCGCTAAATCGGGCGATGCGGTAGAAACGCTCAGAATTGCGCCCACCGAAATGGATAGGCACCACATCGCGCTGATATTCTACACTCTTAGAGATAAACGTTTTCTTCCAAGGCAGGTCGTGGATGGTTCCATCCTTGCGCTTGCGGCTGTTCAAGCCTGCCGGAAACATCAGCATGTGGTTATCGCTCTTGAAGCCCGCCTCCACCATCCGGGGGAAATCGCGACTCTGGCGACCCGTCTTGTTGATGCCGATACTTACAGGTTTCAATCCCGGCAAGTTGAGCAGAAGATCATTCACCAGATAGCGGAACTTGCCATCATAGTGCTTGCCGATGATGGAACCGAGACATACACCGTCCTGTCCGCCCAGAGGATGATTGGAAACAAAGGTATAGAGTTTGCCGTCGTTCTTGTCAGGCAGGTTTTCCAAGCCTACGATTTCAACATCCATCTTCAGATAGCGCACACATTCGGTGAGCCATTCAGTACCCGAAAGGCCACGGCTCTCCCACAAGAACCTGTTCACTTCGTCCTCGTGAATAATCTTCTTGAGCCAGGAAACCAGGAAGCGCGGTACGAATTTCACCTTGCTTCCCATCTTGCTCTTAAGAATCTTATCTATGTCTATCGTTTTCTCTATTGATTCACTCATGTTTGCTTAAACTTATATAAGTTAGTGCAAAAGTAACTCAACTTTTTCAAATACGTGCCATTTTTTCCAAAAAAATAGCAAAAAAGCGAAAATTTATTAGTTTTTTAAAACTATCACGACAAATCGAGCCCATTTTGCACATATTTTCGCTAAAACTTCACACTTGATGAGAACAAAAAGGCGACGCCCTAAACAGGAAGGAGAAGTTGACCAAAAACAACTTTTTCATTAAGTTTTATAAATTTTGTGGGAAAATGTAAGGCTATATGGAGATTTTTATGTACCTTTGAACCCAAATTTATACACTAATAAGTACGCACGCAATATTATAATGCGATAAGACAGCAAAAAGATATATGATAAAGACAGCAGAAACATATCACGTACCGGTGCTCCTCAAGGAGAGCGTTGACGGGTTGAACATACAGCCAGGAGGCATCTATGTAGACGTAACCTTCGGTGGTGGCGGACATTCCAGAGAGATCCTGTCGCGCCTGACGGAGGGAGCACACCTGTACAGTTTCGACCAGGACGCCGATGCAGAGCGCAACGTGGTGGCAAACGAGAACTTCACCTTCGTATGCTCCAACTTCAGATTCCTGAAAAACTGGATGCGCTACTACGGGGTAGACGGACTCGACGGACTGTTAGCCGACCTGGGCGTATCGAGCCATCACTTCGATGACGAGACCCGCGGATTCTCCTTCCGCTTCGACTCCCCACTCGACATGCGCATGAACAAGCGTGCGGGCAAGACTGCTGCCGACATCGTAAACGAATATGACGAAGGTGCCCTTGCCGACATCTTCTACCTATACGGTGAGCTGAAGAACTCGCGCCGCATCGCCTCGGCACTCGTCAAGGCAAGAGCCGAGAAGCCCCTCCTCACCACCAAAGACTTCATGGCAGCCGTAGAGCCCCTCTTCAAGCGGGAACGCGAGAAGAAAGACATGGCAAAGCTCTTCCAGGCGCTACGCATAGAAGTAAACCACGAGATGGACGCCCTGAAAGAGATGCTCCGCTCTGCCACAGAACTCCTGAAACCGGGAGGCAGACTCAGCGTCATCACCTATCACTCGCTGGAAGACAGAATCGTAAAGAACATGATGAAAGCGGGTAATGCAGAAGGCAAGATAGAACAGGACTTCTTCGGAAGAATAGAAACCCCTTTCAAACTCGTGAACAACAAGGTAATCGTTCCCGATGCCGACGAGCAGGAAAGAAACCCTAGGAGCAGAAGCGCCAAACTAAGAATAGCAGAAAAGAAATGATAAACAATAAAGACATAAACATCAGCGAGAAGCCTATCGCCGAAGAAAAGGCACAGGCATCACAGGAACCGCCGAAGCAGGAAACTCCGCAGCAGGAGAACCTGCAGCAGGAAGAGCCACAGCAGCAAGAAGCCCCACAGGCTTCGCTCAAGGAAGTGATTGCCAAGCAAGCCATAGAGGAAGAGGCTTCAGGATCATCGAGCTTTACGCTGCGAAAGATTCTGGGTGGAGACATTCTTACCGCCCAGATTATACGCCGGCAGATATGGCTCGTTATCCTCATCGTGTTTTTTGTCATCATCTACATATCCAACCGATACAATATTCAGAACGATATCATCGAATTGGATAAGCTACAGAAAGAACTGCAAGACACCAAATACAAAGCGCTGTCTACAAGCAGTCAGATAACAGAGAAGAGTCGTGAAAGTAATGTGCTCGACATGCTGAAGAACAACAAAGACAGCGTGCTGCACATCGCCACCCAACCTCCATACATCATAAACGTACCCGAAGAATGAGCAGCAAATTTGATCACAAGAAAGTAATGCCCCGCTACAGCGCCATCGCCATCATCATGACGATTTTCGCCATAGCCGTAGTGGGTAAAGCGCTCTACATCATGACCGCCAAGCATGATTACTGGATGAAGGTGGCTGAACGGCAGAAGAGAGATTCCGTGACCGTGAAGCCAAACCGAGGCAACATCTTGAGTTGTACCGGACAGCTGATGGCAAGTTCGCTGCCGGAGTTTAAGGTCTTCATGGACTTCAAGGCGCTGAAAGATGCAGAGAACGACTCGCTGTGGGATGCCAAGCAAGACTCCATCTGTCTTTGCCTGCACCAGATATTCCCGAACCTGAGCGAGTCTGATTTCAAGAAGCACCTCACCGAAGGTCGCGCCAAGATGAGCCGCCACTGGCCGGTTTATCCGAAGCGCGTTGACTACAACACCTTCACCGAGATAAAGGACATCCCTGTATTCCGTCTGAAACCCTACCAGAGCGGTTTCCACTGGGAAGAATATAATGCCCGAACCAGAACTTACGGTTCGCTGGCAGGCCGTACCATCGGAGCCATGTATGGCGCCAAGGATACCGCCCGCTTCGGTCTGGAGCTGAGTTACGACTCCATCCTGCGAGGCACCAACGGTATCGTGCATCGCCGCAAGGTGCGCAACAAGTTCCTCGACATTACCGATACCCCTCCTATTGACGGAGCCGATATCGTGACCACCATCGATGTGAGCATGCAAGACCTTGCCGAACGCTCACTCATCGACGAGCTGAAGGAAATCAACGCCAATGTGGGTGTAGCCATCGTGATGGATGTACCTACGGGCGACATCAAGGCCATCGTAAACATGGAGAAATGTTTCGACGGCGAATACAGAGAAATCCACAACCATGCCGTGAGCGACCTTCTGGAGCCAGGTTCGGTGTTCAAGCCAGCCTCTATCCTCGTAGCGCTGGACGACGGAGTGGTAGACACGACCTATCACGTAGAAACCGGTGGCGGTATATGGCCGATGTACGGCAGAGAAATGAAAGACCACAACTGGCGAAAAGGCGGATACGGAATGCTGACCCTCGCACAGACCCTGTGGTACAGTTCGAACATCGGTGTGAGCCGCATCATAGACGACCATTACCGCAACAACCCGGAGAAATTCGTAAAGGGTATCTACCGTACCGGTCTGCACGACGACCTGAAGATTCCACTGGTGGGAGCAACACCAGCCAGAATCCGCATGCCGCACAGAAACAAGAACGGACAGTATGACAACTGGGCAAAGACCAGTTTGCCATGGATGAGTATCGGATATGAGACCCAGATACCGCCTATCTCTACCCTCACCTTCTACAACACCATCGCCAACAACGGCAAGATGATGCGACCAAGATTCGTGAGCAAGGTAATGAAGAACGGAGAAACCATCATGGAATTTCCTCCTGAAGTGATGCGCCAGCAGATAGCCAAGGAGAAGAGCATCAAGGAACTGCAAACCATCCTGGAACAGGTGGTAAGCTTGGGACTGGGAAAGAAAGCCGGTTCGCCTAACTTCAAAGTGGCAGGAAAAACCGGTACAGCCCAGATTTCAAAAGGTGCCGGTGGATATAAGAGTGGTGGAACCAGCTATCTCATCAGTTTCGCAGGCTACTTCCCTGCCGATGCGCCACGCTACAGCTGTATCGTCTGCATACAGAAATCCGGTTTGCCTGCTTCGGGCGGTACGATGTGCGGTAAGGTGTTCCATGAGATTTCAGAAGGCATCATGGCGCAGAGTCTGAAAGTTGACGTAAAGGACGCCCGCGACTCAGCATCCGTCTTCGTTCCTGACGTAAAGGCAGGCAATATCCTTGCTGCCAACTATGTGCTCAGCCACCTCGGCATCAAGACCAATGCCAACTGGAGTGGCAGCTATGCCGACGGCAACCCTATCTGGGGCAAGGCAGAGCGCGTGGGTAACCACAGCATCAAGCTCATCAGGGAGAAGCAATACGGCAAGACGATCGTACCCGACGTTACCGGAATGGGAGCCCGAGACGCCATCTACAATATGGAGAGCCGGGGCATCAAAACCCAGATTATAGGTAGAGGAAAGGTAGTAAAGCAGAGTCTGGTGCCGGGAACGGTCATCAAGAAAGGTGCCGTATGCAGCATTGTGCTCGAATAAAACTCAGAAACAGTTATCTGAAACCCTATATATAATAAGGTGTAGATAAAAAATATATAGAATATAAAACAGAAACAGGATATGAAGTTACAAGAATTACTCAAAAACATCGAGCCGGTTCAGATAATCGGCGATGCTGATGTAGAGGTTACGGGAGTAAACATCGACTCTCGCAAGATTAAGGAAGGTCATCTCTTCGTTGCCATGAAGGGAACGCAGGTTGACGGTCACAAGTTTATTCCAAAGGCATTGGAACTGGGCGCAAAGTCGGTTTTGTGCGAAGACATGCCTGAAGAGAAAGTTGAGGGCGTAACTTACATTCAGGTCGCTTCGACCGAGGATGCTGTCGGCAAGGTAGCAACCCTCTTCTACGGCGACCCTTCAAGAAAGCTCAAACTGGTAGGCGTAACAGGTACCAATGGTAAGACCACCATTGCCACCTTATTATATAATATGTTCCGCAAGTTCGGCCATAAGTGTGGCTTGCTCTCTACCGTCTGCAACTACATTGAGGACGAGGCTATCCCTGCCGACCATACCACCCCAGACCCTATCGAGCTGAACATGCTCCTGGGCAAGATGGTAGAGGCTGGCTGCGAGTATGCCTTCATGGAGTGCTCTTCTCACGCCATCGCACAGAAGCGTATCGGAGGCCTACAGTTTGCCGGAGGCTTGTTCACCAACCTCACCCGCGACCACCTCGATTACCACAAGACATTCGAGAACTACCGTAACGCCAAGAAGGCTTTCTTCGACGGACTGCCTAAGACAGCCTTTGCCATTACCAATGCCGACGACAAGAACGGCATGATCATGGTACAGAACACCAAGGCTACCGTGAAGACCTACTCAACCCGCAGCATGGCAGACTTCAGAGCCAGAATCCTGGAGTGTCACTTCGGCGGCATGTATCTGGAGATTGACGGCAGAGAAGTAGGCGTACAGTTCATCGGTAAGTTCAACGTGAGCAACCTGCTCGCCGTATATGGTGCAGCCATTATGCTCGGCAAGAAGCCAGAGGATGTACTCGTAGTGATGAGTACCCTTCACAGCGTAAGCGGAAGACTGGAACCAATCCAGTCGCCAGAGGGTTATACCGCCATTGTTGACTATGCCCATACACCAGATGCACTGGAGAACGTATTGAACGCCATCCACGAAGTGCTCGAAGGCAAGGGCGGAGAAGTCATCACCGTTTGCGGTGCCGGTGGCAACCGTGACAAGGGCAAGCGCCCATTGATGGCACAGGAGGCTGTAAAACAGAGCGATAAGGTAATTATCACCAGCGACAACCCACGTTTCGAAGAGCCACAGGACATCATCAACGACATGCTTGCCGGACTCAATGCCCAGCAGATGAAGAAGGTAATCAGCATCGTAGACCGCAAGGAAGCCATCCGCACAGCCTGCATGCTGGCAAAGAAGGGCGACGTGATTCTCGTAGCCGGTAAGGGACACGAAGATTACCAGGAGATCAAGGGCGTAAAGCACCACTTTGACGATAAGGAGGTGATTCGCGACATCTTCGGAATTTCACAGAAGTAAAATCAATCAAGAAAAGAAAGAAAAATGTTATACTATCTCTTTAGATTTCTGGAGCAGTGGGGCATCACAGGTTCTCACATGTGGGGCTACATCTCATTCCGTGCCCTGCTTGCGCTGATTTTATCATTGGTAATCTCTGCCTGGTTCGGCGAGAAATTCATCAAGTATCTCAAAAGCAAGCAAATCACAGAGACTCAACGCGACGCCAGCATCGACCCGTTCGGCGTAAAGAAAATCGGCGTACCTTCCATGGGTGGTGTCATCATCATCCTGGCCATTCTCGTACCGGTATTGCTGCTCGGAAGATTACGCAACATCTATCTTATCCTGATGATCATCACCACCGTATGGCTCGGCTTTCTCGGTGGAATGGACGACTTCATCAAGATATTCAAGCGCGACAAGGAGGGATTGAAGGGCAAATATAAGATTATAGGACAGATTGGCATCGGCCTGATTGTGGGACTGGTACTCTGGTCTTCACCTGATGTAAAGATGAACGAGAACCTCGCCATCGAGCAACAGGGACAGGAAACGGTGGTAAAGCATCGTACGGAAGCAAGAAAATCGCTGAAGACCACCATCCCATTCGTCAAGGGACACAACCTCGACTATTCCAGCATCACCAGTTTCTGCGGTAAGTACAAGGTAGCAGCAGGCTGGATTCTCTTCGTCATCATGACCATCTTCGTTGTAACAGCCGTATCAAACGGCGCCAACCTCAACGATGGTATGGACGGAATGTGTGCCGGAAACTCTGCCATCATAGGTGTGGCGCTAGGCATACTTGCGTATGTGTCGTCGCACATCGAGTTTGCCGCCTACCTCAATATCATGTATATTCCTGGTTCTGAGGAACTGGTAGTATTCTTCTGTGCCTTCATCGGAGCCCTCATCGGTTTCCTCTGGTACAACGCCTACCCTGCCCAGGTATTCATGGGCGATACGGGTTCGCTGACCATCGGCGGTATCATCGCAGTAGGTGCCATCATCATCCACAAGGAGCTGATGCTGCCTATCCTCTGCGGTATTTTCTTCGTAGAAAGCCTCAGCGTGATGATGCAGGTTTACTATTACAAGATAGGAAAGCGGAGAGGTGTGAAGCAGCGTATCTTCAAACGCACACCTATCCACGACAACTTCCGCACACAGGACAGTCAGCTGGACCCTAACTGCAAGTATCTGTGGAAGAAGCCTCGCAACTGCTTCCATGAATCAAAGATTACCATCCGTTTCTGGATTGTAACCATCATTCTGGCAGCATTGACCATCATCACATTGAAGATCAGATAAAATACAGGCTCTTATCAGCCCGACAAGTATAGAGAATAAGACAATGAGCAAAATTGTAATTTTAGGAGCTGGCGAAAGTGGCGCAGGTGCAGCCGTGCTGGCAAAGAAAGAGGGATTCGAGGTCTTTGTTTCAGACATGTCAAAGATCAAGGATAACTACAAGAAGTTGATGGATGACCACAACATCGAATGGGAAGAAGGTCACCATACAGAAGAAAAGATTTTAGATGCAGATGAAGTCATCAAGAGTCCGGGTATTCCTAAGGAAGCACCTATGATACAGAAACTGATGGCTAAGGGTACACCTATCATCAGCGAAATAGAATTTGCGGGCAGATATACTGATGCCAAGATGATCTGTATCACGGGAAGTAACGGTAAGACAACCACTACCTCGCTGATTTACCACATCATCAAGTCGGCTGGCTATGATGTAGGTCTGGCAGGCAACATCGGAAAGAGTCTGGCCCTTCAGGTGGCTGAAACTCCTCATAAGTACTACGTTATCGAGCTGAGCAGTTTCCAACTCGACAATATGTATGAGTTCCGTGCCAATGTGGCCATCCTGCTCAACATCACTCCTGACCATCTGGACCGCTATGAGTTTAAGATGCAGAACTATACCGATGCCAAGATGCGCATCACCCAGAACCAGACAGAAGAAGACTGCTTCATCTTCTGGAACGATGATCCTATCGTTACAAAGGAGCTGGCTAAGTACAACCTCAAGTCACATCTCTGCCCATTCTCTGAGTTCAAGGAGGAGGGTTGTGTTGGCTTTATCGAAGACGGCAAATACAAGCTCAACTTCCCTTCAGACTTCGAAATGCCACAGGCAGACATGAGTCTAAGCGGCAAGCATAACATTTATAACAGTCTGGCTGCAGGTCTGGCATGCAACATCGTAGGCATCAACCACGAGACCCTGCACAAAGGCTTGAGCGACTTCCCTGGTGTAGAGCACCGTCTGGAGAAAGTGGGCAAGTTCCAGGGCGTTTACTATGTGAACGATTCAAAGGCTACCAACGTAGATGCCTGCTGGTATGCGCTGGAGAGTATGACCACCCCTACCATCCTCATCATCGGCGGTAAGGATAAGGGAAATGACTATAACCAGATCAAGGACCTGGTAAAAGAGAAATGTGCTGGTATTGTATATCTCGGAGCCGACAACCAGAAGTTGCACGACAACTTTGACGCACTCGGCATCCCTGTACGCGACACTCACAGCATGAAGGATTGCGTGGCAGCCTGCCAGGAATTGGCAAAGCCGGGCGATACCGTACTCCTCAGCCCATGCTGCGCAAGTTTCGACCTCTTCAAGAACATGGAAGATAGAGGCGAACAGTTTAAGGCGCTGGCAAGAGCTATCGGAGAATAACAGTTTTCAACAAATAGAACAGATAGAACTATAAAGAAATGAATAACAAGAGCATTGGTAATATTTTCAAGGGAGACAAGGTGATCTGGATGGTCTTCTTCTTTCTCTGTATGATAAGCATCGTGGAGGTATATTCTGCCTCCAGCTCCTTGTCGTACAAGACAGGAAACTACATGGCACCTGTCATCCGCCACATCTTGCTCTTGGGAGGCGGTCTGTTCACCATGATTTGCATGCTCAAGGTGAAATGCAAGTACTTCAAGATTGTTACCCCCGTCGTGATGGGCATCTCATTACTGTTGCTCGTTCTGGTCTTGGCTACCGGTCAATCTACCAACGGAGCCTCCCGATGGTTCTCTCTGATGGGCATACAGTTCCAGCCTTCTGAGATAGCGAAGGGAGCGGTAGTACTGGCTGTTGCTCAGATTCTTAGTGCTATGCAAACAACTCAGGGAGCCAACAGGAAGGCTTTCAAGTTCATACTTGTAGCAACCGCTCCATTTGTAATTCTCATCGGACTGGAAAACTTATCCACAGCCATGCTCCTCAGTATCACAATCTTAGCCATGATGCTCATCGGACGAGTGCCGATGAACCAGATTGGCAAGCTGGTGGGACTGTGCATGATTGTCATCGTCACAGCCTTTGCTGGTATCATGATAGTAGGACAGGACAAGGGCGAAGAGGGCAATAAACCGGAAAATACGCTGACCGAGAAGGTTGAGCAGGAACAGAACAAGCCTAACATGGCAGAAAAGATGTTCCATAGAGCCGACACCTGGAAAGCCCGTATTGACAAGTTTATGAACTCAAAGCCTGTAGCCCCACAGGATGTCGATCTCGACAAAGATGCCCAAGTGGCACATGCCAATATCGCCATCGCCTCTTCCAACATCGTAGGCAAAGGGCCTGGAAACTCAGTAGAAAGAGACTTCCTCTCACAGGCGTTCTCAGACTTCATTTATGCCATCATCATCGAAGAGATGGGTATATGGGGAGCCGCACTGGTTGCATTCCTCTACATCATCCTCCTGTTCAGAGCTGGCAGAATAGCCAACAGGTGTGAGAACAATTTTCCAGCCTTCCTCTGCATGGGACTCGCCATCATGCTGGTTACCCAGGCACTCTTCAACATGGCAGTAGCAGTAGGTTTGGCTCCTGTTACAGGACAGCCACTACCACTCATCAGTAGAGGTGGTACATCTACCATCATCAACTGTCTGTACCTGGGCATCATCCTGAGTATCAGTAGAACAGCCAAGAAGAAAGAGATACCTCAAAATGAGCTCGACGACAGCAAAATGGTGGCTGCCTGACAAGAGTTTTATAAATTAAGGTGAAAAAATGGCAGAAAATGCCGTTAAATCGATATTTTTTTATACCTTTGCGTTATAAACATGAACGGATATGAATAATGAATTAAGAATTATCATAAGCGGAGGCGGCACAGGTGGTCACATCTTCCCTGCCGTATCCATTGCAAATGCCATCAAGGCGAAGCGCCCTGATGCTAAGATTTTGTTTGTAGGTGCACTCGGCAGAATGGAAATGCAGCGTGTACCTGCTGCGGGTTATGAGATCAAGGGCTTGCCTATCTGCGGCTTCGACAGAAAGCATCTGCTCAAGAACATCGCCGTACTCTTTAAGATATGGAAGAGCCAGCACATGGCAAAGAGCATCATCAAAAACTTCAAGCCTATGGCAGCTGTGGGCGTAGGTGGCTATGCTAGCGGTCCGACTCTCAATGTTTGTGCCAGCAAAGGAATACCTTGCCTCATCCAGGAGCAGAATTCATACGCTGGTGTAACCAATAAGCTCTTGGCCAAGAAGGCTGAAAAAATCTGTGTGGCTTACGAAGGAATGGAGCGTTTCTTCCCTGCAGACAAGATTATCATGACCGGTAATCCTGTTCGCCAGAATGTATTGGAAACTACCATCACTCAGGAAGAAGCACGCAAGCAATTCGGTCTCGACCCTGAAAAGAAGACCATCCTGCTCGTAGGTGGCAGCCTTGGCGCAAGAACCATCAACGAGAGTGTGCTCCAGCACCTCGACCTGGTGAAAGAAAGCGGCGTACAGTTTATCTGGCAAACAGGTAAATACTATAATGCTGCCATCATGGAGCAACTGAAAGGTCAGGAGCTGCCAATGCTCAAGGTTACTGATTTCATCAGCGACATGGGTGCAGCTTACAAGGCAGCCGACCTGGTTATCAGCCGCGCAGGTGCCAGCAGTATCAGCGAGTTCTGCCTCATCGGCAAACCGGTTATCCTGGTTCCAAGCCCTAATGTGGCAGAAGACCACCAGACCAAGAACGCCATGGCATTAGTCAACAAAGATGCTGCCATCTACGTAAAGGATGCCGATGCACCAGAGGTATTGCTCAAGAAAGCAGTTGACACGGTAAAAGACGAGGCTAAGCTTGCTTCGCTCTGTGAGAATATCAAGAAATTAGGATTAAAGAACTCTGCCGACGTCATCGCCGACGAAGTAATCAAATTAGCAACAAAGTAATGGAAATAAAAGATATTAAAGCAGTTTATTTTGTAGGAGCGGGCGGCATCGGAATGAGCGCCATCGCCAGATACTTCCTCAGCAAGAAGTTGGTTGTAGCCGGATATGACAAGACTCCATCCAATCTAACTCATGAGTTGGAGAAAGAGGGAATGCTTATCCACTATGAGGAAAATGTTAACCTCATACCAGAAGCCTGCAAGGACGCCAAGACAACATTGGTAGTCTACACACCGGCAATTCCTGCAGAACACAAGGAACTGGTTTTCTTCCATGAGAATGGCTTCACCATCGAGAAGCGAGCTCAGGTTCTGGGTACATTAACCCGTACACATAAGGGACTGTGCGTAGCGGGTACACACGGAAAGACATCAACATCTACCATGTGTGCTCACATCATGCACCAAAGCCATATTGACTGTAATGCCTTCCTGGGAGGTATCTCAAAGAACTATGGCACCAACTATATCCTCTCCGACAAGAGCGACTATGTTGTCATTGAAGCAGATGAGTTTGACCGCAGTTTCCACTGGTTGCGCCCATGGATGAGCGTCATCACAGCTACAGACCCAGACCATCTCGACATCTACGGCACCAAGGAGGCTTATCTGGAGAGTTTCCGTCACTATACAGAACTGATCCAACCGGGCGGTGCACTCATCATCCACAAAGGTCTGGAGATGAAGCAACACGTACAAGACGGTGTCAAGATATACGAATACAGCCAGGACGAGGGCGACTTCCACGCTGAGAACATCAAGATTGAGAATGGAGGTATCACCTTTGATTTCATCTCTCCTATCGAGAACGTAACGGGCGTAGAACTCGGACAGCCTGTGCCTATCAACATCACAAATGGTGTGGCAGCAATGGCAATGGCACAGTTGAATGGTTGTACAGCCGATGAACTCCGTAACGGCATGAAGACCTACGGAGGAGTTGACCGCCGTTTCGACTTTAAGATCAAGAATAACAAACTGGTATTCCTGTCTGATTATGCTCATCATCCAAAGGAGATATATCAGAGTGCTAAGAGTATCAGAGAGTTATACAAGGACCGTAAGATAACAGCCATCTTCCAGCCTCACTTGTATACTAGAACCCGCGATTTCTATAAAGATTTCGCCAACAGTTTGAGTCTCTTGGACGAAGTTATCCTCTGCGACATCTATCCAGCTCGCGAGCAGCCTATTCCAGGAGTAACCTCCAAGCTTATCTATGACAATCTGAAACCAGGTGTAGAAAAGAGCATGATTCACAAAGAAGACGTTCTTGACCTGGTAAAGAATCGAGACTTCGATGTTCTAGTCATCTTAGGAGCTGGCGATTTGGACAACTATGTTCCACAAATTACCAAAATACTTGAAGAGAAATAAATGCATATCAATTGGAAGAAAACCATCATCATCGCACTGGATTTAGTACTCGGTACTTATCTGGTATTCGCTTTCACCAGGTTTAACAAACCTGATGAAACGAAGTTGGTATGCACCAAGGTGAACATCAACATTCAAGATGAGATGACGAATGGCTTTCTGAATGCGAAGGAAATCAAGAAACGACTGGAAGCCAGGAAGCTCTATCCGCTGGGGGAACCGCTCAAAGAGGTGAACGCCCGCATGATAGAAGAAACCTTGAAGACCAGTCCTTTCGTCAAGACGGCAGAATGTTCAAAGACTCAGGATGGTCTTGTTGACATCTACCTCACCCAACGCATGCCAATCGTCAGAATCAAAAGCATCAGCAACGAGGACTATTATATTGATGACCACAATCAGATCATGCCCAACACGAACTATACATGCGACATTATCATCGCAACGGGCTACATCAACAAGTGGTATGCTAAAAAATACATCTCATTACTAAGCAAAGCGCTGATGACGAATGAACTCTGGCGAAACCAGATAGAACAGATCAATGTCCTGCCTGATAGAGGAATAGAACTGGTACCGCGAGTAGGCAACCACATTATATATATAGGTAACCTGCCAGAGACCAACCTCATCGACAAACGAGAGCAAGCCATCAACGATTTCGTCAACAAGAAGATGAATCGATTAGAGAAATTCTATAAGTATGGACTCTCACAAGCTGGCTGGAACAAGTATTCGTATATCAATATCGAGTTCGACAACCAGATCATATGTAAAAAGCATCAAAATAGCTAATTAGAAAATAGAAACAGATTAAGATAACATATAAGAACTATGCCAAAGGAATTTATTGTAGCTATCGAACTTGGCTCATCTAAGATGACAGGTATAGCAGGTCAGAAGAATTTGGACGGCAGCATCACCGTACTTGCCACCGTAGAGGAAGATTCATCTTCTTGCATCAGAAAGGGTGTAATCTATAACATTGACAAAACCTGCCAATGCTTGACCAACATCATCAAGAAGTTGAAGAATATACTGAAACAGGATATCACCCAGGTCTATGTAGGCGTGGGCGGTCGCTCTATACGCAGTATCAAGAACGTCATTGTCAAGGATCTCCCAGGTAACACCATCATCTCACAAGAGATGATCAATGAACTGATGGATATCAACCGCAACATGACCTATCCGGACCAGGAAATTCTGGATGCTGCAACTCAGGAATACAAGATAGACAACCAATACCAGATAGACCCTGTAGGAATACAGTGTAACCATCTGGAAGGTATCTTCCTGAATATACTTTGGCGCAAGAACTTCTATAACAATATCAATACCTGTTTTGAAAATGCCAACATTCCTATTGCAGAAATGTACCTGGCTCCTTTAGCTATGGCTGACAGCGTTTTGACAGACTCAGAAAAGCGTGCAGGCTGTATGCTTGTTGACTTGGGTGCCGATACAACAACCGTTTCTGTATATTATAAAGGTATACTTCGTCATCTCTCTGTCATCCCATTGGGCGGCGGCAACGTGACCAAAGACTTAACTTGTCTTCAGATTGAAGAGCCTGATGCTGAAAAGATGAAACTCAAGTATGCCAAGGCTTATACCGATATCAACAATATCGACCCGACCCTGAACTACCCTATCGACAAGGATAGAGTGGTTGAAAGCAAGAAGTTCATCGAAATCGTAGAAGCACGCGTAGAGGAAATCGTAGAAAACGCATGGTTCCAGATTCCTGTGGAATTCTCAGATAAGTTGTTGGGTGGTATCATCCTTACAGGTGGCGGCAGCAACATGCCTGAAATCGATAAGGTTTTCAAGACACATACCCACATCGACAAAGTACGCATTGCCAAGTTTGTTTCTCAAACAGTCAACTCCAAGGATCCTAAGATTACCAATCACGATGGTACAATGAACACCGTATTGGGACTCCTGGCAAAGGGAGACATGAACTGTGCAGGTGACGAAATCGGTACTGATCTCTTCAGCAATTCTGCAGAAAAGCCAGTAGCAGCCGAGCAGCACAAGGCTCCTAGAAACCCTAACGAGACTGCCGGCAAGGGCGTTGTTCTTACTGCGGCAGAAAAAGCGGCTGCTGACGAGGCAGCCCGCAAGCAAAAAGAACTGGAAGAAGCTGAGGCAAGACTTCTGGCAGAAAAAGAAGCCGAAGAAGAAGAAAAGAGACGCAAAGAAAACAGTCTCATCCATAAAATGATGAGAGGTTTCAAGAAGTTTGTGAAAGATACCATTTCTGAAGAAGAATAAGATGCCAAAGACCAGGCTATCAGAAAACAGATTTCACAACAGGTTAAATAAAAAATCAGATAGATAAACCCTATAAAGATTATACGACTATGCTAGATAATGGAAACGCTCCTCATATTCTTGACTTTGGGGAACCTGAAAAAGAAAATAGCATCATCAAGGTGATTGGTGTTGGTGGTGGCGGTGGAAATGCCGTCAACCACATGTACCGCGAAGGTATACACGATGTAACATTCGTACTCTGCAACACAGACAACCAGGCACTTAACGACTCACCTGTGCCTGTACACCTGCAGCTAGGCAAGGAAGGTCTGGGTGCAGGAAACAAACCTGCCAAGGCGCGCCAGGCTGCCGAAGAGACTCTTGAAGATATCAAGAACATGCTCAACGATGGAACAAAAATGGCATTCATCACAGCGGGTATGGGTGGCGGTACCGGTACAGGTGCAGCACCTGTCATCGCCAGAGTAAGTAAGGAGTTAGGTATTCTTACCGTTGGTATCGTAACCATCCCATTCCGTTTCGAAGGTCCAAAGAAGATTGACCAGGCATTGGATGGCGTAGAGGAAATGTCGAAGCATGTTGATGCCTTGCTGGTAATCAACAATGAGCGTCTTCGCCAGATTTATCCAGACCTTGCCGTTCTCGATGCCTTCGGCAAAGCAGACGACACCTTGAGTGTAGCTGCCAAGAGTATCGCAGAAATCATTACCGTACATGGACTCATCAACCTCGACTTCAATGATGTGAAAACCGTATTGAAAGATGGCGGTGTAGCTATCATGAGTACAGGTTATGGTGAGGGAGAAGGAAGAGTAAAGAAGGCGATAGAAGATGCCTTGAACTCACCACTCCTTAACGATAATGACGTTTTCAACTCTAAGAAGATCCTGCTCAGTATCGCATTTGCAAGCGAGAAGAAGGATAATCCAGGCTTGACCATGGATGAGATGAATGATGTCAACGACTTTATGGAGAAATTCGGTGATGACTTCGAATTGAAATGGGGTCTTGCCATTGACCCAGAATTGGGAAGCCGCGTAAAGGTAACCGTTCTCGCAACCGGTTTCGGACTCGAGGATGTAGAGGGCATGAACCGCCATCTCAAGAAGCATACTGAGGAAGAATCCCGCCGTCTCGCTGAAGAAGAGGAGAAACGTGCTGAAAGAGAAGACCGCCGCAAGCGCTATTATGGCAGCGATGGCAATACGACACAGTATAAGCGTCATCCACACATTTTCCTGTTCCGCCAGGAAGATCTTGACAACGAGGATGTCATCCTACAGGTAGAGAACACGCCTACATATAAGCGTACCCGACAGACTCTGGAAGAAATCCGCAATATTGCTTCTGGCAATACGGAACCAAAAGAAGACAATAACGATGATGCTACTGTACAGGGCGTTATCAGTTTTGCCTAAACAGAAGACATAGCCAACGTCTGTTTCCCGTTTACATCAAGCAAGCGAGGAAACCTGAAAAGACTAAGCAAACAGTTCCTGAAGCACAGCAAAACTCTTCATTTCCGGGAAACCTGGCAAATGAAGTTTATAATACTCCAGTATCACCTCTACACACCTGTTTCGTTCCATACGAGACATTGTGTAGAGGTGCATTGTTTTATAGTCTAAACGGAACAAAGACACAAGCCGCATAGAATCTTCCTTATTTAAATAATGTACATGCGAAGGAACATGAGCTGCAAAACATCCATCTACCAAATCGAAATAATCGCCAGACATACCGCTCTCTATATTGGGCATAAAACCCAAATGAAAAGAGAGCTGAATCATAAAGACTATATGGAAATTGGCAATAGCACCTTTAGCATGGTCTAACCATTCGATACTGTCCTGTATGAAAAGATAGAGCGAACCATTGGCCTGCTCATGACGGGTGGCATATGAAAGCAGTTCGGCCAAGAACATGGAAATGCCCAACTTGTATGGAGAAAAAGGGATGTCAGAGAATGGAATCAGAATCGAGACATCCCTAAGACGCTGCAGATTAGACTTGGGACGATAATCAAATTCTAAATTCAAGACCATGAGCGGCTGGAAAAGCTGCCGTTTCATCTTTCCCTTCGATGACTTAGGCACACGTACCATAAAAGAGAGTCTTCCCAACTTGTCGGTGAAGAAATCCACGATAAGTTGAGAGTCTCCATACTTGATGGTTTGTAACACGATAGCACTAGTTTTTATCTCCATTTTGCCAAATATTAGTGAAAAACAGGGCAAAAATACAAAAAAATGTGCATTTAGCGAAAATTTTCCATGAAAAATTTGCTAGATTCAAATAAAAGTAGTAACTTTGCACCCGCAAATAAGCAATGGTCCCTTCGTCTATCGGTTAGGACGAGAGATTTTCATTCTCTAAAGAGCAGTTCGACTCTGCTAGGGACTACAAACATTTAAGAAATAAAAAAAATAACATAAAGAAGATGGCAAATCACAAATCATCAATCAAGAGAATCCGTCAGGACAAGAAGAAGGCTTTGCACAACAAGTATTATGCAAAGACTATGCGCAATGCTGTCCGCAAGTTGCGCAACATGTCTGACAAGGAAGAGGCTGCAAAGCTCTATCCTACTGTTCAGAAGCTTTTAGACAAGTTGGCTAAGATCAACGTTATCCACGACAACAAGGCTGCAAACTTGAAGTCTGGTCTTACAAAGCACATCGCTAAGTTGGCCTAACTTATAAGTCAAAGCAAAGAAATAAATAAGGCTGCAATCCTTTATAGGGTCGCAGCCTTATTCTGTTTCTGCACTTTCCAATCCATCAGAAACTACCCGCTTTTGCTTTCGACCGAGCCTTTCAATCACCACAAAGCCATTGGTTTTACTACCAGTTCCCAAACACGATAGTCCCAAACAGAAACACCCCAAACGACTACTAAAGTGCTTTTTCGCAACTCTTTTGCCGTTAAAGTCCTCATTCTACGTTTTTTCTTCACTTTTTGGTGATTTTTTACAAACAAAACTTCCTGTTTCTCAGCTTTTTTTAGTATCTTTGCACGGAAATAAGACAATACTAAAATGGCAGAAAATCAAAACAACGCAAATAATTACTCTGCGAGTAACATTCAGGTCCTCGAAGGCCTGGAAGCTGTTCGCAAACGTCCGGCGATGTACATTGGTGACATCTCCGAAAAGGGTCTTCATCACTTGGTAAACGAGACTGTAGACAACTCTATTGACGAAGCAATGGCGGGCTACTGTACCGACATCGAAGTTACCATCAACGAAGACAACTCTATCACCGTAGAAGATAATGGTCGTGGTATCCCTGTGGATATGCACGAGAAACTACATAAATCAGCCCTCGAAGTCGTTATGACCGTGCTTCACGCAGGTGGTAAGTTCGACAAGGGTTCTTACAAGGTATCTGGCGGTTTACATGGTGTGGGTGTAAGTTGTGTGAATGCACTTTCTACCCACATGTTGTCACAGGTGTTCCGTGGCGGCAAAATCTACCAGCAGGAATATGAGAAGGGTAAGCCTCTCTATCCGGTTAAGGTGGTAGGCGAGACTGACAAGCGCGGTACACGCCAACAGTTCTGGCCAGATCCAACCATCTTCACCCACACGGTCTATAAGTGGGACATCATTGCCAACCGTATGCGCGAGTTGGCTTTCCTTAATGCAGGCATCAAGATTACCTTAAGAGATTTGCGACCAGATGAGGAAGGAAAGACGAAAGAGCAGGTCTTCCATGCAAAGGACGGTTTGAAGGAATTCGTTCGCTACGTAGACCGCCATCGTACTCACCTCTTCGATGACGTTATCTATCTGAAGACAGAGAAGCAGGGTATTCCTATCGAGATTGCTGTGATGTACAACACAGATTACTCTGAGAACATCCACTCATACGTCAATAACATCAACACCATCGAGGGTGGTACCCACCTGACTGGTTTCCGTATGGCGTTGACCCGTACATTAAAAGCATACGCAGAGGCTGACCCTGCCATCTCCAAGCAGATTGAGAAGGCAAAGGTAGAGATTGCACCAGAAGACTTCCGCGAGGGTCTTACTGCCGTTATCTCTATTAAGGTAGCTGAGCCTCAGTTTGAGGGTCAGACCAAGACAAAGCTCGGTAACAGCGAGGTACAGGGTGCCGTTCAGCAGGCTGTAAACGAGGCTTTGTCTGATTACCTGGAGGAACATCCAGACGAGGCAAAGCGCATCTGCGAAAAGGTTGTCCTGGCTGCAACAGCCCGTATCGCTGCCCGTAAGGCACGTGAGAGCGTTCAGCGCAAGAACTTCATGACAGGTGGTGGCCTGCCTGGTAAACTTGCCGATTGCTCAATGAAGGACCCTAAGGAATGTGAGATCTTCCTCGTCGAGGGTGATTCCGCTGGTGGTTCTGCCAAGCAGGGCCGCGACCGTTTCCGCCAGGCTATTCTCCCATTGCGTGGTAAGATTCTGAACGTAGAAAAGGTACAGTGGCACAAGGTATTCGAAGCAGAATCTGTTATGAATATCATCCAGAGTATCGGTGTCCGTTTCGGTGTAGACGGCGAAGACAGCAAGGAGGCAAATACCGACAAGTTACGTTACGACAAGATTATTATCATGACCGATGCCGACGTCGATGGTTCCCACATCGACACATTGATTATGACACTCTTCTACCGTTTCATGCCAAAGGTTATTGAAGAAGGCCACTTGTATATCGCAACCCCACCACTCTACAAGTGTACTTATCGCAGCAAGGTTAGCGAATATTGCTATACCGAACAGCAGCGCCAGGCATTCATCGACAAGTATGGAGATGGAGTAGAAGACAAGAATATCCACACCCAGCGATACAAAGGTTTGGGTGAGATGAACCCAGAGCAGCTTTGGGAAACCACAATGGACCCATCTACACGCTTGCTCAAGCAGGTTACTATCGAGAACGCAGCCCAGGCTGATGAGATATTCTCTATGCTGATGGGTGATGATGTGGAACCACGCCGCGAGTTCATCGAGCAAAACGCTACTTACGCCAATATTGACGCTTAAGTTTACAAGAACATATTGGGGGCAGACTCAGCAAGAGTCTTCCCCCTTTTTTAGATAGTCTCATCCAATGGGCATCACTTCTGAGCATCATATTCCGAGCATCGCATTTTAAAAACCAACAATACCATCTTTATGAAGCATATATTTTTTACGATTGCATTAGCAGCCTCAAGTATTTGGAACAGCCAGGCGGCAACTGTAAATAAAGGACAGCAACCTAACAAGTTGTGGTACAACAAGCCTGCATACGCCTTCGAAGAGTCACTGCCACTAGGTAATGGCAAGCTGGGTGCGCTGATTTATGGTGGAGCAAACAATGACTCTATCCAGCTCAACGACATCACCCTCTGGACGGGCGTGCCTGTGAATCCCAACGAAGGTGGTGAAGCCTACAAGTGGATTCCGAAAATCAGAGAGGCGCTGTTCAAGGAGGATTACAAGACCGCCGATTCCCTGCAACACTATGTGCAAGGCCACAACTCGGAGTTCTATCAGCCACTGGGCATGATCAATATCAAAGACTGCAACCAGGGTGAGTTTACGGATTATTACCGCGAACTGAGCCTCGACAACTCCCTGGCTACTGTTCATTACAGGCGCAACGGCATCCAATACACCAAAGAGTATTTTGCTTCTCATCCCGACAAGATGATTGCCATCAAGCTGAGTGCCTCCCAGAAGAGATCCATCAACAGCGACATCTCACTCACTTCCCTCATCCCCCATCAGGTGAAAGCATCCAGAGGACAGCTCACCATGACGGGACATGTTCTCGGCGATGAAGCCAACAGCACACATTACTGTGCCATACTTCAGGTGAAGAACACCGACGGAAAAGTGTGGGCAAGCGATTCTGTACTCCATCTGAAGGATGTGAGTGAGGCTATCATCTATCTCGTAAACGAAACAAGTTACAACGGATTCGACAAGCATCCTGTGAAGGAAGGAGCTCCATACATCGAGAACGTAACCGATGAAGCCTGGCACCTTGCCAACTTCACTTACGAAGAATTCAAACAGCGTCACATCGCCGACTACAAGAAACTCTTTGATAGAGTAAGTTTGAACCTGAAAGGAGCCAAGTTTGATGCCATCCGCCCTACCGACAAGCAGTTACTCGCCTACAGCGACAACCACGAGAACAACCCTTATCTGGAACAACTCTATTTCCAGTATGGCAGATACCTGCTCATCAGCAGCAGTAGAACCAAGGGAGTGCCTGCCAACCTGCAGGGACTCTGGGCACCAGCCCTCCGTTCGCCATGGCGCGGCAACTATACCATCAACATCAATCTGGAAGAAAATTACTGGCCGGCAGAAGTTGCGAACCTCTCAGAACTGGTAGCCCCAGTAGACGGATTGGTAGAGGGTATGGCTGTGACAGGTCGCCACAATGCCCAGCACTTCTATGGTATCGATAAGGGATGGTGCGCTGGACACAACACTGATGCCTGGGCAATGACCAATCCTGTAGGAACCGGAAACGAAAGTCCGCAATGGAGCAACTGGGCTATGGGTGGAGCCTGGCTTGTAGAAACCCTTTGGGATCACTATGACTATACCCGCGATACCGAATATCTTCGCAATACAGCCTATCCGCTGATGAAGGGGGCTGCCGACTTCCTGCTTGCGTGGCTCATCCCGAATCCACACAATCCAAACGAGCTGATTACTGCTCCTTGCACATCGCCAGAGGCAGATTACATCACCGATAAGGGCTACCGTGGCAGCAGTTTCTATGGCGGAACCGCCGACCTCGCCATCATCCGCGAGCTCTTCAAGAATACCATCAAGGGAGCAAAAGTCCTGGGCATCGACAACGATTACCAGCAGCAGTTGCAATCAGCCCTCAATCGCCTGCGCCCTTACCACATCGGCAAGCGGGGCAATCTGATGGAGTGGTACCACGATTGGGAAGACCAGGATTGGCATCATCGCCACCAGTCACACCTGCTGGGGCTCTATCCATTCCATCAGATTTCGGTAAACAAGACTCCGGAACTTGCTGCTGCCGCAACCAAGACCCTGGAAATCAAGGGCGATAATTCCACCGGTTGGAGTACAGGCTGGAGAATCAACCTCTGGGCTCGTCTGCATCGTGCCGACAAAGCTTATCAGATATACCGCAAGCTGCTCACCTACGTAAGCCCTGAAGTCTACAAGGACAGCAAACACCGCAGCGGTGGCACCTACCCTAACCTCTTTGATGCCCATCCACCTTTCCAGATAGATGGCAACTTCGGAGGCACAGCAGGCGTATGCGAGATGCTGATGCAATGCGATGGCGAGACTATGCATCTTCTTCCTGCTCTACCTAAAGAATGGCCTGCAGGCGAAATTAAGGGTATCAAAGCACGTGGAAACTACGAGATTAATCTCGTATGGAACGGAGGAAAGGTCAGCAAAGCTTCCATCACCAGCAAGAATGCCGGAAACCTGACCGTCAAGTATAACGGTAAGCAGAAAGCATTAAATTTCAAGGCTGGCGAAACAAAACTCATAAAATAGACAAATAAGAATCTATGAGATATTTTACAATTCTCATCTTTACAACTCTCTGGGTGCTGAATTCCTATGCACAGGAATTCGGTACCCATTGGGTATCATATCCATTCCCCAATGATTCTTCTGAGATATTATACAGGAAAATCTATCATCTTGATCAAAAGCCTTTAAAGGCTGAGATAAACATGGCAAGTGGAGGAAATACCCGCCTATACATCAACGAAAGAAATGCTACGCCAAGCATTTTCAACGAAGGAGCCAGAGACAGCATCCTTCTGATGCAAACCATAGATATCTCCAGATATCTGAAAAAGGGCGAAAACATCATCGCGGTCTGGTATGCACCAGGAAGAATAAGAAATAAGAGCAAACAACTCTCGCTGGAACTTCATGGCTGGTATACAGACTCTGTTCCTTTTTATCATAAAGCAGACGAAACATGGTGGTGCAAACCCCTGAAGGGCGGCAGTTACAACGAAAAGGAACACTTTGACAATAGAATATACACTACTGAGTGGAAATCGGCTGAATACCAATCTTCAGGATGGGTTCATCCGACAGGCGCCTTCAAAGATACGGTAAACTATATCTTTGTTGACCAGCTGCCATACCTCACCCAGAACAAGCTTCAAATGGTATTAGAACCATACCAGGAGGAATTTGATCATCAGGGATGCCGTATAGACTTCGGACGTCCGTTCCGTGGAACCATCCGGCTCACGATACGCAATGCCAGCAAAGGAACGACACTTCATATTAACGGCAACCAATATGTATGCAGTGGCGAAATGGACGAGCAAGCCTATTACCGTTTCCATGCTGAGCATCAAAAAGATTTCGTGATAACTTGGGATAAAGGTTTTAGAAGAAGTAATATCACAAATATAGAAGGATTAGAGATTTCGGAATAAGCTCAACAGCGTTTCGAAATCTCTTTTTTTATAAAACAAAAAAGACTTCGGAACTATTATCTTCCAAAGTCTCTAACTGAATTTAGTCTTCCAATTCGGCAAGTACTTGCTCTGCCACTTCGCAAAGCTCATCATACCATTCCTTGCCGAATTTCTCTACCAGCGGACCCTCCAGAAACTTATAAACCGGAAGCTTCAACTCCTCTCCCTTCTTGATGGCATCCTTGCAGATGCGCCATTTGTTATAGTTGATGCCATACACCTCGTTGCCGAAATCCTTGGCACGAATTGGATACAAAGCACAGGAGATTGGCTTCTTGAACTTCGACTTGCCTTCGCGATAAGCACGCTCCAAGGCACAAAGACAACAATTCGGAATCGTATGTCCATCGCCCAGGTCTTTCAAGTCCTGATAGCAGGTAAACACACAATCCTTACCATTCACGATACTCGTTACCAAATCGCCTTCAATATCCGTATAAGCCACGCCCTGCTTATCTATGATAGCCTGGGCAGAAGCCGAGAGATCATCCCAAACCACATCGAGCGCATCCTCTATCTCCATGATTTCATCCAGGGTAACAGGAGCACCCGCATCGCCTTCGATGCAGCACTCACCCTTGCAGGCATCAAGGTCGCAACAGAATTTTTCGGTGATAATATCAGGTGAAACCAATACGTTGCCCACCTGCAGAATACGCAGTTCGTCTTTCTTCATAATGTTTCTTGAGATGAATAAATGTCTTTGATATATTAAATAATGATAGCTACCCATGGGTGGATAGCTATATATAATTAGGTGTGCCTACCATTGGATAGGCGAAATACCATTCTGCTGCAGATACGCATTGCAACGGGAGAAATGATGATTGCCAAACCATCCGCCACGGTTGGCAGATAATGGAGAAGGATGCACACTTTCCAATATCAGGTGCTTGCTCGTGTCGATGAGTTTCGCCTTGCTTCGGGCATAACCACCCCAGAGGATAAACACCAGGTGTTCCTTATCCTTACTGAGTGCCTTGATGGCTGCATCGGTAAACTCCTCCCAGCCTTTGCGCTGATGGCTCGCAGCCTGATGGGCACGAACGGTAAGCGTGGCGTTGAGCAACAAGACTCCCTGCTTTGCCCAGCGGGTCAAATCGCCCGTGGCTGGCATCGGAGTGCCGAGATCCATCTGAATCTCCTTGAATATATTAATCAATGATGGTGGGAAAGCGATTCCGTCCGGCACAGAGAAACTCAACCCCATTGCCTGCCCCGGCTCATGGTATGGATCCTGTCCGATAATCACTACCTTTACATCATCAAAAGGACAGAGATTGAAGGCATTGAAAATCAAACGGCCCGGAGGATAACAGGGTGTACGCAGGTATTCCTCTTTTACGAAGTTTGTGAGGTCAACAAAATACTGCTTGTCGAATTCTTCTCCTATATGCTGTCTCCAACTTTCTTCTATCTTTACGTCCATAATGATTTAAGTTAAAGAAGTCAAGACTCCAAAAAGCCTTGACTTCCGAAATTATTATTAGTCAATAATCAAGTTCTCACCTGTCATATCAGCTGGCTGCTCCAAGCCCATGATGTGGAGGATAGAAGGAGCAACGTCTGCCAAACGACCATCCTTAACGCTAGCTGAGTTATTGTCAGTTACGTAGATGAATGGAACTGGGTTCAAAGAGTGAGCGGTGTTTGGTGTACCGTCCTCGTTGATAGCGTGGTCTGCATTACCATGGTCAGCGATGATGATAGCCTCATAATCGTTAGCCTTGGCAGCCTCGATAACGTCCTTTACGCAGTTGTCAACAGCATGAACAGCCTTAGCAATAGCGTTGTAGATACCTGTATGACCTACCATATCACCATTAGCGAAGTTAACAACGATGAAGTCGTACTCCTGTGTGTTGATAGCACCAACCAACTTATCCTTTACCTCGTAAGCGCTCATCTCTGGCTTCAGGTCGTATGTAGCCACCTTTGGAGAAGGAACCAGGATACGGTCCTCGCCCTCGTATGGAGTCTCACGACCACCATTGAAGAAGAATGTTACGTGAGCATACTTCTCTGTCTCTGCAGTATGGAGCTGCTTCTTGCCCTGTGCGCTCAAGTACTCACCGAGAGTGTTCATTACGTTCTCCTTAGGGAAGAGGATGTGAACACCCTGGAAGCTTGCATCGTATGGAGTCATGCAGTAGTACTGCAAGTCCTTGATGGTGTGCATGCCTTCCTCTGGCATATCCTGCTGAGTCAATACCTGTGTCAACTCCTTGGCACGGTCGTTACGGTAGTTGATGAAGATAACAACATCACCCTCCTGGATAGTACCGTCAACCTTAGAGTTATTGATTGGCTTGATGAACTCGTCTGTTACGTCCTCATCATAGCTCTCCTGCATTGCCTTCACCATATCGTCAGCCTGCTTACCCTTACCCTCAACGAGCAAGTCGTATGCTTCCTTCACACGGTTCCAGCGCTTGTCACGGTCCATAGCATAGAAACGACCTACGATGCTTGCGATGTGTGCACCGTTCTTGTCGCAGCAAGTCTGAACCTCCTCGATGAAGCCCTTACCACTCTTAGGGTCTGTATCACGACCATCCATGAAGCAGTGAACGTATGTCTCCTTCAAACCATATTCCTTACCGATCTCAATCAACTTGAAGAGGTGATCCAAAGAAGAGTGAACACCACCGGTAGAAGTCAAACCCATCAAGTGGAGCTTCTTACCTGTCTTCTGAGCATAGCTGTAAGCGTTGATGATCTCCTGATTCTTCAAGATGTCACCGCTCTCGCAAGCCTTGTTGATCTTAACGAGGTCCTGATATACCACACGACCAGCACCGATGTTGAGGTGACCTACCTCTGAGTTACCCATCTGACCATTAGGAAGACCAACGTCCTCGCCACAAGTCTGGAGAGTAGAATGTGCTGAAACTGCTGTCAAATAATCGAGATAAGGAGTTGGAGTCTTGAAGATAACATCACCCTTATCATGCTTACCGATTCCCCATCCGTCGAGAATCATTAAAAGAGCTTTTTTTGCCATAATTACATAAAATAATTTAAATTCGAATTTCTGCCTGCAAAGTTACAACAAAATAGGTGAAGGACAAAATAAATTAAGATAAAAAAACTCCCACCTTTCTAAAAAGATGAGAGTTGATAACAAGATCAACAGGTTCGCAGGATATATCCCTTCTTGATGACAGCTTCGATACTTACCTTTTCATCCAGGTTCAATGCCCGGCGAAGATAGGTAATCTGCACGTTCAGGGCAAGGGAATTGGAGTATGAGTCATCACCCCAAACTTCATTCAGTATGAAATCCCGCTCTACAAGCTGGTTCTGGTTCTCGGCAAGAAGCTTCAGAATTTCAGCTTGACGAGATGTGATGACTACTTTGGAATTACCACATTGCAGTTCATTCTGCGCATAGTAGAAAGCTATGGAACCGATAAAAACTGCAGATTCTTCACCTTTGTCGTCTTCTTTCGGTTGCTTCAACTCATAAATCATATTCTTCAGGAACTCATGGCGAATGCCATCAATGCGTTTCTGGAAGACTATGGTCTTAACCAGATAATACAGACATCCTATCAAGATGAAAAAGAGAAAGACGCTTCCTATCAATTGCCACATCATGGCTTTGAGCGTTCGAGTAATAGGAATGGGCACCTGAAAAGAAATACCTTGGCGAAACATTGGGTTCGTCTGATACTTTACCGTCACCACACATGACCATCTACCTTCGACATCATATTTTGCATTCAGGAAGACGGTCTTGTAATCAAGATGACGAAAAGAGGATATCTTCCCATATCCCTTATCATCCAGTAATCTTTGATAAGAAGCCAACGAGGGATGCTTACCTATATAAGCCAGATATCTGCTGATGATGAGATAAGCATCATCACCCGTAAGATCAGGATCATTCAAACGGACAAGAAAGCGGTGATTGTTCCAAAAAGAAAGCGTAGTACGGCTACATCCCTTCTTCATATCATATTCAGATTCTATCTTAAGCATAACCGTATCTCTTCTACCTTTCGTAGATGAATTCTCCTGCAACTTTTTTCTATTCTTCAAATCTTGCGCCAACACCTCATCACAATCCTTCTTGAATTGTTCTACCTGCTGGTCTAAGCTATATTGACATTGAAGATGGAGCCAATAAGCCTGCGTGCAGAACAACAAAACAATTGCTACTCCACATACCATCCATACTATTTTCAGCTTACTGTTACTGTTCATACTTTCCTGATCTTTTGAATTTTGACGGCAAAGTTACTGAAAAATCCGTAAACAAAGGCAAGAGTAATAAAATAATAATAGACGAAAAGAAGCAAAAGTAATAACTCAGTAACAGAAATCATCGATTTCATCGGATGATCTCAGTACCTTTGCATCACAAAACTAATGAAACAGATAAAATAATGAATAATAGACGAAGATTATGAAAAAGGTATTATTGATGGCATGGCTTGCATTATATGCTTGCATGCTCCAAGCTCAAACAGTAAACCTGTTCGATGAATCAAGCATTGGCATGGGAGATTCCATTGATCAGGTAAAGTATCAGGTAGTATATGATGCCGAGTATATTTACGAAAAGAAATATACCAAGACCGACACCCACATTGGCCGCATCGAAGAGAAAATGCTCTTGCAGATTGGCAACAAGTATTCCGCATTCTACAGTTATCCGATATTCCAAAGAGACTCTACCATCTCCGCAAATATGGCAAAAGGAATACCTGTCAATTTCTCCGGTAATGGCGGACAGATTAATTGGAAAGTATATAAGAACTATCCAGAACAGGGCAAGACTGCCTATCTCGATTTCTTTGCTGCTGACAGATATTTGTGCATTGAACCGATGGAACCGATAGACTGGCAACTCACAGACAGTATCGATTCCATCTGCGGTTACGAGTGCCACCAGGCTATTGCCAAGTTTAAAGGTAGAACATGGATTGCATGGTACACGGAAGACATCCCTATTGACAATGGTCCCTGGAAGCTGAGCGGACTGCCGGGATTGATTCTCAAAGCTCACGACTCCGAGAACGATTATGGATTTACAGCTGTAGGACTCACAACAGGCAAAGGCTCCCTACCTATCTATTATAAAGGTAAGACTTTCGAGCCTATCGACCGCAAATCATTGACCTCCATTTACAAAAAATACTATGCCGATCCAATCGGTTATCTGCTTCAAGATGCCAAGTATGCTGCAATTGTAAAGATCAAGGATGAAAAAGGAAACATCCTGAAGCATTCCAAGCGTGCTGAGCCATACAATCCGATTGAAAGATAATTAGCAGTTTACTTTTTTGCCAGACAAGCGTCTTAAAGACATTAGCAAGATAAGTGTCTAAGGTAAAATAGAAAAGAGAGAAAAAAGATGAAGAAAATAATAGTTCTTTTCACTATTCTGTTCGTGGCGTTCCATGCGTTTGCCCAAGAGAAAATTAGCGGTTATGTGGAAGATTCACTTACACACAACCGTCTGACCAACGTATCGGTTACGCTGCTGCGTAATGGAAAGCCCTTGAAGTTTACACGCAGCAAGGGAGACGGAACGTTTCTGATTCCCATAGCACAAAAGCAAACTGGCGATATGCTGCAAGCTTCCTATATGGGCTATAAAAAGACAAAAACATCGATTTCATCGGGAAAAGAAACCATTATCAGCATGGCTTCCACCGCTTTTGTTTTGAAGGAAGTACAAGTAAAAGGCTCTCGCATCACGGGTCGAGACACCATATCTTTCGACCTCACCCGCTTTGCCAACGAACGAGATAACTCACTGAAAGATGTACTGAAAAAGCTGCCAGGCGTGGATATAGAGAAGAATGGCCGTATCAACTACAATGGCAAGCCCATCAACCGATTCACTGTGGAAGGTCTAGACCTAACCGGTGGCAAATATAACCAGCTGGAGGAAAACATCAAGGCGAAAGACGTGAAAAAGGCCGAAGTCATCGAGCACGACCAGCCTATCAAGGCGCTCCAGAACAAGACCTTTACGGATAATGTGGCGATGAACATCGCCCTGAAAGACAGTGCCCGCGACAAACTGATGCCCACCCTCAAGCCTTACATGCTCGCAGGGCATCCATCCCACGTAGGCGGAAGCATCAATATCATGCAAATTGGCAAGAAAAAACAGATGATGTATGATGCAGAATACGACAGAACAGGCAAAAATCTCGGCTATGCACTTAACCAACTCGCATCTTACAGCAATCGGCTGGCTCCAGCCTCCCTTCCATCATGGATATCAGTACCATCGCTTGACGCTCCTATCGACGAAGAACGCCTGCGCTTCAACACCTCGCAAAAATACTCCATCAACCATATCAAGAAGAACAAGGACGATGCAGAGACTCGCATAGAAGCCAACTATCTTCGTACGGTAACCCGACAAGAGCGAGAGAACATGAGTATCTACGACCTCGGCGGCGAAGCTCCTACAGTTACCACGGAGCATAACCACAAGACAATGATCAGCGATGCCTTCAATCTGCAATGGGAGAACAAGGTAAACAAGGCTGAGCATTATGGCAACGAGAGTATCAGCCTCAGCGCAGCACAAAGCGATGGCTTGTCAAACATCAACGACACGCTTACCCAACGTGTCCGCATCCCAAAGCTCGACCTCTCGGCAAGTATCTACCGCCTCTTCGTCTTCAAGAAAAGTCAACTCTCTTGGCGTAGCACAGCCGACTATCACCATGGTGTGGCAGACCTTTACGTTAATGACGACCGCAATCGTATCCGCACCAACCTTTGGCATACTGCCCACGCCTTACAGTGGATGAGGAATCGCTTCCACTGGACACAGGAATATAGAATGAGTATCGACCTCAACAACATCTATGCGAAATATCAGGAAAGAAGCGATGAAATCGGCAAAAACAACGGATTCATCGAAAATAGTCACGAAGAAATCGGCCAAAACAGTCTTAACATCACAGGGAAGTTCACCCCTTACTGGCAATACAAGACCGAGACGTTCCGTATGTCGTTCTCTCCCGATTTCATCTGGGAACGCTTCACCTATCCACAGAAAACTCTACTTACCATATCACCCTACCTTTACCTATATAAGAAATTGGATTTCCGTAGAGAGTTGACTATCTACACAGGATACAGTATAGGAACAGGCAATGCCACCAACTACGCCATGAAGCAATATCGTCAAAGTTATCGCTCTTGGTACACTTCGAGCGACATCATTCCGATAACTCGCTCTCTTTATGGCAAGTTGAGTTACGACTACAAGCGCCCTATCAAGGAAATCTTCTTCAGCGCATCGGTCAATGCCAGCAAAAACTGGATGAACACGGCATCCGACCTACGCATCGTGGATGGCAAATACTATACCTCATTATATAAGCAGGACAGCAAGAGCAACAACCTAGGGGCATCACTCTACATATCGAAGGGTTTCTACGACCTGCATCTGAAGACCCGCCTGGAGGGCAGTTACAACTACAGCAAGGGAGAGCAATACAGCAGCGGCAAAGCCATCAGCTACACCGCCGACAACTATACTGTAAAGCCTAGCATCGACTTCTCGCCGTCCTGGTGTGCCTTTAGCTATGAGGGAGAATTCTCTTTTTACAACTCGAAACGTCAAAAAATAACGAAGTCATCGTTATTTAATTGGCGCCAAAGCGTATCTGCCACCGCTACCATCAGCCATATGGACCTCTCCTTCTCGCTCGTACATTATCGCAATGAGCTGCAAGAGGGCAGCCACCTTAACACCCTCCTTGGCGATGCATCGGCAGTTTGGAGAATGAAAAAGCTCCGTCTTTCTGCAGAGCTTCGAAACCTTTTCAACAAGAAGAACTATATGGAAACCATCTATAGCGGCATCAGTACATTGACCGACAGCTATCATCTTCGCCCTCGCGAACTGATGATTTCCGTCCAGTATTCCTTCTAAACAAGAACTCCCGTCTCTTTTCTGAGACGGGAGTTCTTTGTTTTTGAGGACAAGAGACAAGGTTATAAGGGATTTTGACTTTTTAGTTCATTTTTATTTGGAACATAACATTATTTTTTGTATCTTTGCAACTGATAATATCTTATTATTATCCCAACGATTATGCAAGAAACGAATAATATATTAGCAATATTAGACAACTACCTCCACGACAATCCTGATGAGATTGCAAAGGAGATGGCAAACGACTTCAGAAAACGAAGAATAGAGAAGAATCTGACACGTGAGCAAGTGGCAGACAAGTCTGGCGTTGCCGTCAGCAACATCACCAGATTCGAACAAAAGGGTCTCATCTCCCTCAAAAATCTGATAGGTATCGCCATAGCTTTGGAATACACCTCAGAAATCAAGAACGTCTTCTCGCAACCCAAGTACTCCACCATGGAGGAGTTGCAACAGATAAAAAGAAACGCTAACAAGAAAAAGGCTTACAGACAATGAAACATATAGAATCTTTAGCCGTGAAATATCACCAGGAGAAAGTCGGCACACTGTCATTGAGTGCCGATGGAAAAGTATGCACATTCGAGTATGACAATCAGTGGTTGGCATCTGGCTTTAGTATATCTCCGTTGGAATTGCCACTGAAGCCTGGTCTTTTCATTGCCAAAGCCACCCCTTTCAACGGGAACTTTGGCATCTTCGAAGACAGCCTTCCCGATGGATATGGTAGATACCTATTGCATAAAGCCTTGCTAAAAGAGGGCATCAACGACTTTGAGCTATCTGCTCTCGACCGACTGAGCATCGTGGGCAATGGAGGTATGGGCGCATTGACCTACGAACCTATAACTTCTATCCAGACTGGACACGAGATTGAGGACTTTGACCTTTTACAAGCCAAAGCCTTGGAAGTATTGAAAGAGCAACAGGATAATGACGCAGAATTGCTATTATATAATAGTGGTAATAGTGGCGGTTGTCGCCCGAAAGCCATTTTTACAAATGAGGATGGTCATTGGTTGGTCAAGTTTCGCCATACCTATGACCCACAAGATATGGGAAAGCAAGAGTATCATTATAATGAGATAGCCAAGCAATGTGGTATCCAAGTACCCGACTTCAAACTGGTAAACAACAAGTATTTTGCCTGCCGTCGCTTCGACATTTCTCCAACAGGCGAACGCATTCACGTAGCCACAGCTGGAGCCTTGCTCAACGTTTCCCTTTCCAACCCCATTCTCGATTATCTCAACCTTTTGGCGCTTACAGGTTACCTTACCCAGAGCCAAGAGGATGTGGAAGAGATGTTCCGCCGCATGGTTTTTAATTATATAATGGACAACAAGGACGACCACTGCAAGAACTTCTCTTTCTTGGTTCAGAAAGAGAGCGATGGCAAATGGCATTGGCATTTAGCCCCAGCCTACGACCTCACCCATTGCACCGAGGGATATAATGGTGAACACGCAACATCTGTAAATGGAACTGGGCATCCGACCGTAGAGGATATGATTGCGGTTGGCGTAAAGAATAAAATGAAGGAAAAGAGATGCCGCGAAATCTACGAAGAGATATCTTTACAGGTTAAGTCTGGTGAGAATATCTCTTAAGGGAAGATTTTCAATCTCTTCTTTCCCCATTTTACGGGTGTTTCTTCTAGATTGCCTCGTTCTAGGGTATTATTTACATAGACTACTTCTGCTTCAGACAATCCAACTGACCGTCATTATTCTGTTTACCTTTTTCCTATCTCTGCGTCTTACTCGTAAATAAGCATAAAAAAATAAATAGAGAACATGAAGAAACTTACATTGATTTTCGCAGCCATCCTCGCCTTAGGCAGCCTGACCGCAAAAGCACAGATGAGATCGGGCGTGGACACACTCACCCTCGACCAAGTGAAGTATCGCATCACCTACGATGCAAAACAGGTAAACGACACCACACAAATACCATATATTTATCGCAAGGCACAGATGCGACTCGACATCGGTAACAACATCTCTCACTTCTATAACCAGTCCAAGGAGCAATGGGAGCAGCAAGTCTTACAAATGATACTTTCAGGCGGTGTCATTGACCTAAGAAAAGCCGAGCCGGTAAAATGCATGGACTTTGAATTCCTCAAGAACTACCCAAAGAACGGTCTGACCCTATTTCAAGATTCGTGGGCTTTGAGAACCTATCACTGCATCGAAAAGGCCGAGACTCCTGATTGGCAACTCATCCCAGACAGCACCACAACCATCATCGGCTATCCTTGCCAACTCGCCAAGACCAACTTCAAGGGAAGAACTTGGTTAGCTTGGTATGCTGAGGATATCCCTGTGCCAGAAGGTCCTTGGAAACTCTGCGGTCTGCCTGGTCTCATACTCCGTGCCTACGATGCACAGCAACAATTCTATCTCAACGCCATCGGGCTGGAAGGCCTGAATGGCAAGGAGACTCTCAAATACGCCAAGCCAGAAGAGACTGAGAAAGTTTCCCAGTCTGACCTCACCAAAATCAAGCAGAGAGACGATGGAAGTGAGATGCTAAGGGACGTAAAAGCAACCGATGCAAACGGCAAGCCTATCAAACCAAAAGCAAGGAAACGTGTCTTCAATCCAATCGAGCGATAAGGACATCTCAAAGGCTTTCCATTTCAGATTTTTGCGAGTTTCTACAAAAATCTGAAATAGAAAGCTTATTTTCTTGTTCTTATCGACAATTTATTGTACTTTTGCAAAAAGATTTCTGAAACAACAAATGTAAAGTTGATAATTTGACGATAACAATATGATTTATACAAGCAAGAAAATCATCATATTTCTGTTCACTATCATGCAGCTAGCCATTCTCACTAGTTGCATGGACTCAGGATATCGCCTATCCTTCCCTGAGATAGACGATCTTGCCGACGAATACCCAGCACAAGCCAAGGTATTCCTCTCTCGTGCTGACAGCAACGACAACAAAGGCTACTATAAGCTCTTAACAGCCAAGATAGAGTATCAGCTCAATGGTTACATTTATAAAGAAAACTACATAGACGATGCCATCAACATCTTCGTGAACGAAAAGGATGAACCCCTTCTCGCACGTTCCTTATATTATAAGGGAGCCTCGATACTCAACAACTATCGAGATACCGCAAAAGCCATCAAATGGTTCTCACAGGCCATCGCCTACGATAGCAACATGAGAGAAAAGGAGAAGCTGGATATGTACGACATATTGTGTCGCATTACCCACCAAAACATTTACACCGTAGAGTTAGAAGACGAGGCTCGCCAAACCAACAATATCCGCTACCGTGCCTGGGCACTACTCTATCGTAGCATCAACAACCAAGATCAGGAACTTGCCAACCAAGCTTTCGAAGTTGCCAATCAAATAAAAGAGAACAAGGACAGCACCTTGGGACCCATGTACTATCATTACTTCCAAGCCTTGATGGACAGGGGCGATGTGCCTGATTCCATCTTGATAAGCTATGCAAAGAAAGCGCAAGACAATTTCGGGGTAAAATACGACAACAACATCGATTTCTATCGCTTGCTCACAAGAAACAGCAAGGAAACCCATGCCTTCGCCACGCAGTATATCAAAGAAGAATATAGCATGGATCAAGAACTCATAAAGTCATGGGGGGCCTATTTCTTTGCTTTAGGATATAAGTATTATCTCCCCTTATATTTTCTCTCCCTACAAAAAGGAGATACGCTCATGGCAAACCGTGTTGCCCACGAATTACGACAAGAAGCTCCTTTGCTTGTCAAAGACGAAAACTCAGAAAAGGAAAATCAAGTAAAACTGATGTACGAGGGTGGTAACACCCGTTATCGCTATGAAAAGGTTAAGACCTATATATTTGTAGGAATCATCATCGTGCTCATCATTCTCTTGACGATGACTTACCTCTCCATTTCCAGAATCCGAAAGGCTCACCAAACTATTAAAAACTTGCATGAGTCACTGCACCAGTTAAAAGATGTGGAGAACTCTTCGTTATCGGAACAATGCGAACTATTAAACCACGAAATCACCACCCAGCTTCGCAAACTGAAACGCCGTGACAAGGACATCGAGGAATACAAGGCTCAAATTACCGAGCTCACAGACATCAGCCAAGGCTTGGTGTATTATTCGATGACGATACAAAATCAAAACATCAGCCAGATAGGTAAGCAAGGCATCCGACAACTTCTCGCCAGCTTCAAGGTGATAGACGAGAAGTATAGCGAACGATTGGAGAACTACGACTTGAATCCATCACAAAGCCTCTTCTGCATCCTCTACCATATCGGCAAGAGCGATGAGGAAGTGATGCAAATCCTGCAATACTCTCTCTCGAATATCAGGGTAAGAAAGTCGAGAATCAAGAGTGACACTGGAGCTGAGTCATTCGATGACATCATCAGATAAGCACTCCCATAAGTTTTTCGCTATACTCCATTAACTTATCGAAGCATTACAAAAAGCTTGTATTTTAAGTTTTTCCTAATCGTAACTCTCTCGTTATCAACATATCTGCACTCACTGACGTGTAATTCAGATTTGGCTATCTCTATCATTTGTATTACCTTTGCATCCGAAATTCTAAACATCAAACGACTATGAGAAGAATAACATTATTATTAGCAGCCATACTCACAGTATGCAGCTTGAATGCTCAGAAAGGCAACAAAAATGAGAAAGTGGTCAATATTGACAAGATAAACTATCGCATCACCTACAATGGGAAAATGGTACCAGATACCACAACAGTTCCCTACAACTATTGGGAGAGCGAAATGCGACTGGACATCGGCAGCAAGACAACTCATTTCTATGATAGAACCAAGCAAATATCCGATTCTATCATGGATGAACAAGCTAAGACGGGGCAATATGACATGAGTAAAATTCCTAGAGGTGGCAGAATCTATTGGGAATTCTACAAGAACTATCCATCAAAGGGGCAAACCACTTTACTGGATAAAGTCCTTGGTAACTATTACCAATGTACAGAACAATTAGAGGTGCCAAACTGGCAGCTTATCCCAGATAGCACAACTACCATCATTGGCTATAAATGCCTGTTGGCAAAAGCACTCTTCAAAGGCAGGGCCTGGTATGCCTGGTACTCAGAAGACATACCTATAAGCGAAGGACCTTGGAAAATTTCCGGACTGCCTGGTCTTGTTCTACTTGCTTACGACCAGAACAAACAATACATATTCAATGCTATCGGTATGAGCACATTGAATGGGACCGAAAGCATAACTTTCACGGAAAAGGCAAGAGAGAAAGTAACACAGAAAGAGTTAAGAGAGGCTAAGCATAAATTTGATGGCGCAGAAGCACTCAAAGCAACAGCGAGAAAAACTGGATTTACGTTTAAGAAATTACCCGAAGGTGCCATCAAGGCTCTAAACCGAAGCAACAAGGGCAACCCTATCGAACTGGAGTAACTCCAGCTCGATTAACTGATCGTATTCTACATCATAACAACAAACGAACAATATAAGCATGAAAAGATATTTATTCATCATCTGTTTGGTATTCCTTGGAATCATCGGAATATCAGCCAAGAAAGAACAAACTCCCATCCATCGCTTGATACCGCAGGGCGACAGTTGCATGAACGAGCATGACTCGTACCATGCCATCACCTATTACCAGCAATATATCAATGAGCATCCACACGATTTGAATGTTCTCAGAAAGCTCGCTTCTTGCTATCGTCTTCGTGGCGACAACAAGAAGTGCATCGCCTGCATGGATAGCATTCCTAACGACAGTCTCAACCATGAAGACTTGCGCATGATGTTCTATTCCTATCTTAATCTTGGCGATAAAAAAAAGGTAGAATTATATGGCATGACTATCTATGACAAATACCCATACGACGGGGAGGTATTTGCCGCCCTACTTCAGCAATGGAACAACCATGGGGAGCCTGAAAGCGTTTCAGCATTCGCCTTGTCGTATGTTGAAAAACGTGACTCCACGAATATTCTCATCAACAAGGAGCTTGCCTATTCACTCTATTTACAGCTTAGATACGAGCAAGCCATCCCTAGATACAAGAAGCTTATAGCCGATGGATTCGACAATTTTGAGTCTAACCTCGTCATAGGATTGTGCTATTATAACTTGGAAAAGTACCGAGAAGCCTATACCTATCTGAACAAGGCGGCAGAGATGAAGAAAGACAACCCAAATATGAACTGTCTCTTCTACTTGGGCATGACTTGCAAGAAGATTTCCGAACAGACTAAGAACATCGTGGAAAAGGAAACCCTGGCAAGACACGCCATCATCAACCTGGAACGGTCTATAACCGTGGCTTACCCTCGCAGTCGTGGACTATATGTAAACCGGCAACTTGCTGAGCTTTATTACTATAAATTGGAATACGAGAATGCAGGTCATGCCTTCGCCCAGTGCATCGAATATGATGACGAGGACGATCCTCACAACTATTACAATGCTGCGCAAATGTATATCGGAGCCAAGATGAAGCCACAGGCAAAACTCTATCTCCAGATGTTCTTGACAAAAGCTGATAAGTTGAAGGATGAAAAGGAAAAAGCTAAACTTACAGCGAAAGTAAAGGAGCAACTAAAAGGAAAGTAAAATAAAACAGATAACTTTTTAGTTTACTCTTCGCTAGTTTTAGCGTCTATTAAAAAGCTATAAATAACTACATTTTTTTTGCAGAATGCCACAAAAAGTGTAACTTTGCAAGCAGATTAACAGATAAAGACAGAATTATGAAGAAAATCATCTTAGCTTTAGCAACCTTGCTCTTTATGGGAAGTGCTGCAACAAAAGCACAAGTCACAAAAGTCACTGTGCGCTCTATCTCGGGAAACAGTAAGGAGGAAGTCGAGAACATCGACAACGCCAAGTATCGCATTACCTATGAGGGGAAATGGGTGAACAATCCTTCCATCAAACCCTTCATCTACACGGATAGCGAGATGCGCCTCGACATTGGTGAAAAGGCGACCAGCTTCTATGACAGAACGAAACAGGTAAAGGATTCACTCATGAACGAAAAAGCCAAGACTGGCAATTTCGACTTCTCAGATTTACCTAAAGGTGGAAGATTCCCGTTCTCCTACTACAAGAACTATCCATCTACTGGCAAATCCATCCAATTGGAATCTGTCGGCACTACAGATTACAAATGCACAGAGAACGTAGAGACACCCGACTGGCAACTCATCCCCGACAGCGCAACAACCATCATCGGCTATCATTGCCAACTAGCCAAGACCAACTTCAAGGGAAGAACTTGGTATGCATGGTACGCCGAAGACATTCCTTTGCCAGAAGGTCCTTGGAAGCTGATTGGACTGCCAGGCTTGACACTGAAAGCATACGATGAAAACAAAGAATATTCATTCACAGCCATCGGCATGAGTACGTTGACAGCACCAACACCTATCACGTTCCCCAAGGCTAAGAGAGAAGAGATCAGCCAAAAAGACCTCAGAGAATTCAAAGAGAAGTTTACGCCTGGAATGGTGTTGGAAACATTAAACATCAAGAACATAAAAATACAGGACGAAAAGGGCAACCCAATTGACATGAAGAAATTCATGAATAAGAAGAATGTCTTCAATCCGATTGAACTTCAATAATAAATGAAGAAAATAATTATCAGTTTTATCGCTTTCTTTCTCTTGTTCTGCATCCCAATGGCGATGCAGAGCAAGAGAAACACTCCTATCTTACTCGATGACAATAACACTACTAGCGGGATTCATGGTTATGTAGAAGATTCATTGACCCATAACCGTCTAGCCAACGTATCAGTTACTCTGCTCCGCAATGGAAAGCCCTTGAAGTTTACAAGAACAAAGGAGGACGGAACCTTCGTGCTCCCTATCACCGAAAAGCAAGCCAACGACAAACTGCAGGCCACGTTTATGGGGTATAAAAAGACAAAAACATCGATTTCATCGGGAAAAGAAACCATTATCAGTATGGCTTCAACAGCTTTTGTCTTGAAGGAAGTACAAGTAAAAGGCTCTCGCATCACGGGTCGAGACACCATATCTTTCGACCTCACCCGCTTTGCCAACGAACGAGATAACTCACTGAAAGATGTACTGAAAAAGCTGCCAGGCGTGGATATAGAGAAGAATGGCCGTATCAACTACAATGGCAAGCCCATCAACCGATTCACTGTGGAAGGTCTAGACCTAACCGGTGGCAAATATAACCAGCTGGAGGAAAACATCAAGGCGAAAGACGTGAAAAAGGCCGAAGTCATCGAGCACGACCAGCCTATCAAGGCGCTCCAGAACAAGACCTTTACGGATAATGTGGCGATGAACATCGCCCTGAAAGACAGTGCCCGCGACAAACTGATGCCCACCCTCAAGCCTTACATGCTCGCAGGGCATCCATCCCACGTAGGCGGAAGCATCAATATCATGCAAATTGGCAAGAAAAAACAGATGATGTATGATGCAGAATACGACAGAACAGGCAAAAATCTCGGCTATGCACTTAACCAACTCGCATCTTACAGCAATCGGCTGGCTCCAGCCTCCCTTCCATCATGGATATCAGTACCATCGCTTGACGCTCCTATCGACGAAGAACGCCTGCGCTTCAACACCTCGCAAAAATACTCCATCAACCATATCAAGAAGAACAAGGACGATGCAGAGACTCGCATAGAAGCCAACTATCTTCGTACGGTAACCCGACAAGAGCGAGAGAACATGAGTATCTACGACCTCGGCGGCGAAGCTCCTACAGTTACCACGGAGCATAACCACAAGACAATGATCAGCGATGCCTTCAATCTGCAATGGGAGAACAAGGTAAACAAGGCTGAGCATTATGGCAACGAGAGTATCAGCCTCAGCGCAGCACAAAGCGATGGCTTGTCAAACATCAACGACACGCTTACCCAACGTGTCCGCATCCCAAAGCTCGACCTCTCGGCAAGTATCTACCGCCTCTTCGTCTTCAAGAAAAGTCAACTCTCTTGGCGTAGCACAGCCGACTATCACCATGGTGTGGCAGACCTTTACGTTAATGACGACCGCAATCGTATCCGCACCAACCTTTGGCATACTGCCCACGCCTTACAGTGGATGAGGAATCGCTTCCACTGGACACAGGAATATAGAATGAGTATCGACCTCAACAACATCTATGCGAAATATCAGGAAAGAAGCGATGAAATCGGCAAAAACAACGGATTCATCGAAAATAGTCACGAAGAAATCGGCCAAAACAGTCTTAACATCACAGGGAAGTTCACCCCTTACTGGCAATACAAGACCGAGACGTTCCGTATGTCGTTCTCTCCCGATTTCATCTGGGAACGCTTCACCTATCCACAGAAAACTCTACTTACCATATCACCCTACCTTTACCTATATAAGAAATTGGATTTCCGTAGAGAGTTGACTATCTACACAGGATACAGTATAGGAACAGGCAATGCCACCAACTACGCCATGAAGCAATATCGTCAAAGTTATCGCTCTTGGTACACTTCGAGCGACATCATTCCGATAACTCGCTCTCTTTATGGCAAGTTGAGTTACGACTACAAGCGCCCTATCAAGGAAATCTTCTTCAGCGCATCGGTCAATGCCAGCAAAAACTGGATGAACACGGCATCCGACCTACGCATCGTGGATGGCAAATACTATACCTCATTATATAAGCAGGACAGCAAGAGCAACAACCTAGGGGCATCACTCTACATATCGAAGGGTTTCTACGACCTGCATCTGAAGACCCGCCTGGAGGGCAGTTACAACTACAGCAAGGGAGAGCAATACAGCAGCGGCAAAGCCATCAGCTACACCGCCGACAACTATACTGTAAAGCCTAGCATCGACTTCTCGCCGTCCTGGTGTGCCTTTAGCTATGAGGGAGAATTCTCTTTTTACAACTCGAAACGTCAAAAAATGGCGAAGTCATCGTTATTTAATTGGCGCCAAAGCGTATCTGTCACCGCTACCATCAGCCATGTGGACCTCTCCTTCTCGCTCGTACATTATCACAATGAGCTGCAAGAGGGCAACCACCTAAACACCCTCCTTGGCGATGCCTCGGCAGTATGGAGAATAAAAAAGCTCCGCCTTTCTGCAGAGCTTCGAAACCTATTCAATAAGAAGAATTATATGGAAACCATTTATAGCGGCATCAGTACATTGACCGACAGCTATTATCTTCGCCCTCGCGAACTGATGATTTCCGCCCAGTATTCCTTCTAAACAAGAACTCCCGTCTCAGAAAAGAGACGGGAGTTCTTTGCTTTTGAGGATAGGAAAATAGGTGCCGCGAAATTTATAAAGAAATAACTTTACAGACCAAACGAAGTGAAAAATATCTCTTAAGGGAAGATTTTATTTCCCTTAAGGAAAAATATATTTTCCCTTAAGGAAAAAAATAAAAATCCTTAAGGGAAAATTTTCAATCTCTTCTTTCCCCATTTTCCGGGAGTTTCTTCTAGATTATCTCTTTCTGGAATATTATTTACATAGGCTACTTCTGCTTCAGATAGTTCAACTGAACCTTAGGAGCGCAGGCATTGCTTGTCTTCTCGGTATATTCTGCCACCTTCAATGTAGCAGTACCCTTGATGTTCTCCACATCGCTACCTACCTTGAAGAGATAGTTACCTGCATCTACCTTCCACTGGCTGTTGGCCTCATCGAAGCTGGCAAGATCGCGCTTTTCGAGGGTCATCTTCAAAGTCTGGCTCTCACCTGGATTCAGCAACTTGGTCTTGCCAAAGGTCTTGAGCTCCTTGGCTGGCTTCTCGTAAGCGCCCTTAGGAGCGGTAACATAAACCTCTGCAACTTCCTTGCCGGCAACCTTACCGGTATTCTTGATAGTTACGCTAACCTCGATATTGTTGCCTTTAGCCTTGACAGATGGCTTGCCAAACTCGAAGATAGTATAGCTCAAACCATAACCGAAAGGATAAGCCACATTCTTCTTGAAGGTATCGAAGTAGCGGTAACCTACATAGATATCCTCCTCGTGGTTGCTATAATCGTAACCCTTGATGTTACCCTTGCTCCAATCCTGCAGATTCTTGTAGGTGTACATATCGTAATCCTTGGCGAAGTTGGCAGTAGATGGATGATCGGTAGCAGCGATAGGCCAGGTCATGGTCAACTTACCCGATGGATTCACCTTACCGGTCAGGATATCAGCTACAGAGTTACCGCCCTCGAGACCTGGCTGCCAAGCTACGAGAATAGCATCCACACGGTCTCTCCAGCTGGCTGTCTCCATCACAGAACCAGAGTTGATGATGACAATCACCTTCTTGCCCTTGGCATGGAAAGCATCAGATACACGGAAAATCATATCCTGCTCTATCTGACTGAGGTTGAACTCACCATTGATCTGGCGATCCATTCCCTCACCTGCCTGACGGCCGATGGTGATGATGGCTGCATCCGCCTTTGGCTCCTCGCTGGCTACACAACGCTCAGTAATCTCGATTTCATCGAGCTTAGGCTGTCCCTGATCCAGGAACCACATCATCGGATTCTTGTCTGCCTTCAGCTTAGCCTTGGCATACTTCACATAATTCTGATAGATTTCTGTAAGCTGAGGAGTAGTTGCCACGCCGATGTTCTTCAAACCGGTGACCATATCTACAGAATAGCCTACATTAACGGCTCCACTACCGAGACCACCCGACATGAAGTCGTAAGAGTTGACACCGAAGAGCGCCACGGTCTTCAAGCCCTGGATAGGAAGAGCTGCATCATTCTTCAGGAGCACCATACCCTCGGTAGAACTCTGACGGGTGATGGCTGCATGAGCCTTCAAGTCTGGCTCACCACTATATTTATAACCCTTGAATCGAGGAGTCTTCACGATATATTCGAGCATACGGCGAACATTGCGGTCCACATCCTTGATATCCAGCTTGCCATTCTTTACGGCATCAACAATATCCTGCACCTGTGCTGGATAACCCGGCATCATCAGGTCGTTGCCAGCCTCAACTTCCTGTTCCAGCGGAAGGTCGGCACGCTTACCAATCCAGTCGGTCTCCACGATTCCCTTATATCCCCAGTCGTTGCGGAGAATATCGGTAAGGAGCCCCTTGTTGCCCTGCGCATAAACACCGTTGATTTTGTTATAGGCAGACATAATAGTCCAAGGATTGCTCTTGCGAACCATCATCTCGAAACCCTTCAGATACAACTCACGGAGAGCACGCTGGCTCAATCGCTCATCCACCTTGGTACGGTCAGTTTCCTGAGAGTTCACGGCAAAGTGCTTGGCACTCACGCCCACGCCCTGGCTCTGTACACCCTGAACAAAGGCGGTTCCGATAAGACCCGTTACGATTGGGTCTTCAGAATAATACTCAAAGTTACGGCCGCAGAGCGGATTGCGATGCAGGTTCATACCCGGTCCGAGCACAACATCACAGCCATACTCCAGGGTTTCGTTACCGATAGCCTCACCCACCTTTCGCACCAAGTCGGTGTTCCAGGTAGAAGCCAGACAGGTTCCGATAGGGAAACCGGTGGCAAAGTAGCTACGGCTGTCACCTTCGCGATGGGCATCGATATGAACACCGGCAGGACCATCACACTGTACGGTAGTAGGAATACCGAGGCGAGGGATGGCTACAGTAGTACCTGCAGCACCTGGCACGAACTTCTTCTGATGTCCGAGCATAGCGCCACTGCCCACGAATCCATCGTTACCACCGCCCACTAAGACTTGAGCTTTCTCTTCCAAGGTCATTGCCTTGATTACTTCGTCGATGTTGTTGGCATTCAGCTGAGGTGCCGACTGCGCCATCAATGTTGTTGCTACCGCTCCAGCCGCAATGGTAAGAGCCAATTTCTTGCAGTTCATCATTTTGTCGTTTATTTAGTTAGTTATTATTATTCTGTTCTGTTAGTCGTTTCATCAGGTTCATGCAGTCCCTGAGAATACTGCATTTCTTCAAAAACTTGCTGCAAATATAATAAAATAAGGTGGAAACGCCAAGCATTTCCACCTTTTTCTTCTTGTTTTCAACAAGATTATTCCCGGATTTAACAAAAGTACAGTAAGAACATAACATACTATACATATCCCTAACCTAAGACTACTCCTGATATTTAATCTGGAAGTAATCAAAAACAAAACATCCCTTCCATTTCAATCTTTCGCAAATTTCATCAAAAAGAAGAACTGAGGAAAAAGATGTTATGGTAAAAGTGGTAGTCAACTTGATTAACAAAGACAATCAATAGAATTGCCATTAAAAAGCCGCACAACAGCTGTTCTACGCATGCACAACAGCTGAAAGACAAGCGCACAACAGCTGATGTGCGACCGCATATCAACTGTTGTGCGCTTCGAGACACTTACTGTTCCAACAACTTCTATTGTATCTCCGAACAACTTCAGTTACTTTTTTCAGATACTTATGACGCATTCTTCAAACGCCAATAACGCTTGAGGAAAGGCATTCAAAGCATTGCGGAAGTTTATTCAAAGCATTGTAGAAATCTACTTCGCTGTATCTTTTGAGCTTCGCTTATCACGGCGATAACTGCGATAATCATCCAGCGGAATCTCAATATCAGGTTCCACCAGTTCTCCCTCACGTGGCAAGGCGAACTTCTGATACTTGATGTTCAAGCCACGCTCTATCCACATACTCTCATAATAGGTCTGGATAGAGAGAATCTTACGGGTTTCCTCATCGATACCCTCCTGATGATAGAGGTCCTCGGTGCGGAAGAGCACAGGCAGATGGTTGCCATCCACCATATAAGTAGTATAGGTGAAGAGGAAGTTAGAGTCCGTCTTCAGATGGATGATACCGCCATCCACGAGGAAGTGGCGATAACGGTTCATGAAGTATGTAGATGTAAGACGCTTGCGAGGGTTCTTCATCTGCGGGTCAGAGAAGGTGAGCCAGATTTCCTGCACCTCATCCTCTGCAAAGAAGCGGTCGATAATCTCGATGTTGGTACGGAGGAAAGCCACGTTCTTCTGTCCTTCCTCTATCGCCTTCTTGGCACCGGTCCACATTCGTGCGCCCTTGATATCCACACCGATGAAGTTCATCTCAGGATAGAGCTTGGCAAGTTCCACGGTATATTCACCCTTGCCGCATCCCAACTCCAGCACGATAGGATTATCATTGTGGAAATACATCTCACGCCACTTGCCCTTCATATCGAAAGGCACGTCATCTACAACACTATATGGATACTGGAACACGTTCTCGAAACGCTCCATATCCGCAAACTTAGCTAATTTTCCTTTGCTCATTGATTCTTTTTTCTTCGTTTGGGTACAAAGATACAAAAATTATAAATACTCTTATTACAATTACATTTATAATTTTTGATATTTAACCAAATCTACCGGAAATTCTTTTCAGAAACGGCAGAACTGTTGCTTCCATCATCAAAAATGAAAGAATATAGACATCAGTATTGTTCTACCTCGCAACTGATACTCCTTGCTCGTACGGGTCAACCCAGAATAAACAGTATAGCCGTAGGTGCGCTGATTGAAAAGATTAAGCGCAGTCAAACTCAATTCCATACCATTTCTGAAGCCATAACTGGTGGATGCATCGGCAAGAGTAAGATTCTTGTGCTGATGATCTGCTATCTGATTGCGATAATGCTCTCCATGCAACTTGATGAACCATGACTTCAATGGCTGGAAGTTGAAAGTGAGATTCTGGGCAAGATTGGTAGAGGAAGAATCGAAACCCAAATTCTTCAATACCATCTTATCCTTATCCCAGTTCAGCTCATAGGTGAAATTGAACCAATCCGCAGGACGACCACTCCACTTTGCCGACAACATATAGTTATCAGATGAATAGGCTGAAGGAGAATCGTTCTGACGCAGGAAGCCATCAAACCTCAGATAATCAAAACCTACGCTAACGAGTCCATGCATGAATCCCAATCCCTTACTTACCTTTCCACCAGCCATCAGGTTTTCAGAACTGCTACTGTTGGAGAAATAGGAGTTGATGATATAATCACCCACAAAATCACGAGCCACCGTAAGATGACTGTCAGACCAGCTCTTGCGGATGTAGGCATTGGCAAAGATGGTAGCAAGAGGACGCTTATAGTTGATGTTGAAGGAAACATGCTTGCTCCTGTCGGCGGTATAATCCACAAAACCCATATAAAGATTACGGTAATCACGCATCAGTAGTCCCTGATAGAAATTCTGTTCATCCACTTCCCGCTGAGCGATTCCACCGGAAAGCGTAGCCTGCAAACGGGCTGTAAGGAAATAGCTCACGCTGAGTTGAGGAGCAACCTGTGTCTTGCTGGCATTCTCTTTCGCTCCCATCAACTTATCATTATAATAATAAGGTGTAAAGGTGATGGGCATCTGGAAACGGATATGCCAGCCACCCTGGTTATACTCTGCCTCCGGCGATGCATAGGCACGGAAGAAGTTCATGCCCAACTGATTGCGCATATTGCCCAGGGAGTCGGGTACTCCCTCCAGATGACTCTTCATCGTTCTGCTCAATACCTGCAAGCCAACCTTCATCATCACGGTAAAAGGCTTGAGGAAAAAGCCGAGCGAAGTATTGGTATGACTGAAGAATGCTGCCGAACGAACACTTTGATAAGCCGTTTGCTGCGAATTATCAACAGACAGAGAGTGCGGATTCACCATATAAGTATTATATGTGTTAAAGGTATAGGTTCGCTTACCACTCCGATGCAACAGTTCCAGCTTGTCTGATACTTTATATTTCGGCATCTTGACCTGCTGATGATTAGGATAAGAGCCGTCAATATCCATCATGATATCATTCCAAGCCAGGTCGGTGGAAAGCTGATTGGCTACATACGCCTTTTCGCCATTCGATGTCAGCGTAAAGTCGGCAACCAATCTGTTCTGCTTCTGCTTTGCCTGTTCATCCTCTACATCATAAATGGTTGAATCATTCAGGAAATACTGGGTATTACTGAATGAGGAAGAAAGAAGACGGTCATGGGTATAGACTATTTGAGAAGACAAATCCGTATTTTTGCCTAACACCCAGAGATTATTGGTGGTGAAAACATGGGTCTGGTTCTTACGTACACGGCTGTCTGAAATATCCGTCAGCTGGTCGGGCGTAACATTCACGTAATCTTTCAGATTATAAGAATTTCCCATCACTCCAGTACCATTATCCGAAAAGAGGAGATTGCCTTCACCGGTTACATCCGTACCTATATTATTACTCTTGAAGGTATTGAGCGACTGGGCTTTCTTGGCAAAGCGCATCAACGAAATCTCGCCTTCCCAGACATTCAGCTTACCAAACTTCTCCCCTTTCTTCTGCTCCATACCGCCACCTGCCTTCAACGTTCCTACCAGACGGCTCTTGGCAGATTCCTTCAGTTTTATATTGATGGCAGGGTCTTGCGAGAACGACATATCTTCCAAAGCCTTGATAGGCTGATGGTTGGTCATCACCTCTACCGAACCGACATCCTTCTGATGGATATTGTTGGTAGCGATGGAATAGCGGCCGCCGAGCATATCATGTCCTTCGATATAAAACTTATTGATAGCCTTTCCGTTATATTTGATTTCTCCCTTGTCCGACACCTCCATTCCCGGCATCTTCTTCAAGACATCAGCCAGACTCTTGTCGTTGGCATCGGCAAAGCTTGCCACATTGTAGGAGATGGTATCGCCCCGCTGTCGGATACTTGGAGCCTTCACCACAACATCCTTCAGCTTTGTTGCCTGCTCCGTCAGGAGTACATCATACTGGATAGTATCCTTTGATAATGGGATAACTTTCGTAGCATATCCCATCATCGAGAAATGCAGCACGTTACGACCATCCGGAATAGCATTGAGCGACAGCAGGAAACTTCCATCTGCCTGCGTCTTGGTAAACTTCAGGATTCTATTGCCGGCAGCAGGTCGGATGGTAACCATCACTCCCTGCAACCCGTTGCCCGTATAGGCATCTTCCACCTTACCCGACAAGGTGACTTGCTGGGCATAGGTCAAAGTGCTCATACAGATAAACCACAGATATAAAAACAGTTGCTTCATAAATTATCTTCTTGAGAAACCAATCCGTTCTCTCTTTACGTTGAAACTTATTCTTTTTCTATCAGATCATATTTCAGAGCCTCATCCGAACCACCCAGAGATATTCCCGTTGAAGCCTCGTTGATACTGTTCCAATTTTTCAGATACTTATATTTTGATTGCAGGAAATCCTTTCTTGTCGTTTTCTGAAAGCGCTTGAATTCCTTGTCCTGTACCCCAAAAGTAATAGGTTTTGCACTAACCTGCTGCATTCCATTGATACAGAAATAGTATTGCTTTCCCCTATCATACACTTCCATAATCAAGCCAGGGAGTCCGCAGAACTTCCAGGGACCGTCACTTACAGGAACATCCAAAGCAAACCAGGCAGTCCATTGTCTTCCCCGGAAGCAGCAGGTAGCCTTTTGGCATTCATGACCGAGCACCATCTTCGTGCTGTCATTTTCCATATTCCATTCCTGCGCATTCAGGGAATCTCCATAAAGATAATATTGCCCCAACAGGAAATCTGTAATGGTCATTTCCCCTTGCGGATAATTCTTGTAGATGGTAGCAGTCATTCTGCGATGGGGTATGGCATTGCGCAATTGTCGCCCTTTCAATCCTTTCCCTATCGCTTCGGTCAAGAAGCTATCCCATAGTTTATCGCCATTAGGAGAAGCCATCAGAGAATCACACTGATAAGTATAATAGCTATAGCATTTTGAACACTCCGCTCCGATTTGCAGATAGAGCAAGTCTTCCTTGTGCTGTTGTTCTCCAGACAGCGTATCCGTAAGATATTCATATACATAGCTACACAGCATATTAGCCGTATCTATCTTCTTATTTTGGGCTAGTCCTAACAGACTAAAGACAGAAAACAGAAAAACAAAACACTTTCTCTTCATGATTTCTCAATACTATATATCTATTTATATTTTACAAACATTCTAATTGTTTATATTTCCACTTTTTAGACCCAACTTTTTCTATCTGGGGAATATCAATGCCCTGTAGTTGCGTTTGTGACTGGAAATCTCCAAAAAGAAATATATATTGTTCCTTTAAGAATTTTTCAAATGTAGTCTTCTCAAATTTGTTGTTTCCAACGTAAGTCTTGCTAAAGACAATCGGCTCCTTTGACACCTTTTCCATGCCAAGAAGTTTAAAGGCATGGCTATTATCTTCCGTAGTAGCCTCCAAGATCAGTCCCGGCAATCCACATAATTTCCAAGGACCGTCAGTTATTGGAATATCCATAGCAAACCATACAGTCCAACAATGACCACGATATTGACAGACTGCCTTTTGGCATTCATGTCCCAAGATTAATTTAGAAGAATCTTGTATTACCCAATTCTGAGCATATAAAGTATCTTCATAAATATAATCTTGCATCAGTAAGCCATCTGTTACAGTCATCTTTCCTTGCGGATAGTTTTTGTACACATAGGCTTTCATCCTTTTATGAGGCCACTCGGTCTTACTACCTATCGCAGCATTTATCTGCTGCCGCAGTATTACATCTCTATCAGGAGAAGCAAAAATAGAATCTACCTGCATACTATAATAACTATAGCATTTGGACATATTTTTACCTATCTGAAGCACCAACCAATCCTTGGCTGTTTTTCCAGACAAAGTATCCACTACATAAGTATAATCATATTGACATTTCAGATAAGCCTCATCTATTTTTTTCTGGGCATAACAACATCCTATCCCCATATAGACAAAGATTGTTAATGCCACCCAACTTTTCATTTTCTCCATAACTTTTCCTTGTTTAAAATAAAGATACTCTTTGATTCTATTCTCTTTCTATCAAGTCATAGTTACGTTTATCGTCTGACAGACCTAAGGATATACCTGACGTAGCCTCGTTTATGCTATTTTGATTATGAAAATAATTATATTTAGACTTCAGAAAAGCTTTCCGGTCAATCTTTATCCGTTTTCTATTGAAAACATCATAAACGATAGGCGTACCAGCATCCTTCTGCAATCCCTTGATGCAAAAATATTGCTGTCTCCCCTTGTCATACACTTCCATAATCAAACCAGGAAGACCACAAAATTTCCAAGGGCCATCACTCATAGGAACATCCAAGGCAAACCATGCCGTCCAAGAGCGACCACGGAATCTACAGGTTGCCTTCTGGCAGTTATAGCCCAAAATATTTTTAATGCTATCACCTTCTACATCCCAATTCTGTAAACCTAAGCTGTCACTATATTCATAATACTGAGACATCAGATTGTCCGTTACCGTCATCATATTCTGCGGATAATTCTTATAGACGCACGCCGTCATTCTGCGATGTGGAAAAGAATTAGTCAGATATCCTTCACGCTTAAAGGCTTCTTTGAATAAAGCACGAAACTTTGCCTTGCCATCTTCTGTAGATTGCAAGGAATCAGACTGGTAAGTATAATAACTATAGCATTTTGAAACATTCTTTCCGATAGAAAGAAAGAGTAAATCCTCTCCTTTCTCATCATTCTTTATCGTATCTTTCGAATAACAATAATAGTATGAGCAGAGATATTGCCCACTGTCTATCACGTTATTCTTAGCTTGCAACAGAAGCGCACCAAAGAACAACATGGATATACTTATAAAAAATCTCTTAACAAACATATTAATATAACCTTTAAAAATTAAAGAAATACTCTTTTGACTGCAAAAGTACTAAATCATTTTCAAAATCCTTTATCTTGAAGTATAATTTATATTAATAATGTGAAGAAAAGACGGAAGAGTTCGCAAAAGGTTCAAACATCCGGTGCATAGAAAGCTACTTTCGAAAACACTCTTCACGAAGAATCGCCAGGAAGCTATTCTGTAGCTTCGCTGGCGATTCTGAGAGAGAGAGATTTATCTATGTAATATCGTGTTCTTATTCCGCCTGAATACCGAAGTACTCGTTGAGTTCGGCGATGGCAGCACCATCGGCATTAGGAAGATCCTTCACCAACTTGCCTTTCTCCAGCAGGAGGATGCGGGTGGAGATGTCGGCAATGAAGTTGAGGTTATGGCTGGAGATGATGACCGTGGTGCCCTGCTCCTTGCAGATGCGCTGAATCATGTGGGCGATAGTCATCTGAGAAGATGGGTCGAGATAGTTGAACGGCTCATCTAGAAGAAGAACCTTCGGATTAATAATCATCGCTCCGATGATACCAATCTTCTGGCGGTTGCCCTGAGAAAAATCACGGAGATACTTCTTGGTTCCCATTATTTCATCGTGCATAAAGCCCTCAAACTGAGCCAATCGCTCCTGCAGGGTTTCATCGTCAATGTGATAAACATCAGCGATGAAATCGAAGTATTCCTCAGGGGTGAGGAAGTCGATGAGGAATCTGCCGTCGATGTAACTGCCGGTATATTCCTTCCAGGTCTCACTCTCGTTCACCTTCTGTCCATTGCTTTCCACGAAACCGTCATCAGCCTGAATCAGGTCGAGAATCAGACGGAGCAAAGTGGTCTTGCCCGCACCATTATTACCTACGAGTCCTATCAACTCACCCTTTGCAACACCCAGATTATCAATATCGAGTACGGTATTACCATTATATATCTTTTTGAGATTCTGAATCTTGATATCCATTATTCTAATGTTTAATGTGTAGTGTTTAATGTTTACTTAGCTTTCCATGAACTTCTCCATGCGCTTATACTTGTTCTTCTCGAAGATGGCAGCTATCTTGGCGATGAACCATTTGTGGATGGCGATGCTGAAGACTGCCAGCGTTACGCAGGTGATAAACCATGCCGTCTCGCCGAAGAAATAATAGACGGCACAGACACCAGCCAGCGGGAAGAGGAAGGCGATGGCATAAAGATTGATCTTCAGATTAGCTCCCTGCATGCTGAACATGGAAGTCTGGAATATCTCCAGACGGGAAGAGAAGAGTGCCGTAGGCAGATTAAAGAGATTGATGAATACTGCCAGACAGAAACCGCTGATAAGCACCTGGATTCCTATTCCTGCCTGCAGGAAAAGGAACGGAAGGGTGAACAACAAGGCGACAGCACTCACTGCCATATAATAATAGAAGCAATTCTGCAGCATCTGCTTCACCTTTACCGGCTTGGTCATCAAACCATGGAAGAAGTTTGCCTCAATACCAAAGGTCCATTGCGACAACACCACCGATGGCAGCAGGATGGCACCCACTACATAGAGGGTAGTCATAGCCACCTTATCCCCCATTTCCTGTCCCGGTTCTGCAGGAAGCAGGGCGAAGAGATAGGCGTTGAAAAGGAAGATGGCGGGAATCATAATCACCATCTTACGGACACGCTTTGCTCTCAACGTGCCGATATATTGCAGACAGAAGAGGTTGATATGGCTGAATCCACGGAACTTGGAAACCTTCTGCTTCTGCTCGTTATAAATCTTTTCGTGATAGAGATAAGCGGTAAGTCCCGTGAATACCGCTCCTGCAAGGAAGAAGAGACCTATCCATCCCATCCATACCGGGAAGAAGGAAGCCACAAACATGTATCCTATCAGCACGGCAAACATTCCCATCCATCCCAATATCAAGGGCCATTTCAGAATCCACTCTGTTGCCTTGCGGTAACAGGTGATGTAGATGCCGTTGATGAAAGAGAACCCCAGGAACAGGAAGAAGCTGGCTACAGCCTCACTTGCCGGCAGAAGATAGATGAACACCGGAAGCATAAGCACCGGAAGCACATAGTTCCAGAAGCTCACGAGATTGGTGGTGAGCAGGAACTTGTTCCAGATTTTCTCTGGCACAGGACGCGACTTCACATAATCATCCATCGCCGTAATATCACGTTTCATCACCATCTTCATGATGATGTCAGGAATCAGCATACCGACAACGATGCCGGCTCCCAACAGGGCAGGCATGTCTTCGCCCCCAAGCTCTCCCCCATTCTCGGTGAAGCTGAGAAAGAAGCTCACACCCATCACCACATACAGGAAGATGATGTAGCACGCCACGAAGGCATCTCTCTTATGGAAGTTACGGCGCTGCTGCAACCACCAAAGCCTTAAAAGTAATCTCAACATAAATTATTCTTTTTATGGTTTATGGGCACAAAGGTAAACAAAAATATCCGAAATCTCCTACAAAATGATAGAAATAACTTAAAAATAACATTAGATGAAAAGTAAGAGAAAGCAGAAAGAGAAGAAAAGAAAGAATAGGAACATACGCAAAAACGGCATCTCCTCACGAAGATGCCGTTTCATCCAAACTAACATTAACTTATATATCAACTATTCATTAAAACTATTATAAACCTAAAAGTCAACCTAAACGTATGTCATCTAAAACTTATAATACTCTTATTCAGGCTGAACCGGCAAGATGTTATCATCCTCATCATAGAAGAGAGGAGCCACCTTTACGCTGCGAAGCCAGGTTGTATCATTTGATGGCACACAGTCGTGATGGAACAGATACCACTGTCCCTTGTACTCACAGATACTGTGATGGGTTGTCCAACCTACTACCGGTTCCAGGATGACGCCCTTGTAAGTGAACGGACCATAAGGATTATCACCTACAGCATAGCAGAGATAATGAGTATCACCGGTAGAGTAGCTGAAGTAATACTTGCCCTTATACTTATGCATCCAGCTGGCCTCGAAGAAGCGATGTGGATCATCAGCTGGCAATACATTACCCTTTTCGTCAACGATGACAACAGGCTTTGGCATTTCTGCAAACTGCTGCACATCATCCGTCATCATGGCTACACGAGATGGCAACGGATTCTCCTTGCCCTCTGGAAGATGCTCATCCTTCAGTGCCTTGTTGTCCTTGTACCACTGAAGCTGACCGCCCCAGATACCACCGAAATAGCAGTAAATCTTGCCGTCATCATCCTTGAACACGCAAGGGTCGATGCTGTATGACTTGCGGATAGGGTCGGCATTCGGAATGAAAGGACCTTCTGGCTTGTCAGCTACAGCCACACCAAGATGGAACACACCATTGTAATCCTTGGCAGAGAAGATGAGATAGTACTTGCCATCCTTCTCCACTACATCATTGTCCCACATCTGCTTCTCTGCCCATGGCACATCCTTCACATCGAGAATCACTCCATGATCGGTTACCTCACCTTCCATCACATCGTCCATAGAGAGAACGTGATAGTCTTTCATCTGGAAGTGACCGCCATCATCATCGAAGCTTTCGCCGCTATCCCAGTCATGAGATGGGTAAACATACAGGCGACCGTTAAACACATTGGCAGATGGATCTGCCATATAATCCTTTGGGAACAAATATCTTGCTTTCATTGTTGTTTATTATTTTAAGAGATGTACAATATTATCTAAAGAGATTTTACTTAAAGAGATTGACGATTTCCTTCACCACTGGCTTCACATTGTTGTTACGATCGATGAGCAGTGGATAGTTGGTTCTGCCAGGGATAGGCCAGCCATTCAACCAAGAGTGACCATCGTTGACACCCCAGAAGGTAACACGACTGATGACATCCTTATGGCGCTCTACAATCTTAAAGAGATCGAGATAACGCTGGTTGAAGAGTTTCTGCGCCTTCTTGTCAAGTCCCTTCACGTATGGATTGTACTTCTTCTGAAGTTCAAACTTCTGGCTGATTTCCGCTCCGCCGAATCCTTCCGGATTAGGAAGCATGTTCATATCCAGCTCAGTCAGCATCACCTTCACGCCTTCACCAGCAAAAGCCTCGATGCTCTTCTCATACTCAGCATAGTCAGGATAATCAAAACCATTGTGGCTCTGCATACCTACTGCATCGATACGGAGACCCTTAGCCTTCAAATCGCGAACCAGTTTGCAGATAGCCTCTCGCTTAGCTGGCTTCGAAGTAGAATAATCATTGTAGTAGAGTTCTACGTTTGGATCAGCCTCATGCGCAAAGCGGAAAGCCAGTTCGATGAACTCCGGACCGATAATCTTATAATATAAAGACTTGCGGTAAGAGCCATCATCCTCGAAAGCCTCGTTCACAACGTCCCAACCCTTTACTCTACCTTTATAATGAGTAACCACATTCATAATGTGGTTATACATTCTGCCAATGAGCACTTCACGGCTTACCAGATTACCCTTATCATCGGTAAACATCCACTTAGGTGGCTGAGAATGCCAAACCAGACAATGCCCGATCAAGGTCTTACCGTTCTTCTCTGCCCAGTCAGCGAGTTTATCGCCATCTGTGAAATCAAAGCGATTCACCTCCGGATGATTCTTCTCACCCTTCATACAGTTCTCGGCAACCACCTGGTTAAACTGTTTCTTCACTACTTCCTCACCTGCAGGGTCTTGTCCATTAGGCAAATCTGTATTAATGGCAGCACCTACCAGGAAGTACTTACCCATAGTTTCCTGGAATGTTGGGATTTGAGCTGCTGAGTTCGCTTTTTGAGCGAAAGCTGTTGAAGCAAGCATCAGCCCCAGTGCCAGAGTTGTGATCTTTTTCATATCTTATATCTATTTTTCTCGTTAATAATTATAGTCTCTAGTTTTCTTCCTTGTGTCGGGCCTCAATCTTCTTGTTGATGTCGTCGATGACCTCATCGGTCAACTCATACTTAGAGATGATGAACATTGCCAAGCCCAGCAGGATGGCAGGAATCACACATACCAGCCAGCGGATACCCTCCTGTGCCAAAGGAGTCTGCTGCTCCAAATCGTTCATAAAGTAAGCACCGGCAGCATTACCTACCGACATCATGGCGAAGGCGGTGATAAAGAAGAGAGCCACAATACGGAGAGGACGGTTGTGGAAGAATTCTGTCCACAGGTCGCTCACCTTAACGTTCTTGGTCTCCTTCTCGTCCATTACCACACGCTCCTTGGTCTGGGTGAAGCAGAATACCAGAAGGGCGAAACCTACCAGGGCAAAAATCAGCATGGCAACAAACCAGGCATTACTGTCGGTAGGAAGTGAGTTGCTCTCCTGAGCTGCAGCTGCCTGATAACCGGTCCATGCAAGAACTGCACCAGGAACAACACCACCCAGAGCCATACCAGCCTTATAGAAGATACCGGTCAAGGCATTGACGATGCCGGCAATACGCTTGCCGCTGGTATATTCTGCAAAAGAGATAACCTCCGGAATCAGAGCCCACATATATCCTGTAGCCACGATAACACCTGTTGACTTGATGAACTGAGCGATATAAACCAGTGTGATATGTTCCTTTACAGGTCCCATCTTGCTGATGACATAAAGCATCGCCATACCCACGATAGCCACGGTGAGGAAGATGTAGAACATATTCTTCTTGCCTACCTTTTTCTTGATGGCTGGCACCAGTGGCATAAAGATGAAGGATGGCAAAGAGCCCAAACCCATGAAGAGCGCCATCTCGATAGGAAGATCCTTGGCTGCAGCGAGCATCGCTACCAGGATAGGTACACCTGCCGATACGCAGAGTCCACCCACATTTGCCATGAACATACGTACAGAGGTGAGAATGGTTATCTCGTCTGTATCGCGAGTCAGCGAAGAGTTCAATGCTCCGTAAGGCACATTAATCAATGTATAGAGCATAGACAAGCCTACGTATGTTACATAAGCATAGATGAGCTTGATGGTTTCGGTCTGTCCTTCCATACCATTCCAGAAGCAGAGGATGGCAAGTACGGTGAGTGGCAAACCCGCCAAAACGAGATAAGAACGATACTTACCCCAACGTGGATTATGCTTATCTACATAAGTTCCTACCAACGGGTCCCAAAGTACATCGACCAAACGAACCACCAGAAACATGGTGGCAGCCACACCCGGATTGAGTCCGTAGATGTCGGTGTAGAAGAATAACAGATACATACAGATGGTCTGGTAGATGAGGTTTTGCGCCAAGTCTCCAGATCCGAATCCGATGCGTTGTAGCCAATTCAGTTTGTAGAATCCCTTAGATTCCTGTGTTACAGTTGTCTGTTCCATTTTTATCCAATCATTAAGATTACACCTTATTATATATAGGTGCATTTATAACATTTACTTCAATTTCTCTGCAGCAAACTTACCCATTGCCTCATATCCCTTAGGATTAAGATGCAACCAGTCGTCAGAATATTCTGCTTTCAGACGCTGAGGGTCTTTCGGATCACGGGTCAATTCATCGAAATCGATAACCTCGTCAAAGGCACCGCTCGTTCTGATCCATTCATTCACGGTCTGTCGCATCGCCTCGTGCCAGTAAGAATACCAGCCGTTTCCCTTGGTTGGGGTGATGGTTCCGCCATACACCTTGATTCCCTTTGCCTTGGCTTTCGCTATCAGCACCTTGTAGCAGGCAATCAGGGTATCTGTCACATGCTCATAATTTCTGCCGCAGCAGCCGATGTCGTTGGTTCCCTCGAAGATGATGAGCTTATCCACACCTGCCTGTCCCAGAATGTCACGGTCGAAACGCTTCATTGCCGGTTCGCTCAATCCGCCTTGCACCACGCAGTTGCCGCCGATACCGAGATTCAACACGCCGTATGGCTTCTCTGCATTCAGAGCATCCGAGAGGAAATCAGTCCATCGGTTCTGATGATTAGTGGTACTACCACGACCATCGGTGATAGAGTTTCCGAGGACAGCCACCACAGGAGTAGCCTTATCGGTCTTCACATCAATGGCTGAAAGATTATACCAGTGGTCAGCCTTTTCCTGCTTATCGAAAGCAGCATCGGCAGGTTTCACCGCCTTGCCCTTCACATTACTTACGATATAAGATGTGGTACGTGAACCACGATGAGATGTTGCATTCACTGGAGTCTGCTTGCCATAATCAATGGTAATCGTGAGGCGCTGTCCACTCTTCAGGGCATACTTCAAATCATCAGAGAAGATAGCCTTGCCAGGAGCAATGGTTACATTCTTCTTACCATTAAACTTGAGATACTTCACGGTCTTGGCATGGATGCCCCAGTTAGAAGGTACATCGGTATCTGCAATATACACCGATTTGATTTCTACCGGTTCCTTACTCTGCTCATTGCTGAGCTTCACTCTGAGTTCCTCTCCGCCAAAAGATACATGAACTACCTGTCGACAAGAGCGGTTACTTAAACTTTCCTTAGGCATATCTCCTTTACCAGTCCATTCCACTGCAGTAGCCCAAGATCCTTTCCATACCTTCTGGGCAAAAGCTACAGAACTTGACGCAGCCAATACGAGCGCCAGCGATAAGATTTTGATTGCTTGTTTATTCATTGTTATTATGATGCTTTTAATGTTTCTATTGTTGTTGACGATGCAAATTTACTAATAAGTAATGAAATAACAGGTATTTAATAGTTACCATTACTTTTCTATTTGTTTCATACTTACAAAAAGGGCACAAAAAGATAAAGAAACAAAAAGAAACGAAACATTTTATTGCATTAGAATTTGTTTCTTTCATTGTTTTTTGTTACTTTTGCAGCCGTAACAACCTAATTTAAACAAGAAAACGGACAGAAAATATGAAGCATATCAGACATTGCCTCACGGCACTCTTCGCTATCGCCATCTCGCTCATGGTATGGGCAGACAGTGGTGAACTCTTCACTTCAGGCAAGCTATCCAGTTCACTCATCAACTGCATTGTGCAGGATAAATACGGATATATCTGGGTGGGAACCGAATACGGACTCAGCAAGTTTGACGGCTACCGCTTTACCAACTATCTGCACAATGAAGAAGACACAACCTCCATTACCGACAACATTATCTCCGACCTGCTGGTAGATAAGAAAGGTAACCTATGGATAGGTTGTGCCAAGGGACTGATGCGCTATAATTATGAGACGAACGACTTCGCCCGTCTCCAGTTTCCTGATGGCAGAAAGCCACGTATCTATTCAATGGTAGAAAGTCACAATGGCGATATTCTGCTGGGTACAGCAGGATATGGTCTCTATTCAGTAAAAGACCAAAATACCCAGAAAGAAACAGAAAAACTTTTCTCTATCAGACAGGAAAGGCAATACGCTGAGCGCGATTCTGATGTATTCTTTACTCATATCTATGAAGATAAGCATCATTATCTCTGGCAGAGCAGTCACCTCTCCACCTTTACCCGTTTCATCAAGAAACAAGGCAAGGTGCAGCGCAAAGACTTCAAATCGCCATGCGGAGCACCTGTGGCTTTCATCCAGCATCGCCCGCAGGCCATGCTCATCGTCTGCATGTACGGCATCGTCTATTATGATTACCGGACAGGCCGCATCGCTGATGCCGGCTACGACTTTGGCGGTTATCAGAATAATGTAACCATCAACAATGCTACCTTCGACCACGAAGGCAACCTCTATATCAGTACCTCTGAGCATGGTGTTCTCATGATCAGGAAGGGAAGCAACAGGGTAGAACAGTTGGAGAACAGCAACAGCAGTTTCAATCTGGCTACCGCCTTCGCCAACGATATCATCGAAGATAAGGACAACAATCTCTGGATAGGCTGTTACAAGAAAGGTCTGTATCTGATTAACCAGCGCCAGCAGGCTTTCAACAGTTGGAGTTTTTCGGCACAGAACTACATCATCGGCAGCAGCGTTTCATCTATTGCACAAGGCGAGAAGGGTGAAACATGGTGTACGGTACAGAACAGTGGTGTGTTCTGTTTTGATGCTTCAGGCAAGATTATCGCCCACCCGCAGTCACCCGCTGGTACTTGTATCATCTATAAAGACCGACGTGGCGATTACTGGATCAGCAATGGCAGCGCACTCTACAGCTACAACCCTCATACAGGTACATACCAGCAGAAACTCGCCTTTACCAGCGCCGGCATCTACTGTATGACCGACGATGCACAGGGCAACCTTTACATTTCTGTATACAGCAAAGGCCTCTATATATATAATGTGGGAAGCGGCAAGGTTACCGTTCTGAACATGCAGCAAAGAGGCAACAGAGGATTCCTCTGCAACGACTGGGTGCGAAGCATGGCGCTCGACCATACAGGACATTTATGGATAGGAACCTCTAATGGAGTTTCCTGCCTCAATACCCGAACGCTCAGTTTCAAGGATTTCGGATGGAACAATATTCTGAAAGACAGACAGGCGAATGGTATCTGCGAAAGTAAGAACGGCGATATAATCATCGGCACCGAAGAAGGGCTCTATCTGTTTGACAGAAAGAACAACAAGACGATGAACTTTCCTCATGCCGAAGCGTTGAAAGGCAAGCAGGTTTGCAGTATCATCAAAGACCGGAAGGGTGACTTGTGGATAAGTACAACCATGGGCATCTGGCAGTATGAACAGAAGAACAGACAGTTTATCGGCCACATCAACGGCAACGGACTTACTACCCGTGAGTACGTGCTGGGCTCTTCCATGCATACTGCCAACGACCTTATCGCCTTCGGAACCAGTGATGGTATCACAACCTTCTATCCTGACGTTGTCAGGGCTAAGAAGATGGAACTGGGAGATGTACATCTCACCAACTTCATCATCGACGGAAAGCCAATCAACTGCATGGCAAAAGACTTCAGCATTCCTTACTCCCAGAATTCATTCACTCTGGAGTTCTCGCTGCTCAACTACAGAAACACCGATAATATCAGTTTCCAATACCGCATCAACGACGGCAAATGGAACAGCACCAATGAAGGAGCCAATACCGTAGCATTCAACAAGTTGAAACCGGGCGACTATACGTTGGAAGTAAGAGCAACCAGCAATGGCAGATATTCCAAGAATCCTACCGTCATCAACATCAAGGTATGCGACCCTTGGTATGCATCACCCGAGGCATATCTCCTCTATATTCTGATCATAGCAAGCATCATCCTGTATGTCATCTACACATACGAGCGCCGCCGCAAGGCAGACCTGGAAGAGACCAAGATGCAGTTCCTCATCAATGCCACCCACGACATCCGCTCGCCGCTGACATTGATCATGGGACCGCTCAACAAACTGAAAGCCAGATTAACAGATGCCGAAAGCAAACAGGATATCGATACCATCGACCGCAATGCCCAGCGTCTCTTGCTCCTGGTAAACCAGATACTTGACGAGCGAAAGATAGACAAGAACCAGATGCATCTCCACTGCCAGGAAACTCCGATCAAGGAATTCCTGCATGGCATCGTTTCGCTCTACCGTTTCAATGCACAGGAGCGCAACATCACCCTTTCGCTCAAAGAAGACGAAAGTCTCAGCAGCGATAAAGGCAAGCTGAAAGTTTGGATAGACCGCATCAACTTCGACAAGGTTATCTCCAACCTGCTCTCCAACGCCATGAAGTATACCTTTGATGGCGGCGAGATTACTATTATCATAGGTAAAGACGAAAAAAATGCCATCATCAAGGTAGAAGATACAGGCATCGGACTGAAAGAAGAGAAGACCGACCGTCTCTTCCAACGTTTCTATCAGGGAAACAACAGCAGCGGTCTCCATATCGAAGGAACCGGTATCGGACTCAACCTCTGTAAGGCATTTGTAGAAATGCACGGAGGCAAGATTAAGGCATACAACCGTACCGACGGCATCAAGGGCTCCTGCTTCGAAGTAAGTATTCCGCTGGGCAACAGTCATCTGCAGCCAGGTGAGATTCTGGAAGAAGAAGACAAGAAAGAGCAGGAGATTACCAAAAAGAAAGTACAGGCCAACCGCAACTTCAATATCCTGATAGTTGACGATGACAGCGAGATTGCCCAATACATCAAGACCGAACTGAGCGACTGGTATCGCTTTGAGCATGCCAGCAACGGCAAGGAAGGTTTGAAGATGCTGCTCACCGGCAAATACGACCTTGTGATAAGCGATGTGATGATGCCGGAGATGGATGGAATCACGATGCTCAAGAACATCAAGAGCAACAGCAACATCAGCGATATTCCTGTCATCCTGCTCACATCGAAGAGCGAGGTTGAAAACCGGTTGGAGGGGCTTCGCAGAGGAGCCGATGCTTTCCTGGCAAAGCCTTTCGCCATGGAAGAGCTGCATATCCTTATCGACAACCTGGTGGATAATGTGCGACGCATCCGCGGCAAATACAGCGGAGCACAAGGTCAGAAGGCGAAGATTGAGCAGATTCAGGTAAAGGGCAACAACGATGCCCTGATGGAACGCGTGATGAAATATATCAACGCCCATCTTGCCGACCCAGACCTCAATGTAGAGAAACTTACCGAGGAGGTAGGTATCAGCCGTGCACAGCTCCACCGTAAACTGAAGGAGATTGCTGGTGTTTCTGCAGGAGAATTTATCCGTAACCTCCGTCTGGAACAGGCGGCACGACTCATCGAAGAGGGACAGATCAATATCACGCAGGTAGCCTACTCTGTAGGTTTCAACAACCAGACCCACTTCTCTACCGTGTTCAAAAAACACTATGGCATGTCGCCTAGCGAGTATGCTGAAACAAAGAGAAATGAGAAATAAACAACAAATAGAAGATAATAAGGTATTTTTTCGTATCTTTGCAGCAGAAACAATAACAATACAAACTAACGGTCTGCAAAGATATGAAGAAATACCTCATTTTATTATTTACGGTACTTACATCACTCCATGTTTCTGCACAGAGTGATGGTTCACAGTTATGGCTCGGAAAGCAGTATGCTAACTCATGCCAAGTCATCTCACAGTTGCCTGATGATGCAACAGTCAAGATTGCCAAGCAGGAGTTGGAAAACAACTGGCGTGGCAAGAATGTAGAGCTCAAGATAGACAAGGCTCTGAATCTTGGCGAGGGCTATAACATCTACGCCCGTCCTGCACATCAGGGCGACAACATTCAGTACGAGGCAACTATCACCGCCAGCAATCCTATCGGTTTGCTCTACGGTGCCTACGAGTTGATTCGACTTCAGAACACCGATGCCTACAACACTGGTAGCGGCAATCAGCAGAACTTCAGCAAGACCATCGATGAAACCGAGAAACCTCAGGTGGGTCTCCGCATCCTTAACCATTGGGATAATCTGGATGGCAGCATCGAACGTGGCTATGCCGGAAAGAGCATCTTCAAATGGGAAGAAATCAAACTCGGAAAGAACGGCAAAGGCGGCAGCATCAGCAAGAGTCTGCACGACCGTCTCATCACCTATGCCCGCGCCAACGCCTCTTTGGGCATCAACGGCAGCGTGCTCAACAATGTGAATGCATCGCCAAAGATGATGACAGCAGAATATATTAATAAGGTGAAGGTCATCGCCAACATCCTGCGTCCTTATGGCATCCGGGTATACCTCAGCATCAACTTCGCTTCGCCTATGGCTTTAGGCTACACCAAGACTGCCGACCCACTGGATAAGAAGGTACAGCAGTGGTGGAAGAAGAAGGCAAAGGAGATATATGCTACCATCCCTGACTTTGGCGGATTCCTGGTAAAAGCCAATTCAGAAGGACAGCCTGGTCCTGGCGACTACCATCGCACACATGCCGATGGAGCCAACATGCTTGCCGATGCCGTCAAACCATACGGAGGCATCATCATGTGGCGAAGCTTTGTTTATGGTGCTAACCATAAGGGAGAAGACCGAGTGAAGCAGGCTGTGAGCGAATTTAAGGGAATGGACGGAAAGTTCCGTGACAACGTAATCCTACAGTCAAAGAATGGTCCGCTCGACTTCCAGCCTCGTGAGCCATACGCTCCTATCTTCGACAACATCAAACAGACTCCTCAGATAGCAGAACTTCAGATTACCCAGGAATATCTCGGACAGTCTAAGCATCTCACCTATCTCGCACCTATGTGGAAGGAATTCTTTGGCTTTGTCAATCCAGACAAACTGGTTGGAATCTCAGGTGTAGCCAATATCGGTGATGATGCCAACTGGTGTGGTCATCCTTTCTCACAGGCAAACTGGTATGCTTTCGGCAGATTGGCATGGAATCCTTCACTTACAGCCGAAGAGATTGCTCATGAATGGCTCGTACAGACCTATGAGAACCAGGACGAGAGATTCACCAAACCTGTAGAGATGATGATGATGACTTCGCGCGAAGCTTGCGTCAACTATATGATGCCACTGGGCTTGCATCATATTTTCAAGTTCGACCACCACTACGGTCCGGAACCAGATGGTTTCATCGCAAGTTATCCTTTGGAATGGTGCCCTGTATACTACCATAAGGCAGATGCCCAGGGTATAGGTTTCGACCGCTCATCCAAAGGTACAGATGCAGTCGGTCAGTATCCGGAACCATATCGCAGTCTGTACGATAACATCGCAACTTGCCCTGAAGAATATCTTCTATGGTTCCACCATGTAGCTTGGGATTACAAGATGAAATCAGGCAGCACCCTCTGGCAGGAACTCTGCATGAAGTACAACATGGGTGTAGCCATGGTAGAAGTATATCGCGACTATTGGCACACATCAGCCAAACAGTACATGAAAGGACATGAGCAGGAATGGCAGCATACCGATTCATTGCTCAATGTACAGTTGGAGAATGCAAAGGAATGGCGCAATACCTGTCTTAAGTATTTCCAAACCTTTTCTAAAATGAAGATTTATGAATAAGATCGTATTATCTTTTCTAGCATTATTATGCTGCATCAATATACAAGCAGGAGTGAAACTGCAGAAGCAAGGCTCTGCAACCCAGCTTGTTGTCAATGACAAACCGATGCTTCTCCTGGCTGGCGAGTTGAGCAACTCTGCCGCAACGAGTCCTGCCGACATCAGGAAAGCATTGAAACAGATGAAGAATAGCGGAGTCAACTCCGTCTTCGTTCCTGCATATTGGGAATTTGTAGAACCTGACGAGGGCAAATATGATTTTGCACTTGTCGGTATCGGATATGTTGACCAGGTTGAAGTAGACAAAAACGGCAAATTACAGTTTATCCGCCGTGACAATGGCGATCAGGACCACCAGGGACGCCATGCCCGCATCTCATGTGGAGACAATAAAATACTCCACATCAAGCTATACGAATACTAAAACGTATATATATATAACTGAACTTTCGCATATCAGGAAGTTAAAGGAGTTAAGGAGTTAAGAAGTTAAGACGTATGTCTTGCTGCTTAAAAACTACGCCAAAAAGACTATTGTCTTAACTCCTCAGCGACCGCAGGGAGCGATAACTCCTTTAACTCCTTTAACTTCTGAACTTGCGAAACTTGAATATATAATAAGGTATAAAGGGGATTTGCAACTGCATATCCCCTTTTTTCTGCCCAAATATGTCTGTTTTATTGTACATGAAACATTTTAAAACACGCAAGATACAAATTTTAACTGCACTTTACAAAAAAGGACATATCTTTGCAGCCGTAAACAATTAACAAAATAGTGAGTAATAAACATTTTATACACCTATAAGCTGTTAAATTATGAAGTTAGATTTAAAACAAACAACGATCTTAATGGGGGGGGCTTATGTGTTCCGCACTTGGAATGTATACCCCAGAGGTACAAGCTAGCAATGGAGAAGCAAATTCTCTAATAGCAACTTCAGTACAACAAACAAAAAAGGTTACAGGTAATATCAGCGACTCTATGGGTCCGCTGATTGGTGCAACGGTAAAAGTAAAGGGAACATCCAATGGAGTAGCAACAGACATGGATGGTAATTTCACTCTTGACGTTAAACCTGGAGCAACACTTATCATCTCTTATGTGGGTTATAACACACAAGAAGTAGTCGTAACAAAACAATCATCCCTTAAAATTACGATGAAAGAGGATGGTCATGCTCTCAATGATGTGGTTGTCATCGGTTATGGAACCCAACGCAAGGAAGCAATCACGGGTTCAGTTGCCAACGTAGGAGGCGACAAATTGAACCAAATCGTATCATCAAATGCGGCACAAGCCCTTCAAGGCCGTGTTGCAGGTGTATTGATGACCCAAACATCTTCCCAGCCTGGTGCCGAGATGCAGATTCGAATTCGTGGACAGCGTTCTTTGAATGCAAGCAACGATCCTCTGATTGTACTTGATGGCATTCCATTCATGGGCAACCTTTCAGATATCAATCCTGCCGATATCAAGTCTATGGACATTTTGAAAGATGCCTCTGCCACAGCCATCTATGGTTCCCGTGGAGCCAATGGCGTTATTCTTATTACGACCGCCAAGGGCGCAGAAGGAACACCAGCCAAAGTAAGCTACAACGGCTATTTTGGTTTCAAAAAGATATTCCATAAATATCCAATGATGAATGGTCCTGAATTTGCTGCTCTTCGTAAAGCCGCAGGCAAATACGAAAACACTTTGGATGAAAGCGATGATACCGATACAGACTGGCAAGACCTATTCCTCAAGACAGGTATTACTACAAGCCATGATGTAAGCGTTTCAGGCGGCACAAAGGGCGGTAGCTATAGCTTTGGTGCAGGTTACTATCACGACGAAGCAGTTGTTCCTACACAGGGATTCAATCGTATTTCTGTACGTGGAAACTTTGACCAAAGTGTAGGCAAATACTTCCGCTTTGGTTTAAGCACAAACAACAGCTATCGCGAAATTAAGGGCGGCAACGTTGGTATCTATAATGTTTTAACTATGAGTCCTTTGGCTAGTCCTTACAATGAAGACGGAACATTGAAGCGTGTCATCAAGATGCCTCTGGACAATACTTGGGTCTTAACAAGAGACGTAGCTGAAGGTTTGGAAGATTCTTGGCTCAACGAAAATAAGGGCATTGGTTCGTACAATACCTTATTCGCTGAAGCAAAGTGTCCTTGGATTAAGGGATTGACATATCGTATCAATGTTGGTTTAAACTATCGCACTAGCAAACAGGGTGCCTTTACAGGAACAGGCGTTGGCAGCGATAATGCAGATTCTCCTAACAGTGCTTCGGTTCAACAATCTACATACAAGAACTGGGCTGTAGAGAATCTTATAACTTACGACAACACCTTTGCAGAGAAGCATCATGTAAACGTTGTCGGCATGTATTCTGCAGAACAGACCACATACGAGCAAACCCATATGTCTGGTCAGGCTATCCCTGCTGAATATTTCCAATATTATAATATAGGTGCAGCAACCAAGAACCTGTCAGTCAACCCTGGCTATCAAAACTACTGGCAGAGTGGATTGATGTCTTGGATGGGTCGTGTTATGTATTCTTATGACAACAGGTATATGCTTTCAGCAACCTTCCGTGCTGACGCATCCTCTCGTTTGGCGAAGGGACACCAGTGGCATACCTATCCTGCAGTATCTGCAGGTTGGAATATCGCGCGAGAAAACTTCATGAAGAGTTTGACCTGGATTGACAACTTAAAACTCCGTGTAGGTTATGGTGAAACATCTAACCAGAGTATCAACCCTTACTCTACTCTCGGTGCATTGAGTACTCGCCCATACAACTTTGGTCCTACTGGATATGACCGTGGTTTCTATGTAAGCACATTGCCTAATGACGAATTAGGATGGGAGTATTCATCAACCTGGAACTTCGGTATTGATTTCAGTCTGTTCCAGGGTCGTTTAAGCGGTACATTGGAATACTATATTCAAGACACCAAAGACTTGCTTCTTGGCGTTTCCCTCCCATCTACATCTGGCGTAAACAGTTATACTGCCAACATTGGTAAAACTCGCAACAAGGGTGTCGAATTCACCTTAAACGGAACTATCATTGATGGTAAGAATGGTTGGACATGGGATGCCGGCATTAATCTCTATGCAAACAAAAACAAGTTGGTAGCTCTTGCATCTGGAGCAGATCGAGATCTCGGCAATCGTTGGTTTGTAGGTCATCCTATTGATGTCATCTACGACTACAAGAAAATTGGTTTGTGGCAGAAGGACGACAAGTATCTGGACGTCTTGGAACCTGGTGGCAACGTAGGTATGATTAAAGTAGAATATACTGGTGACTACAACGAAGATGGAACTCCTACACGCCAAATAAATAGTGATGATATGCAAATCATGGAGATGGATCCAGACTTGATGGGTGGTTTTAACACAACAGTGGGCTACAAGAACTTTGATTTGACAGTTATTGGTTCTTTCCAAATTGGCGGTAAATTAATTAGTGCGCTTCATTCTTCAAATGGTTACCTGAACCTGATGAGTGGACGTCGTAATAATATCAAGGTCGATTACTGGAGTGAAGAAAACACCAACGCAAAGTATCCTAAGCCAGGTGGCATTGCTTCGGGCGACAACCCTAAATATGGCTCTACACTCGGCTACTTCGATGCTGGTTACTTGAAGATTCGTACCATCACCTTAGGCTATAATTTTGATAAGCTGAAGGCTGTCAAGAACTTCGGTATCAGTAAACTCCGTGTATATGCTTCTGTACAAAACCCATTTGTATTCTTCTCTCCTTTCAAGAATGAATGCGGTCTTGATCCAGAAACCAATACATTGAGTGATAATGGCAGTACCATGGCAGTAACCATGGATGGTTACACAGGGGCTCACAAATTGCCTGTAGTAGGTTATAATACCCCAGCTACACGAAACTTTATCTTCGGCGTTAATGTTACATTCTAAAAGACTTACAATTATGAAGAATATTAGAAAAAATATATTAGGTCTTGGCATTGCTTCTATAGGAATTTTGATGCTAGGCTCTTGCTCAGACATTTTGGATGAGCAACCACGCAGTCAATACGACCCAACATTCTTTACTACCGAGAATGGTATCAAAGGTGGCTTGACCGCACTTTACTCTCACCTCCGTGATACTTACGGACAGGCATATTACTATAATAATTGCGAAACTGGTACTGACGAGTATACATGGGCCCAAAGTGCCGATGGCAACTTTAAGGACGCAGACCTTTCAGGTATTGGCAACTTAACTTCTTTGTCTTGCCGTGCTGACGCTTTGTGGGGTAATGCCTTTATCTACATAAACACAGCAAGTGGTGTCATAGAAAATGGAGAGAAAGGAAATATCTCCGAAGCTTTACTTTCAGAGGCTCGTTTCTTCCGTGCATTCGATTACTTCCGTCTGGTACAAACCTTTGGTGGCGTACCTTTGGATTTGGGTGCTGGCGAAATGAAATTCAACACAGCTCCTACTCGTGTCTCTGTACGTAACACGGTACCAGATGTTTATACTAAAGCCATTTTCCCTGATCTCAAGACAGCAATAGAGAAGCTTCCAGAAAAGGGACGTGTTACTGGTGGTGTCACTAAGACATTGGCCCGTTTGGTATTGGCACAGGCTTACTTAACCTATGGTTGGTGGTTAGAGAATCCAAAGAACATTCCTACCTATCCAGAGTGTCAACGTACAGACCCAGATGGACATGATGCAGCATGGTATTTCCAGCAGGCTTACAATGTTGCCATCGAAGGCATTCAGAACCCTGGACCATTTGGCTTAATGGATACTTATTATGACGTAAACCTTGCAGAAAACGATCGTAATAAAGAAATGTTACTTTACGCAGACCATACAGAAAGCAGTGAAGAATACAATGGTGGCTCACTTAGCTATGGCGGTGGCGGTGCACCAGACAACTTCGCCTCTTGGATGGTATGCTGGAACTACCCTAACATGTTAATCGATAAGGCTGATGGTTCTAAGTTCAATCCTGTATTGCGTGCTGCTGTTCAAGCCTTAGGACGTCCTTGGACTCGTATGGCACCTACGCAGAATGTTTTCAAAGAGACTTTTGCTGACAAGACCAACGACTCTCGTTATGATGGCACATTCACCTACACATTCCGTGCGAACTGGGACTTAGGCGGCAATAACACAGAAAAAGGTATTGGTGCCAATGGTATGGACATCAAGGTGGGTGACGCTGTCCTCACTTTCGTTGATAACGATAACAACATCTCTTACAATGGAAATGGCGCAGGTGTAGGCGCAGGTACAACCGCTGGTCGTGCAGACTATGTCGTAGGCCCTTCTGCCATTAGTCGTTTCAAATATCCTATCCTTTGGAAAATTGGTCCTTATCGTACTGACAACAATGGAACTGTCGGACAACCTAATGCTGGTAGTACACGTCCGTTCCCAATCTGTAAGTTCTCAGAGCTCTACTTTGCTGCAGCAGAAGCAGCTGTAAAGGGCGCCACAACACAACCAGGTTTTTCTGCTCGTGAATTAATCAACGTAATTCGTGCTCGTGCAGGAAAATGGCGTTGGGACAACAATGGTAACAAGGAGAAGATTGAAGACCACAGTGCAGAAATGACTGCAGCCACTCCACAAGTAATCACTATTGACTACATTCTCGACGAGTTAGGTCGTGAGTATTTCGGTGAGGGACATCGTTGGTTTGACCTTGTTAGAACACAGACATGGAAAGATCGTGCAGGGAAATACACGATTTGTGGTGATAAAGCAGAAGACCATACACCAGAGACCTTCACTCGCAATATTCCTGATGGTTTCTATCTCCGTCCTATTCCACAGGGACAGATAGATGCATTGATGATGAGCGACGCGGAAAAGGAAGCTTATCAAAATCCAGCTTATCGTAACTAAGTAATACTAGAAGAGGGTGTGCCATGGAATCATGGCACACTTTCTTTTTTTTGCTTAATATGTATTTATATTATCAAACCGAAGAATACAAAGCTTTCTATGAGAAGAACAATGTTTCTTCTACCGTAGACAAGTAATTAAAGAGAAAATTCATGAAAATCTGTCGTAATCTCACTTTTTTATCGAGATTACGACAGATTTCTCGTTTAAAAGTTGTCGTAATCTCATATTTTTTGTAACTTTGCGACAGGTTTCACTAATATGAGATAGATATGAAGGAGAATATTATAGGCAGAGAACAAGAGATTGAAAAGCTTGAAAACTATATTTCAAGCCGCAAATCAGAATTTATAGCCATCTACGGCAGACGACGTGTAGGCAAGACTTTTCTTGTAAAAGAACTGTTCGAAAACAGATTTACATTCCGCATCACAGGCAAAGACAATGTTACAACCAAGGAGCAACTTACGAGTTTCTGTTTTGCACTCAACGACCAGTTAGGCATAGAAACTGATGCTGCTAATTGGCCGGAAGCATTCCGGCTTCTTCAGAAAGCATTGGAAAAGATGCCAGAAGGAACAAAAATCATCTTCTTCGATGAACTTCCCTGGTTCGACACGAATGCCTCCCACTTCATCAGTGCCCTGGAGCATTTCTGGAACGACTGGGCGTCATACCGCAGCGACATCAAACTGATAGCCTGTGGAAGTGCTACCACCTGGATGCTCAACCAGGTTATTAATTCACGGGGAGGGCTCCATAATCGCATCACTCACAACATTCTGCTCTCTCCCTTCAAGCTGCATGAAGTAGAAGAGTATTTCAAAGCACAGGGTTTTTATTATGAGCGCCCGGAAATCATCGAGTGCTATATGGCAATGGGCGGTGTGGCTTATTACCTGTCTCTTTTCGAAAACACCAAAAGTGTGGCACAGAATATCCAGCAGCTTTGCTTCACCCGTGGCGGCGAACTCACCGAAGAGTTTGACCGTCTGTTCAGTTCGCTCTTCAAGAAAGCCGACAACCATCTTGCCATAGTTACAGCTCTGAAAACCAAGGGAAAAGGAATGACCCGCCAAGACCTGCTGGACGCCACGGGACTGGCTAACAACGGAAGGTTCAGCCAGATACTCAAAGAACTTGAGCAATGTGATTTCATCCGCAGTTACACTCCTTTCGGCAAGTCGAAGAAAGATATGATGTATCAGCTCATAGATCCTTTCTGCCTGTTTTATTTCAAATTCATGCATAACAAGGGTTCATTCCTCGACAACTATTGGGTCAAGATGCAAACCACTGCAGAGTATGAATCATGGTGCGGTCATGCCTTTGAAATCGTATGCCTCCACCACATCAATGAAATTATCAGAGCTTTGGGCATAGATGGCAGCATCAACACCCCTTGTTCATGGTCTTACCGACCTACCGCCAAAGTTATGGCAGACGAGGAGGCGGACGAAGACCTGAAACGTGGAACGCAGATTGACCTGCTGATAGACCGCTCAGATAAATCCATCTCTATCTGCGAAATGAAATATTGCAATGGGGAATATGAAATCAGCAAGGCATACGATGCCCATCTGGCACACCGCCTGAAGGTTTTCAAGAAAGTAACGAAGACCACCAAGACGCTCATACCAACTTTTGTCACCCCTCATGGACTGTATAATAATATGTATGCAAGAAAGATCAACAGACAGGTAACAGGAGACGACTTATTTTGAGAAAAGTGGGATTCCAGTCAAAACTCCTTAGGGAAATGTGGGATTTTCCCTAAAACTCCTTAGGAAAATGTGATGATTTAACAGAAAAGTCCTTAGGAAAATGTGATAAATATACTTAAAAGTCCTTAGGAAAATGTGATTTTCCTTGCGTAATTCACTGTTTATTAGTATCTTTGCCAAAACTTAATTTTAGGCGTATGGAAAGACTACTTTTATCCCAATTGTTAAAATGGAAAGACAGCCACGGAAGGAAGCCACTCATACTGGAAGGTGCAAGACAAGTTGGTTCGCACCAGTCTCTTGCCATACGAGAGAAACAACAGTTCAAAAAGCATCAATATCCCCCTCTATATGCTCTTTGTTCTAGACAAAGAATTAAAGGCAGAAAGTTAGTATTTCAGCGAAAGCGGCAGTTTTTGACAAAACTGCCGCTTTCGCTTGTTTTTCATAAGCAAAAGTGTATAAAAACCGCATATTTATAATAAAATGTCGAGCAAAGTGCAACTTTTCTAGAAAAAAGTTTGGTGATTTCCTAAAAAATGCTTATTTTTGCAGCCGATTAAAAATATTATTAAAATTTAGTGAAGTTTGAGATACTTCCCTATATATAATAAGGTATGGCAACATACCCACCCCCACCAGTTCGGGATAAGAGTTGGAGACAAAAAATGAGCCCCCACGCTCAATAAAAGTTGGGAGGATATGTAGTGAGAAAGAAATATAAAACATTATATATTTATTAATTAATTAAACGAGAGAGATTTATGGAAAAAAGACTCATGACGTTTATTGCCTGCCTCTTCCTTAGTTTAGGAATGGCGTTGGCGCAAACTCAAGTTTCCGGAAAGGTCACCTCTTCCGAAGATGGCTCGCCAGTTATCGGCGCCAGCATCAAGGTGGTAGGCACCAATACCGGTACTGTTACCAACATTGATGGTAACTTCTCACTGAACGTATCAGCCAACGCGAAGTTGGAGGTATCGTACATCGGCATGGTCACCAAGACCGTCAAGGCCGCAAAGAACATGAAGATTGTTTTGGATTCAGACAACCACGCTCTTGACGAGGTCATGGTTGTGGCCTTCGGTACAGCCAAGAAGAGCGCCTTTACAGGTTCTGCAGCAGTGGTAGACTCGAAGGAACTGTCGAAGAAAGTCACCACCAATGTGGCAGAGAGCCTCGTAGGTTCAGTGGCAGGCTTGCAGCTCCGTGGACAGTCGGGTCAGCCTGGCACCTCTGCCGTGCAGGGCGACGACCCCTCTTCAGGCATCAAGATTCGTGGTATCGCTTCAATGTATGCTTCTACCAACCCATTGGTTATTGTTGATGGAGCACCTTATCCTGGCAACCTTTCAAGCATTCCGTCTGACGACATTGAGAGCGTGACTGTGCTCAAAGATGCCGCTTCAGCAGCACTCTATGGTGCGCGTGGTGCCGCAGGTGTGATTATCGTGACCACAAAGAGCGGCAAAAACCGCGATGCCGAAATCACGGTAGACGCCAAGTGGGGTGCCAACTCACGCGCCGTGCAGGACTACGACGTCATCACCGATCCTGCAGAATATTATGAGGCTGTCTATGCTGCTACCTATAATAAGTCTTACTATGGTGATGGCCTCTCTGCTTCGGCTGCCAATCTTGCTGCCAACAACACCATGCTCAAAGGTCTGGCATACAATATCTACACCCTGCCCGAGGGTCAACAGCTCATCGGCATGGATGGCAAGATAAACCCCGCTGCCACTCTCGGCCGCATCTTCGAGAAAGATGGCGAGAAATATTATCTCACCGGTGACGACTGGAACAAGGCTGCCTACAAGACCGCGCTCCGTCAGGAGTATAACATCAGTGCTAAGGGCTCTTACGACCGCGGCTCGTTCTATGCCTCTGCTGGCTACCTCAACGACGAGGGCATCATCGACAACTCAAGCTATGAGCGCATCAGCGCACGCATAAAAGCCGACTATCAAGCAAAGCGCTGGCTGAAGCTCGGTGTCAACGCACAGTATGTACACTCCGACACCAAGTCGAGCCCTAACCTCGACGAGAAAATGGGTTCTACAAACATCATGTACTTCGCTTCGCGCATCGCTCCCATCTACCCCATCTACATCCGTAAGGTGGGCGACGATGGCAAACCCTACATCGCTACCGACAAGTATGGCCACCAGCGCTACGACTACGGTCTGCCTGCAGGCTATGGCATGACACGTCCGTTCATGTCTACTGGCAACCCCCTCGGCAGCAACCAGTACAACACCAACGACCTGGGCGTGAACCAGATTAACGGCACATTCATCGCCGACATCAGCTTCACCGACTGGTTGAAGCTCAACATCACAAGCAACGTAAACTATAACACTGCAGAAAGCAGCATCTACACCAACTCGTTTGAGGGTCCTGGCTCTGGCGACAACGGTCGTCTGGAGAAGGGCAACACCAACACTCTGCGCACCAACAACACGCAGACTTTGACCTTCATGAAGAGCTTTGGCAAGCACAATGTCGATGCGCTCATCGGTCACGAGTACTACAAGCAGCAGGTCAAGTATCTCTATTCGGCAGCCAAGGGCGAGTTCTCACCATACCTGCAAGAGATTTACGCATACGCCAACAAGTTCGACGGCTCGTCTAGCACTAACAACTACAACGTAGAGGGCTACTTCGGCCGCGCACAGTACAACTATGACGGACGCTACTTCGCTTCGCTCTCTTATCGTCGTGATGCCTCTTCTTACTTTGCAAAAGACCACCGCTGGGGCGACTTCTGGTCTGCAGGCGCAGCATGGATTATCAGCAAGGAGCAGTGGTTTAACGTTCCTTTCGTTGACGAACTGAAGCTCAAGGCTTCTATCGGTCAGCAGGGTAACGACAACATTGGTGCCTTTGCTTACACCGACCTTTACACACTTACACCCAACGCCTCTAACAACGGCATGTCGCCCTCGTTCGGTCGTATGGGTAACGAGAACATTACATGGGAGACAACGACCAACTTCAACGCTGGCGTAGAGTTCTCACTGTGGAAGAGCCGCCTCACAGGTTCTATCGACTTCTACACTAAGAAGACCTCCGACCTGCTGTTCTGGCTGTCTATACCTGAGGGCCAGGGAACCCGTGGCTACTATGGCAACCTCGGCGACATACGCAACACCGGTATAGAGCTTGTGCTCTCGGCGGCAGTTATCCGCACAAAGGACATCGACTGGAACATCACCGCCAACCTCTCGCACAACGCAACCAAGATTCTGAAGCTGCCCGCAAGCAAGATGCAGGACAACGGTGGCTTCCGCGAGGCTATGGAGCCGCTGCGCATCCTGCCCATGTGGTATCGTGAGGGCGGTCCGCTCTACAACGCAATGATGCCCGACTATGCTGGTGTCAACGAGAAGGGAGAGGCGCTCTACTGGGTCGATGCCAACATCGCCGAGGGCAAGGCGTCGCAGGTAGCAGCACACGAACACTCTTACACCACCACCGACTATAGCAAGGCCAGCTACTACGAGCAAGGCTCATTGCTGCCTAAGGTGTTTGGCGGTCTGTCTACCAACTTCCGCTACAAGAGCTTCGATGTTGCAATGACCTTCGACTACCAGATTGGCGGCAAGGTATACGACCAACAGTATGCACAGCTCATGCAGACGCCTATCACCTCTGGAGAGAACTGGGGACAGGCCATTCACAAAGACTGGGCAAAGGCATGGAGCACCAACAACACGTCAAGTAACATACCGCGTTGGCAGAACAGCGACAACTATGCCACTTCTATGTCAAGCCGCTTCCTCACCAACGCTGGCTACTTCAACTTCCAGTCGTTCTCTGTAGGCTACACCCTGCCGAAGGGACTGATACCTGAGGTTAGCAAGGTGCGCGTCTATGTGATGGGCGAGAACTTGGCATTCTGGTCAGCACGCAAGGGTCTTGACCCACGCTTCTCATTCCTCGGATCAGGTTATGTAGGCACCTACTCACCCATCCGCAACATCTCTGGCGGCATACAGGTGAGCTTCTAATGTATAGCTGTTGACGAGCAGCAAGCAACGCTTCTTGTTACTTATCTGCTCGTTACAGAAAACAAGAACTTCTTGTCTTGCTAAACAATAAAAAACAAAAAAAAAATTCGCGATATGAATAAAAATATATTTGCATTGGCTGCTGCCGCTCTTGTGGTCTCTACCTCAATGACAAGCTGTATTGAGGAGTATGAACCATCAAAGGGTTATGCATCTATCGATCAGGTGTCAAAGGCACCTACAGCCTACGAGTCGCTTGTGAGCGGTCTTACGTCAACTCTCGCAGGTACATTTATCTATAATGGCGCTAAATACGATGCCGACGACTTTGGATACCCTTCCATGATGATTAAACGCGACATGATGGGACAGGACATCACACCCACAGATGCGTCGGGCAACGAGTGGTTTGCATCCCAATATACTGCCAGCGTGACCCTCGGACCACAGTATGCTAACTGCCAGATGCCCTGGACCTACTATTATGGTTGGATAAAGAGCTGCAACAACGTGCTCAAGAGCTACGGTGGCGACAACGTGACAGAGAACCATTACACTGGTGTGGGCATAGCTTATGCTCTCCGCGCAATGTATTATCTTGACCTCGTGCGCACTTACGGTGCCGAGACCTACGCCAAGAACAAGCAGGCAGAGACAGTGCCTATGGTCACAGAGAAACAGTTGGCCGACATGACCAAAAACCCGCGCATGACCAATGAGGCTGCCTTCGCCTTCATCCTCTCCGACCTTGACCAGGCAGAGAAATATCTCGCCAACTATCAGCGCACCGACAAGACCACTCCCGACCTCAGTGTGGTGTATGGTCTGAAGGCACGCGCCTACCTCACCATGGAGGATTGGCCAAACGCCGAGAAATATGCTAAACTCGCTATGGCAGGCTACAGCGTGATGACGGGCGCACAATATACCGACTACGAGACGGGCTTCAACACACCTAACGACGCGTGGATGCTGTGCGTGCAGTATAAGGCAACCGACGACAACATTAAGCTTAACGATGGCGACTCGTCATGGGGCTCAAAGATGATTACCGAGAATGGTATGCTCGACAAGCCTGATGCCAGCTGTGGCTATGCTGCCAACTATGGCAAGCCACTGTTCATCGACCGTCATCTGTTCGAGACAATACCTGCCACCGACTGTCGTAAAAAGTGTTTCGTCGACTTCTCTGCCGACGACGCAGCAACGGAGGACGAGCTTTACTCTATACTCAGTGCCAACACACAGAACCCCGAGCTGCTCGCTATGAACAAGCCTAAGTTCGGCGGCTTGGAGGTGAAGTTCCGCTCTACAGGTGGCGCCGACGGCCGTTACAACAAGTATGTGGGCTTCTGTGTGGCTGTGCCGCTTATGCGTGTGGAGGAGATGAAACTCATCCAGGCAGAGGCTGTAGGCATGCAGAACGGTCGTCAGGCAGAGGGCATCAGCCTGCTCACCACCTTTGCCAAGCAGCGCGACGCCAGCTACGAGTATGGCAAGCACAACGAGGCATACGGCAACACGGCTACCTCTGCTTTCCAAAACGAGATTTGGTGGCAGCGCCGCGTAGAGTTCTGGGGTGAGGGTCTGTCGATGTATGACATCAAACGCCTACAGAAGGGCATCATCCGTAGCTACGCGAACACCAACCATGTGGATGGCTACCAGTGGAACACCACCACCACACCAGATTGGATGAACTGGTGTATAACCAACGGCGAGTGCAACTACAACACTGCTTGCACCAACAACCCGACACCATCGGCTCCGAAAGGCAACTCACCAGAGTATGTGTGGTAACAAATGGTTGTGATTCAATCGCTAAGGTTTAGTAACAAAATTGTTCAAACAAAAAATTGACAACAACGATGAAAAAATATATTTTTGGATTGATGGCTGTCGCTGCAGCGATGTTCATGGCATCGTGCTCTGCCGATGAGGGCACAGAGCCGGGCGGCGACTCAAAGGCTTATGTGATGACCAACACTTACAGTGTGGCTCCGCCACTCGATGCCGACGCCGATTTCAAGGTGCGCGTGTCTACAAACTCTGCCACCGAGAGTGCATACATTCTGCTCGAGAAACATGCCGACTACTCCAAGCACATTGCCGAGATGGGCAAAGACGCCTACAACGACTATGTGGTGAAGAACGGCGGTGTGGTGAAAGGAGTGAAAGGCCAGTCAGAGGTAGACACTCTGTTCTACGGACTGAAGGGCAAATACATGGCCACTGTGGTGGCTGTCAACGCTAAAGGTCAAGTACAGGCTGCCGACAGTGTGTCGTTCACCGGTATCACTTGGAACAAGGTGTGCGATGGCAAATATTACTTCAGCGAGAAGATTGCCGAAATCATGGGCAAGGAGTCGGCCGACTGCGAGCTCGATGTCGACGCCAACAATCCTTCAAGCTACCGTATCAAAAACGTCTACGGAAAGGGCTACAACGTGAAATTCAAAAAGGCGACGTTGCAAGGCACCGATGAGGAAGGCAAGACGTTTAACTACATCTTAGTGCCTAAGTTCTCGACAGGCTTGACCTACAAGACACTCGGCACGCTCTACATGACCGATGCCTACTCACTCACCAGTAATCAAGGCTTACTCGACAACGGCATCTATGCCAACAACAGCATCTTTATCTACGCTGTTTACAGTGTGAGTGCAGGCAATGTGTCGGTGCAGAAGTATGACGAGTTTGTACCCAACAATTAAAATGCTGTTGGATTTTAAAACATTGTTTTAAGCAATTCTTGAAAACTTATATTTATTCAGTTCTTTTATATTCTGAATAAATCTTCTAAATAACAATTGAGGACGGACTACCAGTGATGGCAGTCCGTCCTTTTTGTGTGTTAGGCATGAGCATTGTCTAACGGGTGAAAGTCCCGAGCAAGCCCAAATAGCGGGAATTGCATAGTCAAAGGCAAATGACCAATCCTAACAATACTCAGGCTGGTCAAAACCGTTTGCCACTTCGTTTGCCTTATGGTTCAAGCGATGTTCTTTCAAACCCTAACGTGAAGGAAGCTTTCGGTTCAGGAAATGATGCCGGTAGGTATATCTTCACAGAAAATGTATGGTGGGCTGGTGGTAACCGTTAATCGGCTACTTACAAGTATCACATAAAATAAATTAAGGTGTACCCTTTTATTGCCATCGGGCAGTAGGGGGTACACCTTTTTTTGAGGTTTATAAAAAAATGATGCATAGGTCTCTTCAAGAGATGCATCATACAATACATATATAATAAGGTGTATCCTTATTGCTCAACACAATGGGCAAAGGGATACACCTTTTTCTTTTTATCTCTCTCAAGCATTTTCGACCTGTATGGTTGAAACAATTTTATATCTCCTCGCAAACCACCATTTCCGCTCCGCGGTAGATGACCACCAGCTTGTGGAGCTTTGTGGTCTTTACTGCCTCTCTGACCATATCACTTTCCGCATAGCGGGAGATTTGAGCTGAAGCCTCCTCGAAGAGCTTTTTTACTTGCTCATCTGTGGTTTGGCTCTTGCAATATTTCAACTCGATGATATATGAATCTACCATGTCCTTGTAGATGTCACAGAGCGGAGAGAGGAAGATGTCGGCATAGCCGCCGTCATTGTCCAGCTCAGAGATAGGGCGATAGAACTTGTTCTGGCTTGTCATCGCCAAGGTGAAGCCATGCACGAAAGCCTCTCCCTTCTGCTTGTCTCGCTGGGAGGAGTACTTCTTCAGGCAGTCGGCGATATACTCAAAGTATGGCTTGAATTGTCCATCGTATGCCAGTTTGCTCTCCAGTTTACCCTTGCTATATCTATCATATACCAAGTCGTTCTCCTTGTAGGTGTCGAGCAGGTAGGTGTACATTTGGTCTCGCACCACCTCATTCGGGATGATGAACTTGGTCTCACCCTTGTATGTTCCGTCTATCGTCACCATGCCGAAATAGAACAGCAGGCTGAGGAAGTTGTCGGGGTCGTTGATTCGCTCGGCAGGGAAGTTCTCGTTGAGCGTGCCTATCACGAATCCCTGGGTTACCAACTGCTGGATGATGCTGGCATCGTGGGCGAACTCCTTGTCGTGGCGGATGAGCATTCGCATCTTGTCATAGTCGATGCGGATGTTGGTCTCCACCATCTTCTTAGGGATTTGGTATTCGCTTCGGATGTAATTATCTACGAAGTTGAGCACCATTACCGAGTTGTACATCGTGGTCTTGCCATAGCTCTCCTCTGCAAAGCAATAGTTGTCGTACCAAGGCTTCATCACCTTGATCAGCTCATCGGTAGTGTGATTGAATGGCAGGACGCTACCGTAATAATCCAGCATCTTTCTCACTTCTTCCTCGGTAAATCCCGTCATCTCATTGAAGTCAGTTGAGAGCGAGTAGTTGGTTCCGATGTTGAATCCGCTGGTCAGGTCATCCATGGTCACAGGGCTTACTCCCGTGACGAACACTCTGCCCAGAGTATTGCCAGCCGCACCCTTGATGGTGTTGAAGAACTGGCGCAAGTATCCCTCTCCGTGGGTCTGGTTGCGATACCTCATAAGATGCTCCTCATGGGCGAGAATCATGTTGGTGAAGTTGTCGTACTCATCGATGAAGAGATAAATCTTCTTTCCCACCTCCTGGCATTTCTGGCACAAGAATCTCAGTTGAGACACTGCATCTGTTAACTTTTCTAACCCTTCCTTGGTATTGGCAGGAAGAATATGTGCATAGATGTCACAAAAGAAATTGAACACAAGGCTACAATGGTTGTCCAGTCCATCCTTATAATCATCCAATCCTGCTGCCACCTCAGCAAAATTGAGGTGGATGATGAGATATGTATTATGCTCTGGCGTAGGATTCTGCCCGATGTATAGCTTGCCAAAGATTTCCTCAAACTTGTCTTTCTTGTTGATGTCATAGTAATTCTCAAGCATGGAGAGGGTAAGTGTCTTGCCGAAACGGCGAGGGCGAATGAAGAAGAAATACTTGTTGGATTCTTCTATTTGCTCTATGAAAGGAGTCTTGTCCACATAGTAACAATCCTCTTTTATGACATCCTCAAAATTCTGCATGCCGTATGGTATGCGCTTGCGATAAATGCGCTTTGGTCTTACTATCATAACTCAGTTTGATTATTCGTTTTTGAATCTGATGGCAAAGATAATACTTTATCTCCTAATCTCCAAAACTTTTCCCGAAAAACTTCTACCATACAGCAAAAATTACGTCCCGATGTAGCATTTGATACGTCCCGATGTAGCAACAGACGCGTCGGGACGTAGCAACAGATACGTCCGGACGTAATTTTTCGAAAAGATCTTTAGTATATTCCATTTTAATTATTATCTTTGCAGCGCAGTCCCGGTAAGGCCCTCTCCCAGATTATTCGATGCTGGTGATGACCCCGGGGTTTTAATTCTTCTGTTTATTTCCCTCATTCTCAAACATTTTTCAATAATTCCTTGCATCTTTCAGAAGAAAAGCGTATCTTTGCAGAAGATTAGTGGCGCTCGGCAATCTGAAAGTAAACTTTCATTGCACTCGCTGGCATAATCTTTGCAGAAGATTAGCGGCGCTCGGCAATGTAAGCAAGCTTACATTGCGCTCGTTTGCATAATCTTTGCAGAAGAAATGTTCACTTTTAAAACAAGGAGGTAGAATATGGATTTATTTGATAGCAAAAGACAAGAAAGATTAGAGGCTGCAAGAAAGGCTTCTACTGCCAGTAAAGAAGCAGCACGTGCCTTTTTAATTAGGGCAGGAATTCTTTTACCTAATGGAGAAGTTGCACCACATTTGAGATAATTATGGATAAGTCTTTATATTCAAGGCGCTCCAACCTAGTAATAGGATTTCATGGCTGCGACAAGTCTGTTGTTGATGCCGTAGTTGCTGGTAAGACCGATCTTCTTTCCAGCACTAATGACTATGACTGGTTAGGAAACGGCATCTATTTTTGGGAAAATAATGAGGAACGAGCTTGGCAATGGGCGAAAGAATTGTCAAAAAGGTCTAACTCTTCTATAAAAACTCCAGCAGTTATAGGTGCCGTTATAGATTTAGGTTATTGTTTCGATTTATGCCTCTACTTAAAATTTCTGGCACATGTGCCACTTTTTTTAAGTGCAAAGATATGCGAAAGTAGAGTTCTAACCAAAAATTTTTAGATTTATTATACTAAAAAGGTGTGCGCACTAGCTGCGCGAATTCAACAAGGTGGCTAAATCACCATTAGAAGAATGGGTTGAGCATAGAGCAAATTGCTTTTATTACCGGTTTGACTGAAAAGGAAATAAAAGAACTATAATATAAAAAGGTGTATCCTTCTTGCCCCATACATCGGGCAAGCGGAGATACACCTTTTTCTTTTTATTTCCCTCATCCTCAAACATTTTTCAATAATTCTTTGCTTCTTTCAGAAGAAAAGCGTATCTTTGCAGAAAAAAGAAACGATGCCAACAATATTCATATTTTTCGGATTCAGATTCATGTTTTATTCTAATGATCATGAACCAATTCATGTCCATGTTATCAAGGATGGAAATGAAGCAAAATACAATGTATCCCCTCTAACCCAGATTTATAATCATGGATTCAAAAAACATGATATTGCTTTGATAGAATCTATTATTTCTGAGAATGAGGCGGTCATTATAGATAGATGGAAAGAGTATTTTAATCAAAAATAAGATATTATGGAGCAATATAGAGTAAATCGCGTTTGGGTTGACGATGCCCATATTTGGGCAGAAACCCAAAATGGCTGGAAGGCTAACTATCCTTTCAGCCGTTGGAGCCGTCTTGCTAACGCCACACCTGCCCAGCGTAAGGCTTTCGTATTGAGCAGATATGGTATCCATTGGCCTGAATTAGACGAAGATTTATGCTTTGAAGGACTATTCGCAGATGCTGGCATGTACAAACCGTCAAATGCAGAAGATACTATTTATTATCAAGCATAATAATGCGACTGAATAAACGTAACGAGACGCCTCATCTGGCGCAAGGATACGACTGCGCTGGGGCAAAGATATAGATTAGGAGGTTCAAGCAGTCAGTATCTGAGGTTCAAGGAGACTGTATCTGAGGTTCAAGCAGACTGCTTCTTGATGATTTCCACTAGGCTCGACAGCTCTGCTGAGCCTAGTCAGCAGCTCTGCCGACTGCAGTCAGCAGGTCTGCCGAGCCTAGTGACAACACCCCATTAACATACAAATATATACTTTTAAAATACAACAAGGTGAAAAGATTTATAATGATACTATGCTTCATCTGCACATACACACTACAGATGGCGGCACAAACATGGATTGGAACTTGGGCTACGGCACCGCAGACCGTGGTGAAAGCGTTTATGCCCTATAATAACAACATGACAAACCGTTCGGTTCGCCAGATAGTAAAGGTAAGCGTAGGAGGCGACGTGATAAGACTGAAACTGAGCAATATCTACTCGATGCAACCCGTAGTGATACGCTCCATCTATATCGCCCACGCCAAAGACTCCTTCAAGATTGATGCCAAATCGGCTCAATACTTTAAGTTCGGCAACAGCTACAAAGCTACCATCCCTGCCGGCAAACAGATAGTGAGCGATGCCCTGAAGTTCAATCTCAAGAACCTGGAGCGCGTAGCCATCACCATCAACTACACCTCGGCTCCCGATGTGCCTACCGTTCACATGGGCTCACGTACCACCTCTTATATCATGAAGGGAGTAACCAATGCCCACACCAACTTCGAAAAGGCTTTCCGCGAGAACCACTGGTACAACATCAGCGGCATCGATGTGTATACGATGAGCACCAACATGAGTGCCATCGCCATCATGGGCAATTCTATCACCGACGGCAAATGTTCTACGGATAATGCCCAGAACCGGTGGCCCGACGTGATGTCGGAGATGCTGCAGCTGAAGCATAAGATAACCAACCAGGGTGTACTGAACCTGGGCATCGGCAACAACCGCGTAACCGTGCCGGGCGGTTTCGGGGCACTCGCCAAGGAACGCTTCGACCGAGACATTCTGATGCAAAGCGGCGTAAAGAAGGTAATTATCTTTGAAGGCATCAACGACATAGGTGCTGCCAAGAGCGGAAACAGCGAGACGGTAGCCCGCCAGATTATAGAGAGCATACAGGGAATGATGAGGAAGGCGAAGGCACGGAAGATGAAAGTTTACCTGGGCACCATCACGCCTTTCAAGGGTGCCGGCTACTACAGCCACTTCCACGAAGCAGCCCGACTCTATGTAAACGATTGGATTCGAAGTCAGGCAAAGAAAGCAGATGGCATTTTAGACTTCGCCAAGCTGCTTCAAGATCCAAATGATGACAGAAGGATGAAGCGGGAATATGCCAGCAACGACTGGCTCCATCCGAACCCTGCAGGATACAAGGCGATGGGAATCTATGCCGCTGATATCGTCAAGTAAGAAAAAAGCCGCCCTATTACAGGCGGCTTTTAATATATATAATAAGATGTTTTACTTCAAGACAATCTTGCAATCATCCAGGCTCTCTACGGTAGCGAGCGCCTCATAACGGATTCCCTCCTTGCGCAGGAAGTCACCACCATGCTGGAAAGCCTTCTCGATGATGAAACCCATCGCCTCAATCTTGGCACCAGCCTTCTCGCAAAGGTCCATCACGCCCTTAGACGCATTACCATTGGCAAGGAAGTCATCGATAAAGATAACATGGTCCTCAGGAGTAAGATAACTGTTGCTCACACAAACCGTATAATCGCGGTCCTTTGTAAAAGAGTGAACCACAGAGGTAATCATACCCTCCATAGTCTTAGGCTGCTTTTTCTTCACGAACACAACAGGAAGATTGGTCAGATAACCTACCATGATGGCAGGCGCGATGCCCGAAGCCTCGATAGTAATAATCTTGTTGTACTTGATGTCCTTGAAAAGGCGCACGAATTCCTTAGCTAAGTCCATCATCAGAATAGGGTCCATCTGATGGTTTACAAAGCTGTCTACTTTTAAGATTCCACCAGGAAAGCATCTGCCCTCCTGCATAATTCTTTCTTTCAGTAAATCCATTATGACTTGAACTTTAATATGGTTATTGGGTGCAAAATTACTACTTTTTTCGCAAACAAGGAAGTTTATCGCCCAATAATTTTGTTTTGTCTGCAATTTAGCGTAATTTTGCAGCAGAAATCATCGTGCAAGAGCAAGGATTCACGGTCAACGAGAACTCTCCTCTCGTCATGAGCGCATAAAACATGGACACTTATACCTACTGGTTGCAAGGTTTCATCTATTATGACGATGCCACCCTCGCCGAGAAAAGCAAAACCTATAGGAAAAGTGTTATTCTTTTCTAGAAAATCAGCGAAAAGCAAGAAAATTCAATCGTTTTCGCTGATTTTCTAAGTAGTTTTCTTGGTGTTATCCTAAAAAAAACGTATCTTTGCAACCAACATTATAAAACTATCTTACAATGAGTTACGCAAATATCATAGGAAGAAATAAAGAGATAAATATACTCGATAGAATATACAAGTCAAAGAAATCTGAACTTGTAGCCATTTATGGCCGTCGAAGAGTAGGCAAATCTTATCTCGTAAGCGAATGCTTTGGAAAGAAGATTCTCTTCAAAGCAGTAGGTACTTATATTAAAGACGGAGACAAGGACTATGAGTCTTACCGTCAACTTCAACTTGCGCATTTCTATGATTCGCTAGTGATTGCAGGATTATCGACAAAGGAGTCCAAACCCACTTGTTGGAGAGAGGCATTTTTACTTTTGAGAAAAGTTCTGGAAGGAAAAAGAAACAGAAGGAAAATCATCTTTATCGATGAACTTCCATGGCTTGCAGGACCGCAATCATCGGAAATGATAGCAGAACTGGGATATTTTTGGAATTCATGGGCAGACAGTGAACGAAATATTATACTCATTGTCTGTGGATCGGCTACAAGTTGGATGCTTGATAATGTGATACATGACTATGGAGGTCTGCATGGAAGACTCACGGAAACCATCAAACTATTCCCTTTCACTCTAGCAGAATGCGAAAAGTACTACAAGAAAAATGGTTTTCATCTCTCACGCTATGAAATGTGCGTGAGTTATATGGCTATAGGTGGAATCCCCTATTATCTGGATAAGCTCCGCAGCGACAGAACAATGACAGACAACATAGACAGCATATTCTTTGCAGACGAATTAATTCATCAGGAATTCAAAGATGTTTATACAGGACTTTATTCCAGCAAAGAAAAATACGTCGACATCGTTAAAGCTATTGGCAGTAAGTTCTATGGAATGACACAATCAGAGCTTTCCAAGGCTACAGGTATCAAAACTGGGGGTACCCTGACAAAGCTACTTGACAACCTGAGAGAATCAGGAATTACGAGAGAGTATCCCCGCTATGGAAAGGAAAGAGTCGAAACCGTATATCAGCTAAAAGATTTCTTTTCTCTATTCTATCTGAGATTTGTTCATGGCAAGCAAGTCAAACAAGGAGGATGGAACGCTATCCATGGGACAGCCACATTCTACACATGGGCTGGAGATACGTTTGAACTTTTGAGCATAGAGCATCTGCAAAACATACAAGACACTCTACGTATCCATTCGGTTGAAAGAAACTACAGTTGGTGTGGGAAAGCTGAAGACGGAAAAGGTGCTCAAATAGATTTAGTCATGGAGAGTAAAAGTACTCAAACAGATTATCTCTGCGAAATGAAATTTTCAACAGGTAATTTTACTGTCACACAAGATGTCGAGGAGAATATACGTCACAAGATAGACGCTTTCGCAAATAGCAAGATGCATAACAAGACTCGCTCAATACAAACTGTTTTGGTGACAACAATGGGACTTAGTTCCAATATGCATGCAAGTATCATCAATCACCTGATAACTCTTGAGCAATTATTTCAACGATAAAATAGAAGAATAATGAAAGAGGACTGCCAGCGATGGGTGGTCCTCTTTTTTTAATGACCTCCAATGGTTAATTATCAATAATTATAAATACCTTTATTATATGCGTATTTATAATTTTAGTATCTTTGCACCACAAACTTAGTACAAATCGCTTAAGGAAATAGCAGTACATTAAACTATAAGAATATGAATCCATATATCAAACAATTCCCCGACCTCATGGCGGGCAAGAAAATCATGTATGTTCACGGTTTCCTCTCTTCTGCACAGAGCGGCACCGTAAAGATGTTGCAGGAACTGATGCCGAATGCCACCCTCGTGGCTGAGGACATCCCGGTACATCCGGAAGAGGGCATAGAGATGCTGCAGAAGATGGCGGAGACTGAGAAGCCCGACCTCATCATCGGTACCTCGATGGGAGGCATGTATACCGAACTGCTGAAAGGATTCGACCGCATCCTCGTAAACCCAGCCTTCAAGATGGGCGATACGATGAGCAGCATGACCGGCAAGCAGGAATTCCAGAACCCGAGAAAGGACGGAGTGAACGAACTGATGGTTAACAAAGGCCTCATCAAGGAATACCGTGACTTTACCGAGCGTTGCTTCCAGAACATCACTCCCGAGGAGCAGCGACGTGTTTACGGTCTCTTCGGAGATGCAGATCCGCTGGTCCATACCTTCGACCTCTTCCACGAGCACTATCCGCTCGCCATCCCATTCCATGGCGAGCACCGACTTATCGACAAGGTAGCATTCCACTATCTCTGTCCGGTAATCCGCTGGATTGACGACAAGCAGAACGGCAAGGAACGCCCTATCGTATACATCGACTTCGATGCCCTGCACGACAGTTACATGAAGGCAACCAGTTCGATGCACAAGGCTTACGAGATGCTGATAGAGCATTACAACGTATATATCGTAGCCCCAGCGCCAACCAACGACCATGAATACATGGCGAAGGTACAGACTTGGGTGGAGGAATATCTCTCTACCCCAGCCTACAACCACATCATCTTCTGCAACCAGAAGAACCTGCTCTACGGCGATTACTTCATCGACCCTAGCCCATGCGATGGTTTCATGGGTACGACGATAGAATACGGCAGCGATGAATTCAAGACCTTCGAAGAAATCATCACTTTCTTCGAAAGACTGGGAGGACAGTGATTTAGTTAATAGTTTATAGTTAACAGTTTATAGCAAAAAAGGTGCAACTCACTTTCTTACTTGTGAGTTGCACCTTTTTATCTATAAATATCTTTGATTCTTATGCCTTATCCAGATTCTTCGGCAACACGAGGTTCAGGATAACGGCGAGCAGGAAGACTACTGCCACACAGTTATCTGCAAAAACGGTGCGTACAATCTCTGGGAAGATGTTGAACATACCTGTTGCAGATGTGAATCCGAGACCTACGCTGAGCGAGAGGCTCACGATGACCATGTTGCGCTGAGAGAAGCCGGTACGCGCCATCATGCCGAAACCGGCAAAGAGGATGCTACCGAACATCATGATGGTACAGCCGCCCAATACAGCCTGAGGAATCGTAGTCAATACATAACCGATAGCTGGGAAGATACCACCGATAATCATGATGATGGCACCCATGGCAATGGTAAAGCGGTTCACTACTCCCGACATCGCTGCCAAACCCACATTCTGGCTGAAAGAAGTGATAGGAGTACAACCGAAAAGACCGGAAACCGAACTTACGAAACCATCGCAGCAGACTGCCGCACCCATCTCCTTGGTCTTAGGATCACGCTTCAACGCACTGTTGCAGAGCGCAGAAGTATCACCAATCGTTTCTGTGGCAGAAACCAGATATACAGCTACCACCGAGAGAATAGCACCGATATTAAACTCAGGTGTAAATGGAAGAAGTTTTGGCAAAGCTACGATAGAGAGACCAGAAAGTCCGCTGAAATCTATCATTCCCATAAACAAAGCCAGGATGTAACCTACCAGCAGTCCTACCAATACAGAGAGTGAACGCAAGAAACCCTTGGCGAAAATCTGACAAAGCAGACAAGCCAGCAAAGTGACAGAACCCACAACCCAGTTGTTCATGCTACCGAAATCAGCAGCACCCTGACCACCCGCAAAAGAGTTGGCACCAACTGGAAGGAGCGAGAAACCGATGGCTGTTACCACGGTAGCGGCTACTACAGGCGGAATGAGCTTGATCCAATACTTGGCGAAAAGTCCGAGTGTTCCTTCTACCAGACCACCAATGATGACAGCGCCTATCAAAGTACCCATACCATGAGCACCGGCAATGGCGATGGCGAGCGAAAGGAAGGTGAAGGAGATACCCATCACGATAGGAAGGCGAGAACCGATACGCCATACCGGATAAAGCTGCACCAAGGTACCGATACCGGCGATGACCATACAGTTCTGGATAAGCACGGCGCTCACCGAACTGTCCAGACCTATCGCACCAGCGAGAATCATGATTGGCGCAATATTGCTGACGAACATCGCCAGCACATGCTGAAGACCAAATGGGAGTGCTTTACCTACGGGCACTCTGCCGTCTAATTTGTAGAGATTTTCTATTGACTGTTCCATTGTCGTTATAATAATTAGAGAATTTCCATTATCCATCAATTCAGTGTCTTTTCTGAATTTGGCGACAAAATTACAAAGAAAATCTGAGAAATCGTTCCTTTTCTCCATTTTTCTCTATCCCGCATGATAGAATACAAGAAGAATCTACGAAAAAAGGAAGGCTGCGGTTCATATTCCGTGCAACCTTCCCTTTTTATCTTATCTCATTAATACTCCGTCTTTTCCGCATTTTCCTCCCACATGCGGAAGGCACCGAGCGCCTCATCTCTCATCAGGGCAATCATCGGCTTGTGGCGGTCTTCTATCTTGCGGTCTATCTCCTCGTAGATAAACTCATCATCGAAACCTATCTTTGCCGCATCCTTCCGGTCGTTGGCATAATAGATACGGTCGAGATGTGCCCAATAGATGGCACCCAGGCACATCGGACAAGGCTCGCAGGAGGTATAGATCTCGCAACCTTCCAGATTGAAGGTCTTCAGTTTGCGGGTAGCCTGTCGGATACAGTTCACTTCGGCATGAGCCGTAGGGTCGAGGTCGATGGTTACACTGTTGGAAGCCTCAGCGATGATGATACCGTCCTTGGCAATCACAGCACCAAAAGGTCCGCCACCCGTCTTCACGCTATTCTTTGAGAGCTCAATGGCTCTATGCATCAATTCTTCCTTTGTCATTGTTTAATATTTTTAGATTAATAATACCCCCTTCTTTTCAATTGGGGGCTACAAATATACAAAAAAGAAATGATACGGCAAGCATTTCTTGCATTATTTTTTAGTACTTTTGCAACCAAAGATACACTTTTTCGCACAAATATCCGACACTTTACTACATTTTTTTGCACGAACGCCCTAAATTTCCTTAAATACGCATTCCTGTTCAACAGTTAATTATCAATAATTATAAATACCTTTATTATAAGAGTAGTTATAATTTTCGTAACTTTGTAGCCTATGAATCAAAACAATATCAACGCCGCAGAACTCTTCCTTAGGGTAAGAGAACTTTTGATACTCCCCGAACTGGAGCCGAAGACACGCAACAAGATGATGCACGATACGCTCATCCTCTGCTGCCACGAAGGAGTGAAGGATACCAAACAGGCTTTCGGTAACCTTTTCTCCCAGGTGGATTATCTCTGCAAGGCTCACGGCATCAAGGTGGCAGACAAGATTGCCATCCAGACCATGCGCCGGCACAGTAATTCGCAGGAACCGCTCTCAAGCGAAGATTTGAAATATGATGCACGTGCCCTAGCCATCTTCATCTCTGCCGTATTCGGAGTGGATGTTCCCCACGAGCTGAACGTGCTCATTCCCCATACCAACCGCCCTTATCAGAAAGGACTGGAAATCAACAACCGCCGTATCCGATGCATCGTGAAGAACTGGGACAACGATTTCATCCGCGTGGATATTGACCAGGATGCTGACGAAGAGGAATATCTCGTTCAACTGAAAGATGAAGAGAACCATATCGACCATACCTACCTCTGGGATATCCTGAAGGAAGGTATGCAGCTCAACCTGCTCGACTGTCAGGTAAAGCAGCCCGTCATCACCCCCCGACTCATCGTGGTGGAACCCGATTATTTGGTAGATATCAGTAGTATCGCCACCTGCTTCACGGCTTTCGGTCATCATCCTCTGCTCTATCTGCTGAACCAGATGAAGCCCCGTGCCAACACCCAGGCTACCCTGCTCGGTAACTTTGCCGGTGCTGCGCTGGATGACATCATCAATACAAACGGCAAATACCAGATGAACGAAACCATAAAGACGAATTTCAGGGAGAAAGCACTGGAGTTCTGTACCTGTCCCTGGTTTGATGCCAAGAAGTTTTATACCGATGCCAACCAGCAGGCATTCAATCTGCAGCAGGTTGTGGATATCCTCTTTCCCCGCACCGCATCGCAGGCACAGATGTCAGCCTTCCGTGGCGAAAGTCTTTACGACAGGAAGAAAGCCATCCTCGAACCTTCATTCGTCTGCGAAGCACTCGGCATACAGGGACGTGTGGACCTGATGACCACCGACTGCAAACTGCTGGTGGAGCAGAAATCGGGACGCAACATGAATATCGAAACCCATCAGGTAGATCCGGGTTATCACAGTTATCAGCTGGAGCCCCACTATGTGCAGCTCCTGCTCTACTATGGCGTATTGCAGCACAACTTCAAGCTGAGCAACGACCGCGTGAATATCCGTCTGCTCTACTCCAAGTATCAGCCACAAGACGGACTGATGGTAGTGGCGTATTACCACAAACTCTTCCAGGAAGCCATCACTTACCGCAACCAGCTGGTAGCAGCCTCCTTTGAGATAGCCAAGGAAGGTTTTGAGCATGCACTCAACGAGTTTACACCCGATGTGCTCAATGTGGCAGGCACGCAGGACTTCTTCTACAACAAGTATCTGAAGCCGCAGATAGAAGCCATCACCAGTCCGCTCCACAACCTCACCCCATTAGAGGAGGCTTACTTCTGCCGCATGATGACCTTCGTGTTGCGGGAACAGATGATCAGCAAGGTGGGCGCACAGGAAGGAACGAACACATCGAGCAGCGACCTCTGGACCATGCCGCTCGCCGAAAAAAAGGATGCCGGCAATATCTATACCGACCTGCACATCATCCGGAAGGAACAGAGCAGCGCAGGAAGCGGATATGATACCATCACCCTGAGCGTACCCGACCAGGGAAAGGACTTCCTGCCCAACTTCCGTATCGGCGACATGGTGTATCTCTATACCTACAAGCTGAAGGAAGAACCCGATGTAAGAAAAGCTATATTATATAAAGGTGTATTACAGGAGATTCACAGCGATGAGATTGTGGTTCATCTCACCGACGGACAGCAGAATGCCGATATCTTCGAGATGAATCTGCCTTACGCCATAGAACATGGAACGAGCGATGCATCGACAGGCGGAAGCATACGTAACCTGCACCAGTTTATCTGTGCACCCAAGGAGAAACGCGACCTGCTGTTAGGACAGCGTGCTCCGCAAAGAGATGCTTCGCTTACATTGACCAGACATTACGATGATGTACTCGACGATATCATCCTCCGTGCCAAGCAGGCACAGGATTACTTCCTGCTCGTGGGACCTCCGGGAACAGGAAAGACCAGTCGTGCCCTGAAGTTTATGGTAGAAGAAGCATTGAACGATGGAACGGGAATGCCGACAGCAGAAAGCATTGCCTCGGGAGGCAAGACGGCTCAGCAGCCTGCATCCTCCATCCTCCTGATGAGCTATACCAACCGAGCCGTAGATGAAATCTGCGAGATGCTGGTAGATTCCGGCATCCCATTCCTTCGCCTCGGCAGCGAGTACTCCTGCGACGAGCGGTTCCGCCCTTATCTGATAGAGAAAGCCATCAGCGACTGCCCGAAGCTCGAAGCCATCAAACAATATATAATAGGTACGCGTGTAATCGTGGGCACCACTTCGATGATGACCTCCAAGCCGTTCATCTTCTCGCTGAAGCACTTCAAGCTTGCCATCATCGACGAGTCGAGCCAAATACTGGAGCCAAATCTCATCGGTCTCCTGTCTGCCGTGGATAAGTTCATCCTCATCGGCGACTACAAGCAGTTGCCAGCCGTGGTGCAGCAGAGCGAGCAGGATTCAGGCATTCCTACCATCAACGACAGTCAAAAAGGTGGCATCATCGACATGAGCATCCTGCAGGACATCTGTCTTACCAACTGCCGCAACTCCCTCTTCGAACGTCTGATTCATTGGGAAGATCACGAAGAACGCAGCGAATTCATCGGCATTCTGCGCCGCCAGGGCAGAATGCATCCCGAGATTGCAGAGTTTCCTAATCGGATGTTCTACCGCCGGGAGAAGCTGGAACCCGTGCCATGTCCACACCAGTTGGAGACGGAGCTGTCATATACTCTCCCATCAGAAGATGCGCTCGACAATCTGCTGAAGGAGCACCGCATGATATTCCTCCCATCCAAATTCTGCAAGGAACCGAATGTATCCGATAAGATCAATGCCAACGAGGCAGCAATCGTGGTAGACCTGCTTCGCCGCATCCACCGCTTCTATGAAGAGCGTTTCGATGCCAAGAAGACGGTAGGCGTCATCGTTCCTTACCGCAACCAGATAGCCATGGTGCGTAAAGGCATCGAAAAGCTCGGTATTCCGGAACTGGAGAAAATCAGTATCGATACCGTAGAGCGGTACCAGGGCAGCCAGCGAGATGTCATCATCTACAGTTTCACCATCCAGAACATCTGGCAGCTCGACTTCCTTGCCGGCAACAGTTTCGTAGAAGACGGCGCCATCATCGACCGCAAGCTGAACGTAGCCATCACCCGTGCCCGAAAGCAGATGATTATGACAGGCAACCCGGAGATATTGCGCAATAATCAGATTTTTAGCGAATTAATGAACTATGTGAAGGAAAAAGGAGGATATTTTTAAAATTTCCCCCAAAAAATTTGGTGATACGGAAATAAAGTCCTATCTTTGCATTCGGATTATACACAAAAGGATAAACAAGAGACATAAATACAGATATAGGATTCCGGTGCTTCACTGGCACTGGAATTCTTTATTTTTTATGCTACTTGCCAACCGATTATTAATAACATTAAAACAACAAGAAAATTATGGCTTACATGTCACAAGAAGGCTACGACAAGCTCGTAGCTGAGCTGAAACAGCTCGTATCTGTAGAGCGCCCTAAGGCATCAGCCGCAATTGCTGAAGCCCGCGACAAGGGTGATTTAAGTGAGAATTCTGAGTATGATGCCGCTAAAGAGGCACAGGCTCATCTGGAAGATAAGATCAATCGCCTGAAGCTCACTATTGCCGAGGCCAAGATTATCGATACCAAGCAGCTCAGCACCGACAGCGTGCAGATTATGTCGAAGGTAGAGATGACCAACATGGCTAACAAGGCAAAGATGACTTATACCATCGTGAGCGAGAGCGAGGCAAACTTGAAGGAAGGCAAGATTTCCATCAAGACTCCTATCGCACAGGGATTGCTCAACAAGAAGGTAGGTGAGATTGCAGAAATCAAGATTCCTCGCGGCACCATCAATCTTCGCATCGACAAGATTTCATTTGAATAAAACGGAATAAAAGGAACTATCATATCGGCAGCTATGCCCGTATGACGGTTCCTTTTATGTTATATGTAAGCCTACCCGATATACTCTATAGAAAATGAAAGTAGCCGATGCAACGACATCAAAAAGAGAATAAGATAATATGAATTTAAATTATAAATTATTAATTATAAATTGATTAGCGATTATGGCAAGCATTTTTTCAAAGATTGCAGCAGGAGAGATTCCTAGCTACAAGTGTGCAGAAAGCGACAAGTTCTATGCTTTCCTCGACATTAGCCCTATCGGCAAAGGTCATACTCTGGTAATTCCCCGCAAGGAGGTTGATTACATCTTCGATATGGAAGACGAAGACCTGGCTGAGTTTGAGGTTTTCGCCAAGAAGGTAGCCAAGGCTATCAAGGCAGCCTTCCCATGCAAGAAAGTGGCGCAGGTTGTTTTGGGTCTGGAGGTTCCTCATGCCCATATCCACCTCATCCCAATGAACAGCGAAGCTGATGTAAACTTCCGCAAGGAGCATCTCAAACTCACAGAGGAAGAGTTTAAGGAAATTGCTGATAAGATTTATACAGAATTCAAGAAACTTTAAATGCAAGAAGTTTCAAACAGAAAAAGAGCTGCGAATATGCTTCGCAGCTCTTTTTATATCTTTATTTCATAAGTTCTTGCTTAGACGAACTCATCGCCTTTCTTCATCTGCACCTCGTTTACATATTTACGCACCAGGGCAGAAGAATCTTCTTTCTTGCATATCAACAATACATTGTCATTCTCGGCTACTATGAAACCATCCAGTCCGTTCAATACAGCCAACTTTCCTTTAGGCAACTTGATTACATTATTGTGACAATTCTCCATCATCACATCGCTGTCAATCACCACGTTGTCATCGCTGCTCTTCTGCATCGCCTCGTAGATACTGTGCCAGGTACCCAGATCAGCCCATCCGAAGTCACACTTCATCATATAGACATTGCTAGGCTTGTCAAGGATGCCGAAATCTACTGAGATATTCGGATAAGAAGAGAAACTCTCCTTCATGTAAGCGTTCTCAGTCTCCACACTGAATTCCGGATACTGTTTATCGTAATCACGGAGTACAGGGGGCAGAATCTTGCAGAAACACTCACGCAGATACTTCACATTAGAAAGGAATAAACCCGTATTCCAATAGAATTCTCCACTCTCTACAAAAATCTTGGCAAACTCTCTTTCCGGCTTTTCTGTAAACGACTGTACCTTATATAATCCGTTGCCGATAGCTTCGCCCATCTGAATATATCCATATCCAGGTTCAGGACGGGTTGGCTTCACACCCATCGTCAGGAAACGGTCATGTTCTGCCACAAAAGCCAGGCCTTCCAATACGTTCTCCCGGAAAGCATCTTCATTGAAGATAGCCTGATCCGAAGGAGTTGCGATGATGCAGGCATCAGGATTGAGCATCGAGATGCGATGATTGGCCCATGCCATGCTAGGTGCCGTGTTGCGATGAATAGGTTCCGCCAATATTCGTTCTGCAGGAACCTCAGGCAACTGTTCCTTTACCAACTGAACAAATTCTTCATTTGTGTTGATGTATATATGGTCGGCAGGCACAATCTTTGCCATACGGTCAAAGGTTTGCTGAAGCTGGGTGCGCCCTACTCCAAAGAAGTCGACAAACTGCTTCGGATAGTTGCTGCGGCTGCAAGGCCATAGTCTGCGACCCTTACCTCCTGCCAATATCACACAATAATTATTTCCGTTACTCTTCATATCTTGAGTCTAATATTTTGTTGGTTTTCTAAATTCATCTGTAAAGTTAGTGATTATCCGTGAAAGTGCCAAAGATTTTCTTGAAATTTAATAAAGTGGACTATAAAAACAACAAAAATTTAATGTTTCTGCATTAAAAATGCATTTTTAGAAAAAAAAGTCACCAAAAAGTTTGTCAGTTCAAAAATTATTAGTACCTTTGCAACCGCAAATAAGCAAGGTGGTATTTGCCCAGATGGCGGAATCGGTAGACGCGCTGGTCTCAAACACCAGTGGAGCAATCCATCCCGGTTCGATCCCGGGTCTGGGTACCAAGATGGAGAGAAGTTTTACTTCTCTCCTTTTTTCGTTTATATACCTTATTATATATCCGCTTATATCTTATCATATTCCCCACTTCACGAAAACGTTTACAGCGATTTATTTAGAATAAGCCTTTCTATTTTTGGCTTTTCAAAAGATAATATTTATCTTTGCAGAAGAAATAGCTTATATATAATAACCCAACAAACCGAAAAAAATAGATGAAGAAATTTTTTAGCATGGTATGTGCTTGCTTGTTGGCGCTAAGTGCCCAGGCAACCGACATCAAGAAGTATGATGCTCTTTACGAGAATCTACCATTCCAGATGGAGAAGGTGACCCGTCCGCAATTCCCAGCCAACGAGGTAAATATCAAGGACTTTGGTGCCATTGGCGACGGCTCTTCTCTCTGTACCACAGCCTTTGCCAAGGCTATCGATGCGTTGACTCAAAAAGGCGGCGGCAAACTCATCGTTCCACAGGGCGTATGGTTCACAGGTCCTATCGTATTGAAGAGCAATATCAACCTGCATCTCGAAAAAGGTGCAGTCATCCTTTTCTCACCAGATGATACCCTCTACCCTTTTATAGAAACATCGTTTGAGGGTTTGGATACACGCCGCTGCCAGTCGCCTATCTCTGGTCATCATCTTACCAACGTGGCAATTACCGGTCAGGGCTGCATTGACGGAAACGGAGAATACTGGCGCCCATTAAAGAAGCAGAAGGTTACCGCTGCCCAGTGGAAGCAGATTACTTCACGTGGCGGTGCATTCAAGAGAGCCGACTACTGGTTCCCATCAGAAGGTGCATTGAAGGCAGACAACTGTGCCAACATGAATGTGCCTAAAACTCCAGCTTCAGAAGAAGAATGGAATGAGATCAAGCGTTTCCTCCGCCCTGTAATGATCAGTCTCGTAAGCTGCAAGAACGTTTGGCTCAATGGTGTCATCTTCCAGAATTCACCTGCATGGAACATCCATCCGCTGATGTGCGAGAACGTTCTTATAGAAGATGTATTGGTCCGCAACCCTTCATATGCTCAGAATGGTGATGGTCTTGACCTGGAGAGCTGCAAGAATGCACTTATCGTCAACTCTACTTTCGATGTAGGCGATGATGGTATCTGTATCAAGAGCGGTAAGGATGCTGACGGAAGAAAGCGCGGCATTCCTTGCGAGAATGTCATCGTAAACGGCTGTACCGTATTCAAGGGTCATGGCGGTTTCGTTGTTGGCAGCGAGATGAGTGGTGGCGTAAAGAATATCAAGGTGAGCGACTGCCAGTTCCTCGGCACAGATGTAGGTCTCCGTTTCAAGAGTACCCGCGGTCGTGGTGGCGTAGTAGAGAATATCTACATCGACAACATGTCAATGTTTGATATTCAGACAGATGTCATCACCTTCGATCTTTACTACGGTGGCAAGTCTGCCGTTGAGGTTCTCTACGATGGCGATGAGGCTAAGAGCCAGAAGGTACAGAAGTTCAAGGTAGACGAGACAACACCTTGCTTCCGCAATATCGACATCAACCATGTCATCTGCCGCACAGCCCGTCGTGCAGCTTACTTCAACGGTCTCCCAGAGATGCCGGTAAGCAACATCCACATCAAGGATATGGAGGTAAACAATGCTGAGTATGGTATCGTCATCAACCGTACTGACGGCGTGAAGCTCGAAAACATCAAGGTTAGTGCAAAAAATCACACCTTCGATGCAAAGAACTCGAAGAATGTGACTGTCAACGACAAGACATACAAGAAGATTGACGAAAAGGGTATCACCCTCGATTTCTAATATCGCCTTGATGAAAAAAGACAGATTAGACATTCTCCGTATCTGCCTGAAAAAACGAAAAGGGGGTAAATACCTATCGATGGCATTTACCTCCTTTTCGTTTATAATAATCGACAAAAAAACAAACTTCGTTTTAAATTAAAGGACCAAATCTGTAGCCTCTAATCCTTGAAATCTATACTCAATTCGCCAGTTCCTAAAAGATTGTAACTCATGCGATGATATGGAGTGACTCCAAATTCCCTGATGGCAGCACGATGCTTCTTGGTAGGATAACCCTTGTTGCCTTTCCAGTCGTACTGCGGATATTCTTCTGCCAGCGCATCCATGTAATCATCACGATAGGTCTTGGCAAGGATGCTTGCCGCAGCAATTGCCAGATACTTGCCGTCGCCTTTTACGATGGTTGTATAAGGCAAATCCTTGTAGGGTTTGAAGCGGTTACCATCCACGATAACTGCCTCCGGACGAACCTTGAGCTGGTCCAGGGCACGGTGCATAGCCAGAAAACTGGCGTTGAGGATATTGATTTTATCGATTTCTTCGGGAGTAACAATGCCCACAGCCCAAGCTACAGCATCACGCTCTATCTGCACGCGGAGCGCCTTGCGCTTCTTATCTGTGAGCTTCTTACTGTCGTTCAATTCGGCATTCTGATAACCGGGCGGAAGGATAACGGCTGCTGCATAGACGCTGCCTGCCAGACATCCTCTGCCAGCCTCATCGCAGCCAGCCTCTACCATATCCTTATAATAATGACTTTCTAACATAATTATGATGAATTTTACGTTTATCTCTTCACTCTTCACCTCTATTTTGTAACCACCTAATTATAAGTCAGTTACAAAGACAAGAGCATTTTAACTCTTCACCAACTCTTCACCCACTCTTCACCTACTCTTCACCCTCATAGCACCAGGCGGTGAAGAGAGGGTGAAGAGTGGGTGAAGAGTCAGAGCGTCTCTTCAGCGCGTAAGTATCAGTATAACAATACGTTACGATAAAAGGGTGAAGAGTGAAGAGTATTTGGGCGTTCCAACCTCAACTTTCTGATAACTGCCAAACGCAAACAGCCAACTGTCCGCAGTAGCGCCAGTTGGCTGTTCTTTGCTTACCAGTAGGTTGTCTTTCGCTCGCCAGTTGGCCAAATAAGGCTTTTACGTGCGCAGTATGCGGCAAAAAAGTCTTTATCTTTAGAACATCATAGCCACGCGTTTTACGCCCGCTACAAGCGCATCTATTTCTTCCTTTGTATTATATAGGGCAAAGCTGGCACGAACGGTGCCGAGAATGCCGTAGCGGTCCATCAAAGGCTGAGCGCAATGATGACCGGTACGTACAGCGATGCCCAGACGGTCGAGCAAGGTGCCCATATCCATGTGATGAATATCACCAACCAAGAAGCTGACAACGGCATCTTTGCCCTCCTGCTCACCAAAAAGTCTGATTCCATCGATAGTTCGCATCTGCTCCATACAGTAGCGGGTGAGTTCCTGCTCGTGCTTGGCAATGTTATCCATGCCGAGTGCAGAAACATAATCGATGGCTTTTGCCAGACCGTGGGTAGCTACATAATCAGGAGTACCAGCCTCGAACTTGAAAGGTAACTTCTCGAAAGTAGTCTTCTCGAAACTTACGCTCTCAATCATTTCGCCACCGCCCTGATAAGGAGGCAACTTGTCGAGCCATTCTTCCTTGCCGTAAAGCACACCGATACCGGTAGGACCATAAATCTTATGTCCGCTGAAAGCGAAGAAATCGCAATCCATATCCTGTACATCCACAGCAAAATGAGGAGTACTCTGAGCGCCATCCACCATGACAGGCACATCATGCTCATGAGCAATCTTAATCATCTCTTTTACCGGATTCACCGTACCGAGCACGTTGCTCACCTGGGCAATGCTCACGATTTTGGTGCGTTCGGTAAATAAATTGGCGAATTCATCGAGGTTAATCTCACCTTTATCGTTGATAGGGATTACTCGGATGGCGATTCCCTTCTTGGCAGCCTGCAACTGCCAAGGCACGATATTGGAGTGATGCTCCATGGTAGAGATAATCACCTCATCGCCCTCGCTCATAAAGGCATCGCAGAACGATGAAACCACGAGATTCAGACTCTCGGTAGTACCACGGGTAAAGATGACTTCCTCAACCTTAGGCGCATTGATAAACTTGCGCACGGTTTCGCGGGCTGCCTCATGAAGGTCGGTAGCCTGCTGAGAGAGATAGTGAACGCCACGATGCACATTGGCATTTACGTTGAGATACTCGTCGCGCATGGCATCGAGCACGCACAATGGCTTCTGCGTGGTTGCCGCATTATCCAGATACACCAATGGCTTATCATAGACCTTTCTCGATAAAATCGGGAAATCTGCTCTTACTTGATTGATATCATACATATTTTTAAGAACTTAACTCCTTTAAAAGGGTATTATCTACTTGCAAAGCTTGCAGCCCTCACACTTATTGAGTTCACCACGGAATCGCTTCTCTACGAGATGATGCAGGCGGTCGCGCAATGGCTCCAGTTCCATCTTGTCGATGACTTCGTTGATAAATGCAAACTGAAGGAGCAACTTAGCCTCCTCACGGCTCACACCACGCTGCTGCATATAGAACAATGCGGCATCGTTGAGCTGACCAACAGTACTTCCATGCGCACACTTCACATCATCGGCATAAATCTCCAGCATCGGCTGGGTGAACATACGGGCTGTCTTCGTAGCACAGAGGTTCTGGTTGGTTTCCTGAGAAATAGTCTTCTGGGCACCATGACGAACCAACACTCTACCGGCGAAAGCACCACGTGCCTCACCATCGAGCACATACTTATAAAGTTCGTTGCTGGTACAATGACCCACCTGATGATCGATGAGCGTATTGTTATCAACCACCTGGTTCTTGTCGGCAATCACACAACCATTGCAGAAACACTCAGCTCCCTCGCCCTTGAATACGAGGTCAAGACGGTTGCGGGTAATACCGTTATGAAGCGTGATGACGTTATGGTTTACACGGCTGTTAGCCTGTTGCTCGATATAAACGTTGCTGACACGGCGGTTCTTGTAATGAGTCTCCTCCAGGCAATAGAGGTCGAGACTGGCATTCTCGCCAACATAAGCCTCGATAACCTGGGTAGCGAGGAAGTTCTTATCATCGGCTGCATGGTCGCAGAAGAGGAACTTAGCCTCAGCACCCTGTTCCATGACGATGAGAACACGGCGGTTTACCATCAAATCAACATCCGAACGGAGAATATTGATGACCTGAATGGTTCGCTCCACCTTCACGTTCTTTGGTACGTAGATAAGCAAGCCATCCTGTGCCAGGAATGTATTCAATGCGGTGATGCCATCTTCGTCGGTTTTGGCAATCTTGGCATAGTATTTCCCGATGAATTCAGGGTTTTCTGCAGCAATCTTGTTCAAAGAATCCACGATTACGCCCTCCGGAAGCTCTACTTTAGGCAAAGCTTTGTTATAAAAAGCATCGTTTACAACGAAGTAGAGCGAAGTGCTCAGGTTAGGCACATCGCAGCGGAAAGCCTCGTATGGATCTACCGGAATTTCCAGACGATTCAAGTTCAAGCCATAATCTGGCTCGAAGATGGCGCTCATATCTGTGTACTTGTATCTTTCTACCTTTCGGGAAGGGAAGCCCAAGCGACGGAAGTTCTCAAACGCAGCATCGCGCACCGCATTGAGCACCTCAGCACTGTTCTTCTTGATTATTCTCGAAGAAGACTGATACAAGTCTAAATATTGTTTTTCTGAAAGCATAGCCATCCTCCTAATTATTTCTCATCTACTTCAGCCTTAATCCAGTCGTAGCCACGAGCCTCAATCTCCTTGGCAAGTTCAGGACCGGCTGTCTTCACGATTCTACCCTTATAGAGTACGTGAACCACACTTGGCTTAATCATATCGAGCAGACGCTCGTAGTGAGTGATGACGATTGCAGATGTCTTGTCGGTATGCATCTTGTTCACACCATCTGCTACAATACGCATCGCATCCACATCGAGACCAGAGTCGGTTTCATCGAGAATAGAAAGCTTTGGCTCCAGCATAGCCATCTGGAAAATCTCGTTGCGCTTCTTCTCACCACCCGAGAAACCTTCGTTTACAGAACGGCGAGCCAACTTGCTGTCCAATTCCACCAACTCGCGTTTCTCACGCATCAGCTTCATGAATTCGCTTGTATTCAATGGTTCCAAACCCTGATACTCACGCTTGGCATTGATAGCCGCACGCATGAAGTTGGTCATGGATACGCCAGGAATCTCCACCGGATACTGGAAAGAGAGGAACAAGCCTTCACGGGCACGGTCCTCTGGCTTCATATCCAGGAGGTTCTTGCCGTTGAAGATAGCCTCACCCTCGGTTACGGTATAGAGAGGGTTACCTGTGAGCACAGCGCTCAAGGTTGACTTACCGGAACCGTTAGGTCCCATGATTGCATGTATCTCACCATCGTTGATAGTCAGGTTGATACCTTTCAATATTTCTTTGCCTGCAATAGTAGCATGCAGATTCTTTACCTCTAACATATTATTACTTAAAAAATGCGTTCAAAATATTGGAACATAACTCTTCAAAGAAAGATGGTGACTTCTCCCAGCCCCATTGCACAAACAACGAAGGAGGGTCTAGTACCCAAAATGAGCACTCACCTGGTCGTATGACCTTACCCTTCATCTGCGGAACATAACTCGATGTCTGCATAATGGACTTGGTCAATGTAGGGTCAGACTCATCAACATGACAATATCGACCACAACGAAGATACACATTTTGCTCTTGCTTGCATTTCGCAACAAAAGATGCAACAATGGAATCTTGCTGTGCCGTCAAGCCATTTTTTTGATGATTGAAAAGGTCTTGAGCCGTTAAGTTCAAGCTATCAACTAACAATAACATCAACAACATTCTTTTCATAACCACCTCTCTTTCTTATTATTCTTAGCCAACGGTGCCTTCGAGTGAAACACTGAGGAGTTTCTGAGCCTCTACGGCAAACTCCATAGGCAACTTGTTGAGCACATCCTTGGCATAACCGTTTACGATCAAGCCGACAGCCTCCTCGGTAGGAATACCTCGCTGATTGCAATAGAAGAGCTGGTCTTCTGAAATCTTCGAGGTGGTTGCCTCATGCTCGAACACGGCTGTATCGTTATGGGCATCCATGTATGGGAAGGTATGCGCTCCACAATCGCTACCCAGCAACAAGGAGTCGCAGGAACTATAGTTGCGGGCATTATCGGCATTGGATGTAGCACGAACCAGACCACGATAGGAGTTCTGGCTATGACCAGCGGAGATACCCTTCGAAATGATGGTACTCTTGGTGTTCTTACCCATGTGAATCATCTTGGTACCGGTATCAGCCTCCTGATAGTTGTTGGTAACAGCTACGCTGTAGAACTCAGCTACAGAGTTGTCGCCACGCAAGATACAGGAAGGATACTTCCAGGTAATCGCAGAACCCGTCTCTACCTGAGTCCAGCTCAACTTAGAGTTCACACCACGCAAGTCGCCTCGCTTGGTTACCAGGTTCAGCACACCACCCTTACCATGCTCATCACCAGGATACCAGTTCTGAACGGTAGAGTACTTCACCTCAGCATTATCCTTGACGATAATCTCTACGATAGCCGCATGGAGCTGGTTCTCATCACGCATTGGCGCTGTACATCCCTCCAGGTAAGAAACGTAGGCATCATCATCGGCGATGATCAATGTACGCTCAAACTGACCGGTGTTACGGGCATTGATGCGGAAGTAACTGCTCAACTCCATCGGACAGCGGACGCCCTTAGGAATATAAACGAATGAGCCATCACTGAATACGCAACTGTTCAAGGCTGCATAAAAGTTATCACGATAAGGAACTACGGTTCCCAGATACTCTCTTACCAAATCAGGATGCTCCTTCACAGCCTCACCGATACTGCAGAAGATGACGCCCTTTTCACGGAGTTTCTCCTTGAAAGTAGTCTTCACCGACACAGAGTCCATGATGGCATCTACGGCGGTACCGCTCAAAGCCAGACGCTCCTCCAGAGGAATACCGAGTTTGTCGAATGTTTTCTCCAACTCAGGATCAATCTCCTTGTTTTTTGGCTTCTTTGCCAAAGGGTCGGCATAGTATGAAATCTCCTGGTAGTCAATAGGTGGCACGTGAACGTGTCCCCACTTTGGCTCCTTGAGCGTCTTCCAGTAATTGTAGGCTTTCAGACGAAATTCGAGCATCCAGTCTGGCTCTCCCTTCTTCTGCGAGATCAGGCGCACAACATCCTCGTTGAGACCCTTTTCTATGATTTCAGTATGTACATCGGTGGTAAAACCATACTCGTATTTCTGGTCTATCACATCCTTGACAACCTGATTCTGTTTTTTCTCTATTTCTGCCATTGTTATTTAGAATAACCTTTCGTTATTTTAACCCTAAATAGGGATAAGCCGCTGAGGACTCATCCCTACCTTATTATATATATGATAGAGCGAAAAACAAATGAATTCTTCACTTTTCGTTCTTCACTCTTCACTTTATTAAAGCTTCTGCTCTACCTCGATCTCAGTGAAGGTCTCGATAACGTCGCCCTCCTGAATATCGTTGTAGTTGACGAGGCTCAAACCGCATTCCATACCGGTAACCACCTCCTTAACATCGTCCTTGTAACGCTTCAAGGCACCGATTTCTGCAGTACGTATCACGATACCGTCACGGATGACGCGAGCCTTATCCTTAGCATGTACCTTTCCCTCGGTAACGAGACCACCGGCAATAGTACCCACCTTAGAAATCTTGAAGGTCTGCTTAACCTCAACCTGACCGGTAACGATTTCCTTCTTCACCTTGTCGAGCATACCAACCATCGCACTCTTGATATCATCGATAGCATCGTAGATGATAGAGTATGTGTTGATTTCAACACCCTCACGGTCGGCAGCCTTGCGAGCATCGGCAGATGGACGAACCTGGAAACCAACGATGACTGCATCTGAAGCAGATGCCAGCATCACGTCGTTCTCTGAAATCTGACCTACTGCCTTGTTCACCACGTTCACCTGAACCTTCTCGGTAGAAAGCTTGATGAATGAGTCGCTCAAAGCCTCAACAGAACCATCGGTATCACCCTTCACGATGACGTTCAACTCATGGAACTCACCACGTGCGATACGGTGAGAGATATCACCCAGGGTCAAGCGCTTCTGAGTACGCAAGCCCTGCTCACGCTGCAACTGCTCACGCTTGTTGGCGATTTCGCGAGCCTCCTGCTCTGTCTCGATTACGTGGAACTGGTCACCTGCAGTAGGCGCACCGTTCAAACCGAGGATGATAGCTGGCTCTGCAGGAGCTGCTGACTTGATGTTGGCATTACGCTCATTGAACATCGCCTTGACACGACCCCAAGAAGTACCGGCGAGTACGATGTCGCCTACCTTCAAGGTACCGTTGGCAACCAATACGGTAGAAACATATCCACGACCCTTGTCGAGAGAAGACTCGATGATGGTACCTGTAGCACGACGGTTAGGGTTAGCCTTCAAGTCGAGCATATCAGCCTCGAGGAGCACCTTGTCGAGCAGATCGTGAACACCGATACCCTTCTTGGCACTGATTTCCTGACACTGATACTTACCACCCCACTCCTCAACGAGCAGGTTCATGTTAGCCAAGTCCTCACGGATACGGTCTGGGTTAGCACCTGGCTTATCAATCTTGTTGATTGCGAATACCATAGGCACACCGGCAGCCTGGGCATGAGCGATAGCCTCCTTGGTAGTAGGCATCACAGAGTCATCGGCTGCGATGATGATGATGGCGATATCGGTAGCCTGGGCACCACGGGCACGCATGGCGGTAAACGCCTCGTGACCTGGAGTATCAAGGAAGGTTACCTTGCGACCGCTTTTCAGGGTCACACTATAGGCACCGATATGCTGGGTAATACCACCCGCCTCACCGGCAATCACATTGGTATTACGGATATAGTCGAGCAAAGAGGTCTTACCATGGTCTACGTGACCCATGACGGTTACGATTGGAGCACGTGGAACCAAGTCGTTCTCATCATCCACTTCCTCGCTCACGGCCTCCTGAACCTCGGCACTCACGTATTCGGTCTTGAAACCGAACTCCTCAGCAACCATGTTGATGGTCTCTGCATCCAGGCGCTGGTTGATAGATACCATGATACCTACGCCCATCAGGGTAGAGATAACCTGAGTAACGCTGATATCCATCATCGTAGCCAACTCGCTAACGGTAACGAACTCAGTAAGTTTCAGGGTCTTGCTTTCCTTCTGCTCCTGACGAGCCTGATCCTGCAACTTCTCCTGAACAGCCTCACGCTTCTCCTTACGGTACTTAGCACCCTTCTTGTTCTGACTCTTGCTGGTCAAACGTGCAAGAGTCTCCTTAACCTGGCGTGCTACAGCCTCGTCATCAACCTCGATCTGGCGCTGGTTGCCGCGGTTGTTGTTATTGCCGCGATTATTATTGTTATTATTTCTGTTGCGGTTTTTATTCTTCTTGTTATTACCGCCGTTGTTGCCATTACCTCCGCCATTATTCTTAGCTTCGGCATTGATGTCAACACGTTCTTTGTTGATACGAACACGCTTTTTGCGCTCATTGTGCTGTTGAGCCATTTTCTCCTCACGTTCCTTGCGGCGCTCCTCCTTGGTTTTCTTCTTAGGACGAGTGCTCTGGTTGAGAGAAGACAAATCTATCTTGCCCAACACCTTAGGCTCATTAGCAGTAAACTTCTTCTCACTCTTGAGAGTAAACACGCTGTTGTCTGCTGCGCCAGCAGAATGCTGTGCAGTTTCATTCTTAGCATGATGATGCTCTTTCTTTCCCTGAGGAGCATTCTGCTTATTCATCTGAGCGTTTGACTGCTGTGATTTCTGATGATTTTCCTGTTTCATTTGCTGTTTATGCTGAGAAGCCTGTTGTGGCTTCTGTTCCTTCTTTTGCTCAGCCTTAGGAGCGTCTTTCTTCTGCTCAGGACTGACGGCAGCAGTCTCAGGCTTTTCCGCAACAGACTCTGCAGCAGGCTTCTTACCGATATTGTCCAAGTCAATCTTTCCCAGCGGCTTATACTGCTGCTGTCCATTAGACTCCAACAAGCTTTCAGCGCGATTGTCCTTCTGCTCTGGCGCACGCTTCTTATCTTTTGCTTTTTTGGTAAAGAGTTTCTCAGCCTGATCACGAACCTCTCTGTCCTGACTGAAGGCATCATTCAATGCCTTGTATTGCTGGTCGGTGAGTTTGAAGCTCGGTTCTGCCTTGACATCTCCCAGGTCTTTTCTTTTCTCTAGGAATTCAACTGCCGTCTGAAGTCCTATATTTAATTCACGTAGTGCTTTATTTAATCTGATGCTCATAAATTATTTTATTCTCCTATTTTTAAAGTTAGATTCCCTGCAAGCACTCGCTGGCAAGGGAATTATTGTTCGAATTCGGCGCGCAACACGCTGAGTACATGATCAACGGTCTCCTCTTCGAGGTCGGCCTTCTCAATCAGCAAGTTGCGAGGTGCATTGAGTACCTGCTTGGCAGTATCAAGACCGATGCCCTTGATTGCATCGATAACCCACTGGTCAATCTCATCAGAGAATTCATCCAAGTAGATATCCTCGTCAGCCTCATTCTCGTCTACCTCACGGAATACATCGATGGTATATTCTGTAAGCATAGAAGCCAACTTGATGTTCATACCGCCACGGCCGATAGCCAAGCTAACCTCCTCAGGCTGCAAGTAAACCTCTGCCTTCTTGTTCTCATCATCAACATTGATTGAAGAAACCTTGGCAGGAGCCAACGCACGCTGGATGAAGAGCTTGGTATTGCTAGAGTAGTTGATGACATCGAGGTTCTCGTTGCAAAGTTCGCGAACGATACCATGAACGCGGCTACCCTTAACACCTACACATGCGCCAACCGGGTCGATACGCTCATCGAATGTTTCAACAGCAATCTTAGCACGCTCTCCCGGAAGGCGGGCGATACGGCGGATTGCAATCAGACCGTCTGCAATCTCAGGAACCTCAGCCTCCAACAGGCGCTGCAGGAAGATAGGAGCAGTACGGCTCAAGATAATCTTTGGATTATTGTTCTCGTTGTCTACACGGAGGATGACCGCGCGAACAGTCTCACCCTTGCGGTAAGTATCACCAGGAATCTGCTCAGTCTTAGGCAACATGAGCTCGTTGTTCTCATCATCTACAATCAGAACCTCGCGCTTCCAAACCTGATAAACCTCACCAGAGATAACCTGACCTACGCGATCCTTGTATTTGTTGTAGAGTGAATCATGCTCCAACTCAAGAATCTTGGAAGCCAAAGTCTGACGAAGAGTCAAGATGGCACGACGACCAAACTTATTGAAGTCAACCGTCTCACTTACATCCTCACCAACCTCGTAATCCGGCTCAATCTTACGAGCCTCAGAAAGTGTAATTTCCTTATTTTCATCTTCAACTTCGCCATCAGCAACAACTATACGGTTGCGATAAATTTCGAAGTCACCCTTGTCAGGGTTCACGATGACATCAAAGTTTTCGTCACTACCAAAAATCTTGGCAAGTACATTACGGAAGCTCTCCTCCAATACACTTACCAATGTAGTACGGTCGATATTCTTTGTTTCTTTAAACTCGCGGAATGTATCAATCATACTCGCTGTCAATTCTTGCTCTTTTTTAGCCATAACTTAATTGAAACTAATTATGTATTTTGTATATTTTACTTTATCCATCTGGTAAACGTGATCAACCTCCTGCTTAACCGGACGTTTTTTACCTTCAACCTTTACCTTTTCTTCAACGCCAACTGTGAAGTCATTTCCTTCAACAGCTTTCAAGATACCCTTCACCTTCTTGCCGTCGGCATCAAGCACCTCTACCTCCTTGCCAATGAAATTGATATACTGCTGCGGAACTTTGAACGGTTGACCCAAGCCTGCAGAGCCAACTTCGAGCTCATAGTCTTCCTCGTCACGGTTCAAATGATCCTCAATATACTTACTCAAGGCAACACAATCCTCAATCCATACTCCATCGGCATGGTCAATCTCAACAACGATTCTATCGTCGGGACTGATTTCAATGCTTACCAAGAAATATTCCTTATCTTGGAGCCATTCTTCAACTAATTTTTTTACGACGTTTTTATCAATCATATATACCTTATTAAAATAAAATGAGGAACTCTTGTGAGCCCCTCATTCCACTGAACGTTGCAAAATTACAAATATTTTTGTGATTAGCCAAAAAAAATGCAACTTTTTATTCGCAACGTGCACATTTTTAATCGATTGTGCACGTTTTTGTACTTATTTCTTCACAGGATGCAGTATTTTTTCGTATTCTGATGGAGAATTCAGCAATTTTACTGCTTCCTTAATCTGCTTGTCATAACGCATGGAATTCTGGATGGCACCGCGCTGGAAATAATAGGCAGAAACGATGTCATTTTCCAACAGATGCTTGATGTAATCCTTGTTATAATCCAGATCCTTTGCCACATTGTGGCTCAGTTTTTTCTTCAAAGCCTCAAACTCAGCCTTGGCATCATCGTAGTAGCCTTCAAACTTAGCGAGTTTTTCCAAGTCCTTGAGATACTTTTCTGTTTCACGGTCGTACTGGAAGTTAGCCTTCAACACGCGTGCCTTGAATTCATCATAGTCGGCATCGGTCAGCGAGAATTCCTTCGCAGGAGCAATAGCAGGATGCTTGGCGATATAATCAACCTCATAATTAAGCATCACCTCATTACTGTCGCGGGCACCAGCCAGATAGAAGGCGATGTTTGGCAAAGAATCAGGCTTTACTTCTACATCCGGCTTCACACCACCTCCATCTCTCACTTCTCTGCCACCTGCGGTATAGAACACCTTGGTAAGAGAGTCGGGAACATGCTCCACATAACCACCCTTATCGTGCTTATAGTTGAGTGCCTGAACGCATCGACCGCTAGGAATGAAATATTTAGCAGTAGTAAGTTTCACCTGTCCGTTATAAGGCAAATCCATGGTAGTCTGCACCAATCCCTTTCCATACGTGCGCGTACCTAATATTACAGCACGGTCATAATCCTGCAGACTGCCGCTCATGATTTCACTGGCACTGGCAGAATTCTCGTTCACCAATACCACCATCGGCATAACGGAATCTATCGGTTCAACCGTGGTCTTATAAACATGATTAGAAAGCTGCAACTTTCCCTTCATCTCCAAGACTGTCTTACCTTTTGGCAAGAACATATTGATGATGCTGACCGCTTCGGTAACAGAACCACCACCATTATTACGCAGATCGAAGACAAGACTCTTGGCTCCTTGCTTTCTCAAATCGATAAAAGCACGACGCACTTCCTTGGCAGACTGCTCGGTAAAGGAATTGAAGTTGATGTAACCGATGCTACCCTCCAACATGCCATAATAAGGCAAGAACGGCAACTGGATGGTACGGCGTGTTACCTTCACCTTCATCGTCTTGCCTGTACTTGGACGCTTAACTTTCAACATGAAAGAAGAACCCGGGTCACCACGAAGATGATCGCTGACATAGCCCACCTCCTTATTGGTCATATCCTCATCATCAATACTCAGGATGATGTCACCCTTCTTCAGTCCCACTTCTGCAGCAGGCATATTCTCGTAAGGCTCGCTGATACAGACGCGCTGCAACTGAAAATTGTAGCGTATCACCGCACCTACACCCGCATACTTGCCGGTGAGCAGGTTCTTGAGTTCCTTCATCTTCTGCTCAGGATAATAGGTAGTATAAGGGTCGAGACTACGCAACATGGCATTGATACCATTTCCGACCACAACTTCAGCATCGAGCGTATCAACATACATCAAATCGAGATTTTTGTAGATGGCATTGAATATTTCCATATTCTTTGCGGCTTTGAAGTCATGATCTTTGTCAACCTGGGCAAAAGTAGGAACTGCCAGGAGCACCATAAGCAAGGAGAACAGTATTCTTTTCATTGTTACCTTATTTAATTGTATATGATTCAACTTATTGGTTATTTTCTCCTCCTCTTCACGGCATTCGCCCTCGGGAGAAGATTTCGACCACAAAAGTACTCATTTCTTTGCGAAAAACACCATAAAATAGGCAAAAAGTGGCACAAAGATAAGAAAAAATACACTTTTTTAGGGAAAAAGCGAAAAAAGTCAGCAAAAAATTTGGCAGAATGAAGAAAAGTTAGTACTTTTGCACACGCAAATAAGGAACATCATGTTCTTTACAGAAAAAACGCTTCAATAGCTCAGTTGGTTAGAGCACCTGACTGTTAATCAGGGGGTCGTTGGT
>JAJWFY010000023.1:0-47716 GCA_021615735.1 Segatella copri | reverse complement strand
CCTCCTTTCAATTTCAGAAGCCTCGATTACGAAAGTAGTCGGGGCTTTTCTGTTTTTGCTTGATTTATATCAAACCTAAGTGTTACTAAGTGTTTAATTACGTAAAAATGCGCTGATAATCAGTCGATTACTTGCATAATTCGATTTTTTTTTGTATCTTTGCAAACGATAAGAATAAGGATACCAGTATCTTGTGCTTTTTGTTGTGTGAGAAGGTATCCATTAAGGTATCTAACGGGACTGAGGTGAGCAGCCTTTCTTTTTCTCACAAGTTGCCACCGCGAAATCTCTGATGTTGTATTTCAGCTTTTCAGGTTCCATAAAACAATTAATATGAAGAGAATAACAATGGTATTAGTTAGCATGTTAATGCTGACATTAGAAATTCATGCAGCGTCGGCTGCAACATCAGGAAATGTATCCTCTACCAGCGAGATGGACTGGACTCCAGTGATGGACGCTATCATTCAGGTAGAGAGTAAGGGTGATCCGAAAGCTAAGAGCGGTAACTCTGTAGGTGTGATGCAGATCACTCCAATTTTAGTAGCAGAATGTAATAATATTCTGAAGCGCAAGAAATCGAAGAAGCGCTACACTTTGGCTGATAGATATAATGTCGCTAAATCTAAAGAAATGTTTCTATTGATTCAGAGTGTCTACAATCCTCTTAATAGTATCGAGCACGCAATCCGTTCATGGAATGGCGGTAATCATTTCAGTAAGAAGCGTACTCAGAGATATTTCGAGAAGGTAATGAAACTTTTGAAAAAGTAACTCTTTTTCCATAAGGCCCGATTGTTCTGAAAAAGAGCAATCGGGCTTGCTTTTTATTCGTTTTCGCCTCTATTATGTACGTTTTGTTGCTATTCTGTTTAATAACTGTTAAATATATGCAGATTTCTGACAAAATGTTTGGCGGGGTCAGAAAAAAGTCGTACCTTTGCACTCGCAATTTAGAAATGAGTTGATTATATCGCGGTGTGGAGCAGTTGGTAGCTCGCCAGGCTCATAACCTGGAGGTCGCATGTTCGAGTCCTGCCGCCGCAACAATGATCGGGTAAGAAGTTGGTGAACAACATCTTATCCGATTTTTTTGTGCCCTAATTTATTAATTTAACATTAAATATTTGTTTAATTCGAATTAAAGTGCTACTTTTGCACAATAATATTTTTATGTGCAATTAATAAAAAAGGAAGGGCTTCAATATGTCAGTATCCAAAACAAGACAAAAACTGGTAGATGTCGCACGACAACTCTTTGCCAAGAATGGTATAGCAAATACTACGATGAATGATATTGCTGTAGCTTCTGGTAAGGGAAGACGTACGCTTTATACTTATTTCAGTAGGAAGGAGGATGTCTATTACGCGGTGATAGAATCAGAGTTGGAGCGTCTTTCGGACAAGTTGGACGAGGTTGCTAATTGCAAGATGCGTCCACAGGATAAAATCATCGAGCTTATCTATACTCACCTCAGTATGATCAAGGAAACGGTTGTAAGAAACGGTAACCTCCGTGCTGAGTTCTTCCGGAATATCTGGATGGTTGAGAAGGCAAGAAAAAACTTCGATGAAGACGAAATAGAGATTCTCAGAAGGATTTATGCCGAAGGTAGAGAAGATGGTGAGTTTGATATTGATAACATCGATCTGGTGGCCGATATTACTCACTATTGTATCAAAGGTCTCGAGGTTCCATTTATCTATGGACGTTTGGGCCATGGCATGAATGTGGAGTCGAGCAAACCTCTGGTTGCCAAGGTGGTTTATGGTGCTTTGGGAAAGTCGGGCTTGAAACTCTAAATAAAAGATAGTAAATACGTAACTAATTGATAATTAATTAAATAAGAAAGAAATGGGATTATTAAGTGGTAAAACAGCCCTTGTAACAGGTGCTGCTCGCGGCATCGGTAAGGCTGTCGCTATGAAGTTCGCCTCTGAGGGCGCTAACATCGCATTTACAGACCTCGTACTCAACGACGATATGGCTGCCGGTTTGGAAGCTACTCGTAAGGAGATTGAGGCTCTTGGTGTAACCTGTCGTGCTTATGCTGGTAATGCAGCAGATTTCGAGGAGACACAGAAGACAGTTAAGCAGATTCATGAGGACTTCGGTTCTATCGATATTCTGGTTAACAATGCAGGTATCACCAAGGACGGTTTGATGCTCCGTATGAGCGAGGCTCAGTGGGATGCTGTTTTGAATGTAAACTTGAAGTCAGCCTTCAACTTCATTCATGCTTGCTCTCCAATCATGCTTCGTCAGCGTGGTGGTTCTATCATCAACATGGCTTCTGTAGTAGGTGTTCATGGTAATGCAGGTCAGTGCAACTATGCAGCTTCTAAGGCTGGTATGATTGCTTTGGCTAAGTCTATCGCTCAGGAGTTGGGTCCTAAGGGCGTACGTGCCAATGCTGTAGCTCCTGGTTTCATCGAGACTGCAATGACTGCACAGTTGCCTGAGGAAATCCGCAAGGACTGGATGAAGAAGATTCCATTGCGTCGTGGTGGTCAGACTGAGGATATCGCAAATGTTTGCCTCTTCCTCGCTTCCGACTTGTCTAGCTATGTAAGCGGTCAGGTTATTCAGATCGACGGTGGTATGAACATGTAATCTCTCGGCAATCGTTTTATTGATAAAACATGCAGGTAGTTTACGAAGACAACCATATAATCATAGTCTCTAAGAGAAGTGGCGAAATCGTGCAGGGCGACAAGACCGGCGACGAACCTCTCTCGGAGACTGTGAAACAGTACATCAAGGAGAAGTATCACAAGCCGGGAAATGTATTTCTCGGTGTGGTGCATCGCCTTGACCGTCCTGTTTCGGGTTTGGTCGTATTTGCCAAGACTTCTAAGGCATTGAGCCGTCTGAACAATATGTTCAGGGATGGCGAAGTTCACAAAACCTATTGGGCCATTGTGAAGAACATGCCAAAGGAACCTGAGGCTACGCTCACCCATTGGATAGTAAGAAATGAAAAGCAGAATAAGAGCTATGCTTACGACCATGAGGTGAAAAACTCGAAGAAAGCGATATTGAAGTATAAGGTGATAGGTCATACAGACCATTATACACTTCTGGAGGTGAACTTGATGACGGGTCGTCATCATCAGATAAGATGCCAGCTTGCCAAGATGGGATGTCCTATCAAGGGAGATCTGAAATACGGTTCTCCACGTAGCAATGCAGATGGCAGTATTTCTCTCCTTTCACACAGAGTAGAATTTGTTCATCCTGTGTCTAAAGAAACAATAGTAGCAGAGGCTCCGCTGCCGGATGATAATCTTTGGCGGGCTATTGCACCCTAACTCAAAAATCCATGCTTATGAAGAGGTATGCGAAATGGGCAGGAATCACGGTGTTGACTCCATTGGTGCTCATCTTGTTGTTATCCATTCTGCTTTATCTGCCACCTGTTCAGAATTGGGCGGTAAAGCAAGTGGCTGCTTATGCCTCTGAGTCGACGGGTATGGATATTTCGGTAAAGCAAGTACGCCTCGTCTTCCCTCTGAAACTGGGAGTGGAAGGCGTAAAGGTACTTCAGCCAATCGACTCACTCAAGAATTCCCCAAACTTGGCTTTAAGAAATAAGAGAGATACCGTTGCCGACATCCAGAAGATGGTGGTAGACGTACAATTGTTGCCTCTTTTCGAAAGTCAAGTCATGGTGGATGAACTCAATTTCACCCAGATGAAGGTGAATACCACTAATTTTATTCACGAAGCAAGAATCAAGGGCAATGTCGGTAATCTGCGCCTGAAGGCTCATGGCATTGACCTCGGAAAGGAGAAGGTCAGGGTGAATCATGCCCTGTTGGCTGATGCCCGACTCTCGGTAGAACTGAGCGATACTGTGCCGCCGGATACTACGCCTAGTACCAATTTCTGGAAGGTGAATATCGAAAAACTGAAACTGAAGAACACTGATTTCGTATTACACATGCCTGGAGATACCCTCCAGGTGAATGCTTATTTTGGAGATGCGGTGGCGCAGACTACCTATCTCGACCTTTATAAAGGACTTTATCAGATAGGTCATCTTGACTGGAAGAATGGCAAGGTGAACTATGACCAGAACTATATCCGTCCGGTATCGGGCATGGACTTTAACCATATCGCCCTGTCGGCCATGACTTTAAAGGCAGACTCTTTCTATTATTGCGATTCGAAGATCGATGTCAAGATTCGTGAATCTCAGTTTAAGGAGAAAAGCGGTTTGCAGGTAGACCAGCTCTATGGCAGATTCGTGATGGATTCCGTGAAACTGCGGTTGCCTGATATCTGTCTCCGTACCCCATACTCCCAATTGCAGGCAACGGTGGATATGGATATGAATGCCTTTGATGAGGTGAAACCTGGCATGTTGATGGCACAGCTGAAGGGTGCTTTGGGTCGTTCAGATCTGTTTCTCTTTGCAGGCGATGCCTTCCCAGGCGCCATGAAGATGAAATGGCCTTTCTATCCGATGAAGATAGAAGGTTCGTTCAAGGGAAATATGCAGCAGGCATCTTTCTCGGGCTTGAAACTGTCGCTGCCTACAGCCTTCGAACTGAGTGCTGATGGAAAATTGGGTAACCTGACGGATATGAACCGTCTGAAGGCAAATGTAGATCTGAACGCCCGTACCTATCATCTGGATTTCATTACCGCCATGCTTGACCCTTCTCTGATGCAGGAGATACGTGTGCCTAGCGGTATCGGAATCCGTGGTAACATTCAGGCAGACGGCTCCAGATATGCTACCCGACTCGCCATTACCGAAGGTCGTGGCAGAATGAGGGTAGATGCCAAGATAGATGCGAAGACCCGGAAAGACGGCGGTATCGATATGAACCGTCTGGCTTATCAAGCTAAGATTCAGGCGCACAACATCCAGGCAAAGCATTTCCTTCCAAAACAGGATTTGCATTCTTTCACCGGCTCATTGCAGGCGAAGGGAGTGGGAACTGATTTCCTTTCTCCGCGTACCCGATTACAGGCTAAGGCACAGGTAAACCAGATTCAGTATGGCAAATACAAACTGGATCATGTATTGGCAGTGGCTCACGTTGCTAATGGTAAGGTGCATGCCGATATCGACAGCAAGAACCAGTATCTTACGGGGCTCGTCAGCCTTGATGCACTTACGAATTCCAAGGAACTGGAGGCTACCCTGGTGGCAGATGTCCGCGATGTGAATCTTTATTCGTTAGAGGTAACGAAGGCACCGATGCGCCTGTCGCTCTGCGGTCACATGGATATCAGGTCCGACCTGAAGGACAGTCATGACATCATGGCTTCGATGAGTGATATTACGGTTCGTACGGCAGAAAAGAATTACCGTCCGGTGGGTGTTGACGCTGATGTCTTTACCCGCAGAGATACCACGCACGCAGTCATCGATTGCGGCGACTTCCATCTCAACATGGATGTACATGGAGGCTATAAGCAGTTGCTGAGCCGTTTTGCCGGATTGCAGAAAGAATTGGCTCATCAGCTTAGGAACCATCATATCGACCAGGTGAAGATTCGCAGTCAGTTCCCTTTCGGTCATGTTTATCTTACCACAGGAAAGGACAATTTCATTTCCCGTTTCATCGCTTACTGCGGTTATGATTTCAAGACGGTGGATATGAAGATGACCATGTCGCCTGTAACAGGTGTCAATGGTTATCTCAACATCGATTCACTGGTAGCGAGTGGCATGCAGTTGGATACGATCCGTGCCTTGGTGAAGACTGAGGGCGATACCATCCGCTATGCAGCACGTGTTCAGAACAATAAGCATAATCCTCAGTATGTGTTCCGGGCACAGGTAGAGGGCGAACTGCAGGAGAAGGGTTCCAATATCGATGCCCGCATCTACGATGCCAAAAACAGATTGGGTGTAGATGTGGGTCTGGAGGCGCTGTTGCTGGAAAACGGCGTGAAGATTTCGCTCATTGATACCCATCCTATCCTGGGTTACAAGAAGTTTACTGCCAACGATGACAACTATCTGATGTTGGGCAATGACGACCGTGTTTCTGCCAATCTGATTCTGAAGGCAGCCAACGGCATGGGTATCCGTATATACAGCAATGATGAAAACGAAGAAGCGCTGCAGGATCTTACGGTCAGCATGAGCCAGTTTAATCTGGATAAAGTGCTCAGCGTGATTCCTTATATGCCTGACATCTCGGGTATTCTCGACGGCGACTTCCATATTATCCAGACCAAGGATGAATTCTCGGTTTCTTCTAATCTGAACATCGACAATATGGTTTACGAAAAGTGTCCGATGGGAGATGTCGGTACTGAATTCGTTTACATGCCAAAGAGCGACGGTTCTCATTATGTAGATGGTTTCCTCAATTATGAGGGTGAAGAAGTAGCTACCGTAAAGGGTACTTACAAGTCGGAAGGAAACGGTTATCTCGATGCCGAAGTGGGTATGGAGAAGTTGCCTCTGCATTTTGTCAACGGTTTTGTTCCTGACCAGATTATGGGTCTGAAGGGATATGGCGAAGGAAAACTGAGTTTGAAGGGAGCCTTGAGCCAGTTGGATGTAGAGGGCGAAGTATATCTGGATTCGGCTTACCTCGTCAGTGTGCCGTATGGCATCACGATGCGTTTTGCCAACGATCCTGTCCGTATCATAGACAGCAAGTTGCTCTTCGAAAACTTCATGATGTATGCCAACAATGAGAGTCCGCTCAATATCCAGGGCAGTCTCGACTTTACGAATATAGAGAAGATGATGCTCGATATCCGGATGAGAGCACAGAACTTCCTGCTGATTGATGCCAAGGAGAATGCCCGTTCCGAGGCTTTCGGCAAGGCGTATGTCAACTTCTATGGTGCGATGCGCGGACCGGTAAGCAATCTGAAGATGCAGGGTAAGCTGGATGTCCTCGGCAATACGGATATGACGTATGTGCTGAAAGAATCGGAACTGACTACTGATACGCAGCTCGATGAGCTGGTGAAGTTTACGAATTTCAAGAGTGGCAAGCCTGTCGTTGTCGAGCGTCCGGCACTGGAAGGATTGAACATGATGTTGGGCATGTCGATAGACGAGTCGGCTCATATCCTCTGTGCTTTGAATGCCGACCAGACCAACTACATCGACCTGATGGGCGGTGGTAATCTGACGATGACTTACAATTCGGTTGATGGCATCGGCATCACGGGCAAGTATACCCTGAACAATGGCAAGATGAAATATTCGCTGCCTATCATTCCGCTCAAGACGTTTGATATCCAGGACGGCAGCTACATAGAGTTTAACGGCGATCCGTTCAACCCGACCCTGAACATCACGGCAACAGAGAATGTCAGGACAACGGTAAACGAGGGACAGGGAACCGGCCGCTCGGTGGATTTCATTTGTGGCGTAAAACTCTCGCAGACATTGAATAAGCCAGGCATCCAGTTTATCGTTTCCTCACCAAACGATGCCACCTTGCAGGATGAACTGAACACGATGAGTATTGAAGAGCGGGGTAAGATAGCCATTACGATGCTGGCTTCGGGCATGTATCTTGCCAACGGAAATACCAATTCGTTCTCCATGAACAGTGCCTTGACCTCATTCCTCAACTCAGAGATCAATAATATTGCAGGTTCTGCGATGCGTTCTGTGGGTGTGGATGTCGGTATGTCGGTAGATAACTCCACCAATGCAGCAGGTGCCATGCACACCGATTACAACTTTAAGTTTGCCAAGCGGTTCTTCAACAACCGCTTGAGTTTCAGTGTGGGCGGCAAGGTTTCTACCGGTGCAGAAATGGAGAATGCAGCCAACAATGATGATGCATTCTTCAACAATATCGAATTGCAGTACCGTCTCAACGAAGGTGCGAGCCAGTATATCCGTGCCTTCTACAACAATAATACCTACGATTGGCTCGAAGGTTTGATAGGTGAGTACGGTGTCGGTTTCAAATGGCAGAGAAAGTTGCAGCATTTCAAGGATATCTTCCGTTTCAAGACCGATAAGCAGCAGATTCCTGCAGCCCCAATGGAGAAGAATCCTACGGTGAAGAAGAGTACGAACGAAAAGAAGGATACGATGGAGAAAGCCAGAACAAAGGACTTTGACCCATTGAAACTTAACGAAAAGTAATGAGCGATATGAAACAGCAGAACAGGTTATACCTTATTATATATGTGGCAGCATTGCTGATGTTGTCGGGGCAGCTCATAACGGGTTGCTCTTCAACCAGTGCGCTGAAAGAAGATGAGCAGCTGTTTACGGGTCTGGTACCTATCGAGTATAAGAACTACGAGAAGGGAACTTATGCTGATTCTACCATCACCGAGATGGAGTATGCCCTGGCTTCGGCTCCGAACGGTGCCTTGTTTGGAAGCAGCTATTACCGCACGCCGTTCCCTGTGCGTCTGTGGATATGGAATGCTTTCTCTCAGTCGGATGGAGCACTGGCTAAGTGGATAACCAAGGTATTCGGTTCCAAACCTAAGCTGATGGCGAATGTGAATCCGCAACTCCGTGCCCAGGTAGCCGAGCATCAGCTCGATAAATATGGCTATTTTAACGGTAAGGTGACTTATGATGTGCTGACACAGAGCAATCCGAAGAAGGCGAAGGTTGCCTATCAGGTAGACTTCGGTCATCTCTGGACGCTTGATTCTATGGCTTATCTCAACTTCCCAGCTAAGAGCAAGCAGTTTATAGATGCTTCCATGAACAAGGCGCTCATACGGAAGGGGAGTCCTTTCAATGTCGCCAACATGGAATCGGAACGTCAGCGTATCACCCGTCTGTTCTGCAACAGGGGCTATTATTTCTATCAGAACAGTTATGCTTCTTATCTTGCCGATACCGTGAATGTGCCCGGCAAGGTGCAGTTGCGGCTGATGATGGCAGACAGCGTGGACGATAGGGCTACCCGCCAGTGGTATATCGGAAAGATTCATGTTAATTTCAGAAAGCAGTATATGGAGGAGTTGAAGGATTCCTTTGTGCGTAGCTATCTGAGTTTCCATTATAATGGAAGAAAGATGCCGATACGTCCGGGCATCGTTTTGCAGAGTCTGCGCCTGCGTCCCCGTGAACTGTATCGGGTACGTACCGAGGAGCGTGCCAAGACCGGACTTCAGGAGATGGGACTCTTCAGCTATTCCAGCATCCAGTTCTCTCCCCGTTCGGTGCAGACCCTAGACAGTCTGGGCAATGTCGTATATCGTGATACCTTGGATGCCAATATCGATCTGGTATTCGACAAGCCATACGATTTCTATGTCGAGGCAAATGCCCGCGGCAAAACGACCGGTAGAGTAGGACCGGAGTTGGTAGTGGGTCTTACCAAGCGCAATGCTTTTCATGGAGGCGAGAAACTTTCTGTCAACCTGCATGGTTCGCATGAGTGGCAGACCATCAGTCAGGCTGGCGGAGGTTCCACCCGCATCAATTCCTATGAATACGGATCGGATGTATCAGTAGAGTTCCCCCGTATCATCACTCCTTGGAATATGTTCAGAACGATGGAGCAGAATGAGCGCAGATACCGTGCCGGACACATGCCTACCAGATATCGGGGTGTGCCAACCACTACCATCAAGGCTTCGATGAATGTGCTGAACAGAGCCAGCTATTTCCGGCGTCATGTGGCATCGGGCGAGTTGACTTATGCCTGGTCAACCTCTTACCAGCATCAGCATTCTTTCAGCCCGCTCATTCTCTCTTATGAGTTTATGAACAGCCGCACGGCAGCTTTCGACAGCATCCTTGCCCTGCATCCTTATCTTCAGATATCGATGCGCGACCAGTTTGTGCCGAAGATGAGTTATACCTATACTTATCGCAGTCCGCGCCGTTACCGCCATCCTATCACCTGGTCAACCACCATCAGCGAGGCAGCCAATATCCTTTCGCTCGGTTACATGGCAGCCGGAAAGGGATGGAACGAGAAAGACAAGAAGATGTTCAAGAATCCGTTTGCTCAGTTCCTGAAACTGGAGACCGATTTCGTGAAATATTGGCGTATCACCCAGGATGGTACGCTGGTGGGACATGTCAATGCCGGCATCATCTGGAGTTACGGAAATGCCGAGAATGCTCCTTATTATGAGCAGTTCTATATCGGTGGTGCCAACAGTGTGCGTGCCTTTAATGTCCGGAGTATCGGACCGGGCAGATACCAGCCGACCAACAGCAAGTATTCGTATATCGACCAGACGGGCGACATCAAGTATCTGATGAACCTGGAATACCGTCAGAAGGTATGGGGCGATCTTTATGGAGCCCTTTTCCTGGATGCAGGTAATGTGTGGAACTTGCGCAACCATGAGTACAGTCCGCTCGGGAAGTTTGATGTAGACAAGTTCTTCCGGCAGCTGGCGGTAGGTACAGGTGTCGGCGTGCGTTATGATATGGGTATGTTTGTGATACGCGTCGACTGGGGTATCGGTCTGCATGTTCCTTACGAAACGGGCAAGAGCGGTTTTTACAACATCAGGAAGTTCAAGGATGCCCAGAGTCTGCATTTCGCAGTGGGTTATCCTTTCTAAGTCTTTGAGGGATATATCCAAAAAAAAGTCTGATATGTGTTACAGATAGTGCAGAATAGGACAAAAATTGATATTAATCAAAAAAAAGTAGGAAAACGTGCGGTTAACTGCATTTTTTTTGTTACTTTTGCATCGTTATTTTTTAAATAACTATCAACTATTAATAAATAAAAGTATAGACAAAAATGAAACCTACGTTATTGCTTTTGGCTGCCGGAATGGGTAGCCGTTATGGTGGTTTGAAACAGCTTGATGGTCTGGGTCCTAATGGTGAGACTATCATGGACTACAGCATCTATGATGCTATTCAGGCTGGTTTCGGAAAGATCGTATTCGTTATCCGCAAGGATTTCGAAGATCAGTTCCGTGAGAAGATTCTTTCAAAGTATGAGGGTCATATTCCTGCAGAACTTTGCTTCCAGGCATTGGATGATCTCCCAGAGGGATTCTCTGTTCCAGAAGGTCGTGAGAAACCATGGGGTACAAACCATGCTGTCCTGATGGCAAAGGATATCATCAAGGAACCTTTCTGCGTAATCAACTGCGATGACTTCTACAACCGCGATTGCTTCATGGTAATCGGCAAGTTCCTCTCTGAACTTCCAGAGGGCAGCAAGAACCGTTACGCCATGGTAGGTTTCCGTGTAGGTAATACCTTGAGTGAGAATGGTACCGTAGCTCGCGGCATCTGCTCTAAGGATGCTGATGAGAACTTGACAACCTGTGTAGAGCGTACCGAGATCATGCGTATCGACGGTAAGGTATCTTACAAGGACGAGCAGGGCGAGTGGGTTGCTGTTGGCGACAATACTCCTGTTTCCATGAACGTTTGGGGCTTCACACCTGATTACTTCCAGCATAGTGAGGAGTACTTCAAGGAGTTCTTGAGTGATCCTAAGAATATGGAAAACAAGAAGGCTGAGTTCTTCATCCCATTGATGGTCAACAAGCTCATCAATGAGGGTACAGCTACCGTTAAGGTGCTCGATACTACCAGCAAGTGGTTCGGTGTAACTTATGCAGCCGACCGCCAGAGTGTTGTTGACAAGATCCAGAGTCTTATCGACGAGGGTGTTTATCCAAACAAGCTCTTCTAATTAAATGAGATGGATATAAACATTAATATATTGACAGATCAGGAAGCCGCTATTCTCCGAGAGACGATAGCGGCTTCTCATCATATTGTCGTCTGTGCACATAAGTCGCCAGACGGTGATGCCATCGGCTCTTCTCTGGGATGGGCTGGTTATCTTCGCTCTTTGGGCAAGAAAGTTGACATTTGTGTGCCGGATATGGTACCGGATTCTCTTTCCTGGTTGCCTGGAGCAGCTGATATCCTGCGGTATGACAAGCAGCCTGAGCAGGTACAACGGGCTTTCGATGAAGCCGACCTGGTATGCTGTGTTGACTTTAGCAGTGAGGGACGTCTTGATGAGATGGATCCTGTATTGTTGGGTTGCAAGACTCAGCGTGTCATCATCGACCACCACCTGGCTCCTAATCTTGAGGCTAAGCTGCTGGTTTCGCAGCCACATGCCAGCAGTGCCAGCGACCTGGTATTCCGTGTAGTCTGGCAGTTGGGCGGCTTCCCACAGATGGATCAGACCTGGGCTACCTGCGTATATTGCGGCATGATGACCGATACGGGCGGTTTCACTTACAATTCTACCCAGCCTTATATCTATTACATCATCTGCTTGCTGCTTACCAAGAACATCGACAAGGATAAGATATACCGCAATGTCTTCAATAATGCCCGCATTCCGGCAGTCCGGTTCCGTGGCTATCTGATGGATAAGAAACTGCAGGTAATAGAAGAACTTCATGCCAGTTTCTATACGGTGACCCGTGAAGAGTTGAAGAAGTATGACTTTATCAAGGGCGACCTGGAAGGACTGGTGAACGTACCTCTTACCATTAAGGGACACAAGCTCTCCATTTCTCTTCGCGAAGATACGGATATCGACAATCGCATATTGGTAAGTCTCCGTTCTGTAGACGATTTCCCATGCAACAAGATGGCAGCCGAGTTCTTCAATGGTGGCGGTCATCGCAATGCTTCCGGTGGCAAATTGCTGTGTAGCATGCAGGAGGCAGAACAGATAGCACTGAAAGCAATCCTGGCATACGCCGATATGCTGAAGTAGCCGTTTTTTTCCTTAGAAATGACGAAAAAGACAGAAAACAACCCCGTTTTGAGGCAATAGGATGATAATAAGTGATAAATAATAATAAAATCAACCTATTCCTCTCGGTGTTGTCTTATCTTTTTTGTACCTTTGCCCAATAAATCAGATTTTAAAAAGAAGAATGAAGAAATTTTTGTTTGCAATGATTGCTTTTGCGGCTGTTTTATCGTTTGCCGCATGCAATGATAGTGAGACTTATAAGGACATGCGCGACAGAGAGCTCGATTCTATCAGCTCTTTCTTGCGTAAGGAAAATATTAAGGTCATCTCTGAGGATGAGTTCAACAGACGTTGGAAAAATAATGAAAAACTGACGGATACAGCAAAGAACAACAACGAATGGGTACTTTTCAACAGTAACGGTATCTACATGCAGGTGATTGACCAGGGATGTGGCGACTATATCAAGAAAGGTACATCGGTAGATGTATTGGTCCGCTTTGATGAGTATAACCTTTCGTATGCTGCAGAAATGAGCGATAAGTGTCTCACGCTTTCAAACAAAGTTCCTGCTTATTCCTATTATGTAGATAAGATAAGCGTTACCAATACTTCCGGTACATTCACCGGTTCTTTTGTAGATCCTTCAGCCAGTCTGATGGCCAATACATATAATTCATCCAGTTATGGCAGTGTAAGTTCTACCGTGCCTAGCGGTTGGCTCATTCCGTTCACCTGGATTAAGATTGGCAGACCAAAGACTGATGATGACCGCATCGCTCATGTCCGCCTGCTCGTGCCTCACTCTTACGGTACCACATCGGCATCGGGTAGTGTGCAGGCATGTGTTTATGACATGACCCTGCAGAAAGGAAGATAAACATAAAAAGAGATATATTTATGACACTGATTAAGTCAATTTCTGGTATCCGCGGTACTATCGGCGGTCCAGCGGGCGATACTTTGAATCCGCTCGATATCGTAAAGTTCACTTCAGCATACGCTACCTTCATTCGCCGTAGCGGTGCTTCAGAGAGTAATACCATCGTTGTAGGCCGTGATGCACGCATCTCTGGCGAGATGGTAAAGAATGTGGTTTGTGGAACCCTCATGGGTATGGGCTACGATGTGTTGAACATCGGTCTGGCTACTACTCCTACCACCGAACTTGCTGTTACCATGAGTGGTGCAGCCGGCGGTATCATCATCACAGCTTCTCACAACCCACGCCAGTGGAATGCCCTCAAACTCCTCAATGAGAAGGGTGAGTTCCTCACAGCAGCTAATGGTAACGAGGTGCTGGGCATCGCAGAGAAGGAAGACTTCGACTATGCGGATGTGGATCATCTCGGAAAATATACTGAAGACAATACATTCAACAAGCGCCATATCGACTCCGTACTTGCTTTGAAGCTCGTAGATGTCGAGGCTATTAAAAATGCCCATTTCAAGGTTTGTGTAGATTCCATCAACTCTGTTGGTGGCGTTATTCTTCCTGAGTTGCTCGATGCACTCGGTGTAGCATATACTTTCCTCAATGGTGAGCCTACAGGCGACTTTGCTCATAATCCGGAGCCATTGGAGAAGAATCTCGGTGGTATCATGGATGAGTTGAAGAAGGGTGGTTACGATATGGGTATCGTTGTAGACCCTGATGTTGACCGTCTGGCTTTCATCTGCGAAGATGGCAAGATGTTTGGCGAGGAGTATACCCTGGTCAGCGTAGCTGATTACGTATTGGGCAAGACTCCTGGCAATACCGTCAGCAACCTTTCATCTACCCGTGCCCTCCGTGATGTTACCGAGAAGCATGGTGGCAAGTACACCGCAGCTGCTGTAGGCGAGGTGAATGTAACTACCAAGATGAAGGATGTTCACGCTGTTATCGGTGGTGAAGGCAATGGTGGAGTTATCTATCCAGAGAGCCATTACGGTCGTGATGCCCTCGTTGGTATCGCCCTCTTCCTGAGCAGTCTGGCTCACAAGGGCTGCAAGGTGAGCGAGCTCCGTGCCAGCTTCCCTAACTATTTCATCGCCAAGAACCGCATCGACCTGACTCCATCTACCGATGTAGATGCTATCCTCGTGAAGGTTAAGGAGATGTATGGTAAGGAGAAGGATGTCACCGTAACAGATATCGATGGCGTCAAGCTCGATTTCCCTGACAAGTGGGTTCACCTCCGCAAGAGTAATACCGAGCCTATCATCCGCGTATATAGCGAGGCCTCTACCATGGAGCAGGCTGATGAACTGGGCAAGAAGCTCATGCAGGTGGTTTACGATATGCAGTAAGATACTGAAAATGAGATCATATAAAAAGAGATGAAGCAACGTAGATTTTGCTTCATCTCTTTTTTTTGTGCGCCGATTTCCATCTGCAAATGCTCCAATTTGAAGAAAGATAGAGAAAGATTTGGCTTTCTCAGATAAAAATCGTATTTTTGTTGCGAAATTGCAGACAATGAGGCCTCTGAGCCTTTGTTGCAGTAATGAAAAACTTGAACCGTTCCTGATAGGGAGCATAAATGAATTTACAGAATAATGGAATCTATTATAAAGCATTATCAGGTAGCCCATGTCGGGTTCAGCCTTTCTTATCCTGATTCCTCTCAGGAGATGATGGCTGTTTTACTGGAGGCTTATCAGGCGTTTGAATGCGATGAACAGGTCGCGTCTGCTGCCCTGACCTCCTTCTCTCTTACCTTGAACGAAAGCGGGGAAGAACTGAGGAAACCTGCCGGTTTCAAGGAGGAATGCAGACAGGATGAGGAGGGACAGCTCATTATCAGCGGTAGTCTGGGAGAGAAGCAGAAGGCGTTCCTGATGGCAATGACTGATATGAAATCGATACTGGTTACAGGTCATGATTATCAGCATTCCAGTCTTCTGGTTCCTGCTGGCACCTTCAGCCAGAAGTCGGCTTTCGGATCCCTCAAGGCAACCGTTGACACCTCGCTGATGCTGCTCTATGCCATGCGTTCGGCTGCCGGAGATACACTCCTGTTTCATTCTTCTACCGTAGTAAAGGATGGAAAGGCTTATCTCTTCCTGGGCAAGAGCGGAACGGGCAAGAGTACGCATTCCGGATTGTGGCTCAAACATATCGGGGGCACCCGACTGCTCAATGATGATAACCCGGTGGTATATATATCGCACGAAGGAACGCCCATGGTGAGTGGCTCGCCTTGGAGCGGAAAGACACCTTGCTATAAGAACGAGGAATATCCGATAGGGGCAATTGTCCAATTGCGCCAGGCACCAGAGAATAAAATCAGAAAACAGACCGTCATAGAGTCTTATGTGTCTATCAAGACTTCTGTCTCCGGCAAGGCATGGGAGAAGGAAATTGCAGATGGCCAGCATCAAACGATAGAGAAGCTGATTGGGGCTACCCGGCTTTATCTGCTCGACTGTCTGCCTGATGCCGGTGCAGCCCTCCTTTGCAGTCAGACCATCAGTCTGTAAAACCAACCGTCGGGTAAAAACCAATCGTACAATAGAAAGATGAATACATCCGATTCAAAATATAAGGCAATAGCCGCGCTCGAGCAATTCATCCGTGAAGGTCGTCCTGTCAAGTTTCCGGTCAAAGGAACCAGCATGCTTCCCTTTATCGTAGGTGGTAGAGATTGCGTAGAATTCTATCCGGTAGAAGGCGAGTTGAAGGTGGGCGATATTGTGATGGCGAGGGTAGAAGAAGGCTATCCGGTGGTGCATCGCATCATCGGGATAGAGCCTGTTGCAGGAGCAGCTTCCCCCGCATCTTTTTCTGCAGATGATTGCCGTATCGTGCTGACGGGCGATGGAAATCTCGGTTTTAAGGAGCATTGCCTGCGCAAGGATGTCATTGCGAAGGCGCATGCTGTCATCTGTCCCGACGGCAGCCGCAAGAGTCTCATCTCGCAGAAAGCGCTCAGAAACTGGCACAGATGGCAGAGGTTGAGGCCTGTGCGTAGGGGCTTGCTTAAAATAATCAAGCTCTATATCCGTTTATCATATAAAAACTAAAAAACAAGATACAATGAAGATCAAGAACGATTTCAAGCTCCGCGAAATTTGCGGTGAGTATGTGGTAACAGCTGAAGGTATGCAGGCAGTAGACTTTACCAAGTTGATCAGTCTCAACGAAACTGCCGCCTTTCTCTGGAAGGCGGCTGAGAAACAGGGTGAATTTACGGTAGCTTCGTTGGCTCAGGCTCTGTGCGATGAGTATGATGTAGTCATGGCTCAGGCAGAAAAAGACTGTGAGGCGATTATTGCCCAGTGGCAGAAAGAGGGACTGGTATGAGGAAGTATGCACTATGGTTTTTTCGCCAGATGTCTGCAGTCCGTGGACGTTTGCTGTTGCGCATCATCGCCGGTCTCCTGCAGGTAGCATTAGGTTTGTGGCTCGTCTGGCTGTGTCGCCGGTTCATCGATGTGGTGATCTGGCGTGGCAATGTGCTGCGCGAAACCATCGTGCTTTTTTCTGTCATCGCCCTGCTGATAGCCCTTCGCCAGCTGGTATTCTATCTTTCCGGCATCACCGAGGTAATCCTTCAGAATGATATGCGTAGCCGCCTCTTCCGGTTTGTGCTGGGCAGGAAACTCTATGCCGTTAAGCATCAGGCTGAGGCTGGTCCCGGAAAGCCTGCTTCTGATATGCTTTCCGGCGACATCAGCCAGCGTTTGGAGCGTGATCTCTCATCAGCCTCTTCGGTAGTTACGGATATCCTGCCCACAATCGTAGTCACCCTGGTGCAGCTCTTCGGTGCCTTCTTCCTGATGCGTTCTATCGATTCCATTCTGGCATGGAGCCTTCTGGTGTTGACACCGGTGGTTGCAGTCTGTGCCAAGTATCTCGGCAGCCGACTCAAGAAGATGACGCTGGCGATACGTGAGGAGGAGAGTAGCATACAGATGATGATTCAGGAGACGGTAGAACATGAACTCACCATCAAGACCTTGCAGGCAGAGAGCACGGTTTCCGGTAGGGTAGGCAGCATGCAGCAGCGTTTGCATCATCTGGTCCGCCGTAGAATCCGTTTTACGTTGATATCCCGCCTGCTCCTTGCCTTCACCTTCAGTTACGGCTATTTCGGAGCCTTTGTCTATGGTGCCATCCAACTCAAGAATGGGTTGATAACCTTTGGTGTGATGACCGCCTTTCTGCAGTTGGTGGGTCAGATACAGAGTCCTATCATGTCGCTCTTGGGCATGATTCCCCAGCTGATTCATGCATCAGCGAGTGTAGACCGGTTGGTAGAGATTGAAAATACCGAGCAGGAGGAATCTCTGTCGCAGGCAGATGCTTCTATACCTTTGCAGCGTGCTTGCGGCATCCGTCTTCAGGATGTGAGTTATTCATATCCCGATGAGCGAAAGAAAGTTGTTGTCAGTCATTTCTCTTATGATTTCCGTCCCGCCACATCTGTGGCGATAGTAGGAGAAACCGGTTGTGGCAAGACCACTATCCTGCGTCTCTTGTCGAGTATCATCCAGCCCGATAGCGGAAGGATAGTATTGTATGATGCCCTGGGCAAAGAGACAGAAGGAACCGGCATGCGTTCGCATATCGTGTATATAGAGCAGGGTAATACGCTGATGAGCGGAACCATTCGCGATAATCTTCTTCTTGCCAATCCCGTGGCTACCGATGAGCAGCTTACCGAAGCCCTTCATGTAGCCTGTGCCGATTTCGTTTTCAGTTTGCCGGCAGGTATGGATACGAAGATAGGAGAGCATGCCACCCGTTTGAGTGGCGGTCAGGCACAGCGCATTGCCATAGCCCGCAGTCTTTTGCGCGAAGGTAACATTCTGTTGCTTGATGAAATCAGCTCATCGCTGGATGCCGAAACCGAGAAGCTTCTTTTCGACCGCCTCTTTACTTCGTATGCCGATAAGACGATAATCTGTGTTACGCATAGGAAGGAGGTGGCAGACAGATGCCAGGAGCAGATACGGCTGTGATGAAATGACCTAACCTCTTTATGCTCTGGGGATAGGTTATCCCCAGCCCCCAGGCAGTATCTGGTAATGTGTAGTGAGAATATCGTGAGGGATAACCCCAAATCGTGATGGATGATAGATGATTACATAAAACTTATTCACGAATACGGCTGCATCGGGTTACAAATATGGCTGCATCGGGTTACAAATATGGCTGCGTGGGGTTACAAATATGACTGCATCGGGTTACGAATATGACTGCGTAGGGTTACAAATATGACTGCGTAGGCTAACGGAGACGTATCTGTAAGCTTATCGAGACGTCTGCATCAGCCAACAGAGACGTCTGAACTCGCTGACTGAACTACTTGAGTTTCTTGACTGAACCACTTGAGTTAGCTGACTTAACCACTTGGGTATTCTTCTTCATGTGCTTGAATGTAACCATAAAACTTTTCAACCATACAGGTCGAAATTGTTTCAGCGGGCGAGAGCCCCCTCAAACTTTTACTTTTATTTATGAATCGTCAGCCCGACGCAGTGAAGCGGAGTGCTGTTTTTATAGCATTATAAATACTTTCCCGGAATCTGCTGCAAGGCAAAATCCCTGGAAAGTATAAGCCCCCAGCCTGCTTGCGAAAGTAGGCAGGGGAATTTCTTATCTGTTACCTCTAAGATAATATCTTATTTCAATTTTTCTATCTGTTCCTGGGTAAGACCGGAATACTTCATAATCAGATTGAGGTCAACGCCATCAGCAAGCATATTTCTGGCAATATCAAAGCTTCGCTGGTTCATACCTTTTTCCATACCTTCCGCAAGACCTTCTTGCTTACCTTTCGCCATACCTAATTCCATTCCCTTTTCCATACCTTCAGCTATACCTTCACGCTTAGCAGTGTCTACGGAATTCTTGATGTCGCGATATGCCATCTTGCTGGTCTCGTACTCCCTCATTTCCTGCGGAGTAAACTTGGCTATCTCGGCTTCCTCGAAGAGGCGGTCGAAGACTTTATCGCACAGCTCCTTCGGACGCTGGGTAAGCTTATAGAGGTTCTTCAGAGCATAGAGCCACTTCTCGTAGAGCGTATCCAGTTCTTCCAGGGGTTTGTTGAACTTGGAAATCTCTACATAGATATATTCGAGCTTGTCGTAAAATACTTTGTGGGTAGCTGTGTCGCACAACTGCACATGATGGCGGATTTTCTCCTTGTCGAATGCATCCTCGTTCATGCTGAAGTTGAGCAGGGCAACGGTATAGACATGATTGAGTTTGAAATCCCATTCATTCCCCTTTGGTGCCTGTTCACGGATAGGGAAGGTTGAGTAGAAAAGGGCGCGATCCTTGAAATACGTCTGGTAGGCATTCTGCATTTCTACGATGAACTTCTCGCCGTTTTCGCCCTCGCAATATACATCAAAGATGGCTCTGCGGTCGGTATAGACATCTCCTACGTGCTCTGGATTCAGATACGATACGTCCTTCACAACCTGTCTGCCATTAAACAAGCTGTTGAGGAAGCAAATGAGCAAATCCTTGTTCATTGCTGTTCCAAAAATTCGCTTGAAACCGAAGTCGGTCAGCAAGCTGATATATCTTTCTTCTACCTGTTTCATACGCCATTCATTAAATTCTACATCTAGTTTCGCCGCAAAATTACGCTTTTTTCTTGAAACGACCAAATAAAAAGTGGAAAAACAGCCTGATAGACATTCATAAATCACTTCTCTACTTTTTCTGGCAGTTAGAGGATGTATATATGCATTATATACAGAAATAAGACAACGCTACGGTTATTTCTGTCTTGGCTTGATTTCGTATGCCGGATTGTTGCGGATATCCCAGCGGTCTAACTTTGCACCATTGGTGAGTATCAGTTTCTCCTTCTGGTAGGCTATGATGGTCTGCGAAGGAAGGAGGACGCGGTCATCGGCGGTGAAACAGCGCAACGGATTGGCAAAGTTTCTTGCCTGGAAATCGGCGAGACTGTATTCTGCCAACTGTATCTTGCCGTCCTTCAACATTGATACGAAGAACTTATCCTTGTCACCGGTCTTTGAAATGGAACGTAGCTTGAACTCCTGAGAACGGGAAACCTTGAGCGGGGCATAATCCTTTTGCTGGATGATGTCTTCTACTTTCCATGAATAGATGGTTCCCGTGCGAGGGATGAAGGCATAGAGCGAATCGCCAATCACCTCCATATCGTAGGATTCTCCCAGCGGCTCATTACTGCTGCCAATGAAATCGCCACCCGTACTGAGCTTGGCAAATACCTTATTGTTGTTTGCTGCCTCCAGGTTCAGCGCCTCGCGGTCGAAGACCCGGATGTTGGTATACTTAGAGTCGCGCACGAAAACAAGACGAGGGGTTGCGCAAACACAGCCCACCTTCGAAATCATGCTGGCTGGCCAGGAACCTGTGCCCAGGCGGCTGAGATATTTGCCCGTTTTCCTGTCGAAGATCTGTACCTCCTGATTTTCGCCGGCAGCCACAAAGAGATGGTCGCCTTCAGCATAAACATCGCGTGCCAGCGTGCGGTCTCCGTTGCTCATGCTGCGCTTGAATTCCAACGTTTCGGCATCGAAGACATCAACACACTTGCCTGCAAAATTCGCCACATACAACTCTTCGCCATCGTTAAAGAGGTTGGCTGCATCCAGCGGTCTGCCACCTAAATCTTCGGCTGTGCGGGAAAGATGTCCGTCCAGATAGAAATGATCTGCCACCTTGATGGTATCTACCGGTTGCGGTACCACTCTGTCTTCCGTTATCTCACGTATTTCTGTCTTATCGCAGGAAGCTAAAGCCAGCATCATTCCTGCTCCTATCATGATCATATTTTTTCTCATATAGTTTCCTCCTTTATTTTGCATGATCTTTAATTGGATTCTCTGTGAAATATTTCACCAGTCTGCTCTTTTTGTAAAAATCCTCTATGGTCTTCTGCAGTTTGGCATCATCCTTGAAGATATCATTGATACCACAGTCGCGATACTTAGCATTCTCATCTTTGTGGAAGCCCAGCAGATTGCGGTCGGTATAAGGGAGATCGCCCTTATGGCTCAGCCACATGTGCAGCTGCCAGATAAATTCCGGCCATCCTACGTTGACGCCTTCCGGTGTTTTGGCTGGATACGTCATATTGCTGTCATGACTATAGTCCATGCAGTGCATGTGCTCGTGGGAAATAGCTTCCCATCCGCTGAACGAACCATAATGGCCATAGAAGTTCCAGTCGGTAACGGTCCAGATGTAGCCGCCGCCCAATCCACCGTATGCCGGACTAGACTGTCCGAGCACGAAGTTTTTCTGTGCCTTGAATCTTTTCGTTTCGCTCTGGTATTTCTCGGCTGTGAACGTTACTTTATTGTTGTCGTAGAGATCGCCGCCCATCACCTTCTTGAAGTTTGCCATCACATACTTATATTCCGGAGTGGTCATCATATAGGTATAGTTGGTGACAATCACCACCCATTCGCGGGCGTAGATAGGTTTCATTTCACGGAACTTGTGCGATTCTCCAACCTCTGGAGTCCACCCGTAGTTGGAGAAACTGCAGGTCCATCTGGCGTCAATCTTCTGGAGCATCTTGAAGTGCTCATCATCGCTCACGAGTCGTGTCTTCATCCTGTTAAGGTCGAGATACGGGCAGGTGAAACTCACGAAGTTTCCGTTTTTCTTTTTCCAGATATTCCGTCTGCCAACGAATGATGGCTTGAAGGAGAAGCGGGAGAAGGCGGGAATGGATTTAATGAACGCTACCGGAATGTATTCATCCACTTCCGGGATATACATCTCGAGTGTTACGTTGGAGACTGGTTTTGCCGACCAACTGGTGATGACGAGCGATTCATCCTCAGTAGATTTCTTAACATTGATGAGGTTGTCAGTCTGGAAGGTGTAATCCGGTTTGTCTACGATTTCAGTTGATGGGTCAGATAGATTCAGGATGTGTTTAGCCCGTTCTGCCGGCAACTTTTCGAAAACCACCGTATCCTTTTTGAAATCTTCCTGGAACGGTTTTTCAATGTCGTTGTACACGATCTGGTCTTCATAATCGGTGGAGCAGGATGCCATCAGGGTCATCGCTGCCACGAGTGTGGTTCCAGCAGCCAGTGCCGGAATCTTTCGATGTTTTTTCTGCTTCATCATTTTGAGTTTTTACTGTTAAAATACTTACTATGAAAAATAGGATGCAAAGATAAGAATAAATATTGGTTTGTCCAAATAATCATGCTGTTATATTTTTGAAAAATTTCTTTTTTTTCAAAGAAAAGTTGTATATTTGCAGAAAACTTTCTGGATGATGGCAAAGTGTAGCTAATCTGATATTTCCAGAAGGTGGCGTAATTAACTCAATATCAAATAAAAAGACCTGAAGAAATGAAAAAGAAAGAAGAAAGGAAAAAATGGAAGGGACTGAAAAACGGGTTCCTGTTGATGGGATTCATAGCCCTGCTGATAGCCAGTTCGCAAACTGTTCGTGCCGAGGAAATCAATTGGCTGAAGGCGGAGGAGATAGCTAAGAGATATGTCACTCTGCCGCAAGATACCGGTATGAAAGCAAAGGAGAAGGGCAGGAAAAATAAGACCGGTTCACCTTATTATATATATAATGATGCGCGGGGAAAGGGATTCGTTATCGTATCAGGTGATGACCAGATGGGTGAAGTGCTGGGATACAGCAAAGAAGGTAGTCTCGATACGCTCAATGCCAATCCCTGCGTAAAACTGCTGCTTTCGGGATACCGACAGACTTTCGAGGTGCTGAAAGAAGGAAAGGTGAAGGTGCAAAGCCATACACGCACAGGACTTTACTCTAAAACCGTAGCGCCGATGCTGAAAAGCAAATGGGGACAGTCGTATCCGTTTAATGCTAAAACGGGATATGATTACAGCGGCTGTGTGGCTACGGCTGTGGCTCAGATGATGTATTATCATCAGTGGCCGGCTCAGGGACAGGGAAAAAACGAATATGTGGTAACCTACTACCAGGCCAAGAAGAGTGCGGATTTCAGTCAGTCGCATTACGACTGGGCCAACATGTTGCCCGACTACCGCTATCCGGTTCAGGCTACTCCTGCAGAGATTGATGCCGTAGCCTTACTGATGAACGATGTGGGTGTGGCTTCTTTCATGCAATATACGCCCAGCGCAAGTGGAACCCAGGGAGTCTTCGCCTATCAGGCGCTGCAGAAGCATTTCGATTATTCGGCAGCCTACGTTACGAAAGCTGTAGAAGGACCGGGGAGGTTTGCAGAAATCCTGAGACAGGAACTGCTTAACGGATGTCCGGTTTATCTGGAAGGCAGACCAGCCGGTTCGGCTTCCGGTCATGCCTGGGTAACTGATGGTTTCGATGAAAACGGCCTCTTCCACATGAACTTCGGTTGGGAGGGACAGGGCGATGCCTATTATTCGCTCACCAATCTCAATGTTTCGCAGACCGGAAGTGAGTTTCAGGGCAAACCGCTTGCCTTTAACCGTGCCATTACCGCCATCTTAGCTCATCCCAACAACGGGAAATATCCCGAAATAGAGCGCGGACTGCTGGAAACTTCGCCGCAGCTGATGTTCAACGAGGGTGGTTCTCTCAGCCTGAAAGAGGCGTCGGGAAAGTTATTCGACCCTTCACAGCCGGTAACTGTCGAGATGAATTCCTTCGTCAACAGAGGCAAGCCTTTCAGGGGCGACATCGGTGTTGCCGTTTATGATGAAGCAGGGAATCTCAAGCAGGTGGTTTATTCTGATGATCATCAGCAGGGAGGCTTTACGGAAAGACTTTATGGCGGAGAGCAGGAGGGATGGATGGGAACTGATAATCTTATCAATCAGGCTCAGAAAATCAGTCTCAGTCTTGCCGGTCTTGAAAACGGCTATTACCGTATCATCGCTATATGTGCAGCACGGAAGGATGATGGTTCATGGGATGATTTCCTGCCGATGAAGAAGGCACCTGTTATCGGGGTGGAACTGAAAGACGGTGCCGGCCGCATCTCTGAAATCTGTTCGGAAGATGCCCGCTTCCAACTGATGGGGCAGCCAAGACTTGACGGCAAAGCTGAACAGGGCAGCAAGGTACGAGCCTTCTTCACTATCAAGAACCTCAATGGTGTGCCGCGCGACTGTTACCTGAGAGTGAAACTGCTGGATGAGAACCAGGAGGTTGTGCTGAGTACACGTGTGGACCAGCTGACCGAAATAGATGGTTTCAGCGAGGCCGAAATCCCGATTCTCCTTTCGGTTCCTGCCCAGCTTGCTCCGGGATATTATCAGGTAAAACTGGAGATTACTTCGGATGAAGCCGAAACCCAGGATTGTCCGGTCAACGGTATCCACGATCAGGATGCAGCCTATATAGAGGTGGTAAAGGGAGAGGAGAAACCGCTGATGGCAAAAGCTGAAGTCTTTCTGGCTGATGATTCAAACGAGAAGATAGAAAACGGAAGCGTCGATGTATCGAAGGTATCTCTCTTCAAGATGGGTGTTTCGCTGCGTACGACAGAAGACCGCAGTTACGAGGGGCATGTTTCCCTCATCTCTGAAGATGTAGATACAAAGGAAGAAATAGAGGTAAATGGACTCAGCGATGATGTAACCGTCTCATCAGCTTCCGACGTGCCGCTTTATAGCTACTGGCTGCGCAAGAATAATCTGCCTTGGACCGACGGTCATACCTATCTGTTCAGGGTGATGGGCGAGATAGAAGGAAAGAAAGTGGAACTGAAGAATCCGCAGGAACCTTCTTATTTTCTCAAGCGAAAGGGCGATATCCTTATTCTCTATCAGGATATAGCTACAGGAATAGAAAATGCTACCATCTCTGATACTGAAACCGAGATCAGTCGCGAGGGACATCAACTCCTGGTTTCGGGCAAGGACGTGAGAAAGATTAAACTGTATCATGCGGGAGGAAACCTGCTCAGACAGGCATCTGCTACGGATGGAAAAACAGTCAGTCTCTCTTTACAGGGTATCAGACAAGGCGTTTATCTGTTGCGGGTAGAAACCGGTATGCAAAGCAAGACATATAAACTGCTGCTTTAAACGGATGTTCCTGTTTCGGAAACAGAACAGGTTATCCGATGTAAGTATAAAAAGAAAGCTCAGGGCTATCTGCCCTGAGCTTTTTTCATTATCATGATTTCTGTATCATTTACTTCTGGCATTCCTTGCAAGGAGTCCAAGGCTTCAACTGCTTGAAGAAGTCGTTGCCCTTATCATCTACGAGGATGAATGCAGGGAAGTCCTCTACGGTAATCTTCCAGATAGCCTCCATGCCGAGCTCAGGATACTCTACGCACTCGATGCTCTTGATGGAACTCTGAGAGAGAACGGCAGCTACACCACCGATAGTACCGAGGTAGAAACCACCATGCTTCTTGCAAGCCTCTGTAACAACATCGCCACGGTTACCCTTGGCAATCATTACAAGGCTAGCGCCATGATCCTGGAACTCATCTACGTATGGATCCATACGGTTGGCTGTGGTAGGTCCCATAGAGCCACATGGATAACCCTCTGGAGTCTTGGCTGGTCCTGCATAGAGGATAGGGTGATTCTTGAAGTACTCAGGCATCTCCTCGCCTGCATCCAGACGAGCCTTGAGCTTAGCGTGAGCGATGTCACGAGCCACGATGATGGTACCCTTCAAGTTAACACGGGTGCTTACAGGATACTTGCTCAACTCAGCACGAACTGCGTCGATACCCTTGTCGAGGTCAATCTCGATACCCTTGGTACCCTCACCTGGGTTGCGGAGCTCCTCTGGAATCAACTCTGTTGGGTTCTCATCCATCTTCTCCAACCAGATACCGTCCTTGTTGATCTTAGCCTTGATGTTACGGTCGGCAGAGCAGCTTACACCCATACCGATAGGGCAGCTTGCACCATGACGTGGCAAACGGATGACGCGGATATCGTGAGCCAGATACTTACCGCCGAACTGTGCACCCAAGCCAATCTTGTGAGCCTCTTCGAGGAGCTTGTTCTCCAAGTCGATGTCACGGAAAGCACGACCCGTCTCATCACCTGTTGTAGGCAACTCATCGTAGTACTTGATAGAAGCCAACTTCACGGTGAGGAGGTTCTTCTCAGCTGAAGTACCACCGATAACGAAGGCGATGTGGTAAGGAGGACATGCTGCTGTACCCAGACTCTTCATCTTCTCTACGAGGAATGGGAGCAATGTGCCCTCGTTCTGGATAGTAGCCTTGGTCATTGGGTAGAAGTAAGTCTTGTTGGCAGAGCCACCACCCTTGGCAACCATTACGAAGCGGTACTCGTCGCCCTCTGTAGCCTCGATATCAATCTGAGCAGGAAGGTTGCAACGGGTGTTCACCTCATCATACATGTTGAGAGGAGCGTTCTGAGAATAACGGAGGTTGTCCTGTGTAAAGGTGTTGTATACACCCAGGCTCAAAGCCTCTTCATCCTCGAAGTCGGTCCATACACGCTGACCCTTCTCACCGTGGATGATAGCAGTACCTGTATCCTGGCAGAATGGGAGGATGCCCTTCACGGCAGTCTCTGCATTGCGGAGGAACTGGAGTGCTACGTACTTGTCGTTCTCTGAAGCCTCTGGGTCGCTGAGGATCTTAGCCACCTGGAGGTTGTGCTCACGACGGAGCTTGAACTCTACGTCGTGGAAACCCTGCTGTGCCAGCAAAGTAAGAGCTTCCTTAGAAACCTTGAGGATAGTCTTACCCTCGAACTCTGCTGTACTTACGCCTTCCTTAGAGATAAGGCGATACTCTGTCTTGTCCTCTCCAATCTGGAACATTGGAGCATACTTAAAATCTGGTGTTTTTGCCATAATGTTTTTTGTTATTTTAAACTGTTGAAATATTCAAGTCTAATTAATTCTCGTATTCTATTTCCTGGTCGAGGCTGTCGACGAAGTTGCGGAAAACCTCTTCCTCCACATCGCCCATGGCAAATTCTTTCTCAGCATCCTTTCGGATTTCTGCTATCCATGAGCGGCGTGCCTTGATATAATCTTCGTGTATGCGGTTGGCATCTTCGAGTGTGATGTCACTGATGCCGTAGTAATCGCAGATCATCTGGTAGGTCCATGCCCACTGGTAGTCGCGATAGTTGGCATTGATTTCTTCAAACCGGTCGAGCAACTGTTCTATATTCTCGATAGTTCCTTCCTTCACATCCCTAACGATGCCTTCTTCTTCAGAAACCGGGAGTAGGAGTCCCGAAAGATCATCCCAATCGCCCACGCCGACATGGCTGGCTGGAGGGGTGATGGCTGGGTCGCGCTTCAGTACACGCTTCAATACGGCACCCATGTAGATGCGGAGGGCGATATCATAATATTTGATGCCCTTGTGGAGCGATGAAGCCGGTATGATATATTCGTGGTAGAGATACTGCGAAACGTTATCGCCCGTTACCTCGCGCAGGTTTTCAAGAATCTTCTTACCCTTCAGAATCTCGCCAACAGAATAAGGTGAAAGCCAGTCGAAGTTGACGATGCTCTTGCGGTTCTCCATAGCACGGAGATCACGCTTAGGCCATTTCTTGATGTCGCGGTACAGACCTACGGTAGTGATGTTTCTGCCCGGGATGAGGAACATCTTGTCGCCATCGGCAATGAGGTAGGCGAAAGGCAGGTTGCGGGTGTTAGGGTGGTGCATCAGCTTGCCGAAGCATACTGAGAAGGAACCCAGAGTGGCTGGCATCAGGAGATAAGCACCGCTGGCTGTCTTGGAACCGCGCTCCAGAATGCCCCAGTGCATAGGTCCCATCTTGTAGGCATGGTTGCTGAAGTTGGTGGCAGAACCGGCGTTATAGAAGGAGAACATGCCTCCGATAAGCAGACTGCTCTTATGATGAGAAGCGGTGAAAGGACCGCAGAAGGCTGCACAAGCCTCGCCATTGCTCATATAGGAGTTGGCGAAGAATACGGAGGCTGAAGCGGTAAAGCCGTTAGACAGCTGGCAGGCTTCGCCTACGAAGCAATCCTGTATCTTTACGCTGTTGATGACGCTGGCGCCTTCAGCGATGATGCTGTTTTCTGTAATAACGCCTGTGCCGATATATACGTTGCCATGAACAGAGCCCAATAGCGTACAGTCGCTCAGACGGGAAGCACCGTTCACTTCGCAGTAATCATTGATTACGCAGTTGGTAATCTCCTTGGTATTGATAATCTTCACATTGTTGCCAATCTGGCCCCTTTCCGGCATCTTGTTGTCGATGTCGGTCTTGATGAGCTGGCGAATCTTCTCCTTCATTTCCTTGTCTGGGAAATGCTTCACCATGAAGGCTGCTAGCTGGCTGTTCAGATCGCTGAAGAGGATTATGTTGCCTTCGCCCACCTCGTTGAGTACGCTCACAAGATTCCCTTCGCCGTAAGTAGCTCCCTCGGTGGTTTCCATGGTCGAGATGTTTGAGATGTAGCAATCATCGCCAATGGTATAGTTGTTGATGAAATTGCCTACGTTTTCTATCAGACAGTCGTCTCCTATGGTTACATTGCGCAAGGTGGCATTGTTGATGCCCGAATGCTTTACGAAGCCCTGGCTCACCTCCACGTTCTTGTTGAAGGATCCGATGTTTATTTCGCCATAGAGCATCACGCGGTGCATGAAGTTTGGCTTGAAATCTTCTGATACATTGACTGAGGTCCAGTCTTCGGCCCAGCAGTCGTTATGTTTAAGCACCTCGATTTCCTCGGTGGTTAAAGGTCTGTAATCATTCATAACTTACTTGTTGTTGATATTTATGTTCTTACTCATAATCCTGGTACAGGAAATCGTTGTATGGATACTTCTGTACGTGCAACTCTCTTACTTTCTTGTAGAGTATCTCGCGGAATTCGTCGATGTTCTCCTTGTTCTTTGCCGAGATGAAGAGGCAGTCCTCATTGAGTTTTGCCATCCAGGTCTTCTTCAGGTCTTCCAGCGGGATGTTCTCTTTCTCCATCGGTGTGAGGTCGTCTTCCTCTTTTTCTACCCATGAGTAGTTGTCTATCTTGTTGAAGATAATCATCGATGGCTTATCGGCGCAATCCAGTTCCTTGAGCGTATTCTCTACTACCTGAATCTGCTCTTCGAAGTCGGGATGTGAGATGTCTACTACGTGCAGAAGGAGGTCGGCCTCGCGTGTCTCGTCAAGGGTACTCTTGAATGAGTCGACCAGGTCGGTTGGCAATTTGCGGATGAATCCTACGGTATCGGCAAGGAGGAACGGCAGGTTGTCTACCACCACCTTGCGTACAGTGGTGTCGAGGGTGGCAAAGAGTTTGTTCTCTGCAAACACCTCGCTCTTGCTGAGCAGATTCATGATGGTAGATTTACCTACGTTGGTATAGCCCACCAGTGCCACGCGCACCATTCTGCCTCTGTTTTTTCGCTGTGTAGTCTTCTGCTTGTCGATTTCTGCCAGTCGCTCTTTGAGGAGACTCATTCTGCCGAGGATGATACGGCGGTCCATCTCGAGCTGGGTCTCACCCGGTCCACGCAGACCAACAGATCCCTTACCGCCACCAGATCCTGAACCACCACCCTGTCGTTCCAGGTGAGTCCAGAGTCTTTGCAGACGAGGGAGCATATAGCGGTATTGCGCCAACTCTACCTGGGTTTTAGCCGCAGCGGTTTGCGCACGCATGGCGAAGATATCGAGGATGAGTGAGGTGCGGTCCAGAATCTTCACCTGCAGTTCCTGTTCGATGTTACGGATCTGTTTGGCAGAAAGCTCATCATCAAAGATGACCATACCTACTTCTCTATCTTCCTCTTCTTCGTTTTTGATATATTCTTTGATTTCTTCGAGTTTACCCTTACCCACATAGGTGGTCTGGTTAGGAGAAACCACCTTCTGCGTGAATCGCTTTACGGTGACAGCCCCCGCAGTATCGGCAAGAAATTCCAACTCGTCGAGATATTCTTTTGTCTTGGCTTCGTCCTGTGTCTTGGTAATCAGACCCACGAGTACAGCGGTTTCCGCCTTGACTTCTGATATTACAAATTCTTTCATCTAATTTCTTTATATATATAATAATGTGAAAAGATAGTGCAAAGGTAGTGTAAAATACAGAGAAAACAAAATATAGCATCAATATTTTAACTTTTTTATTAATGTAGCAGAAAATAGTCAAAAGACACAAAATGCACAGCTGTATTTTAGCCACAACAGCTCACAAAGGGTCTTTTTGGTGCGCAAAAATTGTAAACGTTTACGTGGTTTTTTGCATAAAAAATCGAGATTTATTTGATTTATATCAATATTTGTCTTAATTTTGCACCCAGAAAAAGAATTGATTTTCAAAAACGAACAAATCATAACTACATAAAAAACACAAACTGCTGAAACATTCAAAAACTTCAAAGGCCTCGACGTGATGTCGGGGCTTTTTGTTTTCTTCTCATTCAGGAGCGATTTTTGTTGTACGCTACAGTAACAGAAGCTGGAACGTCGGCTATACTGCTGTTGCGTCATAGACAGATAATAATTTCAACCTAACAATAAAATGAAAATGAAGCAAAAAAAATGTATTGTTGGTATTTTGTTGCTCGGCGCGGTTTGTGCGCAAGCCAACAATTATGAAGTAACATCACCTGATGGTAGATTGGCGGTCAAGGTGGAGTGTGTTGATGGAAAAACAGTGTATAATAAATAAAAAAGGGTGGCAGATATCTGAATCTGTCACCCTCTTTATTTTATGTTTCAATCCGTTTTTTCCGCGGATTGGTTATCTGCTGGAATTATTGGTTTTTGAAGACCAATCCATCTGCATCTGTATGATCGATGGTAATTGGTTTCTCTCTGCTAACCTCTTCTGCAAGAATCTTCTTACTCAAGTCGTTTAAGACATAATCCTGGATAGCGCGCTTTACAGGACGGGCACCAAACTCTGGGTCGTATCCTACCTTTGCCAGATACTGGATAGCTGCAGGAGTCCAGCGAAGTTCAAAGCCCTGAGGCTCCAACATCTTCTTTACTCGCTTCATCTGAAGTTCTACAACCTCGGCAATCTGCTCCTGGGTCAGCGGCTTGAAGGTAATGATATCATCAATACGGTTCAGGAACTCAGGACGGAAGGTCTTGCGCAACATCTCACGGCTTGCGTTGGAAGTCATGATGATGATGGTGTTCTTGAAGTTGACTACACGACCCTTGTTGTCAGTCAGACGACCGTCGTCCAATACCTGCAACAGGGTATTGAATACATCAGGATGCGCCTTCTCAATCTCATCGAAGAGAACCACACTGTATGGTTTGCGGCGTACAGCCTCGGTCAACTGACCACCTTCATCGTAGCCTACATACCCTGGAGGCGCACCGATCAGACGGGTTACGCTAAACTTCTCCTGATATTCACTCATATCAATTCGGGTCATCATCGACTCGTCATTGAACAGATACTCAGCCAGCGCCTTGGCAAGTTCCGTCTTACCTACACCAGTAGTACCGAGGAAGATGAAGCTGGCGATAGGACGCTTAGGATCCTGCAAACCGGCACGGCTGCGGCGAACGGCATCACTTACAGCGGTGATAGCCTCGTCCTGTCCGATGACTCTCTTGTGGAGTTCTTCCTCCAGATGGAGCAGTTTCTCACGCTCGCTCTGCATCATACGGCTTACTGGTATTCCGGTCCAGCGGCTTACAACCTCAGCGATATCATCAGCAGTAACTTCCTCTCTGACCATCGCTGCACCACCCTGTGTACTCTTCAGCTGCTTCTGAATCTTCTTGATGTCATCCTCGAGCGCCTTCAGTTTAGAATAGCGGATTTCAGCTACGCGTTCGTAATTGCCTTCGCGCTCCATGCGTTCAGCCTCAAACTTCAGGTTTTCTATCTCCTGCTTATCCTGCTGAATCTTGTTGACGAGTGCTTTTTCGCCTTCCCATTTAGCACGGAAGTCATGTTCCTGATCCTTCAATTCTGCAATTTCCTTATCCAGCTGCTGAATCTTAGGCTGGTCATTCTCGCGCTTGATGGCCTCACGCTCAATCTCCAACTGCTTCAAGTGGCGGGTAATCTCATCCAGTTCTTCTGGTACAGAGTCACGCTCCATTCTCAGTTTGGCTGCTGCCTCATCCATCAGGTCGATAGCCTTATCAGGGAGGAATCTGTCAGAGATGTATCTCTCTGATAACTTGACGGCTGCGATGCAGGCATCATCCTGAATACGTACCTTATGATGGTTCTCGTAGCGCTCCTTGATACCACGGAGGATACTGATGGCGTCTACCTCGTCAGGCTCATTGACCATGACGGTCTGGAAACGGCGTTCCAGCGCCTTATCCTTCTCGAAGTACTTCTGATACTCGTTGAGGGTAGTAGCACCGATGGCTCTCAGTTCACCACGAGCCAGGGCTGGCTTCAGAATGTTGGCTGCATCCATGGCACCCTCGCCACCGCCAGCACCTACCAGGGTGTGAATCTCATCGATGAAGAGGATAATCTGGCCGTTGGCGTTGGTTACCTCTTTGATGACGCTCTTCAGACGCTCCTCGAACTCACCCTTATATTTGGCACCGGCTACCAGCGCACCCATATCGAGAGAATAGAGTTGCTTGTTCTTCAGATTCTCCGGTACATCGCCACGTACGATACGCTCGGCAAGACCTTCTACGATGGCAGTCTTACCTGTACCAGGCTCACCTATCAGAATAGGGTTGTTCTTGGTTCTTCGTGACAGAATCTGGAGTACTCTTCTGATTTCCTCATCACGTCCGATAACTGGGTCCAGCTTGCCGCTTCTTGCCTGTTCTACAAGGTTTTTCGCATATTTCTCCAAACTCTGATAGTTATCATCAGCGCTTTGTGATTTTACGTTCTGTCCCTGTCTCAATGCCTGGATGGCAGCGAGCATATCTTTAGCATTTGCACCAGCATCCTTCAGAATACGTGCAGCAGTAGAGTTGCCCTGTACGATAGCCAACAGGATAGGTTCTACGCTAACGAACTCGTCGCCCATTTTCTTGGCGGTATCCTCGGCATTCATCAGTATCTGGTTAGTCTCGTTGCTGAGGTACGGCTGACCGCCGCCCTGCACACGAGGCAGATGTTGCATCTCCTGACGCAAGAGCATGGCGATTTGCTGTCCGTTCATGCCCAACTTCTGGAAGATGTAGTTGGTCACATCGGTAGCCTTTTCAAGGATACCGCTAAGCAGATGCACCGGTTCGATGGTTTGCTGACCATTTCGCTGCGCAATGTTTACGGCTTCCTGTACCGCCTCCTGCGCCTTGATTGTAAATTTGTCGAATGTCATATTAATATCTCCTTTCTTATATTATATATTCATATTTGTGTTATTTGGATGAGCGCCGGAATCTTCTCTTCGGAAACCTCCCGGTGCTTTCCTCCCATCCTTTAGCGAAACTTATGCCTATTCGTTGAAAATCAATGATTTACTGACAATCTGTCTTGTTTTTGGTAGGTAAAAGATAGAAATAAGAGATATTTCCGGACAGAATGACAGAAGAAGGTGGTTCGAGTACGGGCTGAAGGCCTAGGCTCCTTTCAGGGCGTGTGGGGCTTACATGCCAAACTTGAGTTGCTTATTTCTTGATTTCTCTCAATTATCTTTTAAATATCCTTTAAATAATGCTATTTTATGGGGGGAAATGTTGTGTAATCAAAATAATCTTCGTACCTTTGCACCATCATAAATTATAATTTATAAGTTCAATGGCTGAAACAAAGAAAATCAAGACAGCGTTGGTGTCTGTCTTCCACAAGGATGGCTTGGACGAATTGCTCGCCAAGTTGAATGAAGAGGGTGTAAAATTCCTGAGTACTGGTGGTACCCAGAAGTTTATCGAATCTTTGGGTTATGAATGCGAGAAAGTTGAGGAGGTCACTACCTATCCATCTATCTTGGGTGGTCGCGTAAAGACTCTTCATCCTAAAATATTTGGAGGTATCTTGGCTCGCCGTGACAACGAGGGTGACCAGGAGCAGATGAAGGAATACGAAATCCCTTCTATCGATCTCGTCATCGTAGACTTGTATCCTTTTGAGCAGACTGTAGCTAGCGGTGCTAGCGATGCTGATATCATCGAGAAAATCGATATTGGCGGTATCTCTTTGATTCGTGCAGGTGCCAAAAACTTCAAGGACGTGGTAATCGTTCCTAGCAAGGCAGAATACGGCGTATTGCTCGATATCCTGAAGAAGAAGGGTGCTGAGACTGATATCGAAGACCGCAAGATGTTTGCAGAGCGTGCATTCGGTGTAAGCTCTCACTACGATACTGCAATCCATGCATGGTTTGCTAAGTAAACTCTCGGAAAAATAAAGTAGTTAAGGAGTTAAGAAGTGGAAGAAGTCAGGACAAGTGTCTGCGGGGATTCCATCCCCGGTATATGACAGACTGTTGCCGTGGCTTCTATGCTCCTTTAACTCCTTAACTCCTTAAATAAAAAGAAAATTTTAAGCTTAAAATAATTTAGAAACGAAATGGGATTTTTTTCATTTATTCAGGAAATCGCAATGGACTTGGGTACAGCCAATACCATCATTATCAGTGATGATAAGATTGTAGTGGATGAACCTTCTGTTGTAGCCCTTGACCGCCGCACCGACAAGATGATTGCTGTGGGCGAGAAGGCTAAGATGATGTACGAGAAGACTCATGATAATATCCGTACTATCAGACCATTGCGTGATGGCGTGATTGCCGACTTTACTGCCTGTGAGCAGATGATGCGTGGATTGATTAAGATGGTTCATACTGGTAGCCGTCTCTTCTCTCCTTCACTCCGTATGGTTATCGGTGTACCTTCTGGTTCTACCGAGGTTGAGCTTCGTGCTGTGCGCGACTCTGCCGAGCATGCCGACGGACGTGATGTATATTTGATTTTTGAGCCAATGGCAGCCGCTATCGGTATCGGTATCGATGTTGAGGCTCCAGAGGGTAATATGATTGTTGATATAGGTGGTGGTTCTACCGAAATCGCTGTCATCTCATTGGGTGGTATCGTATCGAACAACTCAATCCGTACAGCCGGTGACGACCTTACTGCCGATATCCAGGAATATATGAGCCGTCAGCACAACGTGAAGGTTTCTGAGCGTATGGCTGAGCGTATCAAGATTCATGTGGGTTCAGCTCTGACCGATCTGGGTGATGAGGCTCCAGAAGATTTCATCGTACATGGTCCTAACCGTATTACAGCGTTGCCTATGGAGGTACCTGTATGCTACCAGGAGATTGCTCACTGTCTGGATAAGACCGTGGCAAAGATTGAGAACGCTGTGCTCTCAGCATTGGAGAACACACCTCCTGAGCTTTATGCTGATATCGTGAAGAATGGTATCTGGCTCTCTGGTGGTGGTGCTTTGCTCCGCGGTCTCGACAAGCGTTTGCAGGATAAGATCAATATCCCATTCCACATCGCAGAAGATCCATTGCACAGTGTTGCCAAGGGTGCTGGTATTGCGTTGAAGAATGTAGACCGTTTCTCATTCTTGATGAGATAATCAGAACTTATTCTAATAGTAAGAATAAAGTATGCGCAACCTTTTAGAGTTTTTAGCGAAATACAACCATTGGTTTGTCTTCCTGATTCTTGAGGTGGTGAGTATGGTGCTGTTGTTTCAGTATAACAGCTATCAGGGCAGTGCCTGGTTCTCCTCGGCTAATGCCGTAACGGGTAAGTTGTATGAATGGGATGCGAATGTAGAAACATTCTTCTCACTTACCAAGGTGAACCAGGAACTGACACAGCGCAATGCGTATCTCGAACAGGAGGTGCAGAAACTTTCCGACAGTCTCGTGTGCGTGACCAAGGATAGCAGCATCTACCATCGTGACCAGTTTGCATTGCTGAGAAACTATCGTCTGATTCCCGCTAAGGTAGTGGCGAATAGTATCGATAAACCCGGCAACCTGATGACAATTGACAAAGGTAGCGCGGATGGCATCCACAAGGATATGGGTGTAATCAGCGGTACGGGTGTAGTGGGTATCGTGTATCTGGTGGCAGAACATTACGCTATCGTGATTCCGGTATTGAACACGAAGTCGAACATCAGTTGTATGATTCAGAATAGAGGCTATTTTGGCTATCTGCGCTGGAAGGGTGGTGTGTCTGACCTTGCCTATCTGGAAGAGGTGCCACGTCATGCTCACTTTAAATTGGGTGACTATGTGGTAACGAGTGGCTATTCTGCAGTATTCCCTCCTGGAGTGAGAGTAGGCAGGATATTGCACGTGTTCAACTCCGCCGATGGATTGTCGTATCGCGTACAACTTCGCCTCTCTACCGATTTTGCCCGTCTGCGTGATGTATGTGTAATTGATGATGCCGCCATGAAAGAGCGGTTGGAGATTATGCGTGCAGCACAGGATAGCATCGCAACAAATGGAGACAATAATCAATAATGACGTATAGTAAGAGGATATAAAAAGCAATGAGTATAGATTTAGTGAAAAGACTAGCTACCTTTGTGGTGCTCGTGCTGGTACAGGGATTGGTGTTTAATCATATTCATCTATTCAATTGTGCCACCCCCTTGCTGTATATCATTATGGTACTGCATTTCCGCCGCAACCATCCTAAATGGGCGGTGTTATTGTGGTGCTTTATGATGGGGCTTTGTGTGGACGTATTTGCCAATACGCCAGGTGTTGCAGCAGCTTCGATGACTGCCGTAGGACTGCTACAACCTTATTTGTTTGAACTTTTCGTACCGCGTGACAGCGCCGACGATCTGGAACCGTCCATGCGTTCTATCGGCGTAGGTGCATATTGCTGGTACGTATTCTTCATCATTCTCGTTTATAATCTATTGTTCTTTACACTCGAAACATTCAATTTCTTTAATTGGGTTCACTGGTTGGAATGTATAGGTGGAAGTACGGTTATCACTTATATATTGGTGATGGCGACAGAAAGTTTCAGAAAGTAAGATTCCGGATAAGTGATGAGAGAGAAAAGAACACGATTTTTAGTTTGCTATATATAATAAGGTATGTTGGATTACAATCTTGAAAAACGTAGATTCGTTATCGGTGGAGTGGCCATAGCTATTGTGGTCATTTACATGATTCGTCTGTTTACGCTTCAGATTATGAGCGACGACTACAAGAAGAATGCCGACAGTAATGCCTTCTTGAAGCATATTGAGTTTCCCGCCCGTGGTGCCATTTACGACCGTAATGGTAAACTGCTGGTGTATAATCAGCCGTCTTACGACCTGATGGTGGTGATGAACGAGGAGAGCGGCAGGCTTGATACAATGGATTTCTGTAATTCGCTGGGTATCACGAAAGAGTTTTTTATCAAGCGAATGAACGATATCAAGGACCGCTCTAAAAACCCGGGCTATTCGCGCTATACCCAACAGCTTTTTATGGGACAGCTGAGCGACAGAGATTTCAGTGTGTTCCAGGAGAAGATGTTCCGATTCCCCGGTTTCTATGTCCAGAAACGTACCGTCAGAGAATATACCTATCCTTATGCAGCCCATGTGCTGGGTGATGTGGGTGAGGTTTCGCAAAGCGATATTGAAGATGATGACTACTATCAGGCTGGTGACTATATCGGAAAACTGGGTATCGAGAAGTTTTATGAGAAGCAGCTGCGTGGTGAGAAGGGTGTGAAGATCATGCTGAGAGATGCCCACGGAAGAATACAGGGTAGCTATCAGAATGGTAAACTCGACCGGAAACCTGTGGCTGGAAAAGACCTGACGCTGGGATTGGATGTGAAGTTACAAGCCTTGGGCGAACGCCTGCTGCAGGGTAAAATCGGCAGTATCGTTGCCATCGATCCTAAAACGGGCGATGTGCTGGCTATGGTTTCTTCTCCTTCTTACGATCCGAGACGTCTGGTGGGTAGAAATCGTGGTAGGATGCACAAGTGGCTCTCGCATAATCCTTGGAAACCGCTCCTCAACCGTAGTATCCAGGGTCAGTATCCTCCGGGCTCTACCTTTAAGACTACCCAGGCGCTGACCTATCTTACCGAAGGTATCATCACACCGGGAACAGCTTTCCCATGTAATCACGGTTTCTCTTATAAGGGTCTGCATGTAGGCTGTCATGGTCACCCGTCGCCTATTGCGCTGGTTGATGCCATCAGTACCTCCTGTAACGGTTACTTCTGTTGGGGTCTTTACTATATGATAGGTAACCGCAAGAAGTATGGCAGCGTACAGAATGCGATGACCGTATGGAAAGATTATATGGTGAGCATGGGATTCGGATATAAGTTGGGACTTGACTTGCCAGGAGAGAAACGCGGTCTGATTCCGAATGCACAGTTCTATGATAAGGCTTACAGAGGTTCATGGAACGGACTGACGATTATCAGTATTTCTATCGGTCAGGGTGAGGTAAACCTCACGCCGTTGCAGATAGCCAACCTAGGTGCTACCATTGCCAACAGGGGATACTATTATGTGCCTCATGTTGTGAGAAAGGTGAAGGGTGAACCGCTTGATACGCTTTATACCCGACGTCATTATACCAAGGCTTCCCGACGGGCTTACGACTATGTGGTAGCCGGTATGAGAAGTTCGGCGCTGAAGGGAACCTGTAAACTGCTCGGCCGCTACGATTTCGAAGCTTGCGGCAAGACGGGTACGGCACAGAACCGTGGCCATGACCACTCTGTATTCATGGGCTTTGCTCCGATGAACAACCCGAAGATTGCCATTGCCGTGTATGTAGAGAATGGTGGTTGGGGTGCTGATTATGGTGTCCCTATCGGCGGTCTGATGATGGAGCAGTATCTCAAGGGTAAGTTATCTCCTGATTCAGAGCGTAGGGCAGCAGAGATGCAGGCCCGTAGAATCGCCTACGGATTAAGCAGTAGATAGTTTTCAGTTAACAGTTTATAGTTGATAGTTTATAGATTATGAGCGATAATAAACAACCTAGTGTGCTTGCTTCACTTGACTGGTGGACGATAGGCATTTATCTGGCACTCCTCATCTTCGGATGGGTGAGCGTCTGTGGAGCCAGCTATAACTATGGTGACAATGAGATATTCAGTCTGGGTGCCCGTTCGGGTATGCAGATTATATGGATTGGCACATCCATAGCACTGGGATTGGTAATCCTGCTGCTTGATGACCGGTTTTACGATACCTTCTCGTATGTCATCTATGGCATCCTGATACTCTTGCTCTTTGCTACGATATTCAATCCGCATAGCATCAAGGGTTCCCACTCCTGGCTGGTGTTGGGACCGCTCCGACTGCAACCGGCTGAGTTTGGTAAGTTTGCTACGGCTCTGGCGGTAGCCAAGTTTATGTCGAGCTATGGTTTCAGTATGCAGAACCTGAAACATTTCATGGCAGCAGTAGGCATTATTGTTCTGCCGATGCTCTGTATCGTAGGTCAGCGCGAAACGGGTTCCGCCCTGGTTTATCTTTCATTCTTCCTCATGCTTTACCGCGAAGGAATGCCGGGAGCTATTCTTTTTACCGGCGTGTCGATGGTGGCTTACTTTGTCTTGGGTGTGAAGTATGAGAACGTCATGATGTGGGATACCTATACTTCTGTGGGTAAGTTTGTCGTGCTTTTGCTGGTACAGATTTTTACGGCAGGTATGGTGAACTCCTATACGGGCGATAAGAAACAGGCACTGCTTCTCCTGGCTTATTCGGTAGGCATTACGCTGCTCTTCGTGCTCTTTTCTACCTATGTCATTCCGTTCGACATTGTGTGGGTCCAGCTCTTCCTGTGTGCCATGATGATTGGATTCCTGGTGTATCAGGGGCTGAGAACCCGGTTCCGGAATTACTTCCTCATCTCGATCTTCTCGTTGGGAAGTATTGCTTTCTTCTATTCAGCCGATTATGTGTTGAATCATGTGATGGAACCTCATCAGAGAGTGCGTATCAACGTATTGTTGGGACTGGATGAAGATTTGGCTGGTGCGGGATATAATGTGCATCAGAGTGAGATTGCCATTGGTTCCGGCGGACTTCAGGGAAAAGGTTTTCTGAATGGTACGCAGACCAAACTGAAGTTCGTGCCAGAGCAGGATACAGACTTTATCTTCTGTACGGTAGGCGAGGAGGAAGGTTTCCTCGGTTCGGCAGGAGTGCTGCTGCTTTTCCTGGCTTTGATATTGCGGTTGATGCATCTGGCTGAGCGGCAACCTTATAAATTCGGGCGTATCTACGGATATTGTGTCCTGTCGGTATTCCTTTTCCACCTGTTTATTAATGTGGGAATGGTGCTGGGGTTAACGCCGGTTATCGGTATTCCGCTGCCGTTCTTCAGTTATGGTGGCAGTTCGTTATGGGGATTTACCATCCTTCTTTTCATCTTCTTGAGAATTGATGCGGGAAGGAACTTAGTGAGAAGTTAAAAAAAAAGAGTGAACAGATGTTGATGAATCTGTTCACTCTTTTTTTTATTGTATCTTTGAAATCTTGATGCCGATGTCACTCACACCGGGCAGGATTTCTCTTTTCATATCATGTCTGATGGCTACGTGTATGGAATCGCCCTGATGCATCTGATAGATGTTGATAGGGAAGTTATACTGATAGTAGCTGATACCCTGTCCTTTGCTCACACCGTTGTTGTCAATCAGCTGGCAGTTGACCGTATCTTTCTTGCATTCGCCCGGTATCTTTCTGTTTCGGTGATAAACCGTCTGTTCTACGATGAGCGTAAGTCCCATGAACGGATAGGCACCTGTAATGCGAAGTCCTAGGCTTTGCCTGTAATGCCCGGCTTCGAGAAGAGGTGATACTTCGAATGATAGGGTGTCGTTCTTCTCCCATCCTGCAATCGGTGTATGGGCATACTCATCGTATACGGTCGAACCGCTGCAGGCAGAGAGAATGTGAACGATCGCTGTCAAAACGATGAAATAAACAGTCTTTTTCATCTTTTTCTAGCTCCTATTCTTTATTCTTGTGGGGCGTTATTGCCCTGTGGCTTGTTTCCACCCTGCGGCTTGTTGCCATTCTGTGGCTTGTTGCCCTTGTTAGGACGTCTGTCGTTTCTTGGTTGGCGGTTGTCACCCTTAGGATGATTGCCCTGATTACGGTTGTCGCGGCGCTGGTTGTTTGGCTTGCCTTCATTCTTCTGCGGCTTCCTCTCTCCATTCTGCGCACGATTCTCGTTATTCTGCGGCTTGTTATCGCCCTCCTGCTGACGAGGTCCCTTGTTTTTATTGTTCTTCTTCTTCTTTTTCTTAGCCTTGTCAAAGCGGCTCAAATCGGCTTCGGCAAGCAGGTCGATTGGCTTGGCTGCTGGCTTTGCCTTACCGTTTTCCAGCAGACTCAATGGCTTCTCGCCCTGACGGTTCATTTCGATAATCGCCTTGGCACGCTCGATGCTGATGGTTTCGAGGTTGGAAGCCAGATTCTTGTCAGAAGAGTAGGTGATAAGACCAGCCAGGATATCCACCTTGAACTGATGGAAATCACCGTCGGCAGTCTGTAGTACAGCATCCTTAGGAGGTAACTTCCTGCTAGCCTCTACATAACTGTCTACCTCGTAGTTGAGACAGCACTTCAGTTTGGCGCACATACCGGCAAGTTTCTGCGGATTCAGAGAGATGTCCTGGTAGCGTGCCGCATTGGTGCTAACGCTGATGAAGTTCTTCATCCAGGTAGCGCAGCAGAGTTCTCTACCGCAAGGACCCGTTCCACCGATACGGCCTGCTTCCTGTCGCGCACCGATCTGCTTCATCTCGATGCGTACATGGAAGGTATCTGCGAGAACCTTGATGAGCTGGCGGAAGTCCACACGTTCGTCAGCGATGTAATAGAAGATAGCCTTGTTGCCGTCTCCCTGATATTCTACATCACCTATTTTCATCTTCAGTCCGAGATCTTTGGCAATCTGTCGGCTCTGGATCATGGTGCCGTGTTCACGGCTCTTAGCCTCCTTGCATTTGTCAAGATCCACCTGCTTGGCGATACGGTAGATACGCTTGATATCATCCTGCGACTTGAGGTTTGCCTTCTTAATCTGGAGTTTTACCAGTCTTCCGGTCAGCGTAACCACACCGATGTCGTGACCCGGGTTAGCCTCTACCGCCACTACATCGCCCTTCTTCAGGTCGAGGTTATTTACATTGTGGTAATATCCCTTACGGGTATTCTTGAACTGTACCTCCACGAGGTCAGTACTTTCAGCATTGCCAGGTACATCGGCAAGCCAGTCGTATGTGTTGAGCTGTCTGTCCTGTCTTCCTACGCCCTTAGCGCACAGACCACGGTCGCAGCCGTTACACATCCTGAATTTCATATTTTTGTAATCCACGATAGTCTAATTTATAATGTATAATTTATAATGTCTAATTTATAATGTCTAATTTATAATGAACAATGAACAGAACTTTCGCAAGTTTTGCCCCACACGCCCTGTATTGCCCCATACGCCCTGAAAGGGCAGAAGCTCCTAGCCCAGGGCATCGCCCTGGGTTATTACGGGCGCTAGTTTGTCGCCCTGTAAGGGCAAAAGCTTTAAAACTCCAGGCAAGACATAAAGCTTTTGCCCTTACAGGGCGCCTTGTTGTCTGCCATTATACCCAGGGCGATGCCCTGGGCTAGGAGCTTCTGCCCTTTCAGGGCGTGCTGCTTCCAGTCTTCACTTCCTCAACAGGAGGACGATGATTTTGAGCGCCATATCGAAGAAAACGATTTTGGCATTGGCATTTTGCGAAATCATGCGCTTGCTGTCTTCGAAGAGGTTGGCGATGTCAATGATGTTTGCCTCGTTGATGAAGCGGGCAAAGTTCTGGGCAAAGTTCTCCTCATCCTGCGTCATGTAACTCAGTTCCGGATTCCGGAAGTTGTACATGAAACTTTCTCTGAGCATGTGCATGAAGTAGTCGAGCATGCGTTTCTGCTTTTCTCTTCCGAAGGTTGAAATCACATCGGTCCACTTCTTGAGATCACCTATCTTGCGCATGTAAGCCAGTCGCATCAGCATGATGAACATGTCGAGATGCTGCCGGTTTTCGTTTCCTGCATCCAGTTCTTCGAGTGCGAGGTTCCAGTTGCCGTTGGCGATACGGGCTATGCGGTGTGCCATGTCTGGCTCCAGCGCCCTCCGTTCCGTCAGCGCTTTTTCCATCTCTGCGGTTTCTATCTTCTTGAAGTCGATACGCTGCGTACGGCTTCTGATGGTTTCGAGCAGCAGTTCCGGATTCTCGCTTACCAGCAGGAACACCGTCTGGCGTGGCGGTTCCTCCAGCAGTTTCAGTATCTTGTTGGCACTCTGGATGTTCATACGTTCCGGGAGCCATATCAGACTGATCTTGTATCCGCCCTGACTCGACATCATCATCAGTTCGTGAGAGATGGCATCGGTTTCTTCGGCAGTGATGATAGCCTGTTTGTTATAGTCGGCATCCGTCTTGCCCATCTTCAGCATCCAGTCGCTAATCTGGATGTAGGGACCTTTAGAAAGCAGCAGCTCTCTCCATTCCTTGATGAAGTCGAGGCTCACCGGTTTGTGTTCGCTGCCCATATTGGCGGTCTTGATGGTAGGAAAGGTGAAGTGGAGGTCCGGATGTTCCCATTTCCTGAGCATCGGTGAATCGCCCAGAAGATAGCTGGCAAAAGCCAGTGCCATCGCCAGTTTGCCGCAACCCTGCGGGCCGCAGAACATCAGCGCATGGGGCAAACGGTTCTCTTGAACCATCTCCATGAGACGGTTCCATACTTCTTGCTGACCTATAACTTCATTTCTTTGCATTTAAAACAGAATTTTTGCTATTTGCTTGACGCTGTCTACAGCCGATACGGTGAAGAAGTGAACATTGTTGTAACCATGTTCGAAGAGATCTTGCACCTGAGCGGTGGTCCACTCGATACCGAGCTGCTTGGCATCATCGTCAGTTTTACATTTCAATACCTCCTGTGCGAGTTCTTCAGGAATATCGCAGTGGAAGGTTTTCGGCACTACCGTGAGCTGGCTCAACTTGGCGAAAGGCTTGATGGCGGGAATGATAGGAATGGTTACGCCTATCTGCCGAGCCTTTTCAACGAAAGCATAAAACTTCTCGTTGTCGTAGAAGAGCTGGGTAACGGCATACGCTGCGCCCAACTGTTGCTTCTCCAGGAGATGCTGCATATCCATTTCGAGGTTTGGCGCCTCTTCATGTTTCTCCGGATAGCAGGCTACACCGCAGCAGAACTTGTCGCCCGGGTGCTTGATGGGAGTGCCATCAAAGAAGAAACCGTCATTAAACTGATTCACCTGCTTCAGGAGGTCGGTGGCATGGGCATGACCGTTCTCGGTTGGTGTAAACTGCCGGTCTTCTTTCGCCTTGTCTCCTCGCAGAACGAGGATGTTGCTGATGCCCAGAAACTGGAGGTCGAGCAGTTCGTACTCGATGTCTTCCTTCGTAGCACCGCTGCAGATAATATGAGGGATGACAGGTATGTCGTACTTGTTCTGTATAGCGCCTGCGATGGCCACGGTGCCAGGGCGGCGGCGCACACGCTGGCGAGTGAGGAGACCGTTTTCCAGTTCCTTGTATACATACTCGCTATGGTGCGTAGTGATGTTGATAAAGCGAGGACCAAACTCGCTCAGCGCATCGATGGTACGGAAGAGTGCTGCTGTTCCGTTACCTTTCAGCGGAGGTAAAACCTCGAACGAAAAGCCTCGCTTATCGCCCTGCTGATGTAGAAAATCTGCTATGTTCATATTACCTAAATTCTATGTTTCTTCTTATTTTGGTGCAAATTTACAAAAAAAATAGGGGAAAACCGCATGTTGAACGTAATATTTATAAAGAAAAAACGTATATTATTAGGTGGAGATTGATTTTTGGCATGAAAAAAGAAGATTTCCTGCCGGTAAATGCTACGCTATTCTACAGAAAAGTGATTAAAATTTAAACCTAAAAAATAATGGAACAAAAACAAACAGGCTCTAGAGCCTATCTTATTTCAATTGTGATGGTAGCCGTTTTGGGCGGCTTGCTTTTCGGTTATGATACCGCGGTTATCTCGGGAGCCGAGAAGGGTTTGCAGGCATTCTTCATGGGTGCTGAGGATTTCACCTATACCGATTTCTGGCATGGATTCACTTCATCCAGTGCCCTCATCGGTTGTATCATCGGTTCGGCACTTTCGGGTGTGCTGGCTTCTAACTGGGGACGTAAGCGCTCGCTGATCTTTGCGGGTGTGATGTTCTTCATCTCTGCATGGGGATCGATGTGCCCTGAGTCTTTGGTGTTGCCAAAGGGCGAACCTAATCTTACGCTTCTCATCGTGTTCAACCTCTATCGTGTGATTGGCGGTATCGGTGTGGGTCTGGCATCTGCTGTGTGCCCGATGTATATCGGTGAGATTGCGCCTAGTAACATCCGTGGTATGTTGGTTAGCTGGAACCAGTTTGCCATCATCTTCGGTCAGCTGGTAGTTTATTTCGTCAACTTCTTCATTCTCGGCGATCATATTGCTCCTGCTATCCAGAGCGTGGGCAATGGTATGAACCAGATTCTGAATGGTGGCGAGGCTGCCTGGGCTATCGAAACCGGATGGCGCTATATGTTTGGTTCAGAGATGGTTCCGGCGGGCTTGTTTGCTCTGCTTATCTGTTTCGTTCCGGAGACTCCCCGTTATCTTGCCATGGTTGGACAGGATGCGAAGGCAGAGCGTATTCTGGCTCGCATCAATGGTGCTGAGGAGGCTAAGAAGATTTTGGATGACATCAAGAATACGGTTACTGAGAAGAAGGAGAAACTGCTTACTTACGGTGTGCTCTGTATCTTCGTAGGTGTGATGCTTTCTGTATTCCAGCAGGCTGTAGGTATCAATGCCGTGCTCTATTATGCTCCTCGTATCTATGAGGCAATGGGCTTTGACAATCCGATGGTATTGACCGTATTCAATGGTATTGTGAACCTCGGTTTCACCTGTGTGGCTATCTTTACGGTAGAGAAGTTGGGCCGTAAGCCTTTGCTCATCACCGGTTCTCTGGGCATGGCTTTAGGTGCAATAGGTGTAGCCATCACCTTCGGTAATCCTAATCTGCAGTTGTTGTGCATGGTATCTATCATGGTTTATTCAGCATCATTCATGTTCTCTTGGGGCCCTATCTGCTGGGTACTTATCGCCGAGGTATTCCCTAATACGATTCGTGGTGCTGCCGTAGCGATTGCCGTAGCCTTCCAGTGGATATTCAACTGGATTGTTTCTACCTCGTTTGTGCCATTGGCAAACAGTATGGGTTATTGGTTTACCTATGGTTTGTATGGTGTTATCTGTATCCTCGCTGCCATCTTTGTATGGAAGCTCGTTCCTGAGACCAAGGGTAAGACGCTGGAGGATATGACCAAGCTTTGGAAGAAAAACTAAGTTCTTATTCTGTGAAATATCTAGACCGCCAGGCGTAGAAAGAAACGCCTGGCGGTCTTTCTTTATGCCTCCGGCTCGTCAGCTTAATCCATACCATGATATGACGGCGCGCTGTCGCCCCGTCGGTTGTGTCGGGAAAGTAGAGCAGACCTAGCTCGGTCTTGCTGTACATACGTTGGGGATAATTCATAAGCTTTATATTTTTTATGTTGCAAAAGTAATGTTTATTTCAGACTTATGCAATTTTTTGAAGAGAAAAAATGCATTTTAATGGCTGATTTGTTGAAAAAAAAATCTTTTTCCTCCCGTATTACGTATAGTGTAATTGATGTAAATGTATATATATAATATACTTGGTATAGTGTAGAGAAGAAAAATTAGCACATAACTATCTGATATTCAGCATCTTGCATTTTTAAGATTCGCCCTGGTAGTCATTCGGGCATATCAGAAAACACATGATTGGCCCTGATGGTACCTATTATTGGCCCTGATGGTACCCTCTGAAAGACTAAATTGCCCTGATAGTCATTGCCCACCCAAATGAGGTGAAAAAATGATGTGCTTCCGTTTACCAACTGATGCGGCTGCGTCGGGTTAAGGATATGGCTGCGCTGGGTTACGCAGACGGCTGGACTCGCTGACGCAGACGGCTGGACTCGCTGATTGAGCCACTTGAGTAATCTGATTGAGCCACTTGAGTAAGCTGACTGAGCCACTTGAGTAAGCTGATTGAGCCACTTGAATATTCTGCTGCATACGCTTGCGTGCAAAAGTATACATAATTGAGCCAAATAGAGCACAACAGGTACTTATCGTACCAAAGTGGACAAGTGGGGCACCGCCGATGTTGTATCTTTGTATCAGCATTCGGGAAGAGACCGGTGCACAACATG
>JAJWFY010000022.1:0-48202 GCA_021615735.1 Segatella copri | reverse complement strand
CTTTGGAACAACAATTTTTTCTTCACTCGAACATGATATCACGATAGTCAGTGAGACCAACGTGATAAATATGAATATTATATGTGATAATTTATTTTTACTTATGTTCATTGCTTAACACATTTTTTATTTCAAAGTTAGTGATTTTTTGCCAACAATAGCTATTTTGTGTTATTTTTTACGATATTTTTATCTTATTCACCTATATTAATTTAAACTGACTCGTATCGTTTTAAACGAATCATTTTGAATTGCCTAGCAACAAAGCCTCAGATTGCCTCAATCCAAGGAATATTCGTCTCGTAACCCATATCAAAATCAATTTCTATTTTCATTGAAGTATTAATAGTTTTTGAGTATCTATTTGTTCTCCTGTCGTTATAGATTTATGTTGTATATCCAACTTACAAAATGCCCCATTGAGTCCACAAATCTTACGGGAAGCAGGCGGATTCTGTCAGTGCCAAGGTAATGTTTTTATTTCAATCCGGTATCACGGCAGAGGTGATTTTTGGTTGTTTATGCAAGAATAATTCGGAATATGTAAAATAAACGGTAGAATATCTGTTGTATTGGCGATTGGACTGGCTGTTATTGATGCAGCAACAAAGAATAATCCCGCCATCGACGTATTTAAAACTTTGTCGATGTGCGGGATTTTTTCGACCTGTACGGTTGAAATTACCCAATACGCCCTGAACCAACGGTCACCGGCCGAAGGGAATTGAAAATCGCTGGCCGAAGGGTAAAGCAAAGGTAAAGGGCAGAAGCTCCTAGCCCAGGGCATCGATCGTTCACAAAGATAATTATAAAGCATAACATGATGGGATATAATAACGAAGAAGCTAAGATACTTCTACCTGAAGACATCATGTAATAGGAAAAAGGGTCTATACACCCTTTTGTCGAGGTGTATAGACCCTTGTAACAACCGCAAAGTATGGGTTGATAATTATTTTTTCAGATGATTGGTTTTCCTGTCAGCTTAGGACTTTAATACATTTCATCATTATTATCATCTGGAATTTGTCCCGAATAGTAACCAGGAGCTGTTGACCCTGCCAGTAACTGTTGGGCTTTTATCTCATGCATCTGCATTTCTGGTTTTATATATTCTTTCTTCATATTGTGCTATTTTTATTTGATTATTACTTTCTTGTTATTCTTGATGTATATGCCCTTTGTCGGATTGCTTATCTTTCTACCTTGGAGGTCGAAGATTCCTTCAATAGTGCCATGACGCTGCACGTCAGTACCCATAATGGTGATTTCATCTATGCCTGTTGTCTCGCTGCCGCCACCGAATACAAAGCTGCGAGCGAGTGCTGTCGATGATGGGGCTTTTGCTTCATCTTCAGATACTTTCAGATAAGCCTTTCCTGGAGTCGCCTTGAGACTTTTTCCGTCGTCCACACCGAGGTAGAAGCCGAGACCTTCTTTTTTTTCTGCTTTATTATATGTGAGACGATAGAGTTTACAACCGGCAGCTGCTGTTACAGTCTTAGCTTCAGCTGGTGTAGCCACAAGGTGGTTCTCATAAGAGGAAGCTTTTGCCAACTCATTTGTCTCGTTTGCCTTTGCATTGACATACTCTCCGTCAGTCTTCAGTAGCACACCCTCTTCCTTTGCCACTTGGTCGTTGCGTTGTGTCAATGTCAGCTTGCCACCGCTTACCGTTGCGTTATAGACCTTAAGCGATCTGTCTGATGGAACAGAAAGGGTTACATCGTTTGTCGGATTGCTGAATGTTGCCCAATATGTATCGTTGTCGCCCTGTGCTGCCTTGATTACTTTATAGGCAGAGCCGGGAACGGGAGATGGGTCTATGCCTAACTGCTGTCCCCATACCTGCTCGCCTGAGCCTTTGCCATTCAGCAGCCATGCCATCTCGCCACTTTCAAACTGCTCTTTGAACATTTTCTCTGCCTTGTCTTTCTCATCCGCCATCAGATTTCCTATACCGCGTGTGGCTGTGTCACTAAGATAATAGCAATAATTTGTATTTGTTACCCTATAGCTGTTTCCGCACACGCCGCCGACATAAATATCTGTTCCATGAACAGAACCTGTGTTATAGCAGCTTTTGATTGTGCCCAGGTTAATTCCGCACACGCCGCCGACAAAATTTTCTCCGCTTACAGAACCTGTATTTTTGCAATCTCTGACAGTGCCGCTGTTATCGCCGCACACGCCGCCTGTTCTACTATATTGATTTTTGCCAATTACAGTGCTGCTGTTAGAACAGTTTTGGAGTACGCCGTCTTTATCATTCTTTCCGCATACACCTCCTCCCTTCATTCTGAACTGAAAATATGAATCCGAAACTCCTACGTTGGAAATTTTGCCGTTGGCTCCTATGTAGCCAAACAAGCCAACATAAGATGCGTCAGGATGATTGAAATACAATCCGCTGATGGTGTATCCCTTGCCATCAAAGGTGCCAGTATATACAGCATCATAAGAATCATATGTACCAATAGGTTTCCATTCTATAAAGTCGCTTTCGCTTACCTGACCTTTATTAACTGCGTCAAGAACGCCCTCGTTCACGGTAATGTTATCCGTGAGGATTGCATTGGCAGATGCATCCTTCCCCCCCCCCGTCTGGAAGCGTACCATTCACCAGACCTGCAAACCAATAAAGTTCGGCAGCAGTACTAATTTGATATGGGTCATCTGCAGTGCCTTTACCAGTCGGTACGGTTGGAGTAATACTTTTCGCCAACATCATGGATGGCATAATCATGGTTGTCACGAACAAGAGCATCGTGAAAAACCATCTCAATCTTACAAAATTCTTTTTCATATTTTTTATTTTTGAATTAATAATATCCTGTAGTCTTGAACCATGGCATAGCCAATGACTATGGCGAACAGCAGAAGAAACAATGCCACAATGAAAATAGCCTGTTCCTCTTTCGTGAAAGTCTCTATCATATTTTTCATGGTGCAAAGATAGTGTTTTTTTTCGAAAATGTGTCGCATTCCTATAAAAAAGTGTCTACTTCCTGCAAGTAGACCCCCTTTTTAACGATTTATTCCCTTCAGTGATGCGTTTTTCCTGGTATCAAGTGGTAAATAAAGAGGTGCACCAGCAGTAACCTATGATAAGGAGTTTTATAAAGGATTAACGACAATGTGCTGTGCACATCTATTGAGTTATTTCGCTCAAAAATCCACATTGAAAAGTTAACGAAAAACAAAAACCCTTAATTCTTTAGGCATTTTTGCGACTCTATAGACTATCACAAAACTTGCACATATCATTAAATATCACGAACTTCGTATCGTAATATTTAATAAGAAAATGAGTCAACGTAAAGAACAGCAACAACAAAAGCTAAATAAGGAGACATTTCCTGAGAAGAAAGTGAGAGAAGAACTTATCAAAGAGGTGGGAAAAAATCTCGACTCTTTGATAGGGGCAGGTATTATTACCCGTTATCACATGAAGTATGACTTCTGTATAGACTATTCTACAATCCAAAAACTGAGAGAAACTGATCTCACTGTTTCTAAAAAAACTCTGGAGAAGATGATGTATGGCATGGCATATTATCTAGACTGCCACCGTAGAAAAATTGAGGCTGAGGAGGATGGCATCGAGAAAAAGCAAAAACTGGATGCTATCCCAGATCTGGAGAATAAGCTAGTAGAGATATATGGTCATGCGGCTCAGACAGCCCTGGATCTAGCTAAAGATAGAATAGACTTGCGCCAAATAGTGAAGAAATAGCAGTTAGCTTTGGCGTGATTACCTATAATTATTAATGTAACACTAATAAATTTCCAACACCCTTATGAAGATTCAACTCCGATTGGGCGAAGATCATTTGCCTTAAAGACTACCGTATGCAACAAGGTTGTGTGCGGACACCGTTTGCTAGAAGTCCTTTCCCCAACGATAGGTAAAACGTGACTTGTTCTTATAATTAACATTCTAACAAGAAAAGGAAAATGTCGTTAGAAGAAATTTTTGCCCAGGCAATTCTGACTGGTGGAGTAACCATACTGAATTGCTCAGTTGTCATTGGTAGCAATGCGCAGGTGAGTGATTTTTTGCAGAATACAGCTGCTAGTACCCAAAATCTTAAAGTAGACCAGGAAATCAAGGTGGACCCCAGACTCAAGACTGAGAAGGCTGCCCTGATATGGAAAACACTGACAGAACATAAGTATATTCATACTGAGGGCTCTTGGTATGTATGGGATCGTACGCAGGCTGAGTATGGATATATGGTGTATATCGTATCCGATATTCTGGGAGTGAAGCACCCTGCTAACAATACTATCATGTGGAAACCTTTTCAAGCCCTATTCTTGAATGCTTCGCATATCGAAGGTGTGGCTAAAGCATCGGTGAGCAATAACATATCACAGTTTAGTAATTATAATGCCTGGTGTAATGAGGCAAAAAATATTCGAAGAATTTTATTGGAATATATCTCTTGATTTTCAGATACTTATAGCTGATATAATCGTATAATATTATATAACTGTTATAAAGATAACATTTTACTTCTTAGTACCTTTGCCCCCGTAATCAGATGCACAGCGCGTCTGGTTGCGGGGACTTTGCGTATTGCGGGTTCTCAATCTTTTAATACATTTACAAAGTTATGAAGAAAGCAACTAGCAAGAAGCTGCTCAATGCAGTAAAGGTGGACGGTGCTGTGATCACCGAGGAGAATGGTAACGTATCAGTGCGCAAGGCGCCATGGAACGAGACGGAGGTAATCAGTGACAAGCCGCAGGTGATCAGGGGCAGGATGATATTCTCGGGTGGCGAGAATGGGCGAGGCGACTGGGTGGACTTCAAGCCTTATGTGCAGGGCAAGCGAGAGAAGCCCTTCACGGAGATTCTCAAGACCAAGCACGGGGTGGTGCGCACTAGCAAGCGAACCGTGCAGGTGAACTATGCCTTCTCCAAGGACATGAGCAAGGCGGAGATTCTGCGCTGCCTCAAGAGTGAGCACCAGGAGATGGTGAAGGCTATCAAGCCCTTCAAGGAAAATGTGGAGTGGGAGGACTATAAGGAGTAATAGATAATGTATAATTAATAATGTATAATTAAGCATGAACCACTTTATTGCAATGAATCCTCAGCGTGGGGGCAATAAGGGCAGCGCTAGCTGCCTGCCCCTGGCTGAATATGACAAGCTGATAGCTCAGCCTTGGCTCCACGATATGGTGGAGCAGATACGTGGGGGCAATGACAAGCTGAAGGGGCTGATGCCCTTCCGCTGCGGTCACTACAGCCGATTCCTCAAGAATCATCGCTCGCAGAAGGATGCTGACCCTACGAGTTTCCTCTTCCAGACCACCATCGACATCGACGATAAGGAACTGGTGGGTATCGCCATCGAAATGGCAAGGCAGCTGAATTGCAGCGATGGCATCTGGAATGGAATGCTACTGCATCTGGAATACTCGGCTCGTAAGAAGCTGCATATCGACATCCGAATGCCGATAGGTATGACTATCGAGGAGACGCAGAGAGCGTATTGTGAGGCACTTGGCGTGCCCTGCGATGAGAGCTGTTTTACCCCAGAGAGAATCCTCTTTATCACGGATCAGGACTCGGAGATCTATCGCTCCAAGGACTGGTATGCCGTGCTTCCTGCCGATGAGCTGAAGGCTCGCAGAGAGGCTTATCTGAAGCGTGGTCTCACCATTGACGGAAGACGGCAACAGGGCACTCAACCCCAACCATTCAACATTCAACACTCAACATTCAACACTCAACAAAATATTCCTGACGGATTACCAACCTCTGGTACCGCCAGCGAGAAGAGCCTGATAGCCTTCGACCTCTTCGCGGAGTCGGCAGGACTGAAGAATGTGAATATCGACACAGAGGGCTCTCGCCACTCCTCATTGCTAGCCATCATGAGCGCAGGAGCGAGCAGGGTGATGAGTGAGGAAGAACTGAGAAGAGTGGTGGCAGTGAAGATGCCTAGCTTCGCCCAAGAGCGTGACTGCCAGCAGCTGATCCATGACTTCTATGAGAAATATGGAGACAGTTCGAAGCCATTCTCTAGAGATGTGATCCGCATCAATGCGCAGGCGGAGACTCAGGCTAATCAATTAAGAATTAATAATGAAGAATTAAGAATTCAAGGCGCAAGTGCAGGTAATCAAACAGTTCAAAGTTCAAACCTCAATGTTCAAAGTTCCGAAGATGATTACCCCGCTCCGCCCGAGATGCCGAAGAAGCTGCCTAAGCTCGTGGAGCTCCTCGTGTCTCAGACACCGGATGTCTATAAGCCTGCCGTAGCCCATGCCATCTTTCCTCCGCTAGCCACCCACCTCTGCCGCACCTATTTTAATTACATCGACAATGTGGAGCATGAGGCTACGCTAATGTGTTGTCTCTTAGCTGGTACGGGCGCAGGAAAGAACTGCGTGCAGATGCCTATCAACCTGATTATGGAAGACATCAGAAAACGAGACAAAGATAACCTGAAACGAGAGAAGGAATGGAAGGACGAGGTGACAAGAAAAGGTGCTAACAAGGATAAGCGTAAGCGACCTGAAAACCTCGTGATCCAGGAGATAGACGCCGATATGACCAACCCTGCCTTCGTGATGCGTACCGCCGAGGCGCAGGAGCATTTCCTCTATACTGCTCTCAACGAGATAGACCAGTTTGATAACCTAAGGGGCATTGGTAACCAGCAGTTTCGTATCATGTGCCTCGCCTTCGACCCTGGTAATCAATATGGACAAACCCGAGTGGGCACGCAGAGTGTTACGGAGCGAGTAACCATCCGATTTAACTGGAATGCCTCGACCACCATCAACAAGGGTATCCGATATTTCTCCAAGGTATTGACCGATGGTCCTATCTCTAGAATCAACTTCTGTACTATCCCTGAGCGTGAGATAGGAGCCGAGATGCCTGTCTATGGCACATACGATGACACATTCAGAGAGAACTTAAAACCCTATATCGAGCATCTTAACATGGCTTCTGGTACAATCAATTGCCCTGAGGCTTTCGCCTTGGCACAGAAGCTGAAAGAGGAGAATGCCGACTTTGCCCGTATGAGCCAAGACAGGGTTTACGAGAACCTCTCGTTCAGAGCCAATGTCATTGCCTATCTGAAGGCTTGCGTGCTCTATGTGGCGAATGGTTGCCAATGGGAATCCGAGATAGAGGAGTTTGTGCGCTGGAGCGAGCAGTATGACCTGTACTGCAAGATGAGATTCTTCCGAGATGCTATCGTGAAGGCGGAGCAGGAGGGAGTGAAGTCGAGCAAAAGAGGGCCTTCCAATATGCTGCAACTTCTGCCAAATGAGTTCTCTTATCAGCAGGCTGAGCAGTTGAGAAGCGACTTGGGGCTGGATACCAAGGGCACCCGACGGATGATAGCCACCTGGGTGTTCAGAAAGTATATCGTGAAAGTGGAGGCAGGCGAACAAGGCGTTAATGCTGGTAATAACAAAGCTGATAACAGCCATTGCAATTACAATTACAGTAATTACAGTTTTTATCGCAAGCTATGTTTTATCAAAAAAGAATCTAAATAGAAACAATTATGGAAATCGTACTCAAAAGAATAGCTAAGCAGAATACTTACACCATAGGGCGTATGTATATTCTGAAGGACGAGGAGGTGGAGCGCAAGGTGAACTATACGCTCAATAAAGACCAGAAGCGCAGCTTCTGCCATGTGGTAGATGTGGGCAAGCTGGACGGGGAGCACTACTTCTGCGATACCCTGGAGCCTACGTGGCGCAACCTGCTGGGCATCACCCTGTTGCCCCAAGAGGAGAATGTGCGCCTGGGGCGAGTGTCGGGGAAGAAGGCGCAGAAGATGAAGGGTAAGACTGCCATACCCGAGGGCACCTATCCGCTGCTCATCACCAAGTCGCCGAGATTCAAGCAGTGGCTGCCCCTGCTGCAGGGCGTTCCTGGCTTTGAGGGCATCCGCATCCATGCCGGCAACTACCCCGATGATACGCAGGGCTGCATCCTGCCGGGCGAAAACAAGCTCCGAGGCATGGTGGTAAACTCCCGCATCTGGCTGCATCGCCTCGTCAATGCCATCACGGCGGCGAGAGACCGAGGCGAGAGCATCTGGATCACCATCGTTTGACACCTCTCACGGCCTGGCTCTCTAACGGATTCTCCGGCCAGAAATGCTTAGGATAACGGCGCTTCAGTTCCTTGCGGACTTCGAAATAAGTGCCTTGCCAAAAACTTGCGAGATCCTGAGTAAGCTGAACGGGCTTGAAGCCGGGAGATAACAACTCAAGCAGAAGGGGCTGTCTGCCAGCATCGACAGTGGGTGTTGATGTCATTCCGAAACACTCCTGAAGCCGAACACTCAGAACCGGGGCTTCGGCCCCCTGGCGGTAATCGATGCGGATATTGCTGCCCGATGGCACACGGATGTGGGTGGGAGCAAGGCGGTCTATCTCCTGCTGAAGCTCATAAGGAAGGATGTTCCAAAGGATTTCGCACAGGTTGAGTTTCTTCAGCTCAGTAACAGAAGTCTTCATCTTACCACCTTCTTCGAGATAGAAAGGGAGCCACGCTCGGGCTGTTGACAGGAGATGTTCCGTTGACAGGTCGGGAATCTCTAATTCCGGATGCCACTCAGCTACTTGTGCCACGCGCTGTTGCAGACGATGAACCGATTCGTTCCAATCGAACATGCTGAGTCCGTCTTTTCTGGCAGCTTCGCAGATAATGTCTGAAACTGTCTCTCGGCTGGCATTCTGTATCGGCTTGCTGTCTATGACGAGTGCTCCTATCCGTGTTTCCTGTTGCATCTTTACTGCCAGCGCTTTGCTGTCCCATGAAATATTCTCGCAGGTTTGTGCCGGCAAGTTCTTCCAGTTGACGGGGGCTGAGAGAAATACCCTTCCTTTACGTCTCTGTGCGGGATTGGATGATGAGGTTGAAGATAGGTTGAGTGATGCGATGGCAAGCCATTCGTTTGCTGCCATGCTGTCGCACGGGTCGATGAAAATCGTGTTGCCATTCGCCATCTTGAAGTTGCCCGCATGGTCGGTGGCATGGGCGATGCGCTCAGGGTAGGCTAGAGCGATGAGATGGCCCACTTCCTCAGCATCAATTGGCTCGTTGTCTTCCCTGATGCGCAGCATCTTCCTGTATTCCTGGGCAATCTGAGCGATACGTGCCCAGCGCCCTAGATTTTTCTTGCAGCGTGCGGAACGTAGGATAGAAAGGCGGAGCGTCATATCAGAATCCTCATTTTCGCCCATCGGGTCTTTCTCTTCCAGCAGAGCAGCAATGTCGCAGGCCAGGGCTTGGCTCGCCGGAGAATCGCTGCTGATCATCATCTTGGCAATGCGCGGATGACAAGGAAGTTGAGCCATTCTGCTGCCTTCTGCGGTGATGCTGCCACTGAGAGCGTGAGCATCATGATCAGGAGTGAGGGCGTTGAGCGACATAAGAAGTTGCTGTGCCAATACGAGGTTGCCCTTGGGAGGAAGGGTGAGCCAAGGCAGCAGTTCCGGTTTGTTTTCGCCGAAAGCTGCAATGTCGAGAACCATCGAAGAGAGATCAGCATCCAGTATTTCGGGCAGCCGTTGTTCTGGCATCAGGTGTTCCGAGGTCTGTGTCCAAAGCCGGTAACATACGCCTGATGTTATTCTGCCCGCACGCCCCCTTCGTTGCGTAGCCATGTCCTGACTGATACGAACGGTTTCGAGATGGCTCAAGCCTGTACGGGCGTCATAAACCAGTTTTCGGCATAGTCCGGAATCCACAACGATTCGTACCCCTTCGATGGTGAGAGAAGTTTCGGCGATAGGAGTGGTCAATACGATTTTTCGTTCACCCGGTTTGGAAGGAGCGATTGCGAGTCGCTGCTTTTCAGGCGAGAGGTTACCGTATAGCGGGTAAAGTGTGGCTGAGGGCAGGACAGAGCGAAGCAGTTCTTCGCATTTCATGATTTCTCCCTGTCCCGGCAGAAAGGCAAGAATGTCACCTTCCTGATTTCTGAAAGCCTGACAGATAGTGGCTGCCATTTCCTGTGCTACCTGATATCTGTCGATGTCGTGGTCTGCATAAATGGTTTCTATCGGAAACATTCTGCCTTCACTCTCGATGAGCGTAGCCTGAAGTGCCTGACAGATGATAGAAGCATCGATTGTTGCTGACATGATAATGAGCTTCAGGTCGGGGCGGATGATTTCCTGTGTTTGCCGGGCCAGCGCTAACGCCAGATCGGAATTGATGCTGCGCTCATGAAACTCATCAAAGATGAGGCACGAAACGCCTTCGAGTGTAGCATCATTGACCAGCATTCGGGTGAGAATGCCCTCGGTAAGGACTTCGATGCGTGTATCATCCGAAACCTTGCTTTCGAATCTTACCCGATAGCCGATGGTTTTGCCCACGGGTTCTCCCAGAATCTGCGCCATCCGTTCGGCAATCTGGCGAGCAGCCAGGCGGCGCGGTTCGAGCATCAGAATCTTACCCTGACTTTTAAGATGATTATGGATGAAACCTTCCAATGCCTGATCACTCATGCCCCGCAGAATGGTGAGCGGGAGGAGGGTAGATTTACCGGCTCCAGGAGGAGCTGTAATAACAAGGTTAGCCGACTCCATCAATGCTTCATTGACAGAGTCGGCTATCTGGTAAGCTGGCAGATGACCAGCTTGCTGTTCTATTCTATCTAAGTTCATTTCTTCTTATTTCACAAACTTCAGATTTCTTTTATTTCACAAATTTCAGAATCTCTTTACTCTTTCTGCCCTTTTTGGCAGGAATCGGCATGAAGCCTTCTGTGAGTCCTGTTTTATCTGTCATGGTCTGGAAAACGGAGGCGGCATAGGAAGAGAGTTTCTTCTCTGCCAGTTCTTGCTTGATAGCATCCTCATCATAATCATCAGCATAGAGGAGAGTGTGTAAATTGTCAAGATATTTTTGCGGAATATTCTGATGCGGCATGCGGCTTTTTATCTGCATAATCTGTGCGATGATTGCCTGTTTGGTTTGGGCAGCGATGGCTTCTGCCTTTTGCTGCTCGAAGACTGCCAGCGTCTCCTCATCCGTCTCCTGCCAGTTTTGCATCATGGCTTCAGTGTTGGTAAGATGACTGTAGCCTGCATAGCGTATCAGGGCGATGCGCTTGTTCCAACCTTTCTTTTCCAGATAGTTTTTCTCCATAGGAGTAGTAGCTACTATGAGGTTGGCTTTGGCGTACATGGCTTTCTGATACATAGACAGTTGCAGTGAACGCTTCAAGTAAGGGTTCTTGCAGTTTCTCTCAGAAATATCGCCTAGTGGACAAACGATGTAGGGAATGTCCATCTGCTTTGCTTTCTTGGCTATCTGGGCTCCCTGCCATGTCCATGCTCCTATAATCAACACAATGTCGGCATCAACCAGACTGTTGGTGATGTCGAGCTGCTTATTCAAGGCTTCGATGTATGGAAGATACATCTTCAGCAACTTCTTATGGTTGGAAATGAACAAATATACTTTCATCGTTCTGTCGGTTATTTTTAACTGTTATTATTCTGATAGACTGTTACTTCCTTTTTACCCTGTTTAGAGTTTATGAGAAGTGAAATCGTTTTTGTCAGCCCGCCAATAGCGCAATTTGGTAGCCAGATTTCTCCAGATAATTCCATATTCGAAGAATGGCAGTTTGAACATCGCTATTCCGTCATCAAAGTGTTTGATGGCCTTGTTGGCTATCAGCATTCTCACGATGAACAGCAGGAGAAAACTGAAACCTGCGCATCCTGTAAGAATCCAATTCTTCATGAGGATAGAGTAGGCAGCTACGGCCAGCGTTGCTATCAGGCTGAGATGTGGCATGAGATGGTCGAAGAACATGAGGGTTCGCATGGAACCGGCTCTTTCCAGACTCTTGCGTGATGCCTGCAGATAGAGGTGGGCATTATGCCAGCTCTTGCTCGATGGTGCTTCACGGATGAGCCATGCATCGCAATCCAGTTCTGTAGCAGTATCGCCACAATGTGCATACTTGTTGACAAGAAAATCGTATTCGCCACGAACATATTCCAGGTTGCCCTGATAGCCCTGTTCCTTCATGAAGTCGCTCTTGCGGAAAGCTACGTTTGGCATGTGACTGCGATAGCCGTAGGTCTGCTGGGCACGGCGCAAAACATAGTAAGCCTTGCGGATGCTGTCGAAACGGCGTATGCTCTTGGTTTCCTCATCAAGGGCTACATATCCCAATACCAGATGGTTAGGGTCCTGACATTGACGGGCCATGGTTTGTAACCACTTGTTGTTGCTTGGGCGGCAATTAGGCTCTGTCAGAATAATCCATTCATGTTTGGCAGCCTTCACACCCAGTGTAATCTGCAATTTCTTGCGGCTCATGTAGCGTGAACTCTCAGGAATGTAAGTATAATACAGATGAGGGTTCTCGGCTGCTGTTCGCTTCAGAAAATCCTGCGTCTCGCCATCTGTACTCTGGCAGACTACGATTACCTGATAGTCGGCAGCGTACTGCTGACGCAGGAACATAGGGAGATTCCTCTCCAATTCAGCAAGATTATCGTGTGCGGTAATGAGTATACTGACAGGAGGTTGATTCTCTGCCGTTTCTGTCTTTTGAAAGCGCAACGAGCGCAGAAATGGATTTATCAGCGATCCGAGAACCGCCAATAAAACCACCACTGCGCCTGCTATTATAGTAGTTGTACTAATGATCATCATTTTCTTTTTCTCGTAATATAGAAAGCTAGAGAAAGGAGAATCCTATAAACTCTTAACTTTTAACTTTCAACTATATTAAAAGTCTTCTGTAATATAACCCTTTGGCAACTGGCGACAGTTATACTGGCTCGCCATGATCTCACCATAGGCTCCGGCTGAGCGGAGGGCAATGAGGTCGCCGCGATGGGCTTTGTTGATGTCGACAGCCTTGCCGAAGACATCGCTAGATTCGCAGATAGGACCTACTACGTCGTAAGTTTCTACAGGTTCATCGCTTGAGATGTTCTCAATCTTATGGTAAGCCTGATAGAGAGCTGGACGGATGAGGTCGGTCATTCCTGCATCCACAATGGCAAACTGCTTGGCTGTGCCCTGCTTGATGTAGAGTGTCTTGGTGATGAGAGAACCCATCTGACCCACTACAGCGCGACCCAACTCGAAGTGAAGCTTCTGACCATCGCGCAACTTCAGTTTCTTTGCGTATGTATCGAAATAATCCTTGAAATTAGGGATTGGCTGTCGGTTTGGATGATTATAGTCAATGCCCAATCCGCCGCCCACATTGATGTTCTTCACAACGATGTGATGCGCTTCAAGCTGGTTCTGAAGTTCGTTGATACGGTTGCAGAGTGCCTCGAAATCACCCATATCAAGAATCTGGCTTCCGATGTGGAAGTGCAGTCCGAGGAACTGGATGTTCTTCATCTTGGCAGCCTCTTCGATTACGGCTTCCATGTCGCGCATGGCAATTCCGAACTTGTTTTCTGCCAGACCTGTTGTGATGTTAGCGTGCGTATGGGCGCCGACATCCGGATTGATGCGGAAACAAACCTGCGCAATCTTATTCTGTTTTTCAGCCAGCTCGTTAATGATTTCCAACTCCGGAATGCTTTCTACATTGAAGCAGAAGATGCCTTTCTCCAATCCGAGGTTGATTTCCCAATCGCTTTTGCCTACACCAGCGTAAACAATCTTGCTGGCTGGAAATCCGGCTTTGATGGCTGCCTGAATTTCTCCTCCGCTCACACAGTCGGCTCCTAAACCAGCCTGACAGATGATATTGAGCACCTTAGGGTTGGCATTTGCCTTTACGGCATAGTGCACTTCAAATCCCTCGTGCTTGCCAGCCTCTTCATTGATGGTTTTCAATGTCTGGCGCAACACATTGGTGTCGTAATAGTAGAACGGAGTCTGTATCTCCTGAAACTTATCTATCGGAAATGTACCTTTCATTTCGCTTAATCTTAAATTAATACCTTATTATAGTTAAATCAGAATATCCAATTTATTGTAAATCAGAATATCCAACGAAGAGTGGATAGGAAGCATTACATACGAATTCTTCACTTTTCACTCTTCGTTTTCATTTGCATTACTTCTTCTCGAACAATACGTTGCTCAAGTTCTGCAATGCCTGCTTCTTATCTTTTTCTCTGATGAGGAATGAGATGTTGTAGTTAGAACCACCATAAGAAATCATGCGTACAGGAATGTTCTTCATCGCATCGGTAGCGATGGTCTCGAAGCCAACGTTGCTCCAGTCCAAATCACCTACAACGCAGATAATGCACATATCAGAATCTACAGTTACTGTACCATATTTCTTCAGCTCGTTTACGATGTCGTTAAGATGAGAATCGTTATCAATACTCATGCTGACACCCACCTCAGAAGTGGCAATCATATCAATTGGAGTCTGATAGCTCTCGAAGATTTCGAATACCTTGCGGAGGAAACCTGTAGCGAGCAACATGCGGCTACTCTTGATCTTGATGGCTGTGATGTTGTCCTTGGCAGCAACAGCCTTGATCTTGCCGCGTACGATGACATTGTCGATGATTGTACCGTCGGCCTTAGGATCCATGGTGTTCTTCAAGCGTACAGGGATGCCTGCATACTTAGCTGGCTGAACACAGGTAGGGTGGAGGATCTTGGCACCGAAGTAAGCCAACTCAGCAGCCTCCTCGAAGTTCAACTGGCGGACAGCCTCAGTGTGCTCTACGACACGAGGGTCGTTGTTGTGCATTCCGTCGATGTCGGTCCAGATCTGAATCTCTTCAGCTGGGAGAGCTGCACCGATAAGAGATGCGGTGTAGTCGCTACCGCCACGCTGCAGATTGTCAACCTCGCCATATGCGTTGCGGCAGATGAATCCCTGAGTGATGTAAATCTGATAGCCCTGGTTCTGCTCCATGATAGCAGCCAACTTCTCCTTGATGTACTGAGGATCTGGCTCTGCGTTCTTGTCAGTGCGCATAAAGTCTAATGCATTGAGCAATACGGCCTTTACACCCTGTTCCTTCAAGTAGTTTACAACCATGTTGGTGCTCATCATCTCGCCCTGAGCCACGATGCTCTTCTCCTCGAAAGAAGTGAAGAGGTCTTTGGTGAATGAGCGGAGATAGTTGAATTCGCCCTGCAAGAACTCACGAGTCGTATTTTTCATCTCCTCGGTAGAGTAGAGTTCTTCTACATGCTGCATGTATTTCTTCTCCAAGTTGTTGATTACCTCGTTGGCGCCCTCTGGATTCTTCTTGTAAAGATAGTCAGAGATCTCAACGAGAGAGTTTGTTGTACCGCTCATCGCAGACAATACGATGAAAGTTGGTTCACCTGATTCTGTAACCAAAGAGGCTACTCCCTTCATGCGCTCTGGTGAGCCTACAGAAGTACCTCCGAATTTCATTACCTTCATAGTCGTAATTTTATTTAATTATTTCACTTAATTATCTTCTCCATCCTCTGTGAGGTCGATGTGGTTGTACTCGTTGGTTACGTCGTAGAGCACACCTTCCTTACAGCGGTAAACGATGCCTGGGAATTTGTCGAGCATCGGGATGTTATGGGTTGTCATCACAACAGCTGTGCCTTGTTTGGTGATGTCTTTCAGCAGACTCACGATGTTGCTGGCAGTCTCTGGGTCGAGATTGCCTGTAGGCTCATCGGCGATGATGATTTTAGGATTATTGAGAATGGCGCGGGCGATGGCTACACGCTGCTGCTCACCACCTGATAGCTCATGAGGCATCTTGTCGATTTTATCAATCATGCCTACTTCGTTGAGCACCTCTTCGATACGCTTTTCTCTGTCTTTTTTGTTTTTCCAGCCTGTTGCCTTGAGTACGAATTCAAAGTTCTTGCGAACGGTGCGGTCGTGTAGCAGCTGGAAATCCTGAAAGATGATTCCCAATTCCTTACGCAGAGCCGGAATCTCCTTTCGCCTGATAGTTTTGAGGTCTCTGCCGAGAATTTCAGCCTTCTCGGTTTCGCCTTCTACAAGGTCTAGTTCGCAATAAAGTGTCTTTAATAGCGAACTTTTACCAGAGCCGACTTTTCCAATAAGGTAGGCGAATTCTCCTTCGTCAATATGAAAATTGATGTTTTGGAGCACGCACTTGTCGGCCTGATATATGCTGACGTTCTGATAATCTATTAACATCTTCTATTTTTTTTCTCCTTAATGTTGGTTTGTTATTTCATTTCGCCCTTACTCTTGGCAACGCGGCGTTTCTTATCCCATTCCGGATCGTGACGCATCTGAAGTTCTTTCACTACATCTTCTATTCTCAAGCCCTTGCTTGTGAGCAGTACGATGAGGTGATAGAGAAGGTCTGAACTCTCGTAAACGAGTTTCTCGTTGTTGCCGTTTGTGGCTTCGATAATGGTTTCAACAGCTTCTTCTCCAACCTTTTGTGCCATTTTGTTAACGCCTTTCTTGAAGAGACTGGTAGTGTAGCTCCCCTCTGGCATTTCTTCGTGGCGCTTGTTGATGAAGTCCTGAAGCTCTGAGAGGAAGAGGATAGGGTTGAGCGTATTCTCTTCTGCCCAGCAGGTGTCTGTACCTTTGTGGCAGGTTGGACCATCTGGGTGAACCTTAACCAGCAAGGTGTCGTTATCGCAGTCGTTCTGAATGCTAACGAGATTCAGGAAGTTGCCTGATGTTTCACCTTTTGTCCAGAGGCAGTTGCGTGAACGGCTCCAGAATGTTACCTTTTTGGTTGCTATTGTCTTATCGTATGCTTCCTGATTCATGAAGCCAAGCATCAAGACGTTCTTTGTAACTGCGTCTTGGATGATGGCAGGAACCAGTCCGCCTAATTTTTCGAAATCTATTTCCATTTTATCTTGTTTTTATTTTCTTACATTATTATATTCACGTGTCTCAGTATCCTTACGTGTTCTATATTCTCACGTTGATTCCTTCTTCTCTCAGGTATTTCTTGAGGTCAGGAATGGCAATCTCGCCAAAGTGGAACACGCTGGCTGCCAGGGCAGCATCTGCCTTGCCTTGGGTGAACGCATCGCGGAAATGCTCCATTTTTCCAGCACCTCCTGAGGCGATGATAGGAATGCTTACTTCTTCAGCAAGACGGGCGAGGGCCTCGTTTGCGAATCCCTGTTTCACACCGTCATGATCCATACTGGTAAAGAGAATTTCACCGGCACCTCGGTCGGCTACTTCCTTAGCCCAGTCAAACAGTCCTAGTTCCACCCGTTCTCTTCCGCCTTTTACATAACAGTGCCAGCCGTCAGAATCGAGACGTGCATCAATGGCGCATACGCAAACCTGTGAGCCATAATGGTTGGCAATTTCATTGATGAGCTCCGGATGTCGGATGGCAGCACTGTTGATGCTAACCTTGTCAGCTCCTGCGTTGAGCAGGCGGTCAACATCTTTGAGTTCATTGATTCCACCTCCCACAGTAAATGGAATATTGATTTCGGCAGCCACACGGGTTACCATATCCGTAAAGGTTTTGCGCTCTTCGAAACTCGCTGTAATATCGAGGAATACGAGCTCATCGGCTCCAGCATCGCTATAAGCTTTTCCCAGTTCTACCGGGTCACCAGCGCTGCGAAGGTTTACGAAATTGGTTCCCTTTACCGTCTCGCCGTTCTTTACATCAAGACAAGGAACGATTCGTTTAGCTAATCCTTTGTTACTTTGAACTTTGACCATTGAACTTTGAACTTTATGATTACTTAACTCCTAACTATAAACTTTTTGACTGTCAACTATTTAACTATTAACTAGTTTCTTAACATCGATTTTCCCTTCGTAGAAAGCTTTTCCAAATACTACGGCAGGAATTCCTGCAGTTTCCAATGCTTCGATGTCTTTGTTGCAACTCACTCCGCCTGAGGCGATAAGATGCAGTTGAGGATAGGCAGCCATTACTTCTTTGTAGAGTTCTATGGCAGGTCCCTGCAGCGTTCCGTCTTTGCTGATTTCTGTGCAGAGAACATAGCGTACTCCTTTATCGATGTACTTTTTCAGGAAAGGAAGGAGATCTTCAGAAGAATCTTCTTTCCATCCGTTGATAGAAATCTTACCGTTTCTTACGTCGGCTCCCAGAATCAGGCGGTCGGCTCCATACTTGTCCAGCCATTGCATGAAGAGTTCAGGATTGGTGACGGCAATGCTGCCCACTGTAACCATGCTTGCTCCCGCAGCAAAAGCTTTCTCAATATCTTCTTCGGTCTTGATTCCGCCACCGAAATCAACCACGAGAGAGGTTTCTGTGGTAATAGCCTTCAACACCGCATCATTTACGATGTGCTTTGACTTGGCTCCATCGAGGTCTACTACATGAAGGCGTTTGAAGCCCATCTGCTCAAACTGTTTTGCAACCTCGGCAGGATTGTCATTGTAAACCTTCTTCTGGTCGTAATCGCCTTTTGTAAGACGAACACACTGGCCATTTATCAAGTCGATAGCTGGAATTAATTCTATCATATTAGTATTTCCTCTTTTATTTTATCTCTAAAAAGTTCTTTAAAATCTGTTCTCCCACCTTTCCGCTCTTTTCCGGATGGAACTGGCAGGTATAGAAATTATCTTTGTGGAGCGATGCGCTATAAGGAAGAATGTATTCTGCCTTGGCAATGGTCTCCTCGCAGAGTGGCACATAATAACTATGTACGAAATAGGAGTAGGGATGAAGCAGCGCATCAGCGGTAGACTTGTCTGAGTCAGAATCTATTCTGTTTCCGAACCCCTTATAAAGGTCAGTCTTCAAATCATAGATTTCATTCCATCCCATAGCAGGCACCTTGTCTTCGTGTTTCTGAGGCTGGAATCGCTTTACTTCTACATCAAAGATTCCGATGCAATCTACGTCACCTTCTTCCGAATGGCGGCACAAGAGTTGCTGTCCTACACAAATGCCCAGGACGGGTTGCTTCAAGTTCTTGATTACTTGATCAAGCTGATGAGCCTTCAGATATTCCATTGCTTCTCTTGCCTGGCCTTGTCCTGGGAAGAGAACGCGGTCAGCCTTCTGGAGCATTTCTGCATCATCTGTAAGTACAGGTTCGATGCCTAAACGCTTCATGGCGTTGACTACGGAATAGATATTTCCGGCATTATATTTTACGATTGCTACATCCATAACCTAACGTAATTCATTTCTATTTCTTATTTTTCGATGCAAAGGTACACATTTTCTTTTAATTTAAAGAAAATAAAAACAAAAAGATTACGAAATATAGTAGATTTCTTTCAGAAAGTTAGAAATATGGCGTGTTTTTACGTTTTCGTTAAGTGAAAAAGGAGCAATTCGATGTAAACCAACATCCAATTGCTCCTTTTGAGGTGTTTATTTCGATAATCAAAACTTCTTAGTTTTCTTCTTCACTGTCTGCTGTGCGGAGAATGATAGAAGTTGCTCCGATGGTGAATAGGGTTCCGTCTTCGATAACGCGGCGTTCTCTGTCGCCCAGAATCTCATTGTCAACGAAAGTTCCTGTATAACTTGGTCCATCACGGAGTACATATTTCAATTTGCCTTTCTTGTCGCGGCTAACGTTGATTACGCAATGGTTCATGTCAACGCTTGGGTCTACGGTTTCGATAGGGCAGTTGATTCCGCTGTTCTTCATGTAGCGGCCGATGATGTTGTCGCCTAACTGCAGCGGGATGACCTGTTTGTAAGCGAATACGTTCTCGATGACAACGATAGAGCCGTATCCCTTCTCGTTGGCATTCTCGTCAAGTTTTTCCTCCTTGCGGGTTTCGCGGAGCTTGGAAACTCCCATTCGGATGCCAAACTGCTTATTGCAATTAGGACAAACGAAAACGAGACTCTGACCTGCCTGATACTTGGTCTCATCGAAGGTGATAAAATTATCGCATTTAGGACAACGTACTCTTTTCATATTCTTTTTCTTACTTTTCTATCTTTATTATAATAATGTGTTGTAGAAGTTTCCGATACTCCTTGCTCTTTGTTCTAGCTATAAACTCTTAACTATCAACTATTCTTTCACTTTCGTAATCCAGCCGTCAGTAAAAGCATCATAGTTGTGTAAACGGTTGAGAGCAGTATAAGCTTCGCCCTCGGTAGAGTATGTTCCGTATATAACTTTCACATTATTATCCGTAATCAACACCCTAGCTTCCTTGAATCCCTTGTTCTGGAGGAGTTCAGCATAGCAGGCAGCATTGCGCTTGGTAACACGACTTGCTAAAACGATGCTGTAGTAAGAAGAAGCTGTTTGCAATTCATTGTCCTGAGCCATATTGGCAGACTTGGCAGGAATACTCTCTTCTGCCTGTGATTCTGTACTAAGAACCAGTTCTTGAGGTTGAGCAACCTTATTAATCTCCTTAGGCATGATGCGGTTCAACATACCTGTGTCGATTTGGCTCTTCTGAACGGTTGGGGTTCCCAATGGAGAAGAGTAGGTGAAGAATGCAATGAGAGCGATGCAGGCTGCTGCAATATTGCGCAACCAGCTCTTCTTGATGCTGATGAATTCGGCATTTGATTCTTCTTCGTTAACGAACACAGAATTGTTGACAGAGAGTCCACTCTCCATCTTCTGGTTATTATCCTGATTCTTGACTTCGCTTTCTGTACGATTGTTCTCTATTGTCTTTGCAGGCATTTCAATGATTGAAGCAGCAGAACTATCAACCTCCTGAGCCTCTTCTGCAGAAATCTGCGCGAGTGGGAGCATGTTTAAGCCGCCCAAGCCATATAACTCAGGTGTAAGAATGCCCGCCTCGCATGGTTCGAAGGTGTAGTTTCCGTCTTCGTTCAATATGATAGTGCCAATATCGTTCAGTTCAAATTTGCCTGAATTCTCCAATGTCTGACGCATCTCTGTCACCTCATCAGCAATGCGGTTCAATGCTTCCGGATAGCTGATGTCGTATGCTTCAACATACGAAAGTGCAAGGAGAGAATCGTTCATCTGGAGCTGTGGATTAAAGCCAATAGTTCTCAGCGGTGGCAAAAACATGCTGTCTCTGCCATCGTAACGCGCATCTACATGATGAGCCATGAAGCCACCAAATCCTGGGACAATCACGCAATCGTTGCTCAAAAGTAGGATCTCTATATGTCTTTCTAGTCTATTCACGTTTGCAAAGGTAGTGATTTTTTCGGAAATGACCAACAGAAAATAGAGAAAATTTTCGATGAAATCATAAAAAGTCTAATTTGTTTTGTCGTTTCGGGAAAAAGTATTACCTTTGTGCCTAAAATAAATAAGGTATAAATCAATGAAATATACAGAGACAGAAATAGAAGGAGTCTGGCTGATAGAACCTCGGGTATTTGAAGATGCTCGCGGCTATTTCTTTGAAGCATGGAAGCAGGCTGACTTTGATGCTCACGTTGGAGGGCATGTGGAGTTTGTGCAAGACAATGAATCGATGTCGGCTCGTGGTGTGCTCAGAGGTTTGCATTATCAGAAAGGTGAATTCTCGCAGGCTAAGTTGGTGCGTGTCATCAAAGGCCGCGTGCTGGATGTTGCTGTTGACCTGCGAAAGGGCAGCAAGACTTTCGGTAAATATGTAATGGTAGAATTGAGTGGAGAGAACAAACGTCAGTTTTTCATTCCTCGCGGTTTTGCCCATGGTTTCCTGGTACTGAGCGACGAAGCCATCTTTACTTATAAAGTAGATAATGTTTATGCTCCTGATTACGAAGCCAGTATTCATTGGGATGATCCTACTATCGGAATAAAATGGCCTATTGAAGGAGTTGAGGTGCTTACGTCAGAAAAAGACAGAACCAAGGCAAAGTCTTTCGGAGAGGCTGATTATTTCGAGTAGAATTGGCATTAGCTTTTACCGATTAATTTATTTAAAGAACTCATCATGAAAAAGATAGTTAATTTATGGCTGCTCGGCTGTATCTTGGCTTTTGTTGCTTGTGGTCAGAATGCCGAAAAGCAACAGGAGGTAAAGGAAGATGCTGCGGCTAAGAAAATGTTGCAAGGCATTTGGCTGAACGATGACGATGAGGATGATGTGGCATTCCGCGTAAAAGGCGATACGATTTATTATCCTGATTCTACCAGTCAGCCTGTCTACTTCTACATTGCTGGTGATACGCTTGTAATGAAGGGTGCTAATATTGCAAAATATCCAATCGTAAAACAGGCTGAGCATATTTTCCAGTTTAAGGTGCAGAATGGGGATGTGGTTAAGCTGGTGAAGACGGAAGATAAGTCTTATTTGCAGCAGTTCATCCACAACCATGTTTCCGTGGCGCTGAATCAGAATACGCTGATTAAACGTGATACGGTGGTTGTAAGGGGCGATGAGAAATATCATCTCTACGTCCAGGTTAACCCAACAAGTTATAAGGTCTACAAGAGTTCTTATAATGATGATGGTGTTGAGGTAGACAATGTTTATTATGATAATATTGTGAACTTGCATGTTTATCATGGTGCCAACTGTCTGTTCTCTCGTGATTTTCATAAGAAGGATTTCGATAAGCAGGTTCCTGCTTCTTTCTTGGACCAGTCTATATTGAGCGACATCGTATTCAATAAGATAGATGAATCTGGCATTCATTATCTTGCTGTTCTGGCAATGCCTGACAGCAGTTTGAGTTATCAGGTTGAGGTTATCATTTCCTTTGAAGGAAAAATGAGAATGCGGGTTAAGAGCTAAAAAAAGAAATTAAAAAGTCGCCCTGAAAGGGAAAGCATTGGATGTAAGATGCTTTTGTCCTTTCAGGGCGATTCTATTTTTTATGTGCTTATCCTGGAGGGATAGCTTGGTGGCTCAACTTTTAATTGAAGAATCCCAGCAAAGCTCCGGCTGCAACGGCAGAACCGATGACTCCCGCAACGTTTGGTCCCATGGCGTGCATGAGAAGGAAGTTGTGGCGGTCGTATTCCAGACCTAGGTTGTTGGAGATGCGTGCACTCATTGGTACGGCACTCACTCCGGCGTTTCCGATAAGTGGGTTCAGTTTCTTGCCTTTTGGCAAGAAGAGATTCATCAGCTTGACGAATAAGATTCCGCTTGCCGATGCGATGATGAAAGCAAGAGCACCGAGAGCAAAGATTTTGATGGTGTTTAATGTCAGAAACTCTGAAGCCTGGGTAGAACAGCCTACGGTCAGACCAAGGAGGATGACGACAATGTCATTCAAGCTGCTGCTTGCTGTCTTGGCAAGTCGGGTTGTCTTTCCGCTCTCTTTCAGAAGATTTCCGAAGAACAGCATTCCTAATAATGGCAAACCGGATGGAACGATGAAGGTGGTGAGAAGCAGACCGATGATAGGGAAGAGAATCTTTTCGGTCTGTGAAACCTGACGTGCCGGTTTCATCTTGATGACGCGCTCTTTCTTGGTTGTAAGCAGTCGCATCAAAGGTGGCTGGATTACAGGCACCAGTGCCATGTAAGAGTAGGCGCAAACCGCAATGGCTCCCATGAGGTTCGGACTCAGTTTGCTGCTCAGGAAGATGGCGGTTGGTCCGTCTGCTCCTCCGATAATGGCAATGCCGGCTGCCTGGTTAGGTTCGAACCCAAGAGCCAGGGCTATCATGTAGGCGCCGAAGATTCCAAATTGGGCAGCGGCTCCAATCAGGATGAGCTTCGGGTTGGAAATGAGCGCAGAGAAGTCGGTCATGGCTCCAATGCCCAGGAATACGAGTGGCGGGTACCAGCCCTGTTTCACTCCCTGGTAGAAGATGTTCAGAACGGAGTTGTCTTCGTATAAACCTATTTCGAGTCCTGCATCGGCACGGAATGGAATGTTGCCAAGAATGATTCCCAATCCGATTGGAACCAGGAGCAGCGGCTCAAAATCTTTCTTGATGGCGAGCCAGATAAAGAGTGCTCCCACCAGAATCATGATGAGGTTTCCTGCCGAGGCGTTGGCAAAGCCTGTAAAGGTAAGAAACTCATTGAAGTTTTGTATGATGAAATCCATAATTTACTTTGAACTTTGAAAGTTAGACATTGATTTACTTTGAACTTTGAAAGTTGAACATTGAACTTTATGATTAGTCTTTTGATTGGAAGAGTAATCATTAGCTTTGGTCTAAACAGTTTATTACGCGATTGTAACAAGCGTGTCTCCTTCCATTACTGCGTCTCCCTTGTTCACGTTGATGCTGGTAATGGTTCCCGAAGTTTCTGCATCGATGTTGTTCTGCATCTTCATGGCTTCGAGAACGACAACAGTATCGCCTGTGTTCACCTTGTCACCGACTTTCACCTTGATTTCGTTGATAGTGCCAGGCAGAGGGGCAACAACTGGTTTGCCTGCAGCAGGAGTTGCCTGTTTGTTTGATGAAGCAGAATCAGAACTTGCTGCAGAACTTGAACCTGCAGCAGAACCTGCGCTTGCAACAGAGCTGGCAGAAATGTTGTTTTGTCCATCAGTTAACTTTACTTTCTGCTTACTGCTCTTAACCGGCTGTTTCATTTCCACTTCGAATGGAATTCCATTCACGGTTACATTGGCGATATTGCCTTCAATATCCTGTATTTCAACGACGTAATCTACGCCTTTAACCTTATATTCGTACTTTGCCATAGTTTCTATATTTTAACGTTGTTATTGTTGTTGTTGAATTTCGGAGCATTCCATCTGGTCTGTTTTGGCTTGATGGTGATAATGCCGGATTCTACATCATGAACATCTTCCAGATATTCCTGTAGTGCAAGGGAGATGACTGCCATGTAAATCTCCTTATCAATACCCTTGGTTTCTAAACCATCCTTCAGAATCACATTGGTCTTATGGCTGAGGTCTTGCGTAACCTCGATGGTCTTCTTTCCTGTCTTATATAATAAGGTGGCATGCTTCTCTGTAGCACGGGCAATGCGTTGTTTGTGCTTCATGTAGGCGCCAAAAGCCCAGAAGAAGATGAAGAGGAGGGCAAGGCAGGAGAAGACGATGCCCATGGAGAGAATGGCGATGCCGTAGCCGTGAGGATCTGTTTTCTTGAGCATCTGGGACTTGCTGAGTCCGGTTCTCTGAGGTAGATAACCGGGAGTTACTTCATCTGCCTTGCAAATTTTCCAAGTCTTGAAATCGTTGTTTAGAGCATAAGATTGGTCTGCTGCCAACCACGGAATGCTGATGGAGTCTATCAGATCTACTGCATTACCATCGTAGAGAGCGATCCAGTTGTTTTTTTCATGGAATGCATCTGCGATTTTCTTGAGAGGAACCAATCCGAGTTTCAGTTGGAAAGGTCCTGTACCTTCACTCAACCATCTGAAGTGTCCTCTTCCCTTAGGGAAACAGTCTGGGCATATTTCTTCCGAATCTTCATGCCAGATATAGCGGTCGTAGATAATCACGCTTTTCTTGCCAGCCAAGGTTGTTCGAGGCTCATTGTTAGGCAATGGACACATCAGCTGTCGGCGAGCTTCGGGCGACAGGTTCTTGTTGAGAACCCTTCGGTCGGTGGTTAGGAACATACCGCGTACATTATACGTGGTAAAGGAGGAATTGCTCAATTCCACCCATGGTTTGTGCTGCCCGTACTCATCTACAAGGTTGGTACGGTTGTCGGTCATCACCTCCGTTATACGGATACTTTTGGCTCCTTGACTCCAAGCGGGCAAGGAAGTGATGACTAGCATGGTTATCAGAAATCCCAATTTCTTCATACGCTTACTAACGTTTATAGGGTTATTGTTTCATGTTTCGAAAAAACTGCATCATGTAGGAACTGTTGCTGTTCCTAGAAGATTCATTAGGTTTGTTTCTTGTGCTCAAAGGTACGAAGATTTTCTGAAAAGACAACAAAAAAGGTGCACAAATTTTTGTCTTTGTGCACCTCTTTTATAATTTATAACTATTTCCAGTTGTTTTGTTAACTTTTGTAAGTCTTACGCTCCGCAGAAGAACAGCACCACTATCTGGGCTGTAAAGATACGGAGGAACATGCTCAATGGATAAACCGTAGAGTATCCTACAGCTGGAGCCTCCTTAGAGCAAGAAGCATTTGCATAAGCCAACGCAGGAGGGTCTGTGTAAGTACCGGCGAGCATACCCATGATGGTGAAGTAGTTGAACTTAAACTTCAGACGGGCAATCGTACCGATGATGAGGATAGGAATAACGGTGATGAGGAAACCGCATCCCACATATTTCAAACCGTCACCCTGTACTACTGTGTCCCAGAATCCGGCTCCAGCCTTGATTCCCACACTCGCCAGGAAGAGTACAAGTCCTATTTCTCGCAGCATCATATTAGCCGAAGTCGTCGTATAAGTTACCAGCTTCATGCGATAGCCGAAACGGCCGATGAGGATGGCGATGATAAGCGGACCTCCGGCAATACCCAACTTCAAAGGCACCGGCATTCCCGGAATGGCAAATGGGAGAGAACCGAAGATAATACCTACCATAATACCTACGAAGATAGTGGCAATGTTAGGCGCATCGAGGCGCTTTACAGAGTTACCCATGATTTCAGCCACACGGTTCACATTCTCTTCAGGACCTACAACCAGAATCTTATCACCTACGTGGAAGTGGTGGTTTCTGCCTGCAAAAATGTCCATTCCCTGACGGGAAATACGGGTTACGTTAACGCCGTATACGCTGGAGAAGTGCATCTTACCCAAGGTCTTACCATTCATTTCCGGACGGGTAACGATGATACGGCGAGAAACGAAGTGCTGTACTTCATCCTTCTCGCGGTCCCATTCAGCTTCAACCTCTGGTCCGATAAAAGCCTTGATGGCTTCAGCATCAGCCTCTGCACATACAACGAGCAATTCATCTCCAACCTCAAACTTAGTCTTGCTGTTAGGAATGCTCACCTCGCCATTGTGGAGCAGTCGTGAACATACAATGTCACGGTTCAAGAATTCTGAAACTTCTCTCAGCGTTCTGCCTGTAATATAAGCATTTTCCACGCGCAAGTGCATGTTGTGGGCCTTAGCGTGTGGGTTGGCAGCATCTTCTTCGTTAAGCTGTTCTTCCTCATCAGCAGTATTAATCTTACAGATGTACTTGATAAGGATAGTAGCACCGATAATGCCCACCACACCAAGAGGATAAGCACAAGCATAACCATTGGCAATACTTGGAGCACCATTAGGGAAGACGCTGAGCAAAGCCTCGTTGGCAGCACCAAGACCCGGAGTATTGGTAACCGCACCATAGAGAGTACCTACCATCATAGGCAAGTTGTTAGGGTTGCTCGTATCAAAGAAGAGATAATAGCAACCAAACATCACGAGGATGTTGAGCAGAATAGCGCTAGCCGAAAGCATGTTGAGCGTAACACCACCTTTCTTGAAACTCTCGAAGAAGCCAGGTCCTACCTGGAGACCAATCATGAAGACGAAGAGGATCAAGCCGAAGTCTTGCACGAATGTGAGAATTTCCTTTGGACCGGTGAAGCCAACGTGGCCAGCCAAAATACCTGCGAAGAGAACGAAGGTGACACCTAACGAAATGCCGCCAATCTTTATTTTTCCGAGGTAAACACCAATAGCTATCACGATAGCGTAGAGTAGGGCGATGTGAGCCACCGACTCGGTATTGGTGAAGAGATTAACAATCCAATCCATGTATTCGTTTTAAAATCAGAAAATTATATTCCTTGTAGTTTACCAAATAATTTTAGAATTTATGTTTTCTGTTGCTTGTTTTAATTGAAAGATACAGTTCTGTTTATAGAGAGAATCTGTAGATTATTAGGGATTCAGTTAAAACTGAAAATTGGAGGACATCACATAGGATGCCCTCCAACCTATTTTTTCTTGTAAAAAATCAAGCCCTTTTTGCAAATGGCTTTCTTTTTGACATGAGATTACTTCTCGATAGCTGCTACACCTGGCAATACCTTACCCTCGATAGCCTCGAGGAGAGCACCACCACCTGTAGAGATGTAAGATACCTGATCAGCCAAACCGAACTTGTTGATACAAGCTACAGAGTCACCACCACCGATGAGTGAGAATGCACCTTCCTTAGTAGCCTCAGCGATTGCGTCAGCGATAGCCTTAGAACCACCAGCGAAGTTGTCGAACTCGAATACACCTGCAGGACCGTTCCAGAGGATAGTCTTGGCACCCTTGATGGCAGCTGCGAAAGCCTTGCGAGTCTCAGGACCTGCGTCCATTCCCTCCCATCCGTCAGGGATGTTGTTAGATGGGCAAACCTGAGTATTGCAGTCGTTCTTGAAGTCGTCACCGCAGATAGAGTCTGTGCCGAGTACGAGGTTTACACCGTTCTCCTTAGCCTTCTTGATTACGTCGAGAGCAACGTCGAGCTTGTCATCCTCGCAGATAGACATACCGATCTTGCCGCCGAGAGCCTTAGAGAATGTATAAGTCATACCACCGCAGAGAATCAGGTTGTCAACCTTAGTCAACAGGTTCTCGATGATACCAATCTTGGTAGAAACCTTAGAACCACCCATGATAGCTGTGAATGGGCGCTTGATGTTGCCGAGAACTGCGTCAACAGCCTTAACTTCCTTCTCCATCAAGAAGCCGAGCATCTTGTGATCCTTGTCGAAAGAATCAGCGATGACAGCTGTAGAAGCGTGCTTGCGGTGAGCTGTACCGAATGCGTCCATTACATATACGTCAGCGTAAGAAGCCAACTTGGCAGCGAACTTCTTCTGACGCTCCTTCATCTCAGCCTTTGCAGCATCGAATTCTGGAGTACCCTTCTCTACGCCAACTGGCTTGCCTTCCTCTTCTGGATAGAAGCGGAGGTTCTCGAGCAAGAGAGCCTCACCTGGCTTCAAGGCAGCTGCCTCAGCATCAGCGTTACCGCAGTCCTTAGCGAACTTAACGTCTACGCCGAGAGCGTCTGATACGTTCTTAACAATCTGAGAGAGAGAAAGCTCTGGTTTAACCTTGCCCTTTGGCTTACCCATGTGGCTCATCATGATGAGCGCACCGCCGTCTGCAAGTACCTTCTTCAATGTAGGAAGGGCACCGCGGATACGAGTGTCGTCTGTTACATTACCATTTTCATCCAATGGCACGTTGAAGTCAACGCGCACGATTGCCTTGTGACCGGCAAAGTTAAAATCTTCAATTTTCATTTTACCTAAATTTTATTTAGTTTATGTACTAATTTATTGTTCTAAACCTTTCTGCTGGTTTCAAAAACCGAAGGCAAAGATACAAATTATATTTGAATCAGCAAAATATAGTAGCGGTTTTTATGATTTTTAGTAGATGAAATCGTCTGTTTGCTATATCGGGTTTGCAAAATTCGTGTTTTGCGCTTCCTTCTGCCTGATTTGTTAAACAAAATGGAGAGAAATGAAATATATTCTTAACAAATTACTTTTTTTTTGGATTTTTCGATAATAAATAGTACCTTTGTGCGCAGTTAAAACGTTATTACATATAAATGAGATAAAATGGCGAAAGATAAGATTGCTTTTGTGTGCAGCAATTGCGGACAGGAAAGTGCCAAATGGATGGGCAAATGTCCTAGCTGCGGACAATGGAATACATTTAAGGAAATTCGTATTGCTGCCGATTCCGGATCGCAGGCTGCGAAGAATGCCGGAATGACCATGCGTCATGGTGGGGCTGCCACGATGTTTGGCGGGCAGCACAGCGAGCATGACGCTGCGCCGATGAAGCTTCGCGATATTTCTGCGATTGATGAACCGCGCATCGATATGAGGGACGAGGAGCTGAACCGTGTGCTGGGTGGCGGAATGGTTCCTGGCAGCATTACGCTCCTGGGCGGTGAACCGGGAATCGGTAAGAGTACGCTCACCTTGCAGACCATTCTGAACATGACTGACCGCCGCATCCTGTATGTGAGCGGAGAGGAGAGTGCCCATCAGATTAAACTCCGTGCCGACCGGTTGGCTAAAGGACAGGCGATGCTCAGAGAGGGTTCATCTGCGGACACACAGAAAACGGCTTCTCTTTCATCAGAAGGAGCCTTTGATCATATTACGGTTCTCTGCGAAACGCAGTTGGAGAAAATCTTCAGCCATATTCAGGAAGTGGCTCCACAGTTGATAGTTATAGATTCTATACAAACTATTGCTACGGAAGAAGTAGACAGTTCGCCGGGTTCTGTTTCCCAAGTTCGCGAGTGTGCAGCCTCCCTGCTCCGATTTGCCAAGACGAGTGGCATTCCGGTTATTCTGATAGGACATATTAATAAGGAGGGAACACTTGCCGGACCAAAGATTCTGGAGCACATCGTAGATACGGTGATTCAGTTTGAGGGCGACCAGCATTACATGTACCGCATCTTGAGAAGCATCAAAAACCGATTCGGAAGTACTTCTGAGTTGGGAATCTACGAGATGATGCAAGGCGGACTCCGACAGGTGAGCAATCCTTCAGAGTTGCTGCTTACTGAAGATCATGACGGGCTTTCGGGTGTTGCCATCAGCGCAGCCATCGAGGGTGTTCGTCCGTTCCTGGTAGAGACGCAGGCTTTGGTTTCAACAGCAGCTTATGGAACTCCGCAGCGTTCGGCAACGGGTTTTGACCAGCGCCGTTTGAACATGCTCCTGGCGGTTCTAGAGAAACGTGTGGGGTTCAAACTGATGCAGAAGGACGTGTTCCTGAATATTGCCGGAGGATTGAGAGTAACCGATCCTGCCATGGACTTGAGTGTGTTGGCAGCCGTATTGAGCAGCAATGTTGACACACCTATCGAGCAAGGCTGGTGTATGGCGGGCGAGGTAGGTCTGAGCGGTGAAGTCCGTCCGGTGAGCCGTATCGAGCAGCGTATTGCTGAGGCTGAGAAACTGGGATTCCAGCACATCATCATTCCGAAGTACAACAATCATGGTTTCGACCATAAGAAATATAAGATAGAAATTCATCCCGTAAGGAAGGTGGAAGAAGCATTCCGCTGCCTGTTCGGGTGAAGTAAAAAGTAATCATACAGTTCAAAATTCAAAATTCAAAGTAAAATGAAGGATTCAGTAATCATTGTGAGCGGTGGCATGGATAGCATCACGCTGCTCTACGATAAGAAAGACGAGATTGCACTCGGCATTAGTTTTAACTATGGAAGTAATCATAACGAGCGTGAAATTCCTTTCGCCAAGATGCATTGTGAGCGTTTGGGAATCAAGCATATTACGATAGATTTAGGTTTCATGCATCAGTATTTCAAGAGTTCTCTTCTTGAAGGTGCCGATGCGATTCCTGAAGGTCATTATGCTGCTGATAATATGAAGAGTACGGTGGTTCCTTTCCGTAATGGAATCATGTTGAGCATTGCCATCGGCATTGCTGAGAGTAATAATCTGAAGAAAGTTTTCATCGCTAACCATGGTGGCGATCATACGATTTACCCAGACTGCCGTCCGGAGTTTATCAAGGCGATTGATGAGGCTGCCGAAGCAGGAACGTTCGTCGATGTACGCGTGGTGGCTCCTTATACGAATATTACCAAGGGGCAGATTGCGAAGATTGGCAAGAAGTTGGGCATTGATTATGCTGAAACCTGGAGCTGCTATAAAGGCGGTGAAAAGCATTGTGGCAAATGCGGAACCTGTGTAGAGCGCAAGGAGGCTTTGGCCGAGGCGGGTATTGAGGATACTACTGAGTATGAAGAATAAGGTTGAAGATGAGTCAGGTGTTCTTCGTTCCCTATATATAATAAGGTATAATCAGAATAAATATAATAAAAGAAAATGAAAACAACGATTTTATCTGCGGCATTGATGCTTGCATCAACTGTTGCGATGGCTCAGAAGAGCAACTTTCAGTTGAAGGTGGATTTGAAGAATTTCAATTCCGATTCTGTACTTGTTTACAAGGGCAGAAATGTTAAGATGGATACGGTTTTGGTGAAGAATGGCAAGTTTACCTATTCTGCAAACCTTGATAAGGCTGCCGGATACGTTTTCCTCTCACCTGAAACTTATCGTGGCGCAGGTCAGTTTATGTTCAATCTGCCTTGTGTTCCTGGCGAGAAGGCTGAAGTTAAGGGCGATGCAAAGACCCGCTTTGATATTTCGGGTTCTAAGTTCTATCAGCAGTATCATGAAGTAGATGTCCTGCTGGAGAATGCAAATAAGGAGTTGAGAGATTATGAAGCTTCTCTGAACCAGAGAATCAAGAATGGTGAAACCCAGCAGACTGTCATGGCAGAATATGAGCAGAAGGCTCCTGCCCTGCAAAAGGCAAAGGACGATAAGATTTTCGATTTCGTAAAACAGCATCCTGATTATGAGGCCTGTGCTACTATCTTCGAGCAGTTTGATGATGTTGCAAAGATGGAGAAACTGCTGGGCTTGCTCTCAGAGAATGTGAAGAACGGCAGAATGAAGGCTTTCTACCAGCCAATGATTGATATGGCTAAGAAGCGTGCTGAGGCTGAGGAGAAGGCTAAGAAGGTGCAGGCTGCCGGTGTTGAGGCTCCTGACTTTACGCTGAAGGATATTAAGGGAAATGATTTCAAACTTTCCAGCCTTCGCGGTAAGATTGTAGTTCTCGATTTCTGGGGTTCATGGTGCGGATGGTGCATCAAGGGAATGCCTAAGATGAAGGAGTATTACGAGAAGTACAAGGGTAAGTTTGAAATTCTTGGTGTAGATTGTAATGATACAGAGGCTAAGTGGAAGGCTGCTGTTGAGAAGCACCAGTTGCCATGGATTCATGTTTACAATCCGAAGGACAGCAAGGTTCTCAGCGACTACGCTGTTCAGGGTTTCCCTACAAAGATTGTGATTGATGCTAATGGTAAGATAATCAAGACTATCGTTGGCGAGGATCCTGCTTTCTACACTTTGCTTGATGAAGTGTTGGGCAAGTAATGTAACATCAAACAATGTCGCCCTGTAAGTGCAAAATTACATTTGCTCTTACAGGGCGTTTTTTTGTTTGTATTTTTATTTCTTTTTCTTCTTCAATTCCAGTTTCGGAATCTTGATTTTCTGTCCGGCTTTTATGGTGCTTGTACCATTCAGGGCTTCTACGTAGCATTCCATGCCCGAACCTAAATAGCGGGTGCTGATCTGTTCGAGGGTCTGACCGGCGCCAACCGTAACGGTTTGGGCAACTCCTACGATTCGGTAAGCTCCCGTGCGTACGCGAGCATCCTTATCATACTGGGATGATGCTATTTTCGAAGCAGCCTTTTCTTCGTCTTTATCTTTAGCCTTTTCTTTCGCTTCAGCCTTAGCTTTTGCTTCAGTCTGCTTAGCTTTTTCAGCGCTAGCACTTTCCTCATCCGAATTTTCAGCCAGTTTTACTGCTTCTGCAGTTTTAGCCATACGGATGCTGTCTTCCATCGCTTTCTGGCGGAGTTTCTGTTCCTGAGAGAGTGGGGCGGCAGCTGGTTTGGCTGGGACTTTCTTGGCTGGAGCCTGATGATACTGGTTTAGCTGCATGGCTAGATGATCGCGCTGGGCAGTCATCTGACCATAGTTGAAGGCAAACCATCCCATTCCGCCAATCAAAGCTACTACGATGAGACAGACTGCAACGACCAGATAGCGAGGAATAACAATATGATGAGAATTGGAAGATTCTTCTTCCTCCTCTTCTTCTTCAGATTCATCTGATGCAGGTACTGCAGGTTCAACAACTGCTTTCAGGGCTTGCTGTTGCTGGGCTAATTCAAGCTTCTCTTGTTCCAGTCTTTCCTGCTCGAGCCTTTCCTGCTCAAGCCTTTCCTGCTCCAGTCTTTCTTGCTCAAGTCTTTCCTGTTCCAGTCTTTCTTGCTCCAGTCTTTCTTGCTCAAGTCTTTCCTGTTCCAGCCTTTCCTGCTCTTGCTTTTCTTTCTGTATTCTTTCCTGCTCCAGTTGGGCTTGTTTTAATTTTTCCAGTTTAGCTTGTTCAATAGCAATTTGCTTTGCCAGTTCGTCTTCGGCTTCTTTTTCCTTTTCCTTTTCAGATCCGATTACGACAACCTCCGGATTTGGAGTTGCAGTTTTTTCTTCGTCCAGAAAATCGATTGCTTGTGCAGGAGCATCTTCTGTCTGTTCTTCTCCAAACTTCTCATCTATTTCATCGAAATCTACGCCGTCATTTACCACCACCGTTTCAAATTGGGCGAATGGCTTGTTCACGATTTCTTTCAGGATGTTGTCAGGCGTGAAGGTGAGTTTGTCTCTGCCTTCAATGGTGAAGCGCTCGCCCGTGTTCACATTGATGCTTTCACGGTCTTTCGTGGCCTGTACCTTAAAGGTGCCCAGCCATTTTATCTTCACCTGCTTGTCGGCATCGAGTCCCTGGTTGCACACATCAAACATCTTCCGGATGAAGAGTTCTGCTTCCACCTGGCTCAGACCGCTCTTATCAGCAAGCAGTTTTCCGAGTGTATTTAAACTGAATTTGCTCATTGCTCATCCCCTCCATTCTTTAGTTTTTCCTTGACCGAAGCAACCGGTCGGAAACCCAACACCAACTTAGGCGGCACCAGCTGGCGCTTCTTGGTAGTAGGATTAACCACCACTCGCTCCATGCGCTTCTTCACTTCGAAGGTGCCAAAATTGGGGATAGAGACAGCTTCTCCATCCTCAAACTCGGCAATCATAGCGTCTATCGCCTTGCGCACCAACTTCTGGGTGTCTTCCTGCGAATAGCCGGTTTGCTGAGCCAGTTCAGCGATGTATTCCTTATTGTTCATATTTATTTAATATGTAGTCAAAATTTCTAAAACTCCAGGCTATGGGGGAGAGAATGATTATTTCACCACCTTGCCATAGAGGTCAAATTCCTCGCTTGCAGTAATTTCTACCTGATAGAAACAACCCACGCGCAGACGCTTCTCATCGGCACGGATCAGAACCTCAGGGTCTACTTCCGGAGAGCAGAACTCTGTTCGTCCGATGTAGTAATCGCCTTCCTTGCGGTCGATGATAACGGTCATGGTTTTGCCCACCTTATCAGCCTCAATCTCAGAGCTGATGTCTTGCTGCAGAATCATCAGTTCGTCCAGCCGGCGCTGTTTTACTTCGGCAGGCACATTGTCTTCGTAGTGGGTGGCGCTGTAGGTTCCTTCTTCCTCAGAGTAGGCAAAGGCGCCCATGCGCTCAAATCTCTGTTCGCGTACGAAGTCGAGGAGCTCGTGGAAATCCTCATCTGTCTCGCCTGGGAAACCAACCATCAGCGTAGTGCGGATGTGAATGCCTGGCACGCGTTCGCGGATGGCCTTCAGCAGATTGATGGTTTCCTGCTTCGTTACGTGGCGATGCATGCTGGTGAGCATGTGGTCGCTGATGTGCTGGAGGGCAATGTCGAGATATTTGCATACGTTTGGCTTCTCGCGCATCACGTCCAGAAGATCCATTGGGAACTGGTTCGGATAAGCGTAATGCAGGCGAATCCATTTCACGCCCGGAATATCAGCCATCTCGCTGATGAGTTCGGTAATATGATGCTTGCCGTCAATATCTACGCCGTAGTAGGTGAGTTCCTGAGCGATAATCTGAAACTCCTTCACGCCTTCTGCCACCAGTTCGCGCACCTCCTGCAGAATCTCTTCCTTCGGACGGGAAACGTGCTTGCCGGTGATGATAGGAATGGCGCAGTAGGCACAGTGGCGGTTGCAGCCCTCAGCTATCTTGATGTAGGCATAATGGCGCGGAGTGGTGAGATGACGCTGGCCGTTGCAGGATGAAACTTCCGCCTTGCCGAGTTCCTGCAGAAGCTGCTTGTAGTTGAATTTGCCGTAGAACTTATCCACTTCGGGCATTTCTTCTTCCAGTTCCTTCTGGTAGCGCTGCGAGAGGCAGCCCATTACGTAGAGCTTTCTGAGTCGGCCTTCTTCCTTAGCCTGGATAAACTCCAGGATGGTGTCGATGCTTTCCTGCTTTGCATCCTCGATGAATCCGCACGTATTGATGACGGCTATCTCGCCCTGAGGGCGCTTTGAATCGTGAACGCAATGGTAGCCGTTTGCCTCAAACTGCTTCATCAGCAACTCGCTGTCTACGAGATTCTTCGAGCAGCCCAGGGTAATAATATCTATCTGATTTTTCTTCATTTTCTAATTTTTAAAGAGCGAGTCTACGAATTCTGTCTTGTTGAAGAGCTGCAGATCTTCCATACCTTCGCCCAGTCCGATGTATTTTACAGGCACCTTGAGCTGGTCGCTGATGCCGATGACAACGCCGCCCTTAGCGGTTCCGTCGAGCTTGGTGATGGCGAGCGAGGAGATGTTGGTAACGGCAGAGAACTGCTTAGCCTGCTCGAATGCATTCTGTCCGGTACTTCCGTCGAGCACGAGCATTACCTCGTCTGGTGCTTCAGGCATTACCTTCTTCATCACTTCCTTTATTTTCTTGAGCTCATTCATCAGGTTCACCTTGTTGTGCAGTCGGCCTGCCGTATCGATGAGCACCACGTCGGCGCCGTTTGCCTTGGCGCTCTGCAGGGTGTCGAACGCTACGCTTGCCGGGTCGCTTCCCATCTGCTGTTTCACTACAGGCACACCCACGCGCTCGCCCCAGATGCAAATCTGCTCTACGGCAGCGGCACGGAAGGTGTCGGCAGCTCCCAGCATAACCTTCTTGCCAGCCTTCTTAAACTGGTAAGCCAGTTTGCCGATGGTGGTTGTCTTGCCCACGCCGTTTACGCCTACTACGAGGATAACGTAAGGCTTATGGTCGGCAGGAAGTTCCCAGTCTGCCAGGTCATCGCTGTGATTCTCGGAGAGGAGAATGGCGATTTCCTCGCGCAGAATGCGGTTAAGCTCGCTGGTTGAAACATATTTATCGCGGGCCACACGTTCTTCGATGCGGCGGATAATCTTGACCGTGGTTTCTACACCTACATCTGAGGTGATGAGTACCTCTTCGAGATCGTCGAGCACATCATCATCGACGGTAGACTTTCCGGCAACGGCGCGCGCCAGTTTGCCAAACACACTCTCCTTGGTTTTTTCAAGTCCCTTATCGAGAGTTTCTTTCTTTTTGTTGCTGAATAATCCGAATAATCCCATAATCTTGTTTTTTATCTTCTGCAAAGATACTCATTTTTTTTTATTTTATGGCTTTTTCACTTGCTTTTTCGCCCTTTTCAAGAAAAAAAGTAAAGATTTAGAGGGTTTTATGTCATGACAGAAGGGTTTTCGCCGATATTGTGGGTTAATAAGGTTTAATAAATAATGTTGTCAGATACAAAAACAATTCGCCCTGCAAAGGGACAGAAGCGGTTTGGCTTCTGGACCCTTGCAGGGCGTTCTGTTTATTTCTTCATCATTTCCTTTACGGCTCTTTCGAGCTGAGTATCATGGCCATTGATGAAATCTTCCGGACTGTTGTAAACCTCGATGTCTGGGTTCAGCTGGGTATTCTCGCCAAACACACCACGCATGTCGCGGCAGCCTACCTGAGGAATACCGAATACCAGCGTGTTGTCCATCAGCGTTTCCCACCATACGGCTGTCATGGTTCCTGCTACAGGAGCACCAATCAGCTTGCCGATTCCGAGTTCCTTGTAAACCCATGGGAAACCATGACCGTTGCTGTAATCGTTCTCACAGATCATGACGCAAGATGGCTTTACCCATTTGTTGAACGGATCGCGGCCAACTACCTTACCGTGAGGCACAAACTCCTGATACTGCTTGCCGTTGAGAAGGGTGCAGAGGTCATCGTGCAACCAGCCACCGCCATTATGTCGTTCGTCTACGATTACAGCGTCTCTGTTTCGGTTCTTGTCGCTCAGCAGTTCGCTGTAAACGGTGCGGAAACTCTCCGAATTCATCGCCTTAACGTGAACATAAGCAATGCGTCCGCCCGAAATGCTGTCAACGAAAGCGCGGTTGCGGTCTATCCAGCGCTTGTAGAGCAGATTGTTGAGCTTGCTCTGAGAGATAGCCTTCACCGTAACCTCCATCTTCTTGCCCTTAGCGTTTCTGACGCCGAGACGTACATTCTTGCCTACCTTTCCGTCGAGCAATGGGAAGTAGTCCATTCCGGCTTTAATCTCCTCGCCGTCGATGCTCTCGATGATGCTGCCGGCTGTAACGCCCGTATTCTTCACATCGAAAGGACCACGCTTGATAATCTCCTGAATCTTCAGGCCGTCACCCTGATACTGAGGGTCGAAGAATACACCCAGGTTGGCTGTGGTGAGCGCGCTGTTCGAAGCGTAGTAGCGGGCTCCTGTATGCGAAGCGTTCAACTCGCCCAGCATTTCGCTCAACATCTCCTGGAAGTCGAAATTGTTGTTGATGTAAGGCAGGAACTTCTCATAGGTCTTGCGGTAACCTTCCCAGTCAACACCATGAATCTTAGGGTCGTAGAACTTGTCTTTCACCTGTCGCCATATGTGGTCGAAGAGATACTGGCGCTCCTCGGCTGGCTTATAGTTGAAGTTAGCCTCAAAGCTGATGTCCTTGGTGCTGAATCCGCTCAGATCCACCTTCTTGATGCTGCTTCCGTTGCAGATGAAGAGGTTCTTCACATCCTTGTCGGTCTGCAGGTTGCCCTGGCCTACGCCCTTCATCACGAGCTTGGTAGAGCCGTCCTTCAGGTCGTGCAGCCAGAGGTCGTAATCATCCTCGAAGGCTGCCTGGTAGTAGAGCTTGTCGCCGTCTTTAGAGAGCACGGCATCACCCATGTGCGAAGAGTTTGCGGTGAGGCGTACGATTCTATCGCGGCAGTTTTCGATGTCCAGCTCCAGTGGCTTCACTTTTTCCACCTCTATCTTTCCGGTCTTCTTCTGCTTTTCGTCAGCCTTCTTTTTAGCCTCTTCCTTCTTCTCGTCTTCCTTCTTCTCCTTTTCGTCCTTGTTGGCGTCAGCCAGTTCTATTTCTTCCTTGCTCATGTTGAAGCGGTTGTAGGCGTCCAGGTCGAAGAACATGATGTAGGCGTCGTCTTCAGCTCCCCAGCTTCCATGACTGCGGTAACCGGCTCTGTCGCTTTGGAAGAGCATTGCCTTGCCGTCGAGCACCCATTTGCCGTTGCTGTCGCTGTAGCCGGAATTGGTCAGGTTGTGAACCTCTTTGCCGTCAGCCTTTACCAGCGCAATATCCTGGTTGTTCCAGCCGCCGTTGCCGATATAGGTTGAAAGGAGCCATTTGCTGTCAGGCGACCATTCGAAAGCGATGTCTCCATCGCTGTAAGAGTAGACGTATTTGCCATCGAGCACGGTGCGGATTTCCTTCGATTTCAGATTGACCATGCGGAGTGCAGCGCGGTCTTCGAAGAAAGCCACTTCCTTGCCGTTAGGAGAGTATTGAGGATACTGCGATGTAATGCCTGTTTTCACCAGCTGCTCTTCCTCGATATCGGTAGCGTAGGTGAAGTTCTTTTCTTTCTCGTTCTTGATCTTAGACTGGTAAATCTGCCATACGCCGTTGCGCTCGGCTGCATAGACCAGGGCTCTGCCGTCTGGCGAGAAGCTCAGGTCGCGCTCCTGCTGCGGTGTGTCGGTAATGCGCTTGGTAGTGGTGTATTCTACAGAAGTTACGTATACGTCGCCATGCATCACGAAAGCCACTTCCTTGGCGTCTGGCGAAACGGAAATCTCTGTAGCTCCCCAGCTTTTGATCTGACGTACGAGGCTTGGAGCGTCGTTATCTGTTGTAATGGAGATGTTCACCTTCTGAGGCTCTCCACCTTCTTTCACGGTGTAGATTTCGCCATCATATCCGTAGCAGAGCAGGTCGGCGCTGGATGCAGTGAGGAATCTTACCGGATTGCCTTTGTGGTGGGTAATCTGCTTGTCGCTTGAACTGTTGAGGCTGCGGCGGTAGATATTGAATGTGCCGTCCTGTTCGCTCAGATAGAAGAATGATTTCTCATCTGATGTCCATACTGGCGAGCGGTCTTCGCCGGTAAAGGTAGTCTGCTTGGCAAACTTTCCGTTACTCTTCAGCCAGATGTCGCGTGCGATAGGTGATTTCTGGTGTTTGCGCCAAGGGTCTTCGTATCCCTTTTTGTCGTGGTAGAGAATGTCGCCGTTCTTGGCGATGCTGATATTCTCCATGGTGAGGGTAGAGAAGAGTTCCGGTCTTCCGCCCTTGGTGCTTACCTTATATACTTGTGGGAATGTGTTGTCGCCGAAGATGATGCTCTGGGCTGTAGGCTGCAGACTGGCTGAGTAGAGCACATGGTCGTTGTCTGCAAAGGCGATAGGTGTTTCGCTGCCGCTGTTGGTGGTTAGTCGGGTAGGAGCACCGCCTTTTGCATCGATTACGAAGATGTCGAGACTTCCTTCGCGGTTAGACTGGAAGGCAATTTTTTTGCTGTCAGGGCTCCATACAGGATGCGAATCGAAGGCTGCATGAGTTGTGAGCTGTCGTGCTTCACCGCCGTTGACAGAAACACTGTAGAGGTCGCCTTTATAAGCGAAGGCGATGGTAGTGCCATCGGGCGAGATGGCTGGGTAGCGCATCCAGAGCGGATGTTCTTCTGCGCTGGCAGAGAGTGCTGCTGAGAGCAGGGCTACTGAAAAGATTAACTTTTTCATTTGCGTATGTTTTATGTTTCAATATGCGTTATAAAAATCTCTTCTTCTTTAGAAGCTAGAATGCTGTTTCTTGCTTTGTACGGATGCAAAGGTAGTTATTTTTTGCGATATTTAAGCATAAAAACAGAAAAAAGTGAGAAAAAGTTTGGTGTATTCAAAAAATATATGTACCTTTGCAGCCGCAAATAAGAAAAGTGGCTGATTGCGTTATTGGTTAGCTGGTTTGCGTTTTGAAAAGTGTTGGTTCCGTAGCTCAGTTGGATTAGAGCAACAGCCTTCTAAGCTGTGGGTCTTGGGTTCGAACCCCAACGGAATCACTATAATAAGCAAAATGAAACTTATTTGTACAAAATAGCGTGAGAGAACAATAGTAGTAAGTTGCTTATTCATAGGTACTTATCTCTGTTGTTCTTTTTTTTGTTTTTAAATATATTTTATCACTTATTCCTCTTTTATGTACTCTTTTTGTAAATAGCTGTTAGTCAATATGTTATGAATTTGACGTGTTGAGAAATCATCCATGTCTGTTACAAATGTGTTATCAAAAAGCGCTGATGTCAGCTCTCGAATAAACACTACCATGAGAGGTGATAACGTTTTACAGCCGCCCGGCGCAAGTCCATAGGAGGTGATCATCGTGATAAGTATCTCGGTGCCTGTTTCCCTGATGAAGGTCTCCCTTCGGTTGCGGATGCGGTTGTCCTCTTCTTCTGTAATAACGTAATGGGCGTTGGATTATAGCATCGTCTTGATAAGTGATAAAATCAATATATTCTGACATGTTTCTTTCTTTTTGCATAAATAACATTAAAAATCATACTTCTTATAAATGATTAGGGTGATTTTCATCTTTTTTTTGTATTTTTGCTATTCAATGTTGTAGAACGTCAATACAAAAGAAACGGAAAAGATATGGATGAGAATAATGTGCCTGACATGCGTCCGACATTCGAAGAAATTCGGAAAGTGGATGATAACGGGAAAGAATACTGGAGCTCACGCGAACTTTGTAATGCGATGGGCTATTCGGGATATTGGAAATTCCAGAATGTAATAGACAAAGCAATCAAAGTTGCCAGTGAAAAAGGTATGGATATAGATGACCATTTCAACCGTGTGGTTGAAATGGTTAAGCTGGGTAGTGGATCGTTTCGCAAGGTCGAAGCTTTCCATCTATCCCGTATGGCTTGTATGATCATTTCTGAGAATGCTGATTCAAGGAAGTTATTGGTGAAGCAGGCAAGAGCCTATTTTTCTCAATCCGTATCTACAACAGAACTTGTGCAGAACTCGCTGGAATCCAATATTTTACTGTATAAGACTGCACAAGGTGAAACTCGCATTGAAGTGATTTTCAACAACGAAACTTTTTGGATGTCACAGAAAAGAATGGCTGCTTTGTTTGGTGTTGACGTAAGAACAATCAGCTATCATATTGGGCAGATTTACGAGACTGGAGAATTGGATAAAACGGCAACTATCCGAAAAATTGGGATAGTTCAAACCGAAGGAGAGCGTGATGTTGAGCGTGCTCCTTTGTTCTACAATCTTGATGTTATCATTGCTGTTGGTTATCGAGTGAACAGCTATCAGGCAACCCAATTCCGTATATGGGCAACTTCTGTATTGAAGGAGTTCATCATTAAGGGTTATGTCTTGGATGATGAACGTCTGAAACAAGGTAAGCACTTCGGCAAGGATTATTTTGACGATTTGCTGGAACGCATCCGTGAAATCCGCACTTCAGAACGCAGATACTACCAAAAGATAACTGATATTTATGCAGAGTGTAGTGCAGATTATGATGCAAAGGCTGAAAGTACCAAACTCTTCTATAAGATGGTGCAGAATATGATGCACCTGGCGGTTACCAATCATACGGCAGCCGAGATTGTTTATGAGCGAGCTGATGCGGAAATTTACTACGATGGAGGATTGGAAGAATCGCCTGAAGCTGTTGCTTGAAACTATGGACTATGATGCTAAGAGTAGTGCAGGTAAGGTTTCGCAAGAAGAAGCCAGAGAAAAGGCTTATTCTGAGTATGAGAAATATAAGGTTATTCAAGACCGTTCCTATATCTCGGATTTCGACCGATTCAATAGTGGAAATGATGATGATACTCCATTGCTTCCATTTGACATTGATCCAAAAGAATAGGGGTTGAGTATGGCGCTTGAATTATGTCATAGTAGTACCGTCTTATCTTATATAAGAAAATTAACGCAATGAAATGCTCCAAAAACATATAAGATGAAAATGTAAAAAGTTATGGAAAATGTGAATTATCTCCGTAACTTTTTACATAAACCGCTCACTTTTGGTGTTATTGAGTTTCCCTCAGTTCTTCTATGAGATTTTCAAGAATATAATCATCGCTCATTAGCTGTAAACCATATTTGGGGTCAGACATTTTGAATAACCGGAAATCCTTAATGACCTTAATGACCGTGACCTTAATGACCGGAAAACGCCTCTAAACATTCATTTGTTTTTCTGATGATACTCCTTCCTTGTCTTAGCCATTGCTTCCGTAGCCCTATCGTGGGTTTCTATCAGTAATGGACTCTTGTGATATTGCACAATCTTGACCCCGACTGAGTTGTGCCTTTTCTTTTCCTCGATGCATTGAATGATCAAGTCTGGATTGGCAGACTTTGAGGTTGGAGTCTTGTCAAAGTTCTGAATATAGGCAGCATTGGTCAGGAAGAGAATGTCGGAACCTTCCGGTTTTTCCTGCATTACCTTGATCATGAGGGTAAGCATCATGCGGAACTCTGTGGTGTGTAGGTCGCTGATTACATTACGGCTGATGATATTGCCGTTATGCTCAATCACAACGGCAGCACCACCAGCTCGCTCTTTATGACCATAATCACATGAGCCACCTATCCAAACGTAATATGTAGATGTATCTTGTGTCATAATTATTTTATCTTCAATGTCCGCAGATATTCCTTCTGCTCGGGCGTGATTCTGTAGCTCTCGATGGCCTTCTGGATGGTCTTGTTGTGCGTCCATGGAGCAAGGCGGCTTTGCTCGATGTAGGGAATCGTTGCGTCCCATTGTTTGGCAAGGGCGGTGGCAAAGAACCAGGCTACCATCATCTTTACGTAATACTCTTCGCTCCTTGCTGATGCTGGAATTTCAAGATATTCAGCCTTGAAGTCTTTATCCAGGTAATAAGACATAAGTGTCTCTATTCCAAAGCGACAAGTATAAACGTGCGATGATTTACTCCAAGTCTTGATCTTTGCCAATAGTTCCTTCTTGTGTTTGGCAAACACCTTCGGAGACATGATGTCGCAAACCGCCCAGTTGTCCACGAATGGCAGAAATTTCTCAGTAAGACGAATGCATTCTTCGTAGTCCTTCACCTCGGAAATGAGGAGTCCGTGAAGCATGTTCTCATCGTAGTATTCGTGAGGAAGCTGATGAAGGAAATCCTCACATTCTGCCTCCTTTGTAAATTCTTTTGCGAACTTGCGAAGCATAGGCACACGAATGCCTATGAAACTCTCCACAGGCACTCCCGGTGTCAGTTTGGCTTGGAAAGCAGCATACTGCTTATCCTGCATGGCGAACAGTCTTTCTTGAAGTGAAGTCATAAATCTTATTGTTATTTTAACTTTTCATATTCCTCATCGGTCACAGGCTCCAGCCACTCGTTGGAGCTGTTCTCGCCAGGTATTTCAAAGGCGAGGTGGGCAAACCAGCTGTCTTTTGCGGCACCATGCCAATGCTTCACGTTGGCAGGAATATGGATGAGTGTGCCGGGGAGGATTTCCTGCGCAGGCTTTCCTTCTTCCTGATACCAGCCACGTCCGGCTACGCCTACCAGCATTTGTCCGCCGCCCTTTGTGGCGTGGTGCGTGTGCCAGTTGTTACGGCAACCAGGCTCAAAGGTTACGTTGAAGAAAGGTATCTGACTGTCGGATATTTGTGCCAGATAACTGTTGCCTTTGAAATATTTGGCGTAAGCTGTGTTGGGTTCGCCAATAGGGAATATCATCTCGCGCTGGAAAGCTGCCTTGGCGTCTTCTCCTTTCACATCTTCGTTCCATACCTCCTTTGCCAGATTGAATGCTGCCCAGGCTTTTGACCAGCCGGCGTAGAAGGCGATGTGGGTGATGATCTCTGCCGCTTCCGTGCGGGTAATTCCGTTATTCTTTGCCGACTGCAAGTGATATTTCAGCGAGCTGTCGGTGATTCCTTGGCTGATGAGCGAAGTAATTGTTACCAAACTGCGGTCGCGCAATGAAAGCAGGTCATTGCGGCTCCATACTTCTCCGAAGAGAATGTCGTCGTTGAGGTGGGCGAACTCCGGGGCAAACTCACCTAGCTGGGTGCGCCCTGCTGTCTGTACTATTTTCTTCATTGTATCATATTTTTAAATTCTTCTCTATATTTTCAAATTCTTCTCCAGAAAACATCTTCGATTTAAAAAATAACAGTTATTCTATATATGCTTCATTATTTTTAAGCAGTTTTGCGGTACTCGCTTGGAGTCTTTCCCGTCTGTGCCTTGAAAAAGCGGACGAAGTGCTGAGAATATTCAAAGCCGAGGCGCTGGCTGACTTGCGTAATGGTTAAGGTTTCATCTACAAGTAGTTGGCGGGCTGCAGAAAGCAGTCGGTCGTTGATCATACTCTTAGCGGTTTTGCCAGTCTCTGTCTTGACTAATTCACCGAAATATTTGGTAGAATAGCAGCATTTGTCGGCAAAGTAGGCTACGGTAGGCAGCCCTTCATGCTCCGCTTTCCGGGCAATGTATTCATCGAGCAGAGAGATGAACTTCTTTACCACCGAATGATTTATCTCCTCGCGTGTGATAAACTGACGGTCGTAGAAACGCAGACAGTAGTTCAGCAACAACTCGATGTTGGAAACGATGAGTTCGCGCGAATGCTTATCTATAGGATGCTGCAGTTCCTGCTTAATCATTGAGAGCACATCACGAAAGATATTGACCTCGGCAGCGGATAAGTGTAATGCTTCGTTGCTTGTATAGTCGAAAAACTCGTATCGGGAGATGTTCTTGCCAAGCTGCGTGCGGTTGAGCAGGTCGGGATGGAAAGCCAATACCGTATATTTGGCAAGCGGAACTCCAGGAATGGGTTCAACCTTAATCGACTGTCCTGGAGCAAAAGAGGTGACGGTCATCTCGTCAAAATCATATTCTGTTCTGCCGTATGACAATTTGCAGCCCTTGTTTTCCTTCAGGAAGAGGGCGTAAAGTCCGTAGTGATGCACAGCCTCCTGAATAGGAGAGGTGTTCTCTACACGTGCAATGCTTACCAGAGGATGAAGTGTTTTCACCCCTATGAAGTCATTGAACTCCTGTATTGTATTAAAGAATAATTCCTTCATAATCCTATTCATTTTAAATTTTTGCAAAGATACGCACATTCTCCAAAAGAGCTTATACCTGGTTTTCGGAAGATTTTACCATTATCGGAGATTTATTCCATTCTTTGTACTTAAACACTTTAACCATATCCCTGTCGCCACCCACAAGCTGGCTACATTTATTCAACATACCAGTATCGACGAAACCGCATTTCTCCATGACTCTTCCTGATGCAGGATTTCCGGTGAAGTGGTCTGCCCAGATGTTTTTGAACTGCTTCTCGTGGATGCAGTAGTCGAGCATCAGCTTCAAGGCTTCGGTGCAGATTCCCTTGTTCCAATAAGGCTTTCCTACCCAGTAGCCCACCTCGCAGTCGTTTTCTCCGATAGGGATGTTGCTGTTTTCATGGGTGTAGTAGCCGATGCAGCCGATTGCCTCGCCAGTTTCTTTCAACACAATCGCCCAAGTCGTTTCATTATGGAAGAAAGTCCGGATTATCTCCCGACTTTCTTCTACAGACTTATGCGCCGGCCATCCAGCACGTGGTCCTACGTCAGGGTCGGAGGCGTACTTGAAGAGTGCCTCTGCATCTGATTCCTGCCAATAGCGAAGTAAAATTCTTTCTGTTTCCATCAGTTTATATCAATGTTTTGCTGTCTATTTATTATGTGTGCTTACCCCAGCCAGTCGGTAAAGATAAGTATACATTCGTGCACCTTCTCAAAGAATCTCCCTATCCGTTGCTTAATGCCCTTCCAATAAATCCCATTCATTGTATTACTCATATGCTTCGTTCTTTAATTTGAATTTCTTGTGCATTGTCTTATGGTGCCAGACTTTCATTCCCATCCATGCCCCGATGCTGCAAAAATACAAAAAATATTCAGAAAAGTGATTATATGGATGGATTTTGTTTGCAGGGCGAACTTGATTTAACCTTATTTATAAGCTAGAGAGGCATTGAGGGACAACTTGGGTCATCTTGAATAACCGGAAATCCTTAATGACCGGAAAACGCCCCTAATCATTATAGTTAAACTTTGTAAAATACTTGCTCATTTCTTGCGAAAGTGTGCAGAAATAGAGACTTTTTGAAAATTTTTACATTGGGATTATCGTATTATAGAAATATAAGGAGCACATGAAAAAGATGCTTCTTATGATATTATAGAACTTAAAATACATAATGAACAATGAACAAAGAACAGAAACGCAAGGTGCAACTGCAACAGAGAACACTCAACGAGTCGTTGACATTCCAAACTATGTTTGGTGCAAAGCAGAAATTCGATTCCTTGACACCTGAAATCGAAACCCGAATAAAAGAGGAGTTGCTGGTATTTGCAAACTTGGGTATTGCTAAGGACCTAATGACATTGAGAGATGTAATGGATAAAGTAAAAGAGCAGTTAGGATACAGTGCTGAGCCTTCCAAGGGAATATTGGCAGGCAGCTATGTGGCATACAGCCTTGGGCTTGAACCTAGCAACCCAATGGTGACAGGCAAGGAAATCGAACCAAAAGATTTTCAAGTAACTCTTCCTTTAGGTCTCACCATTTGCTATGACAACGAGGTTAGAAATGAGGTAGTGAACTGGATGAAGGAGCAAGGATGTGAGTTTACCACCTATATGTCTCAGCCGATGCTGAAATTGGAGAATACGAGAGTCATCATACGAAGAGTATTGAAGTAAAATCAATGATAAGCAATATTGAAATAATAAAGGGTCTGGTGAGGGAGTTTTATCAGACCCATATGGTGGTAAGCATTGATAATGATGACTTGGAGCCCTTCTTTCTTACAAAAGGCAAACTTGTAGCCTTTGATTGTGAGGAGTTTGATTTATGGAATAAGCCGTATAAATTGGTTTGCAAAATGACGCAAGATAAACTCGAATCCTTGTGCGTGGGGCGTAAGATAGCTCGTGTACTCTTTCTTGTCTTCCAGCCAACTGGCCATGAATTGCAAATGACAGATATGGAAAGTTTGCATCTGGTAAGCAAGTCCTTTGAAACTGTAACGTGGGGAATAGGCTCTTGCCATGAGGATTCTGTGAGATTAGTAACCTTAGTTGAAGTTGTATCCCAATGTGGTGGATATTCATACCTCAGGACATGCTTCGAGAGAGTGCATCAAGAAAGTTATAGATATTGTTAAACCCAAGGAGGTCATCTGCATCCATAAGGAGGCTGGGGCTGAATTATAAACTTCATAATTATGACAGACAAAGAACGTATAGAAAAAATTATTAAAGACACTTTTGATGTTATCCAAAAAGTGTATCATACGCAAAGAGAAGGGGATGGAAATCATAAAGATTTTTGTGAATCGCAATCAAGAATTATCTTCCCCAAATACAGTGAGCAATATCGTGATAGTGAAACTCGCATCAGCGAGCAAGAGTTGAGATTTATATTTGTTGTGCAATTCAATAAATATTGTGAAAATAACTCGTGGAATGCTTATTATTCTGTGGAAACCCCAACTGAAGAAAAATATGTTTTTAGTAAAGAGCATCACTAGTGTCCGGATAAAATCTCAGAAGAGGTAACCCTCTATATATTGAGACT
>JAJWFY010000021.1:0-48266 GCA_021615735.1 Segatella copri | reverse complement strand
TCATGGATGGTCACGATGTGGGTTATGCTTTCTACATCAACCTGGTTTGCACCGCCTCCATCACCTTCTGTTTCTACAAGGAACTGAAGGAAGGATTCATGGGCGAGAAATGCTCCTGGAGCGAATGTAAGGTGCTCGTCAGGAAGATGCTGGGCTACAGCTGGCCTATCCTCGTGCTCGGTATTGCCGGTATTCTGAACCAGACAGCCGACAAGATTCTCTTCCCTTACATCTATGAGAAGGGGGATGCGCATGCACAGCTCGGAATCTACGGAGCAGCCAGCAAGATTGCGATGATCATGGCGATGATTACCCAGGCTTTCCGCTATGCTTACGAGCCATTCGTATTCGGCAAGGCAAAGGATAAGGACAACCGACAGACTTACGCTTCGGCGATGAAGTATTTCGTCATCTTCACCCTCTTGGCTTTCCTGGTGGTGGTAGGTTATCTGGATGTATTGCGCCACATCATCGGTCGCGACTACTGGGATGGTTTGAAGGTAGTGCCTATCGTAATGGCTGCCGAAATCATGATGGGAGTTTACTTTAACCTCAGTTTCTGGTACAAGCTCATCGACAAGACCATCTGGGGTGCTTACTTCTCGGGCATCGGTTGTGCGGTATTGATTGCCATCAACGTTATCTTCGTACCTATCTATGGTTACATCGCCTGTGCCTGGGCTGGTTTTGCAGGATATGGAACGGCGATGCTTCTCTCCTATTTTGTGGGTCAGAAGAAGTATCCTATCAACTATCCGGTGAAGGAGATGATGATCTATGTGGTTCTCGCCCTCTTCCTCTTCGTAGGAATGACCGAAGCAAACAAATATTTCTCCAGTGGAATTGCCTGCCTCATCAACACGGTGCTCATCCTCATCTTCGCTGCTTATCTCGTGAAGAAGGATTTTCCATTGAAGAGTCTGCCAGTGGTGGGAAAATACTTTAGAAAGTAAGAGATTCCAATCAATGAGATTATATTCCAAGAAGTCCGTGGACAATGTGTAAGTCCACGGACTTCTTTTGTTTATATTATACAGAACCTTCGCATGCGGTTCAAGAATAGACAAAAGGACCCAATGTTCCTGGTCCCGAGCAATACTCAGGATATAATAGCAGCCAGCAAGGCGCCCTGTAAGAGCTAAAGCAAACGGCTGAGTGAACGAAACGAGACGACTGAGTATTTTGAAGGATATGACTATGCAAGCTGAAGGATACGGCTCCGTTAACCGAAGGATACGGCTCCGTAAGCTGAAGAATATGACTGCGCAAGTGAAAGAAGGCGTCTGATCAGGTTCAAAGAGATAGAATATGGAGTTCAAGGAGACTGCTTCTGGAAAGTTGCCACTAGGCTCAACAGCTCTGCTGAGCCTAGTCAGCAGGTCTGCTCACGGCAGTCAGCAGGTCTGCCGAGCATACTAAGAAAGCAGCTGGTATGCGCACTTGCATATCAGCTGTTTTTGCACTTTTTAGTTCGACTTGTTGTAAAATATCACACTTTTAAGGACGACCTTTTGTGGTTTTACACATTTTTAAGGACGTTTTTTGTGGTTTTTCAAAAGAAATCAGTATCTTTGCAGCAATATTCCCTCACAAAAGTGTTGGTAATAAGGCATTATTCCCTCACAAAAATGTACAGACACAAATATCATTCCCTCACAAAAGTGTAGCAAACATGAAAAGATTCATATACAACCATCTGAAAGACTGGAAATTATCCAGCAACAGGAAGCCTCTCATCATGTATGGAGCAAGACAAGTTGGCAAGACCTATATTATCAAAGAGTTTGGAGACAACGAATTTGAGAATATGGTTTACATCAACTGTTACAAAAACAAAAGCATTGCTCAACTTTTTCAAGGTGACGCAAATGCAGAAAGACTTTCCATCGGCCTTGCTGCTTATGCACACCAAGACATCACTCCTGGCAAGACCCTTGTATTTCTCGATGAGATACAAGAGATTCCACCTGTTTTGTCCTCGCTGAAATATTTCTGTGAAGACAAGCCAGAATTGCATATCATCGTAGCAGGATCATTGCTCGGTGTCATGAACATGAAAGGAGAATCCTTCCCTGTCGGTAAAGTTGACATCATGCACCTCTACCCCATGACTTATGAGGAATTTCTACTTGCCAATGGAGAGAAACAACTTTTGGATTTATTGCAAAGCGGAGATAAGGAACTTATCAACAGCCTCGCTCCAAAATTCATAGAATACCTTCGACGATACTACTTTGTTGGAGGTATGCCCGAAGCAGTATTGGAATTTACACAAAATCACAACCCAATGCAAGTAAGGCAAATTCAGCAAAACATCTTGAATGCATACGAGGCTGATATCAGCAAACACACCGAAGAACAGACACAAAGAGTAAGAATGGTATGGCAATCAATCCCAGCCCAACTGGCTCGCGAGAACAAGAAGTTCATCTATGGTGCAATAAGAAAAGGAGCTAGGGCTAAAGATTTCGAGATTGCAATACAATGGCTCACTGACGCAGGACTAGTCCATAAGGTAGAAAGAACAAGAGATGCCAAATCTCCATTAAAATTCTATGCAGACATGGATGCTTTCAAATTATATGTGCTTGATGTAGGTTTGTTGGGAGCACTCACAATGGCACAACCTGACCAGATTCTCATTGGCAACAACGTGTTTAGCGAATACAAGGGGGCGTTTACTGAGAATTTCGTGCTTCAACAGCTGAAATCTCTTCCTTACTTACCCATATATTATTACAGTAAGCCAAGCTCTACCCAAGAAATTGATTTCATAGTACAAGCCGGCAGCGAAATCTTACCAATAGAAGTAAAGGCAGAGGAGAATGTAAAGGCAAAATCACTCGCAGCATTTATCACTCACGATTTTGCCTCCTATCATCTCAAAGGTATCCGTTTCTCCATGCGAGGTTTCCAAGACCAAGAATGGATGGAAAATGTACCACTATTCGCAGTTAGAGAATTTGTTAAACACAAGGTAGAGAAGAGTTTCATCATCAAATAAGCCATAGAAACATGAGAAAGAAACTGAATAAGAAACTTTGCATGGATGACATCTATGAGATTTGTATTCTTACCCATGGTAATAACCGCAAGAAAGCTGAGCTTTATCAACTAATATTTGATGAAGATGAGCGAGTTGCCACCAATGCCCTGTGGGTATTCACTCATTTCGACATGCAGAACAACGAGTGGCTCTATGCCAAGCACGATGACTTAATAGACCGAGTTCTCGTAGAGAAAAATGAGACCAAGCGCCGCCTGATGCTCCATCTTCTTCTCCGTCAGCCTTTCGAAGAAGAATCACTCCGTTCTGATTTCATCGATTTCTGCATCGCCAAGATTACCGCCTGTTCACAACCCTACGCCATCCGCTGCTACTGCATGAAGCTCGCCTACGAGCAGATGAAGTACTATCCCGAACTCCTCGAAGAGTTAAGAATGGCTCTGGATATGCTGGAGCAGGAGGTTCTATCACCAGGAATGTTATCGGCAAAAAGGCAAATTATGAAGAAAATCAAGCGAAGCCTTGGAAGTTTCGGGAAATAGTCGTAACTTTGCAAACGTAATATTCTAACAATATAATACATAAATGGATGGAGATACAACTGAACGATTATCACAAGAAAGTCAATGCCCAGATGCAAAAGAGCATGGCTTATTGGCGAGAGCATCCGCTTTCGCTGGAGGAGTGCTTAGCTCAATTCAAGCGCTTGCGGGAACAACGGCTTGCAAGGGAGTCAAAATCACAAAGTTAAATATCAAGCATTACATCTATGAATAAAGATAATATCAACGAGTTCGCATCCTTCGATGAATATCTTCGACAAGGAGAACCTTCGCAGAAGGAAAGCGCCGAGAACTGGAAGACGGCTATCGGATTGCAGGCTGTAGATGGGCTGCAACCGTCGGCGTATCTCGTAGATGTGGCTAAACGAAACATCGAAGGAGAAATCACTCTGGATGAAACTAGAAAACTGATTAACTCTTACTATCAGAGCAAGACGATTTGCATATCCGGCCGACTGATGATTGGAAAGAGCAGCCAAGAATAGGTACCCCACAAGTACCCCGCAAGCTATCCTCAAGTACCCCACAAGTACCCCACAAGTTCAGTCAACATGTGGAGACTCTTATTCTATCCTTTAACGATGAATATATGACATCTGCGGAAATTATGGGTGCAATCGGACTAAAGGACAGAAAAAGTTTTAGTGAACTATATTTAAACGCTGCCCTCTCAGAAAAAGCTATTGAAAGGAAATACCCAAACACCCCAAGACATCCACGCCAGCAATATCGAATGACAGAACAGGCAAAGACTTGGAAAGAAGGATATGAGAAAAAGAATAAATAACATCATAATAAAAATAGAAAACAAAAACAAGTAATGAAGAAAAAAGCAACGGTCCTTATCGCCTCTATCATGGCGTTCTGCGGAATCAATACCGCTCACGCCGACGAGGGAATGTGGACGATTTACAACTTGCCTAACGCTGTGTATGAAATGATGCAGCGCGAAGGCTTCAGTATGACTTACGACCAGCTCTACAACGGCGAGAATGCCTTGAAGAATGCTGTGGTTAACTTCTCTGGCTATTGCTCAGGCGTAGTCGTTTCTCCAGACGGTTTGGTATTTACCAACCACCATTGCGGTTTCGAGGCTATCAGAAGCCACTCTACCGTGGAGCACGACTATATGCTCAACGGTTTCTTTGCAAAATCTTACGCAGAGGAATTGCCTAACGAGAATATGTTCGTAAGCTTTATGGTTGAACAGAAGGATGTAACCGATAAGGTGATGAGCCTCGGATATGAGAAACTCGACAACAAAAAGCGCGATGAACTCATCGATTCTCTGGAGAACGAGATGACCCAAGAGGCGAAGAAGAACGATTCTACCCTCCATATCACCGTTCAGCCTTTCTACGAGGGCAACAAGTGGTACGCTACTACCTATCGCGACTTCACCGACCTGCGTCTGGTTTTCACCGTACCAAAGTCTATGGGTAAATTTGGTGGCGATACAGACAACTGGATGTGGCCTCGCCAGACCTGCGACTTCTCTGTATTCCGCATCTATGCTGACCCTAAAACCAATGGTCCTGCTGCCTACAGCAAGGATAATGTGCCTTATCACCCTAAGCGTTGGGCTCAGGTTTCTCTCCAGGGTTACAAGGATGGTGACTATGCGATGACCATGGGTTACCCAGGCAGCACAGAGCGCTATCTTTCAAGCTACGGAATCCAGACCATGCGCGATGCAGAGAATGCTCCTCGTGCCCAGGTTCGTGGCGTAAAGCAGGAAGTAATGCAGAAGCACATGCGTGCCGACGAGGCTGTCCGCATCAAGTACGACAGCAAGTACGCCAGCTCTTCCAACTACTGGAAGAATGCCATCGGTATGAACAAGTGTATTGACTCTATCGGCATCGTTAATCTGAAGCGTGAGTACGAGACCCGTCTCCGTGCTTGGCAGGATACAGCCAAGGCTGCCAACGATCTCGCCCACAAGGTAGATTTCGACAAGCTCGCCAAGCTTTACAAGGAGAGCGCAGACGTGAAATACGCCTGGACCAACTTCTCTGAATCTTTCACCAGAAGAAGCAACATCGAGTTCTCTACCCGTGCCATCAAGCTCCAGACCAATATGGAGGTGAAGGGTCCTGAGAAGAACAAGAAGAAGCAGTATCATGAGTTTGAAGATAACTCTGCAGAATGGGATATGGCGCTCGATAAAGAGGTACTCGCTACCCTCTTGAAGAACTACAAGGAGCACGTAGACAGCAAATGGTTGCCTAAGTTCTACAAGACCATCGACGCTGAGTTTGGCGGCAACTACGCCAAGTATGTGGATTATCTCTGGGAGAAGTCGCTCATCATGAAGAAGGGCGCCAAGCTCTATTTCAACAAGAAGGGATATGAGAAGGATCCAGGCGTAAGCTTCGGTATGGATCTGAACGATGTATATGGTGATTTCGCTGCTCAGATGGGCAGCATCAACGACAGCATCGCCGAGCAGGAGAAGTATCTCTGCGCTGCCAAGCTCCGTATGGAGGAAGACATGCCTCACTACAGCGACGCAAACTTCACCATGCGATTGAGCTATGGTCAGGTAGGCGGTTTCGACCTCGGTGGCAAGCCATCTGGTTATTACACCACAGCCGAGAGCATCGTTGAGAAGATGAAGAAGGGCGATAAGGTTATCGATTACTACGCTGAGCCTATCATGCACGAGCTTCTCTCTGAGAAGGATTTCGGCAAGTACCAGGACAAGACGACGGGCAAGATGCAGCTCTGCTTCCTCACCAATAACGATATTACCGGCGGTAACTCTGGTAGCCCTATGTTCAACGGCAAGGGTGAGTTGATTGGTCTTGCCTTCGATGGCAACTGGGACAGCCTCAGCTCTGACATCAACTTCGACAAGCGCCTGGCTCGCTGCATCGGTGTAGATATTCGCTATGTGCTCTACCTGATGGACAAGTGGGGTCACGCAGACAGACTCTTAAAGGAGATTAATGCAAACTAAATCCTATCTCTGAATCAACAGAGAGGATATAAAGTTTATCCTGGGGTAAAGATTAGTCTTAGGATGATATAAAAAGAGCGGAAAATCAGCTGTTAACTGTTAACCTGTTAACTCCTGGCTTTCCGCTCTTATTTTATTTAGTCTTTCTATTCTTGTTATCTTGCTGATTTTCAGTTTATTTTTATCTTACAGATTCGCAACTTACAGAATTTCTATTAATATTGCGAGATATTATTCAGTTCTTTCAAGGAAACCTGACGAGGCTTCTCGGCGAGTTTTTTCTTCAATTCATCCACCGATATTTCTGCAGATGGATTGAAATCGGCAGAGCGCATGTAATCAATTACACTCTGATAGAAAGCCTTGCCTTCCGGATATTTGGCTGCCTTCTCCAAATCGCTCATGCAGACGAGAAGCTTTCCGGCTCCCACCTTCCATTCCATCACCAAACCCAGCTTATGATTCCGCTCAATATTATCTATCACCTGAACAATCGGGCGATAATCCTTGGCGAAGTTGTCAAGCACCAGCGGATGCGATTTCTTGATGACAGGGAACCACTGCCAGTTGGTGTGCATCTCCGTAGGGAACCCCTTGAATATCGGATGTTCCGGATTCGTCAGAATGCCCAGGGTTCCTGGAGAAACCTTCTTCTTGTTGTTCTCGCAGATGGTCTTGAACATGCGATAGTTCCAGTAATCGGTCTGGAAGAGTCCGCCAACAGTATAAGGCGTAGCATTATCTGCCTGCGAAAGCGTATCATCGGCAGCCACAAAATGACTGGAAGCCGTAGGCATCCAAAGTACCTTTCCACCCTTTTCCAAGACTTTCACCACTTCATCATTCAAATCCTTGGCTATGATAACGCCCTTCTTTTCCAAAGTCTTCTTCGGATAAGCCCAAAGTTCGTACGAGTTTCTCGCCTCTGTTCCTTCAATGTTTAATGTAAGAAGCAGCTTGGTAGGTTTCTGTACGTGGAAGACACCATTCAGTTCACCCACTTCCACCAAACCTTCATCGTATGAAAAGATGTTCAATACTCCCTCATCCTCAGCCATCAAGTCGCCCACATTCTTTCTCACTTCACCATCCTTGGTGCTGAAAGTTCCATCATCCATACAGAACAATCCGTTCTCGGCAGCCAGATGCCATTTCAGTTTCTTGCCCTTCAGCGAAGAACCGCCATAATTGGCTACATTTACCTTAGCCTGAATCTTCTCGCCATCCACGAAGCAGAACTTCTTCATTTCCAGCAGAGGAACCACTGGCGAACACCACTGGCGCCATTCCTCGGGCGTAGTGATTCCCTTACTCTCCATAAACGCATCCAGGATGCCTACGAAAGCACTTCCCTGACCGGGATAATCCTGAATATCGAGCAGTTGGAAGCCCGCCATATTCCGGGTTCTCAAATCCATCTCTATATCGGCTTTATAGAGTTTCACGCTCCATAAGCCCGAAGCCTTGTGGAAATCATCTGCCTGCGAGAGCATTCCGGCTGCAGCCAGGCGACGGCGGAACACTTCGAAGTTATAAGGATGAAGCACTCCGGTGTATTTCTTCATCTCCCGATAATCAGGATAGGTCTGAAACTGGCCTGTTTCGTGAGAGATGATTGGGATTCCGGCCTTATCGCAAGCCTCATCAAAATTCATCGTAGAATTAGGATGGAAATGATTGAGCATTCCGCCATCGTAGGCATCGGCAAACGAGAAAGAACCACGGGTATGAGTATTGTATTTGCCCCATCCCTCGCCTCCGATTCGGCAAGTGGTGAAGTAATCCATTCCTTCTTTTATTCCCTGATAACCGAGATAGTAATTGCTTCCAAAGGTATAGTATTTATCGGGCGCAATCTTGCGGAAATCATCCACAAACTCCTTCATCTTGTCGATGTCGCCCCAGAGTTCATTACCCAGCGCCATCATTCTGAAAGAAGGATGATGACCATATTCTCTGAGGATATTCTCGCCTTCCTGATGCAGGAACGCCATCAGCCTTTCATCCTTCTTATCGAAAGAACCCCAGAAAGGAAGCTCCGGCTGGAGATAGATTCCCAGACTGTCCGCTGCCACGAAAGCCGCCTCCGGTGGGCACCAGGAATGAAAGCGCACATGATTGATTCCATACTCCTTGCAGGTTCCGAGATATTTCATCCAGCCTTCCACGCTCATTTCCACATGTCCCGTCAGCGGCCATACAGCCGCATCGTGCTTGCCACGAAGAAATATCCTATGACCATTGGCGTAGAAGTGAGCGCCCTCAATATGAAAATCCTTGGCGAAATCAGGCATCTGAAGGGCGGAAGGAGAAGCTACAGAACGGCTAGGGATTGCTCCTGTTAGAGTTTCTGCAGATTTGCTCTCTACAGAGCTGGCTAGCTGGAGTTCTATCCTTCCGATAATTCCATTCCAGTTGGTCTGCGTATCTTCTGTATAAGCATGGCTGGAGCCGTAAACCTGCTCAGGCACACCTCTTCCATTATCCACCACAATTTCAAGAAGATGCTTGCCCGGCTTCACCTTCTTTGGCAGAAGATAGCGCTGGGGAGTAGAGATGAAGTTGCAGGAATCCACCAGTTCTCCATCCACATACACCCAGGTTGGTCGGGTACGTTCCAGGAAGAGTTCTACCGGTTTCTTCTTCCAATCCTTCGGAATATTGATGGTTCTGGAATATCTGGCAGCTCCCTTATAGGCATAGAGCCTCGTAAGATGCGTTGTCTCCATCGTATCTTTCGGAGCGAATCCCAGATGGTTCGTATCGATGGTACCGGGAAGGATGGCACGCTTCACCTCACCCTGCGAGGCACGCTTACTCTTGGCAAAAGCACTACCGCTCTTTCCCAACTCTACATTCCATTCACCAGCGAGCGAAATGCTCTGTGCTTGCAAGCCCAGACTTACCAGTCCCAGACAAGCGATAAGAATAGATTTCTTCATTTACGTATTACAGAATATTTTTAGGGTTAAAATGCGTATTAAGATCATTAAATTTGATGCTTACGGCTGCAAATATACAAAAATTGCGGTAAAAACACCGCAATTTACCAAAGAAATTGCTGTATTTTTACCGCAAAATCGTGTTTCTTTAAATTTTTAATTTATCGGAACACCAGACAACCATTAAAAGGATAGATATATTTTACGTATTCTATCTTGAGAAGAGCCAAACACTATATTACAAAAATCCCTTCATCCTTCACCACATCACCGAAAAGCCTAGCATTTATCGGTTTCCGAGGGGTGAAGGATTGGGCTTCACCCTAAAAGGATTGAAAATCTATAAAAGAACTAAAACTTTAAAAAGCCTGCATCAAACAGAGAGTATCATCCCCTTTTTGATGCAGGCTAGCATTAAACTTTTATCTTTTCCTTACCATAAACTGCTCTTATAAATCGCTCTTACGGTATATGTTTTATTTTTATATTCAACCTTAAATCTACATGTTACTGGAGCATAAATACCTAAACGTCCAATTGTCACAGTATACATTACTCCTTGACCTGCAGGAACATTGTCATTTACAGCCATCTCATTACCTGCATTTCCTGTTACACCATCAACTAATTGTAATGATTTCAGTATGACATCAAACTTGCTATTATTTTTGAGAGACCAATTCATCTTACTTCCAGCTTGGACTAAGCCATTAATTGTAACGCCGTTAAGTCCAACACAAGACGCATCTAAATAATCGGTAATATCCTTCACGGTAATTTCACACTTGTCACAATAATTACCATCGGCTGAAGTTATTGTTATTGTCGCATTACCCTTTGACACGGCATTAACAGTACCATCTTCGCTTACTGTGGCGACCTCGGTATTAGAACTTGCAAATGTTACGTTCTTATCATTCAAATTATTAGTATATTTCAATTTCTCTGCCTCACCCTCCAACAAATCAATTGTAGAATAAGCAAATTTTATCGCGACACCCTTTTCTTGGGTAATTTTCACCTCTTCTGACAAACTACTATTTTTATCGAAAATTCTCACAGTTGCACTTCTTTCTGTAACGGTTTTATTCTCGGCTACATTAAATTTCACAACATGAGAAGATACGGCTCTAGTCATCGAAGCATCTACTTTTTGCAACCAATCTACATTAGGCATTTCAATTTCAAAGTCGAAATTACTATTTACTACGATTTCCGCAGTTCCACCTTCACTACCTACAGAGATGTTATTTGAAGTCAATGTCAAAAGACCGCCACCTCCTTGGTAAATGTGAACGATTTCTTCCTTATTAGCACTCTTAACAACAATCTGACCTTCGCGCTTTTCATATTCCTCACTTGCATCAATTGCAAATGACAAATGATGAGAGGTCAAAGCTCTAGTTCCACGAGAAGAAGATGCATGAATCCAAGATTGAAACTCTTCAGGAATAGTATATGTGAAATCTATATTAGATTTAACCTCCACATCAATACTTCCTCCCTCTTGAGGCACTTCAAATTTATCTGCAGTCAATGTCAACGCATCTAGTTGTTTTTGATTTACAATTATTGTCTTTGTAGAATCTCCTACAGAGAAACGCAAAACTGCACTACGATCATCATAAGTGTCATTATCTGTGACGCTGATTGTTACTTTTTGAGTTCCTGCGCTACCTGCCTGAGGTGACACTTTACACCAATCAATACCTTGAGGAGCCTCAACTTTCCAATCCATATTGGCATTAAAAGTAATGCTTTTCTCTCCTGCGGAAGAATCAAAATCAATGTTCTTCCCAAAATAGTTCTCTGTCCCAACAGGAACAGTAATGCTTGGAATCAAAGGGTCATCACTAGAACATGCTGTAAAAGAGACCATCATTAATGCTACTAAAAAATAAACAAATCTGCTCTTCATGATTATAAAAAAAACTGTGGTCAAAAGCTGCCCAACTAAGACCCTTTTATAAAATATGTATACCACTAAAGAAAAACGTGGGCATCCATACAAGTTGTTTTCGAATTGAGGTCCTAGGATAAACCCTTGCTAGTAAACAACCCGATGAACGCCCACAAAGAATATAGTACACAATCCAAAAGTGTGCTTGAGGGAGTTTTCCCCTCTGCACACTCCGGATATAGATACAATCTATCCTTAGACGGCACATCAACATTGTTCTTGACTAGCAATGAAATTTCCTAGGTTCCAATTCGCCAAAAACAAGCATCTATGACGCTTCCCTTAAGTAGTGTCCAAGCCTCCATCCATAACAGGATTATTACTTTTAGACATTGCAAAAATACAAAAACTTTCTTTATCCACAACATATTTAGCTGAAAATTTATCTTTTTCACCCTAAAATTTTGTTTTCTCATACAAAAAGCATATATTTGCATTCAAAATAAAATATAAATTATGGAATGGTTTGAAGAACTTCCACCAAGTTGCCCTCCATTAAACGCAGTTGATTGCAAGGGCATTTATTACAGAGTTTCACATGAAAAACCTGCTGAATCTCATGACATTTTCTCACAAAGGCTTCTTGCACCAGACAAACAAGTCAAGGGAGAAGGGATTGACGAATGTATTGTTAGAGCGGTGTCTGTTTTCTCTGAATTAAACGATGCCAAGAATTTGCTCAAACTTCCCAAATTCAAGAAAGCAAACATTGCAGAACTACATTTACAAGAACAAGATGGGAAGATTAAGAAAACTTTCAAGAAATCCCGCTATTCTTGGTGGAAAAGTAAATCATTCAATGTAAACAATGTTGAAATTATAGAATTATGAACAAGAAACAATCCATGTTAAAGGTAGATAGCATCTTGGAATACTACGACAATCCTCAATTATTGACGGCTAGGGATTGTTTCGACACATTGTACCTCTATCTCTTGTATGAGGATTTTCCTCAATGCAAATGTACAGCAATCAAGATTTCCTCCAAAAGCTAAATGATTTTAATAAGGGAAGAAAGATTTACGCAGTTTGTTCCTCACACTCCTCACACCAGAGGATAACAAAGAATATTTCTACGTAACCTATGATGATAATAAATTCTTTCTCCATCAAGAAGCAGCACATGACATATCAGAAGATCGATTGCCTGCCGAAGGCTATTTCCTTGATAAATCAGGAAAAGAAAGCATCACAGTAAATATCCCGACAAAAGACAAAGGGCTTTTCACTGAGCTTACCAAAAGGTTCGGGTGGACATATATATAAAAACTGTATCACACACAAAAACAAAGCCTGCATCAAACGGGAAAATCATCCCCTTTAGATGCAGGCTTTTACCTTATTCTAAATTCAAAAAGTCTACCTTTAACTACTGACTTTCATCTATTTTCCTTGCTCTCTTTCCTAAGATTACTTCTTCTTAGGTCTGCGACGAGCCCAACCTTCTTCCTCGAAGTTTGGCTCCTCGCCCTTGAACTTCACGTTGTCGTTGTTCTGGAAGAACTGGCGCCAATCGCCTGTATCCTCCTGAGGGCGAGACTTTCTTCCGCCACGAGATTCACCACGGCTTCCACGTCCGCCCTTTCCACGGGAATCGCGAGAATCATCAGAAGAACCTCTGCGACCACGACCTTCCGAGCTGCGTCCGCCTCTTTCAGAACCACGGCCGCCTCTGCCCTCAGAACTGCGGCCGCCACGGGCTGCTCTGCCATGACCTTCCTCATCAGCATCATTACATCTCACGGTTCTGCCCTTGTACTCAGTACCGTTCAAAGCCTTCATCACGCGCTTCGCATCCTCCTCAGGCACCTCGATGTAAGCAAACTTACTCAGCAGGTCGATGTGACCCACCTCCTGGCGACCCTTCACGTGCTTGTTCAGATACTGCATGATTTCACCCGGATAGAAACCATCTGCCTTACCCAGATTGATGAACAATCTCTTGAAACCAGCCTCGGTCTCATGCTTTCTGCGACCATTGGAAACCTTGCCACGGCCTTCGCCACGACTACCGCGACCTTCACCGCCACGGGAACCCTTGCCTGTTTCTGGCTTGATGATCTCAGGAGCGTTCTTATAGTAATCGAGGAACTTACCGAAGGTGATGGTCACCATCTTCTTAATGATGTCCTCCTTGTCGATGTACTCAAACTGGCGGTTGATTTCAGCCATATATGGTTCAATCTGATCCTCATCCACATCGGTCTTCATGATGTCGTCCATGGTCTTGAAGAGCTGCTTCTTGCAGATTTCCTCTGGGGTTGGCAAAACGCCGTCCACAAAGTCCTTGCCAATCTGCTTCTCAATCTGGCGAACCTTGAACTTCTCTCTGGTATGAATGATAGAGATGGATGTTCCCTTCTTGCCGGCACGACCCGTACGACCGCTTCGGTGGGTGTAGCTTGCCACATCATCAGGCAAACCGTAGTTGATAACGTGAGTCAGATCATCTACGTCCAGACCACGTGCAGCCACATCAGTAGCCACCAGGAACTGAACGGTATGGTTGCGGAACTTCTGCATGGTGAGGTCACGCTGCTGCTGACTCAAGTCGCCGTGCAGCGCCTCTGCATTATAACCATCCTTAATCAACTTATCTGCAATATCCTGAGTCTCCAGCTTGGTGCGGCAGAAGATAATCGCAAAGATGCGTGGATAGAAATCCACCACGCGCTTCAGGGCGAGATACTTGTCCTTGGCATTTACCAGATAGTAGATGTGGTTTACATGCTCAGCACCCTCGTTGCGCGAACCCACTACGATTTCCTTGTGGTCGTGCAGATAGTTGAGGGCAATCTTCTCGATGTCCTTGCTCATGGTAGCCGAGAAGAGCAGGGTGTTTCTATCTTCAGGCACGTTCTCGAAGATGGCATTGATGCTCTCAGAGAAGCCCATGTTCAGCATCTCGTCAGCCTCATCAAGCACCACGTTGTTTACGTTCTCCAACTGAGCCACGCCACGATTAATCAAATCGAGCAGACGGCCAGGGGTAGCCACGATAATCTGCACACCATGCTTCAGGGTGCGAATCTGGCTTCCGATGTCGGTACCGCCATAAACTGCGGCAATATGCAAACCGTCGATGTACTTGGCAAAACTGTTCAAATCGTCTGCTATCTGGAGGCAGAGCTCACGTGTAGGACTGAGGATGATAGCCTGCGTCTGCTTGCTGCTGGCATCAGTTTTCTGGATAACCGGAATACCGTAAGATGCAGTCTTACCCGTACCGGTCTGCGCCAACGCAATCACGTCGTTCTTATTACCAAGCAAATATGGGATTACTTCTTCCTGAACTGGCATTGGATTCTCAAATCCAATCTCCTCAATGGCACGGCGAATCTCCTCGCTCACGCCTAATTCTTCAAATGTCTTCAAATCTTTTTAACCTTAATTCATTATAATCAAAATGGAAGGCCGAATTCACCCTCCCAGCCATGAATTAGGGTGCAAAATCCTTCCGAAACGCTTGCGGCAATCCCACACATTTATTAAGATTGCCTAAATTCGGGTGCAAAGATACGAAAAAAATGCGAGTTTCTTGCAGATTTCTGCAATATTTTATTACCTTTGCATGAAAGTTACAACAAACAGATAACCAAGAAAACTTGAAATATATGAAAAAAGTTATTTTCACCCAAGAATGGATTGCTTTGCATCCATACGAAAAAGCAGACGAAACAGATCTGTATTATACAGAACTCGCCAACGAAATATACCACGCTCTTGACGAGGCGTGCTACACCCATAACTTCAAGAATATGGATGACGCCAAGCAGCTGGCACTCAGCATTGCCGGTTATTTCGAAGATGTGATTTCGGGCACAGGCATCTGGAAGACTTTCACGGAAGAATGCAAGCAGCGCTACGGCACCTACATTCCTTTCTATGAGAAAGAAAGCGAATTCATCAAGAGTACGCTCAACGAAGATGACCCGGCTTACGACCCTGAGGAAATCAACATCGCTGATGTCAAGTTCCTGCTCTGGCACCATTACCAGCAGAGCAGTTTCGTACAGGAAGCCGTTCCTTTCCTCTTCGGAACCCTGGAACTGGCTGCCAAACTTGCCTACAACATCCTCGACAGAGAGTATGAAACGGCCCCGGAAAACGAGCGCCTTCTGACTTATCTCAGCGAAATGCCTGAGATAGAGGGCAACGCTGAAACGACCGAAGAGGAAATCGAGAAGAACAAGGAGTTGGATGAGATTCACCGTCGCGACACCCTGGCGTGGTTCCATTATGGCTGCTATTTCAACGTGGGCAACCAGAAGCGCCTGCAGTTTACCCTCCAGCAGATGGCAAACTCGCCTCAGGGTCTCACCGAACCGCTCGCCTATTCTGTGCAGATGGAAATGACCATCGCCGGCAGAAACAATCTTCTGGCGCTCACTTCTTACGAATGGCTCTGCAAGATTTGCAGGAACATGCCTACCCATAAGCTTTGGGAGGATGAGGAGTTCAGAAAGAAGGCTACAGAGCAATATGAAAAGGTGGATCATGAGAAGGCGATTCACGACTACAATCTGCTCAAAGCGAAGGGATACGAAGACAAGTTCATCTTCCTGGAAGATGTGAAGACGCTGAAGGAATTCCTCAAGGAGATTGAATTCGAGTTGCCAAAGGACATCCGATTCCCTCAGAAATACGAGAAGGGCATCATATTAAGCGGAAGTCCGTATACAGGCATCAACATCAGTTTCGGTCTGGCTCATTGCATCGCATCGCCAGAGAACCCATACTATGTACAGGAGCGTGCAGAGACCGACAGCTTTGGCATTATCAGCGGCAATGGTCTCCCATTCCCTTACGAAATTGTCTGCAAACTGATAGAAAACAACCTGATTCCTGACGCAAACATCTTTACAAGCCAGTATGTAAAGGAAGAAGGCTTGAAGATTACGCAGGCAAACCTCCAGTTCCTTGCCGATTACTACCTGATGGGTAGAAAGGATAAAGACCTGTCGCCTAAGGAGTTGTGGTAAAAATGCATTCAGCATACTCAAAAAGTTCACTACGCTAACGCCATTTTTTAAGGGGTTAGCGTAGTAGACTTTTACAGATTTATAGAAGAAAGAACGGAAAATCAGCTGTTAACTGTTAACTCTGTTAACCCCAGCTTTTCTTCCGCTCTTTTTAATTTTAGTATTTTCTCAGTTAGTTATTTCAAAATCACTAATTAAAAAAATCCCTGCGCTTGATTATCCAAGCTGCATAATCGGGAGTAATGGAATAAAGACACAAGCAAAACACTTCTGCTCTTGCTCAGTCTTGAGCAAGAGAAGCGTCTTTCCGATACGCCTTCTGCCTATCATCACAGTGAAAAGGGAATGCTTAGCCGATTTTTCCCAGTTCCTGCGCAGTATCTCTATCTCCTTTTTCCGATCATAAAACTTCATAATGTAACAGCCGTTAAATTAATGTGTGTTAAATAAACTGTGCAAAGATACAATATTTTGTCGTCAAAATCCCCAAATCTCAAAAAAACACACACTTTTGGGGGATTTAAAGGCAAAAAGTAAAAATCTAAGATAAATTAATCAGTATCTATCGCACATATTCAACAATAAGTTTAGGCAATATGGTTCCTTGAGAATATTTTTTTTAGAAAACATTCTTGATATTCAAAAAGTTTTTGTATCTTTGCAACAGATTGGAAGACTATGCATCTATCCTTTCTTACAAGACATTAAATATTAAAAAATAAAAGAGCATAAGAAAATACATTTTAATAACATAATAAGAAATCGCGTTTGCTATTTATTCGGTTGATTCCTGAAACCTGAGAAATTTCATAGAAACACCTACCGAAAGAATAAGTCTGTAAACGTCTGCGCTTTGGTGTGGACGGGACTTATCGGTATGTGTGGGCTTTCTCAGGGCCTTGGAATCAGATAATTTGCCGTTCACGCCATTTTATCTTTTCCATAGTCCACCTAAGAAATCCCACGATTCCACCGCTAAGATAGTTTTTCGCCCAATTAGCGCTTCAAAATGAAAAGACTCCATTCATTAGATGGGAGAGTTGTATCCATACTCTTCCTCTTTGGTGGTGTTGTATCCGTACATGCACAAGATAGCTTGTACCATACAACACTATCAGATTCTGTTGTCTCAGACAACACTCATCGTCTCAAGTTGAAAACATTAGTTGTACCCATTGTCCTCACTGGAACCTCAGCCTTCTATGTTCATAACGGATGGTTGACCAAACAACGTGAGAACATACAAGACAAATTATCAGCCAAGGGGAAACATAAGGTAAAAATCGACAATTACATGCAGTACTCCCCCATGCTTGCCGTCTATGGTCTCAACTTATTAGGTATTGACGGAAAGCATAAATTTTGGGACAGAACTGGTATTCTTGCCTTTTCGTATGCCACCATGGGAATAATCGTAAATGGCATGAAATATGCTTTTAAAGAAAAGCGTCCTGACAACAATGCCCGTAATTCATTCCCATCTGGACATACAGCAACAGCCTTCATGGGAGCTGAATTTCTATACCAAGAGTACAAAGATATTTCGCCGTGGATAGGATATTCTGGCTATTTGATTGCAGCTACTACTGGATATTTAAGAATCTACAATAACCGCCACTATCTCAATGATGTTGTTGCAGGAGCTTGTATTGGTATTATCAGTACAAAGTTTGCATATTGGCTTTATCCGAAAGTATTCACTAAATCCAAATGCCATCACTCTAACTTTCATACGATAAGTACACCTTTCTATGCAGATGGTAAAGTTGGTGTAAATGTCTGTATGTCTTTCTGATTATAAAGTATAATTCGTAAAATAATAAAACAATGAAAACATTACTTTTCATAAAGATGGAACAGCCACATTGTCAGCACATTCATGGATTCCAATAAAATAATACCCTTTACACTATGACACTTCAAAAGCAATAGACAAATCGAAAAGAGCAGAAAGCAAACTGGAATCCAGTTACTTTCTGCTCTTTTAAGAATATATCTTCCTCTGTTCTTCAACCAAAGAACTACCTACTTCTTATTTCAGATTCCTATCCAAGAACTCCAGCATTTTCTCCTGTGCCTTCAAACCGCAGGAATGAGGAATGTCCCAAAGCTCCGTATCCAGCAGATTATCTGCTCCCTGACTCTTCCAAACCTTGTGCATTTCGGCGAAAGCATCCTTTACGCCAGGCACCGGGAAGAGCTTGTCTTTTGTTCCATTAATGAAGAGCATCGGCTTCGGACAGGCAAGGGAGGCGATGTGAGGATAGTCGAGATATTGGCGAAGACCGGGGATGCAATTCGCAAAACCGCCATTCTCCTTTCTTCCGAATCTCCGGGTAAGCTGCGCATCGGTGGTAATCATCCAGCAGATGGAAGCACCCGCCTTGATTCTATCCGATAAGGCAGAAAGCATCCACGAGCGATAGGCTCCCATCGAACAGCCCACGCATCCTATACGCTTCGCATCTACCATCGGCAGCGAAGCCAGGAACTCGGTACTGGAAATATCATCGTAAGTCATGAAGGCAGAGAGGTCTCTACCCAGCATCATCATGTTGCCGGCTATCAGGTCGTATTTGTTTCTATCTACGCCCTCCTTTCTGCCTCTTTCTCCCCACATCGGAGCATCTGCCGAAAAGACCACGTAACCATGTTTCGCCAGATAATCGCCCACGTACTGATTATCGTAAAGTTGCTTTGCCCACGCATCTGCATCATCCAGAATTTCCTGACAGAGCGCCTGCTTCGCCGGAGCATCTTTCTCTTCAGGAGTAAAGAAAGGGCGAATCATCTTCTCCTTTCCGATAAAGAGATGAGCGCCATGATCATGAAGCGCATTCACCGTTGGGAAGGGACCCTTGCCGTCCGGAACCAGAAGATAAGCCGTAATACGGGAATAGGCATTGATATTGAAGGCGATTTTCTGCGCCTTATATCCGTCTCTCTGCTCCTCGCCCAAAACTTCCATATCCCAAGCCGCAGCCGCCTTCGGAGGCGTCATCATGCATTCTAATACCTTCGCCCTTGCCGCCTTCTTCCACTTCTTGAAGTTCTTAATCGGACTGTTGCCCCAAGCCATCGGATAGGTCAGTTCCTTCTTCAGCGTTTCTACATAGGTAGGAATCTCTCCCTGCCATTCATACTTCTCCCGCTTCTGAAGCTTCGGCTTCGAAGAGGTTTTTGCAAGCGACACAGAGGTCTGAGCAAGCGCCACCGACGCCTGCAACAATGCGATGATACTATATGTGATAATCCTTTTCATTCTCTTGTCTTGTTTTGTTAGAAATCTTTCTTCCTGTTTATAAGATTAGTTATTGTTTGCAAAATTAAGAAATTATCCGCAAAAAGAGCCCAATAATCTCGATTTTTTTGTGTACCTTTGCCTAAAACATTTATAAATAACGGATAAAACATTCATAAACAACAGATAAAACATCATCAAATAGAAAAATAAGACATGAAAATAGCAGTTTTTTGTTCAGCAAATAAGAATATCGACCCCGACTTCTTCACGATGACAGAAGAGATGGGAAAGTGGATGGCTGAGAACGGCCACGACCTGGTTTTCGGCGGCTGTAACTCCGGCCTGATGGATTGCATCGGCAATGCAGTGAAGGCGAATGGCGGCAGAACCATCGGTGTGGTTCCTACGCTTGTAGAGCGAGGCGGCAGAACCTTCCCTGATCTCGACATCGAGATTCCGTGTGATAATCTCAGCGACCGCAAGGACCTGATGCTTGCCCAGAGCGACATCTTCGTAGCCCTTCCTGGCGGCGTCGGCACCCTGGATGAAATCTTCACCATCGCTGCCGCCCACACCATCGGCTACCATCACAAAATGGTGATTCTCTACAACATGAAAGGCTTCTGGAACTCCACCATCGCCCTATTGGATGACATGGCAGAGAAAAGCATGATTCGTGGCGATTGGCGAGATGTGATAGAAGTAGTGGATAACCTGGAAGAATTAAAGGCGATAGTTGAAAATTCCCATTAATATGATTTTTCGGCAAACTTGCACATTTCTCATATCAAAAAGTGGCAAACTTGCACATTTTTGATATTAAGGAAGGAATAGAAACCTATAAACGAAATACTCAGAAACAAAAGAAAGAGCGGAAAAACAACTGTTAACTGTTAACTCTGTTAACCCCAGCTGTTCTTCCGCCCTTAAACTTTATTTTGCCAGCAGCTTCTCAGCCATTGCCTTACCCAGAGCCTCGCACTGCGCCTTTACCTCTGGAGTAATCGCCTGCTTCATATCTACCGGCTCGCCCACTGGCTCGTAGTGGAGCTTGGTGTCGTTCCACTCCTGAATCTTAGCCACAGCCTTGCTTGCCCAGCAATGAGAACCATACCAACCGAGGAGGTGGTTCTTGACGTCCTTATTGGCAAGCTCGGAGAGGAGAACCTCCATCTCGTGATAAAGACCGGCATTGTAGGTTGGAGCACCCACGATAAGACCCTTGTAGCGGAAGATGTCGCGCAGGATGTAGCTGTGGTGAGTCTTCGAGATGTTGTACATTACGATGTTCTTCACGCCAGCCTTGCTTGCCGCACGGGCGATGATTTCAGCCATGCGCTCGGTGTTGCCGTACATGGTGCCGTAGCAGATAACGAGGCCCGGCTCCGTCTCGTACTTCGACATCTTATCATACATGCCGATTACCTTCTCAATATGCTCGTGCCAAACCGGACCATGGGTTGAGCAGATATAATCCAGCTCCACGCCAGCCAACTTCTTCAACGCATTCTGAACAGGGATTCCATACTTACCCACAATATTTGAGTAGTAGCGAACCATCTCCAGCCAGAAAGTCTCGCAGTTGATTTCCGTATCGATGATTCCGCCGTTCAGCGCACCGAAGCAACCGAACGCATCACCAGAGAAGAGCACCTTGTTCTTTGCATCCAGGGTAACCATGGTCTCTGGCCAGTGAACCATAGGGATGAGAACGAAACTCAGCTCGTGGTTGCCCAATGAAAGGGTTCCGCCATTCTTCACCTCTACCACGTCATCTGTTACGCCGTAGAAGCCCTCGAGCATTCCCAGGGTCTTCTTGTTGCCCACAATCTTGATGTTAGGGTAATATTTCTTGATGAGGGCGATGGAGCCGCTGTGGTCAGGTTCCATGTGGTTGATGATGAGGTAATCGATTTCGCGGTCGCCAATCACCTCGTGAATATTCTCGAGGAACTGGGTGAAGAAATCAACCTCTACAGTATCTACCAGCGCTACCTTCTCATCATCAATGATATAAGAGTTGTAGCTCACTCCGTTAGGCAAAGGCCAAAGGCCCTCAAAACGATGCTTATTGCGGTCGTTAACGCCTACGTAATAAATCTTGTTTGTAATTTCTGTCATATCTTTTATATTTTTATAGTTCCTTCTTCTTTGCTTCTCCGAATTCCTTCGAAACATAATTGTAGATGTCCTTGCAGCATTCGGTGGAGAATTCCTGCGCCGAAACAAGGAGACTGTCCCATTGCGCCTCAGATAAGCCGCGGTCGATGTCCTCGCGGGTGATTCCATCCTTGATCAGTCCGAACACGAAGCCTGCGTTGAAGTTATCGCCGGCTCCGATAGTGCTCACCGGCTTCATCTTCTTCGAAGGATAACTCTTGGCAAAGCCGTTCTCGGCTCTCACCTCTACAGGCTCAGCGCCCTGGGTGCAGATAAACTTCTTGCAGTAGAAACTGATTTCGGCATTATAAACCTTATCTGCCTCCGGTTTCTTGTAGAGGATTCCGAAGTCCTCGTGGCTTCCGCGTACGAAATCAGCCATCTCCAGGTTCTCTATCAGATTAGGCGTAATCTTCATGATTTCGTTCTGATGAGAAGCACGGAAGTTGATGTCGTAATAAAGAATGGCGCCGTGCTCCTTCGCATACTCCAGGAAGCCGGCAACCTGAGGACGGACCACAGGATTCAGAGCGAAGAACGAACCGAAGAGCACGATGTCGCCAGGATTGATTTCCGGTGTGGCAAACTCCAGCTGGTCGTGAGGATGATCCTTGTAGAAAATGTAGTCGGCATTATTGTTCTCGTCGAGGAAAGCCAGCGAGAGCGGCGACTTCGATTCCGGAAAGATGCTCACATTGTCAGCATTCACCCCATTATCTCTCAAAAACTGAATCACATACTCTCCTATGCGGTCGTTGCCCGCCTCGCTGATAAACGAAGCATTTACGCCCGCACGCCCCAACGAGATGACTGCATTGAATGATGAGCCACCCGGTACTGCCTCTATCGGCTTGCCGCCCTTGAAGATGATGTCAAGCACGGTTTCTCCTATTCCTATTACTTTGCGCATTGTTTTTGTTGTCTATATTTTATTTTTTGGTGGCAAAGATAAGTCTTTTTGGCGATAATGCAAAATAAATGACTATTTTTTTGGATAAATTACATTTTCAGTGTAACTTTGCACCTTGAAATGAAATACAATACTTATACACTCGATAATGGACTCCGCATCATCCACCTGCCTTCAGACAGCAAGGTGGTGTATTGCGGTTACCAGATTAACGCCGGCACCCGAAACGAGGAGCCGGGCGAAGAAGGACTTGCCCACTTCTGCGAGCACGTTACTTTCAAGGGCACAGAGCGCCGCAAGGCGTGGCACATTCTCAACTGTCTGGAGAGCGTGGGAGGCGACCTGAACGCCTACACCAACAAGGAAGGCACGGTTTATTACTCCGCCATCCTCAAGGAGCACATCGCAAGAGCCGTAGATCTGCTCACCGACATCGTTTTCCATTCGGTTTATCCGCAAGCGGAAATCGACAAGGAAGTTGAGGTAATCTGCGATGAAATAGAGAGTTACAACGATTCTCCTGCCGAACTGATTTATGATGAATTCGAAAATATCATCTTCAAGGGTTCGCCGCTGGGCCACAATATTCTGGGCACAGCCGAGCAGGTTCGCTCGTTCAAGACAGAAGATGCGCTGCGCTTTACAAGAAAGCTTTACCGGCCGGATAATGCGATATTCTTCGCTTACGGAGACATTGACTTCAAGAAGCTGGTGAAGCTTATCAGGAAGGCGCTCGCAGATGATGATTCGGGCAAGCTTGCTGAGGAAAAGCTCCCACAGATTTCACAGATTACACAGATTTCAGGGGATGAGAATTCTATTACTACAGAAAAATCTGTGTCATCTGTGAAATCTGTGGGACCTAAAAATTATCCATCTGTGGGAGATGGAATTGCCGGGCAGACGATTGTGATGCAGAAGAATACGCATCAGGCTCATGTGATGATTGGAACCCGCGCCTACGATGTGAACGACAGCCGCAGAATGCCGCTCTATCTGCTCAACAATATGCTGGGCGGACCGGGAATGAACGCCAAGCTGAACCTAGCCCTGCGCGAGCACAACGGACTGGTTTACACCGTAGAGAGTACGATGGTGGCTTATGGCGATACGGGCATTTGGAGCATTTATTTCGGCTGCGATGAGCACGACGTGAAGCGCTGCCTCCGCCTGGTTCGCAAGGAACTGGATAAGTTCATGCAGAAACCGCTGAGCGAGGCGCAGCTCAAGGCCGCCAAGAAGCAGATAAAGGGACAGGTAGGCGTGGCTTGCGACAACCGCGAGAACTTTGCCCTCGACTTCGGCAAGAGCTTCCTTCACTATGGCTGGGAGAAGAATGTAGACCGACTCTACGAGCAGGTGGATGAGATTACTGCCGAACAGATACAGGCCGTGGCTCAGGAGTTGTTTGATAAAGACAGGCTCACCACGCTGATTTTCAGATAATGTTGATTTTCAGACAAATAGCTCAAGTAATAAGAAACAAAGAAGGCAACAACTTGGGTCGTCATGCGACTTCCCTCGTTGTTGCCTTCGTAATTTAATGAATTAAAACTGCTTTTTTCTTAAAAACAACTAACAATTAACCTAAAAACTTAAACCTAAAAACCTAAAATGAAAATCTATAAAACCTAAAACGAATTTTTAACAATCTATATATGAAATCCCCAATCAGAATTTATCACGAAAACTCTCAGGGGACAGTATGAATTTCAAATGAAAAGGAGTTTTTACTCTCCTCTCTGATTTCGGAAGCCCCTTTGGCTCCCTACTGTTTTTACTCAGCTGTGCATTGCTGCCAGCCATTTTTTTAATCTCGGCTCTTTTGGAGCCCTTCGCATGGCTAATCTCCGATTAAGCCAACTTGTTGTTAATAGCACCAACTTCAGCTACACATGCAACAACTACTGCGATAATCATTCCTAATACTAACATAATCTTTTCCTTTCTTAAATTTGTTATCTTAAATATACAATCTTGTAGTTTTACCTAACAAAATCTTAACTCTCTTTATTTCTTACCTCCCGGAGGAGGATTTCTATGCTCTCTTAGCTTCGTAGCTTATTTGCCGCAGTTCATTCCGAGGTTCATACCTGCGCAAGCAACTACTGCGAATGCTACTACTGCTACTGTCATTATCCCGAACATTACCATAATCTTTTATCCTTTTTTCTTTTTCTGGTGCAAAGGTACAACTTTTTGTGTGCGCACACAAACATTTTAGGAGAAAAGTTTCAAAAAGCCCTTTTTTCTTGATTAAGGTCAAGGACATTTACATTCTCATTACAAAATCAGGCACGAATTACACGGATTTAAGACTCTCATGTCAATTAAAACACATTCATAATCTCATAAAACATCCGCATAATCCGCATAATCCGTGCCTAATCTATTCTACGCAGCCATTCCTGGCGTTCCGTAGTGCCCATACTTGGCGATGAAACGGGCGGTCTTGGTAAAGGTGCCGTCCTCGTTCTTCATGATGAAGCCACGCTTCTTCCAGTTACACAGCAGGATGGCAAGCTTCGTCTTGGTGCCATGAACCTGACAGATGTTCTGAATCTCAGTCTTGTCAAAGGTGTCATGAACGTAGAGAAGAAGATTGCTCACACCGGGAGTATGACACACAGAGCGGCTGTCTGCATCTATCGCCTCCTGCATCTGATTGCCGAAGAAACGCATCTTGCACCACAGATCATACTTCACGCTCCATACGATGAAATCCTCTATTGCCCGCAGGTTCCGCTCCTTGCGGGCGATGATGAGGGCGCGTACGTCCTCGCCTTCCAGGGCTGAAACATAGCCTATGAGCTGCTGTTTGTCATAAGCTTTCACCGCCAGCATGTCGAAGGTGTTGGCGTCATCGGGCACGAGGCAGATGGTTCTTCCCTCTGCTTCTTTAGCATACTCTACCTCATGGCCTTTCACGTCATTATGGGTGAGTCCTACGATATGGAATGTGAGATTCTTCATTTTATGTTGTTATTATTGTTTTTACGTTTGTTTGCAGTCAGGTTACAAAAGTAAGGTTTTTCGGTGAAACCACCAAGCATTCTTGTTTAAATTTCCTAAAAGGGGGACAGAGAAGCCGAGGGGGTTAACAGGGTTAACAGTTAACAGCTGTTTTTTGCATGGTCCCCCTCGCGTACCTTATTATATAATAATATATATATACTTATTTTTATATAAGTATGTGGATGGAAGTATGCATTTTTGGGGTGTTAACTGTTAACCTGTTAACCTTTCCCTCTCAGAACGCTCCTCTTTCATCTGAAATGCGCTCTCTCCCGATGCCTGCTAAAGATGGCTGGCGAGCCTTGGCAGAAAAAAGCTCAAACGCCCTGCTACAGCCCGTTTTACGGGCTTATATGAAGGCTGGAACGAGGCATAAATGATGACTGAGACAAGGCTTAAATGATGCCTCACGAGAGGGATGGATCATGCATCGCGACGGAATGAGAAATGCATCACGAGGGAAGAAAATTTTCATCACGATGGAAAAAATCGACCTCGCGAGGCAGAAAAAAGGGCTTTTAAGAGCAGAAAAACTATGAGTTGCGGGGCAGAAAACTATGGATTAGTTTTTTTAACGTTACATTTTCTATATATTTTTCATGCATGTTCTATGGGATTCCGTTTTTTTTATACCTTTGCTGCCAAAATATTAACAATAAATTTTTAAGAGTATGAATTCAAAATCAGCAGCAAAATTGGCTGCTTGCGCCTCATTAGCGCTATTTTTGAGTGGAATTCCTTCACAGAAGGCCTGCGCACAAGAGCAGGAGAAGAAGGTTGTGGTAGAAGATGCAGACAACGAGAAGCGCTATCTGCCAGCCAACAGCATCAGCGTAAGCAGCGGATATTCATGGCTCAGCAACGAAATTCTTACGGCCAACGGCGATAAACTGGGCAGAACGCCTACCGGCTTCGACGTGACCATGGAATACGCCCATCTGTGGAAACTGAAGAACACCCGCCGTCCTATTTATATCGGCTTCTCCATTAATGGCGTGGGCAGCAGAACCAAGGTGAAAATCCCTAGAAACGGCGGCAATGACGTCGACGATGTAATCATGAACTATTTCGTCGGTGCGGGTTACAAAATGGCCTACAAGACCAACAAGCGCTTCATCTGGAATCTGCTGCTGAGCCTTGGCTACGCCTGCACAGACGACGATTTCAACACCGCAGATGGCTTTGGCGTCTATACGGAAATGGGATGCGAATACATGCTCAGCAAGCACTGGTCGGCTGGCGTGACTCTTGGCGGCATGTCCTCCGCTTACAAGCAGCCGGCAGGCTGGGACGGCAGCAAATATAAATACGGAATCGATCACAATGGCTTGCACGCAAAGCTGGCCTACTACTTCTAATTACGGAACCAGGCACATTGATTTTAAAAGCAGCGAGGCGATACTCTTCTCTTACAGGAAGAATATCGCCTCGTTGCCTTCATTGAAAAGGAGGTCAAGGATGCTCATATTGGGCTGAAAGCCGTATTTCTGCTCGTAAACCTGGTAATAGCGCTTCGACTCGAATTCGGGGTCAGGAAGCGGTTTCTTGGGGCGAATAACATCGCGGAAATCCTTGATTGGAGTGTTGAGTGTTGAATGTTGAATGTTGAATTGGGCTTGCGCCTCTGGGCTATCGAATTGGCTTTCCCTTCGGTCGCCGAACGTTGTTTCTTCACTCTTCACTTTTAGTTCTTCGCTTTCTATGCTCTTCATTCTTCGTTCTTCACTTAAAACGTATTCGTCAGTGACGCTTATCTTCGGACGGATGTCGAGGAGCTCTATCATCTTCGCAGTTGTCTCCATGTTGAAATCGAAGAGGAACTCGTATTTCTTCTCGTAGAAGGGGCGGATGTCGTCCTGATAATACTCGAAGAATGGGCTCTCGCCGTAGGCTGAAAGGAGCGCATTCCAGTGGACGTGGCGCCAGTTGGCGTGGTCGGAGATGCGGATGTCCTTCATCGACAGGGAGATGTCGTGATTGGTAGGGATGGTGAGCGAGAGGGGACCGTTGGTGGTAGGGATGAGCATGCGGTTACGATAGGTTTGCTTGATAAAGCTCTCGTGGCGCTCTATCAGGCATTCATCGTAGCGGTTCAGCTTCTGGTACCACTGGATGGGGCCGAAATATGTGGAAGAAAGAAGGGCTTTCAATTTCTGCTTTGTTATGAAGGGTTAATGATGAAGAGGGGGACGAGCGATGGAATCGCTCGGAACGGGGGCAGCCGGGGGACAAGCTTCCGGCGGGACTCCAGGATGCAGCAAGCTGAAGCGAGGAACAGCGGAGCTCTAAGCAGCGGCGAGCAGCACGAGAGAGCGAGGGGGCAGCGGAGCGAGGGAGCTAGAACAGCTTATGGGCTTTGCCTATCATCTGGTGCTTATGAACGAGCTGCTGGCCGGTTGGCGTCTTCAAGAGATAGAAGCGGCAATCCTTGCAGCCGCAGCGCTTGCAGCATACGGTTGGGATGACGAACTGCACGGTGTCGATGCGCAGCGTATCGCCCGGAAGCTTCTCTATCCTGCCTATGAAATGAGACTCGAAGACGCGTTTGCGGTGCTGGTTCTTGGGCTGGTAAACCACCGTATCGGTGAAAACAACCACATCGCCACGCCCGAAATTTTCGCAGTCAATCCTGTTCACTATCACCCGGTTGCCAGCCTTCAGCTGGGGCGGAAGCCCGCCCTGAGGCACCGAGAAGATAGTGAAAACATAGGTGCGCACTGCCCAAGCCAGGAGCAGCGACAACACCAATGCTATTAGGAATTTGACGGCAGTCTTCAATTCTTATTTCTTTTTTCTTACTTAATATTGTCTACAAAAGTGAAGAGGCGGTTCCAACGGATGCCTGAGAAGCCCGGATGATCTGGGCTGTGGCTCCACCAGATGAAGATAGGCTTGCCCACGATGTGGTCCTCAGGCACGAAACCCCAGTAGCGGCTGTCGGCTGAGTTGTGGCGGTTGTCACCCATCATCCAGTAGTAGTCGAGCTTGAAGGTGTAGCTCTTCGCCTGCTTGCCGTTGATGAAGATGCGGCCGGCGTTGTCTACCTTCAGGTCGTTGCCCTCGTAAACCTTGATGCAGCGCTCGTATACAGGCAGATTCTTCAGCGTCAGAGCGATGCTCTCGCCCTTCTTCGGAATCCAAACCGGGCCGTAATTATCTCTTGTCCAGCCGGTATAGGCGTTGAGCGGATAGAGGTCGCCATAGGTTGCATCCGTATTGATAGAGATGCTCTCTACGAGGTTTCTGTTCGCCTTCAGCGCCAGATAAGCCTTCTTGGTGAGCGGAATCACGCCACTCTGATTATACATCAGCAGGTCTTCGTTGGTGATTCCCAGTTCATCGGCAAGGTCGATAGGGAACTCGCCCTTGAGCTTCATCTTATAAGTATACTGCACGTTATCAGGCTCCTTATTCGCCTTTCCGTTCAGATAAACGATGCGGTTCTTGATCTGCAGGGTCTGTCCAGGCAAGCCCACGCAGCGCTTTACATAGTTCTCGCGGCGGTCGGTAGGACGGCTGATGATGTCGCCATATTCGCCCGGCATACTGCTGATGTAGTTGCGGCCTGTAGCATAAACCTGCTCAAAATAGTGGCGCTGCTGCAATGGGTTCATCGCACGCACATCCTTTTCCTGTCCGTTCTGCTGCATCAGCTGGTCGCCGATGCTGTAAACCATCTGGTAGTAATCATTTGCCTGATAGCGCTCCTCATTGACGAGCGTATCGCCTGCAGGATAGTTGAACACCACGATGTCGTTGAGCTTCACGTTGCCCAAACCCTTTACGCGGCGGTAATCCCAGTGAGGCCACTCTATGTAACTCTTCACGTTGACCAGCGGCATGGTGTGCTGGGTGAGCGGCATGGTGAGCGGAGTTTCAGGAATGCGAGGACCGTAGCTTACCTTGCTCACGAAGAGATAATCGCCCGTAAGGAGACTCTTTTCGAGAGAGGAAGACGGAATGACGTAGTTCTGGAAGAAGAAGAGGTTGATGAAATAAACCGCTACGAGCGCGAACACCAGCGCATCTACCCAGCTCATGATGAAACGGATAGGACCTTCCTCATCCTTCCACCACTGCCAGTGAATCTTCTTGGTGATGTAAACATCGAAGATGAACGGAACCACAATGAGTCCCAGCCAGCTTTCTACCCAAACCAGAAAGAGAAGATAGAGGGCGAGAACCACTGCGAACTTCGCCCACTGTACCTTCATATTGAGTTTTTGTTTCTGCTTGTCTATCATAACTTCTGCTTAGAACTTAAATAAATCTGATGTAGTGAGCAAGCCGGAATGGTTGGCTGTGAACTCAGCTGCGAGAACGGCTCCCAGGGCAAAGCCCTTGCGTGAGTGGGCACTGTGCTCGATGGTAATCATATCAGCATCGCTGTCGTACATCACGGCGTGGATTCCCGGAACCTCGCCATCGCGTACGCAGTTGATAACCAGGTCTTCATCGGTGATGTTTGCATCGCCCTCATCGTGATGGCCATCCTCAGTCCAGTAGGTTACGCCACGCTTCCAGTCCTTCTTTCTGTCGATGTTGTCGATGATTTCCTCGGCAAGGGTGATGGCTGTGCCTGATGGCGCATCAAGTTTGTGCACGTGGTGGGTTTCCTGCATGCATACAGAGTACTGTGGGAAACCATTCATGATTTTAGCCAGATAGCGGTTTACGGCAGAGAAGATAGCCACACCGATGCTGAAGTTAGAGGCCCAGAAGAGGGTCTGCTTACCGTCGGCGCAGAGTTTCTCCACGTCTTCCTTATGGTCTTTCATCCAACCGGTAGAACCTGAAACCACCTTCACGTTGTGAGAGAAAGCCTTCAGATAGTTGCCGTAGGCGGCAGTAGGGTTGGTAAACTCAATAGCAACATCGGCAGAGCAGAACTCCGGGCTGTCGATGTCTTGAGGGTTATTCACGTCAATCTTACAAACGATTTCGTGGCCACGCTGTAGGGCGATCTCCTCGATCATGTGTCCCATTTTTCCGTAGCCGATCAAAGCAATTTTCATCTTTATCTATTTTTATTTTTGTTCTTATTTCTAAACCTTTCGGCAAAAAAAATGCAAATGAGCGCAATGAAAGCTGCTTTCAAATTGCCGAGTGCAGCTTTTTTTATGCAAATATACACATTTTTCTTCGAAAAACCTTGAAAAATCCTTGTTATTATAATAATAAATAGAAAATTTTGGTTATTTTTGCAGTGATTTAAGGCTTTTAGCCTCATTTAGTAACTAAAAAAGAGAAAATTATGAGCAGATATATTTTTGAGACGAAGATGGAAGTAAGAGATTATGAGTGCGATATTGAGGGCATCGTGAACAATGCCAACTATCTGCACTACATGGAACATACTCGCCATCTCTTTCTGAAGGAATGCGGCCTCAGCTTTGCCGAAATGCACAACAAGGGCGTGGATGCTGTGGTGGCGAGAATGAACCTGCAGTATAAAGTTCCGCTGCAATGCGATGATGAATTCTTCTCGCGTCTGTGGCTGGAGAAGCAGGGCGTGAGATATGTTTTCCATCAGGACATCTTCCGTGCCAAGGACGAGAAACTCTGCCTCAAGGCAACCGTAGAACTCGTCTGCCTCATCAACGGAAAACTGGGCAACAGCGAGGACTACGACAAGGCATTCGAGAAATACTTCTCTCCTCAGAGTTAACAGGTTAACAGTTAACAGCTGATTTTTCAATACCCCTTCCGCACACGAGCGAAGAACTTGCGTTCCGAAAGAGGCAATCCTATAAACCATAAAAGCCGAAACATTATGGAGCAACTCCTTCATTATGTGTGGAAGCACAAACTCTTCCCACTCTCTCCACTCACCACCACCTGGCACCAGGCTGTGGAAGTAATTGACCCCGGACTGCACAACCGCAATGCAGGGCCCGATTTCTTCAATGCCAAAATCAAGCTCAACGGAACCCTATGGGTGGGAAACGTGGAGATTCATGACAAGGCAAGCGACTGGTATGTGCACGGACATGATAAGGATGAACGCTACGACAACGTTATCCTGCACGTTTGCGGAACCATCGATGTAGAGGCAAAGAACTCGAAAGGCGAGCCCCTCGTGCAGTTGCAGCTCGACATCCCCGAAAACGTTTCGAAACATTATCAGGAGCTGCTGAGCATCGACCAGTATCCTCCCTGCTACCAGATTATCCCATCGCTCACCCGCCTCACCGTGCACAGTTGGATGAGCGCCCTGCAAACCGAGCGCTTATCGCAGAAAACCGATGCGATAGAGGCGCGCGTAAAGCAATGTAACGGCGATTGGGAGAACGCCTACTTCGTGACCCTGGCGCGCAACTACGGGTTCGGAATCAACGGCGACGCCTTCGAGCAATGGGCTTATCATCTGCCACTGAGGGCCGTAGACCATCACCGCGACGACCTCTTCCAGATAGAAGCCATCTTTCTGGGGCAAGCCGGACTGCTGGAGCTGAACACCATTCCCGAAAGATATCAGAAAGACGCACTGAACGACGGGTATTTCTCCCGATTGAGGAACGAATATCTCTATCTCTCGCATAAATTCTCGCTGCAGCCGATGGATTACAAGCAGTGGCGCTTCCTGCGCCTGCGTCCGCAGAACTTCCCTCACATCCGCATCTCGCAGTTAGCCAATCTTTATTATAACCGCCGTGCGGGGCTGAGCCAGCTGCTCGAGGCAAGCACGGTGAAGGAGGCGAAGCAGGTGCTCTCAACCAGCGTTACGGAGTATTGGGAAACCCATTATACCTTCGGCAGCACGAGCATCCGGAACGAGAAGCACCTCTCCCCTTTCTCGCTCAATCTGCTCATCATCAACACCGTGGTTCCCATCCTCTTTGCCTATGGAAGGCACCGGGGCGAGGAGAAATACTGCGACCGCGCCTTCGACTTCCTGGAGGAACTGAAGGCCGAGAATAACCACATAGTAAGGATGTGGAAGGAATGCGGCCTGCCGGTAGAGAACGCCGGGGATAGCCAGGCGCTCATACAGCTGAAGAAGGAATACTGCGACAGGAAGGAATGCCTGAGGTGCAGGATAGGTTACGAATACTTGAAGAGATAAAAGATAAAGATTATGGCTGATCAACAGGAAATACTGAACACCATTCTCCTGACAAGGCTCAATTACTTCAGCCTGGCAGGAATGCTGGAGCTATACAGAAAGGTAGGCTCCGCCACGCTCATTCTGGAGCATAAGAACAACCTCAGAGACATCCTCCCCGATGCCTCGGATAAACTCGTGAGCGCTATCCAGAACTGCGAAGAAGCCCGAAAACGCGCTGAGGAAGAACTGGAGTACGACATACGCTACGGAATAGAACCCATTCCGATGAACGACGACCGCTATCCGCAACGCCTCAAGGATTGCGATGACGCACCCCTCATCCTCTTCTATAAAGGCAACGCCAACCTCAACCAGCAGCGCGTCATCAACATCGTGGGAACCCGCCACTGCACGCCTTACGGCGAAGACCTCATCCGCCGCTTCATCACCGACCTGAAGCAGCTCTCGCCCAACGTGCTCATCATGAGCGGACTTGCTTACGGAGTGGATATCGTGGCGCACCGCCAGGCACTCGCCAACGGCTACGAAACCATAGGCGTGCTGGCTCATGGTCTGGATGACCTCTACCCCCGTCAGCATCGGGAAACGGCGGCAAGAATGATAGAACAGGGCGGACTGCTCACCGAATTCCTTACCCGTACAAACGCTGATAAGATAAACTTCGTGCGCCGCAACCGCATCGTAGCGGGAATGTCGGATGCCTGCATCCTGATAGAGAGCGCAGCTCACGGCGGCGGCCTCATCACCTGCGATATTTCGCAATCCTACGGTAGGGACGTCTTCACCTTCCCGGGCAGGATAGGCGACCACTACAGCGAGGGCTGCAACAACCTGATACGCAACAACGGCGCCACCCTCATCACCAGTGCCGAGGACTTCGTGAAGGATATGGGCTGGCAGGATGATACAACCCTGATGCGAGCTAAGCAGCAAGGCATCGAGCGCAGTCTCTTTCCGGAATTATCTCCAGAGGAGCAACTCATCGTAGATGTCCTCTCCAAGACCAACGACCTGCAAGTGAATCTCATCTCCGTAAAGACGAATATCGACATTTCTCGCCTCACCTCCCTCCTCTTCACATTGGAGATGAAGGGAGTCATCAAGACCTTTGCAGGGGGAATGTATCATCTTTTGAAGTAGTATTTTCTTTATTTTCAGAAAAAAGCAGTAACTTTGCACCGCAAAAATAAGAAACAAGAAAATATCATATCATAAGAATAAGAAGATTCACTCGAAAACTCATGAAAATAGGTAATATAGAATTTGGGCCTCAGCCCCTCTTCCTCGCTCCGATGGAAGACGTAACGGATATTGGCTTTCGCATGCTCTGCAAGCGATTCGGAGCCGCCATGGTTTATACTGAGTTCGTATCGGCGGAAGCCTTGGTGAGAAGCATCAAGAGTACTGTCAGCAAGCTTACGATAAGCGATGAGGAGCGCCCTGTAGGCATTCAGATTTATGGTCGCACCACCGAGGATATGGTGGAAGCTGCAAAAATCGTAGAACAGGCTAAGCCGGATGTGATTGATATTAACTTCGGTTGCCCGGTGAAGAAGGTTGCCGGAAAGGGTGCCGGAGCCGGAATGCTCCGCAATATTCCGCTGATGCTGGATATTACAAGAGAAGTGGTAAAGGCGGTAAACGTGCCCGTAACCGTGAAAACCCGACTGGGATGGGATTGCGAGAACCTCATCATCACCGACCTTGCCGAGCAGCTACAAGATTGCGGAATCCAGGCGCTCACCATCCACGGCAGAACCCGTAGCCAGATGTACACCGGAGAAGCCGACTGGAGCCTTATAGGAGAGGTGAAGAACAATCCCCGCATCCATATTCCTATCATCGGCAACGGCGACATTACGACCCCGGAAGAAGCCAAGCTTGCCTTCGAAAGATACGGCGTAGATGCGGTAATGATTGGCAGAGCCACCTTCGGCAGACCATGGATTTTCAAGGAAATACGTGATTATCTGGATAATACAGGCGCAACTCCATTAACCGTGGATGAGAAAATTGACCTCCTGGAGGAGCAGCTCCGCATCAACGTGGAGCGCATCGACGAGTACAGAGGCATTCTCCACACCCGTCGTCACCTGGCCGCCTCCCCTATCTTCAAGGGCATTCCCGATTTTCGCCAGACGAGAATCGCCATGCTGAGAGCCACTACCGTGGAGGAACTGAAAGAAATATTGAAAGAATGCCGGGAAAGAATAAAGGCGATAGAATAAAGCAAAACGCCCTGTAGGAGCAAAAGCCTCGTATATGAAAGCTTTTGCCCTTACAGGGCGAATCCTTTATATCTTCCTTATACCCAGGGTGTTGCCCTGGGCTAAGAGCTTGCTGGGCTTTCAGCCCGCTTCATGAACCACATTCAAGAATTAACTGTTCATCTTGACCATTAAGAGTTAACAGGTTAACAGTTAACAGTTGTTTTTTCTATACTTCTACCTGAAATTGAAGAAACCTAGCTTCCTCAAATTATAGAGAAGGGCTTTACTTCTTCAATATCGAAGCACCTTCGAGCAGGGCGAGCGCCTTGTTCTCGTTCTCCTCCATGATTTCACGCTCTCCCGGACCCTTGTCGTTGATTCCGCAGAGGTGCAGGATGCCATGGATGATGACGCGGTGAAGCTCATCATCGTAGGTCTTGCCAAACTGCTCGGCATTGGTGCGGACCGTATCGAGCGAAATCACGATGTCGCCGTTAATCACATCATCCTCATCATAATCGAAGGTGATGACATCGGTATAGTAATCATGACCCAGATACTCGTTGTTCACTTCGAGAATCTTCTCGTCATCTACAAACATATAGCCAATCTCACCCACCTTGCGGCCATGAGAGGCAGCTACCTTACGAATCCAGGCACTCGTATCACGCTTCTTAATCTTTGGCATTTTCACGCCGTCTACATTGTATGTTATCATACGCTTTTTCCTCCTATTATTTTATTTTTGGTAAAAATTCATCTACTTCTCTTCCGAAGAACCTCAGCTCCCTGACCAGCGTTGAGCTGATGCTGCTGTATCTTGGGTCAGAAAACAGCAGGATGGTTTCTACGCCGCCCAACTGCTTGTTGATATCAGCCTGCTCTCGCTCGTACTCGAAATCCTTGGCAGAACGGACGCCACGAACCAGAAACCTGGCTCCCAGGCGATGCGCCAAATCGATGGTGAGATCATCGTAAGAAACCACCTCCAGGCGATAACCCTTAGATGCATCCTCCACATCCACCAACTCCGAACATTCCTTCGGAAAAACAGCCTTAATATCCTCCACACGCTTCGAGATTTCCTCGCTGGCGTGCTTCAGCTTGCTCACCGCCACTGCAATCACGAGCTTGTCGAACATCGGCAAGGCACGCTCGGCAATGTTCTGATGTCCTATCGTAAATGGGTCGAATGTACCCGTAAAAATCCCAATCTTCATAAATGTTTATCCTTTTACGGCGCTAGCCCTAATTCAACATTCAACATTTAACATTAAACATTACTCAAACAAGTCTCCCTGCATAATATTGCTTGTATACGGATTTCTGCCGAGATGCTCGTAGGCAAGCGGCGTTGCCATTCTGCCTCGCGGCGTGCGCTTGATGAAACCCTCCATGATGAGGAACGGCTCATAAACCTCCTCTACGGTGCCGCCATCCTCGCCTATTGCCGTGGCAATGGTGCTTACGCCTACCGGACCGCCACGGAACTTGTCGATGATGGTGGTGAGAATCTTATTATCAATTTCATCCAAGCCATACTGGTCGATGTTGAGCGCCTTGAGCGCCATCTGGGCAATATCATAAGTGATGGTTCCGTTGCCCTTTACCTGGGCAAAATCACGCACTCTTCTGAGCAGAGAATTGGCGATACGAGGAGTTCCGCGCGAACGGCGGGAGATTTCCACAGCCGCCTCATCCTCTATCGGCACCTTCAGGAGCATCGCACTTCGCTTGATAATCTTCTGAAGCGTAGCCGGGTCGTAATATTCCAGATGCAGATTGATTCCGAAACGGGCGCGCAGAGGGGCTGTAAGCAAACCGCTTCTCGTTGTTGCTCCCACGAGGGTAAACGGATTCAAGTCTATCTGGATGCTGCGAGCCGAAGGACCCTTGTCTATCATGATGTCGATGCGGTAATCCTCCATCGCCGAATAGAGATACTCCTCTACGACAGGCGAAAGACGGTGGATTTCATCGATAAAGAGCACATCGTTGGGCTCCAGCGAGGTAAGGATTCCCGCCAGATCGCCCGGCTTATCAAGCACAGGACCCGATGTAATCTTGAATCCTACGCCCAGTTCGTTGGCGATGATGTTGCTCAGCGTGGTCTTACCCAGTCCTGGTGGACCATGGAGGAGCGTATGGTCGAGCGGTTCGCCACGATATTTTGCAGCCTCAACAAAGACCTCGAGATTTTCCACCACGCCATTCTGTCCGCTGAAATCAGAAAACTTCAGCGGGCGCAGCGCCTTCTCGAATTCCTTTTCGGCAGGCGAAACCATTTCTTGTCTTATATCAAAATCTTCGTTCATTCTATGACTATTATCGATAATATGGGTGCAAAGTTACACATTTGTTGCGGAATTAAAGAAGAAAAGCCAAATTATTTTGCCCATGATTTTGCACAATCCCAAAAGATTCGTGCAGATTCGCAAACGCTACCCTATAAAAATGTTATAATTTATCATTTTCTTGCAGAATAATTTGTTTATCCGATAGAAAAGACGTACTTTTGCACTCGATATTGAAAGCGAGGAAAGAAATAAATAAGAGAGAAATATCAGGATTTTAAAAGAAATAGAATTATGCTTAAGTTATTTCAAGGGCTCAGCAAGCTGCTGGCCAATTACACATCTATCTTCGTGATAGGTGTTGCAGTGCTCACATTCTTCTTCCCACATACCTTCGACTGGGTGCGCGGAACTACTCAAACCGTCATTCTCGGCATCATCATGCTCACTATGGGTCTGACCTTGACCACCAACGACTTCAAGATTCTGGCTCAGCGCCCGCTGGATGTCTTCATCGGAGCCTGTGCCCAGTTTATCATCATGCCTGGCGTGGCTTACACCCTGGTTCATGTGTGGCATCTTGACCCAGCCCTGGCACTCGGAATCCTGCTGGTAGGTTGCTGTCCGGGCGGCGTTTCGAGCAACATTATGAGTTATCTGTGTCATGGCGACGTAGCTTTCTCCGTAGGAATGACCTGCGCCTCTACCATTCTTGCACCAGTGATGACTCCGCTGCTGATGAAGATTACGGCAGGCGAGATTATCCATGTAGATGCTGTGGGAATGTTCATCAATATCCTCATCGTAACGATTATTCCTGTGGCCATCGGCTGCGCCCTCAACTATATTTACGGCAAGAAAGACTGCTTCCCTACCATCCAGAGTCTGATGCCGGGCATCAGCGTTACGTGTCTGGCAATCATCGTAGGCGGTGTGATTTCTACGGTTCATGATGACCTCGTAGCTCGCGGCTTATCGCTCTTCCTCTGGACTTTCGCCGTGGTTTTCTGCCACAATACGCTGGGTTACCTTCTGGGTTGGCTTGCCGGCAAATGTGCCGGATTCAATACAGCCAAGAAGCGTACCATCAGTATTGAGGTAGGAATGCAGAACGCCGGTCTTGCCACGGTACTTGCTGGCAACTTCTTCGCAGCCCAGCCTCTCGCCGTATTGCCTTGCGCCATCAGCTGCGCCTGGCACAGCATTTCCGGTACCATCCTTGCAGGAATCTATCTGAAATGGGATCGCATGCATGAGAAGAAGTAAATGACTTCTGAAAAAGATAAATACAAAAAAGGTCGTGAGATTTCTGATTGAACCTCACGACCTTTTCTTATATCATTACCTCACGGGGTTAACAGGTTAACAGTTAACAGCCGTTTTTTCTATGGTTACATGAGCAAAGCACTTGAATTATTCACTCTTCGTTCTTCACTCTTCACTTAATCTACTTCCCCGTAGTCAGCAGCTGCACGGCGCGCTGAACTATCTCGTTTGTCTCGTTCCAAACCTGGAAGTATTGGCTCATATCCCAGATATCTCGTGCTACAAGGGCTTTCAGCTGCAGGGCGAGGTATTTCTTCGTCTGAGTTAATTCAGCCTCATCCTTCGGCTCTATCTTCTCCTTCTTGCCCTCGGCGATAATGCCATCTATCAGCGAAGAAGGAACCTCGTAGGTGGCGAGGAACTTATCGAAATCCTTATACTGGCTCTTCAGTTCCTTGCGATGCGCATCGATGAACTTCAGACTGTGGTTGATGACGATACTCTTGGCTGCCAACTGACGGTGCATCTTGGTGTACTTGGTTGTATCCAGCGGCACGAAATAATCTGGCATGATTCCACCACCACCATAAACTACACGATGCTTGCGCAAGGTATAATATTTCAGACTGTCTGAAAGATGGATGCTGTCCTGATTGGTGAACTCGCCATGCTTGTAACGCTTGTCCAGATCCATCGCATAATCCAATCTGTCACCTTTCTTATATGGCTTCTGGATACATCTGCCGCTAGGCGTATAGTAATGGGCGATGGTGAGACGAATCTCGCTGCCATCATCGAAGGTCAGCGGACGCTGCACCAATCCCTTGCCGAAGGTTCTGCGACCAACCACTACACCACGGTCCTGATCCTGGATGGCTCCGGAAACAATCTCGGCGGCAGAAGCGGTAAACTCATTGGTGAGCACCACCACCTTGCCCTTGCGCCATCTGCCGTTAGCCTGCGCCTTATATTCCTGACGAGGCGCTGCACGACCGCTGGTATAAACGATGAGATCGCCCTTCTGCAGGAACTCGTTGGCTATCTGAGCCGCAGCCTGAAGATAGCCTCCGCCATTATCCTCAAGGTCGAAGATAAGGTCCTTCATACCCTTCTTTTTCAGCGAATCCATCGCTATTGTTACCTCTTTATGACTGGTAAGACCGAAGCTTCCCAATCGGATGTATCCGATGCCCGGACGAATCATATAAGCCGCATCCATCGTAGTTACCGGAATTTTATCGCGCTTTACCTTGAAGATGAGTTTATCCTTGATGCCACGGCGCACAATGGTAAGATTCACTGTTGTTCCCTTAGGACCACGAAGGCGCTTCATGATTTCCTCCTTGCTCATCTTGACGCCCGAAATGGCAGTATCGTTTACAGCCACAATGCGGTCACCGGCAATGATTCCCACCTTCTCAGAAGGTCCGTTCGTAACCGGCTGGATAACGAGCAGCGTATCATCTACCATGTTAAACTGCACGCCAATGCCATCAAAACTGCCGTTCAGCGGCTCGTTCATCGCCTTGGTTTCCTTGGCTGTAGCGTAAGAAGAATGAGGGTCGAGCTTTTCGAGCATGCCTCGGATGGCGTCCTCTACGAGCTTATTCTCATCCACACTATCCACATAAAGGTTGGTAATGGCGATTTCAGCCCTTCCCAACTTCTCTATCGGGCTGTTCTTGCCCATCTTGATACGCAACTGGGCACTGGCAGAAGTTACTGCCAGGAATGCCATGAGCGCAATAAATAGATATTTCTTCATTTTTTTAAACTTCGTTCTTCACTCTTCACTTCATTTAATCCAGCGGTGCCGAGTCTTCCTCCGGAATATCCTCTTCTATCACCAGATTTTCGATGATGAAGTTCTGGCGCTCCATCGTGTTCTTACCCATATAATATTCCAGCAGCTTCTGCACCTGATCGGTTTTATGCAGCGTAACCTGCTCCAACCGCATGTCGGGACCGATGAAATGGGCGAATTCATCAGGCGAAATCTCTCCCAATCCTTTGAATCGGGTGATTTCAGGATCAGGGCCCAAATCGCGAATTGCCTGCTGGCGCTCCTCATCGCTGTAACAGTAATGCGTGATGAAATCGCTCTTTTTCTCCTTGCTTCCCAGTTTCGCATCCGCATCAGCCACGGCCTGCTTGTTCTTGATCTTGGTTCGCTTGTTGCGCACTCGGAACAATGGAGTCTGAAGCACGTAGACATGGCCCTTCTTGATGAGATCTGGGAAGAACTGAAGGAAGAAGGTGATGATGAGCAGGCGGATGTGCATTCCGTCGACATCCGCATCGGTTGCCACAATCACCTTGTTGTAACGCAATGAATCCAAGCCGTCCTCTATATCGAGAGCCGCCTGAAGCAGATTGAACTCCTCGTTCTCATAAACCACCTTCTTGGTAAGACCGAAGCTGTTGAGCGGTTTACCACGCAGAGAGAACACCGCCTGGGTATTCACATCGCGGCTCTTGGTGATGCTTCCGCTGGCAGAATCGCCCTCGGTGATGAAGATGGAACTCTCCTCCTTGCGCTCGTTCTTGGCGTCGCTGAAATGGATGCGGCAGTCTCGGAGCTTGCGGTTGTGGAGATTCGCCTTCTTGGCACGCTCACGGGCGAGTTTGGTAACGCCCGCCATCGCCTTGCGCTCGCGCTCACTCTCCTTAATCTTATTCTCCAGAATCTCAGCCACATCCTTGTGGATATGGAGATAGTTGTCTACTTCCTTCTTCAGGAAATCGCCCACATACTTATTGATGGTTTCGCCACCATTCGGCGTCATCGTAGTACTTCCGAGCTTAATCTTGGTCTGACTCTCGAAGACCGGTTCTTCTACGTTGATGGCAATGGCAGCCACCAGTCCGTTTCGGATGTCAGCATACTCATACTTGCCGTAGAACTCCTTGATAGTCTTGGCAATATGCTCCTTGAAGGCACTCTGATGCGTACCTCCCTGGGTGGTGTGCTGACCGTTGACGAAGGAATAATACTCCTCGCCATACTGGTTGGTATGGGTGAAGGCAATCTCGATGTCCTCGCCCTTCATGTGGACGATGTCGTAGAGACCTTCGTTGGTCATATTATCGCTCAGCAAATCCTGCAGACCATGGCGGCTCAAGATGCGGCGGCCATTGTGCATGATGGTGAGTCCGGTGTTCAGATAAGTATAGTTGCGGAGCATCGTTTCCACGAAATCATCGTGGAAGGAATAGTTCTTGAAGAGTGTATTATCCGGCTCGAAGAAGATAAAGGTACCGTTCTCGTCCTCAGTATCTTCCATCGTGTCGCTCTTCAGAATACCTTTCTCAAACTTCAGATGGCGCACCTTTCCGTCGCGGTACGACTTTACTTCGAAGTGGGAACTGAGGGCATTGACCGCCTTCACACCCACACCGTTCAGACCGACGCTCTTCTTGAACGCCTTGCTGTCGTACTTACCGCCGGTATTCAGCACACTTACAGCCTCAACGAGCTTGCCCTGAGGAATACCACGGCCATAGTCGCGCACGCTGACACGCAGATTGTCCTCGATATCGATTTTCAGACGGGCACCTGCACCCATCTTGAATTCATCGATAGAGTTGTCTACCACCTCCTTCAAGAGCACATAAATACCATCTTCCGGCAGATTTCCATCTCCCAGACGGCCGATGTACATACCCGGACGGGTACGCACATGCTCCATATCGCTCAAGTGGCGGATGTTATCATCGGTATATTCTACCGGCTGCTGCTCCTGAGGGGCATTGGTAAGCTCATCAGCGGCATTCAATTCGCTGTTACCTAAGTTTTTATCTTCAGACATGATTTCCTCCTTAGTTATTCTTATTTATTTTCTTATAACATAGCAAATGATGTTGCAATATTCTGTTTATCAGATAATTGCCAATACAACAATTACTATTTACCTGATACTCTTAATATAGCAGTTGCGGCGCTTGTGAAGGACTGGATCCAAGACGCCCCATTGTCCCTGCACGGCAGCATTATCTTCCATTTCCACCTGTGTTTCTCCCCACTCGATTCCATACTTCTGATAGATAGGAATCAGGTCGGCAAAGAGCAGCGCATTGGCACCCTTAGCACGGTATTCCGGCTGGATTCCGATGAGCAGAAGGTCGACAATCTTGGTTTTATGGAACTTGATGGCGCGCAGCAGATGCCACCAGCCAAAAGGAAGCAGCCTGCCCCTATGACACTTCTGCAGAGCTCTGGAAAGGGAAGGCATCGTAATACCGATACCTATCATCTTATGATCCTCGGTAGTCCAGTCTTCTATGGCTGTTACAAAGTTCAGGTCGAGCAAAGACAGATACATCTTGATGTACTGGTCTATCTGCTTCTGTGAAAGTTCGGAATAACCATAGAGATGCTTGTATGTATCATTGATGAGGTCGAAAATCTTCTGTCCGTATCCGCCCTGATAAATATCCTTACGGGTAAGTTTGCGGACATGGAGATTGTATCTTTTCTCTATCATCGCCGCTATCTTGGAATATTTCTCCGGGATGGTATCTGGCACCATCAGTTTATACTCTACATACTTATTATCTACGGTAAAACCCTCCAGAGCCTCGATGTGCTCCGGATAATATGAATAATTATAAATGGTAGGCATGGTGCCTAGCTGGTCAAAGCCCCAGGTAAGCATGCCTTCTGGATCCATATCGGTAAACCCCAGCGGACCTACAATATCTTCCATTCCCTTCTCCTTACCGTATTTCTCTACAGCATCGAGAAGAGCCCTGGAAACCTCGCGGTCGTCAATGAAATCAATCCAGCCGAAACGGACCGATTTCCTGCCCCATTTATTGTTTGCCTTATGATTGATAATGGCAGCGACGCGACCTGCCAGCTTGCCATCCTTATAGGCAAGAAAATACTCTGCCTCGCAGAACTCGAACGCTGCGTTCTTGTCCTTGCTCAGAGTATTCATGTCGTCGCTGAAAAGATTAGGCACATCATATTCGTTGCCTTCGTAGAGGTCGTAATGGAAGTCGATGAACGTCTTCAAGTCCTTCTTTGTTTCGACCTTTTTAATTTCTATTAATGACATGATTTTCAAACTAGTTTGCAATATTATAAATGCAAAAGTAGCAATATTTTGGCAAATTACCAAATATTGCTACTTTTTTTGCAGTTTTTTAGGGGTTAATTTTTAATTACAGCTCACAAACTAGCCTATATCACCCATTTAGTGGTGGTTTTGGCGGAATATCCTTCCCGATAGTTTTAAGCACTGGCGGAAAACTAATATTCTCCAAGGAATCACAATAAGAAAAAGCTCGATCATCTATTCTCTCCAACACTGGCGAGAAGTGCGAAGTGTCGGATGAAGCGAGAGATGGTTCATCAAATGAGTAGTGAAATTCTGAGGGTGGAGTCGATTACAGAAGACAATATGGAATCAAATTGCTCCATGACCCGAAATTATTCCTCCAAAAGGAGTGAGTTTCTCAGATTTAATTTGTATCTTTGCCATGTCATATCAGAGTTTTGCTTGTTTTCTTTTCGCAACACTAAGATAAGTGAAAATTCTGACATAGCAAAATCCGGAGTAACTTTCGGTTGCTCAGGCGCTTAAAAAGTTTAATTAATAATAGTGTTGCGGAATTAATAGAATAACCAGAAATGAAATTGAAAAGACATCTACTGACAGCCGCCCTGACACTCTTTTGCCTATCGGCAGCTAACGCCCAACTGCTAAGAACAACAGTGGAGCAAGGAGAAATTGAAGGTGTGGAACATGAAGGATTCGCCCTATACAAGGGAATCCCATACGCTGAAGCACCAGTGGGCAACCTCAGATGGAAAGCCCCAGTGAGCAAGAAGCCTTGGAAGGGAGTATTCAAAGCAGATAAATGGGGAGACCGTCCACCACAGCCCATCGACCCTAACCAAAATGGTGGAGAGCTGGGCATGAGCGAGGACTGCCTATACCTCAGTGTGGAAACGCCAGCCAAGAGTAAGAATGACAAACTCCCTGTATTTGTGATGATTCATGGAGGAGCCTTTCTTACTGGTTCCTACAGTGGAACTCAGGAAAGCTTTGTCAAGGAAGGCATCATCTATTGCAGCATAGAATACCGCTTGGGAGCCTTGGGATTCATGGCACATCCTGAACTTAGCAAGGAATCTGGCAAGAACATATCTGGTAACTATGGCATCCTTGACCAAGTGATGGCCTTAAAATGGATTCACGACAATATCGCTGCCTTCGGTGGAGACCCTGACAAGATTACCATTGCAGGAGAATCAGCCGGTGGTATCTCGGTAAGTATACTATGCGCCTCTCCCCTTGCCAAGGGACTCTTCCGAGGAGCCATCAGCGAAAGTGGTAGCTCCTTCTGGCCTGTGGGTGAAAGCAGAAATGGTAACACAGCCATGCTTACCACCAAAGCGGCAGAAGCAAGTGGACTTCTCCTTCAAAAGAGACTCAAGGCTAAGAACTTGAAGCAGCTAAGAAAAGTTCCGGCTATGGACATCGTGAAGAATACCGACTTTGAGTCCTTCTGGCCAAACGTTGACGGCTACTCCATCACCGATGACCAGTATAAGCTCTATGAAAAGGGAAACTACAATGATGTAAATGTCATTATAGGAACCAACAGCGACGAAGGAAGTATGTTTAGCCGCCCTGTCAGTGTAAGTGACTATGAGAAAAGAATCCATGAGATATATGGAAGCTGGGCAGACCAGGTTCTCAGTCTCTATCCTGCCAAGACAGAGGAAGAAACCTACTTCGCTCAATCCGACATTTTCCGTGATGGCTCCTTTGCATGGGGAACGTATGCCTGGGCTAACCTGCAGAGCAAGACCGGCAAGGGCAAGGTGTATATGTATTACTTTGACCAAGACTCAGAGAACACCATCGTGAAAAGCCGCAAGGGAGGAGCCAGCCATGTGGCAGAGATGCCATTCATCTATGGCTATAAGTTTGGCTCTGGAAAGATGACCGAGACGGAGCAGCACATGGAACAAATCATGTCACGCTACTGGATCAACTTTACCAAGACCGGCAATCCAAATGGAGATAGCCTTCCTTTCTGGACTACCTACCAGGAAGGTAAACCAACGGTGATGATTATGAAGGAAGGACTGCATTTGGGGCCTGTTCAAAATCAAAAGCAAATGGACTTCTTCGAGAAGTTCTTCAAGGAAAAAAGAAAATAACACGTCAAGTTCCAAGTGGCATTTCTCCCACTTGGAACTTTTTCAGTGCCCTCCCTGGGCTAGGAGCTTCTGCCCTTTCAGGGCGTGTGGAGTTTACATGCGAAACTTGAGTAAAAACATCATAAAGGCCCAATACTATACCTAATTCTAAGCTTTCTCCGTTATTACCAGCACATGGCTTTCGTCGCTCAGTGTGGTGGCAAAAATATAAGTTTCACCACCATCTTTCAGCTTCAGGCGCTTGCGCAATTCTGCCACGGAAAGGGGGAAGTTGCGGGTGGCGATGTTTGCCTTGGTGATTCCTGACAGTTGACGTTTCAACTCCTTTTTATTAAAGGAAGAAACGGCGATGATGCGGAAACTTCTGCCTGGGAATGCTTCGATAGGTGCCTGGCTCACGAAAAGATGGCTGTTCTTGGAAAGCATTCTGGCTCCATATCGCTCAGATAAAACGCTGAAACAGCCGGCTTTCATCAACGAGGCATTCGGCTCATAAAGATACTGCATCTCTTCAAGCGTGGATGGGGCAATCTTGACGGAAGAAGCCTCCATATCCGACTCTTCGCAGACGAAGGACTGGGCATCATTGACACAATAAATACGGAGATTCCCGGCATGTTTTACTTCTCCAGCTGCTCCATCTGCCGATGAAGCCTCCATTTTGCCCTTATTTCGCGCTGAGAGCACTAAAAGGAGTTCCTTGCACTCATTGTTCACGGAGATGATATGAACCTCTTTTACGCAGTTTAATTCGCTTACCGCACGATGCCAGTCGAGCATCGGAGAGAGTTTGATGATGACGTAATCTGCCTTCGAAAGCATTTCTTCCTGCAAAAGGGTTACATCGGGCGTGCAATCCTTCAAGGATACTACCTTGTTGCCCGCATCGTCTCTACGGGCAGGATCTATGAAGATTAGCTTAAGACCAAGGTTGGTCTTAAGTAATGACCGAGACTGCTCTTCAGTTATGCCTAAAGAATCTGATGCAGCAGCCTCTTTCTTTGAAGCAAAAGAATGCAGCATCTCTATTCCGTCTCCATTCTTCACGATGGCGTTCTTCAAGCCCAACCGCCCGAAGTTTTCCTTCGCTGCTTCACAGAGATGAGTCTGACGCTCCACATACATCGACTTCACGCCCAATCGGGAAGCGATGTAAGAGAAGTCTACTCCGAAACCACCGGTCAAGTCTACAAACCCGATTTCTTCAGAAAAATCTCCTTCATGAGGTTCTTCTTTTATTTCATTAACACTCCTGTCTGTTTCTGTTAATATCTGTTGCTTTTTGCAAGTAGCTTCATTTTTGGCGAATTCTGAATCAACTGCCCCTTTGCCCGCAAATTCGCAAATTTCAGAAAGATGAAGATTTGAGGCGTTTTCGCTCTCCTTCTCCTTTTCTTCTCCGTTTTCGGATGATGAAGGAGACAAACCGAGCAGTCGGGCAGCGAGTTCAGCCTTATAAAGTGCCGTTTGTTCTGACGAACATTGCTCCATCGAAATATGAGGGGGATAGATAATGCCATCGATGCTAGCCCAACGGGGCAGTTTCACACGAGCCATCTTTCGCCCACGAATCTGGTCGAGAGCGAAAGGCATATCTACCTCGGGATACTTGCTGCCGAGGAAAGCCAACTGGCGAACATCATCGTCCTGATGCTGGCGGATAAAATCGAGCGTTGCTTGGTTCATTATTTCTGTTGAGTGATTCGTCATTACATTACTTATTCTTAATAACCGCAAATTTACGATATTCTGATGAGATTACAAAATATTTCTCAGAATATCTGATAATTTATGTCGGGATGCACCGAAAACAGGATGCTCTCGGCTATAATCTACCCTTTTTCCTGGCTATATGATTCTAACAGCAGGCATAAATAAATACATAACTATCGGAGATAGAACAACTGCCTAGGAAAAACAGAAGGCAGGCAGAAGAAAAACAGCATACTGGCAAAAGGCAAACAGCCGACTAGCGCAACAGAGGCTAGTCGGCTGTTCCTGTATAGCAGTTTGCCAAACATCTTTTCTCTTATTTCAAGAGAAGCACGGTTGGCAGGAATATCGCAATCAGCTCTTCACTCTTCACCTTTTCAGCATAAAGAACTGAAACACAACACATTATATAGGTGAAGAGATTTTCGGCACTCTTCACCCACTCTTCACCACTCTTCACCTTTTACGATTTTGGGAAAGGTATAAACGCAGAGCCGCTTAGCTGTCAACAGCCTAAAAAGGTGAAGGGCGGGTGAAGAGTAAAAAACCACTCTTCACCCGCCCAACTTCCTATCCTTCAACCACTTACACCCAAAAGGTGAAGAGTGAAGAGTTGTTGGGAAAATTCTCTCGCATCCGTAAAGATGCAGAGAGAAAATTCCGGTGTCTCAAAAGAAACGATGGATTAGTCAGCCAACTTAGCCTTCAAGAACTCACGGTTCAAGCGGGCGATGTTAGCGATAGACTCGTTCTTAGGACAAACAGCCTCGCAAGCACGAGTGTTTGTACAGT
>JAJWFY010000003.1:0-116883 GCA_021615735.1 Segatella copri | reverse complement strand
TCATTCCACCAAATCTTTTCGCAAAAAAGTTGCTTTTTTAGTCGGTTTTTAACATATATAAAGACTTTATACAAGAGATTTTAGCTGCTTACATTATTATATATATGCGCTCACCAGTGCACGCACTTAGGCGTATACGCAAGCGCACAATACTATTAAGGTTATAATGCTTTTTCAGTTAATTTACTCAAGTTTCGCAAGTTTTGTCCCATACGCCCTGAACCAACGGTCACCGACCGAAGGGAAAGGTAAAGGGCAGAAACCCCTAGCCCGTTCTTGAACCACATGCGAAAGTTTAGTTAATTTATATTTAAAAATTGATGCTCATCCGTAGCCATTAACTTTATTTCGCTGACAATACATTAAAAGGTTATAATGTTTTTAAGATAACTTATATTTTAGAAGTTTACGCTTATCCATAGCCATTAACCTTATTTCGCTGACAATATTTTAACGGCTTATACATCAAGGATACCGATTAAACTGGGATTCTAAGAGTTTCTGCAGAAAGAAATCATAAAAAAAATGAGGACTCTCTAAAAAAAGATATCCATTTCAGAATCGTAAACAAACGCTAAAATATGTAAAAACGTGCTATATTCTTAAAATATATTTATAAAACACGAAAAACACCCTTCACCACCCTTCACCCGTAACTATTTGACACTCAAAATGTTAAATAAAAAGGTGAAGGGTGAAGGTTTGAAAACTCTATTTTATATATGTACGCGTGGGTAAAGGAAAAAAGGGTAAAATCAAAAAAGTACCCTAGGGTCAAAAATCGGAAAAACCCTAAAAAAAGAATATAATATAAGATTTAAAATATACCCTTCACCCTTCACCTCGTTGCCACAACCCAGCTTCCATATCTTCATCATCGAATTACCTACATTTTGTCTTCTGGGGTTATCCTTCGGAGATATTCTGCTATCTTTCGGAGATAATTTCTTATCCTTCGGAGATATTCTGCTATCTTTCGGAGTTATGTTCTTATCCTTCGGAGATATTCTTCTGACTGATTCCATGATATTTTTCGCACTTTATTTCCCGAATCCACGCAAATCGCACAAATCGCATAGGTAGAAAACGGAAAAGACGTATCTTTGCACTCGAAATAAAGCGAATGGCAAAATGTGAAAATTTGTAAAATAGGGGGGGTAAAAATGGGTAGATTTATAAATTTATAGTTAACGAAGTTTAAATGAAGGCAGATTTTTCTTTTTTTGAAAGTCCTTTTGCTCATTTTTCGCTATATTTGTGGCTGAAAAAATAATTAGATTAATAACAAAAACAGAAATAGGAAACCGTAAAATAGACACTTTTCTATCAACAAAACAATACAGAAGCAAATGAATACAGACAAAGGACAGCGCATGTTGCTCCTTCTTGTTTCAGCACTTTTCATTACTTCAGCATCAGCACAAGACTGGCGCTTGAAAACGAACTTAGCATATTGGGCAACCACAACACCTAACATCGGAGTGGAAAAGAGGTTATCAGACCACTGGTCGCTAGATCTATCCACAGGTTGGAACCCATTTACTTTTCGCAAGAACAAGAAACTGAAGCACATTGCCGTACAAACAGAGATGCGATATTGGCTCGACAGCCCGTTCCTGGGGCACTTCTTTGGAGCCAATTTACTCTACTCACATTACAATGCGGGTGGTGTACACTTCCCTTTTGGGCTTTTCCCGAAACTCAAAAAGCATAGGTTCCAAGGCGACTTGGGAGCTCTGGGCGTAGTATATGGTTACGACTGGGCACTCGACAAGGAAAACCGTTGGAATCTGGAGGCGGCAATAGGTTTGGGATTGGGAGTCACACGCTATACCAAATTCAACTGTTATGGCAGATGCGCTACCGCCATTGAGAAGAAGACGAAAACTTTCGTAATGCCGACCAAGGTTGCAGTCTCGCTGGTTTACAACATCGGGCAGACAGAGAAAACAAATAAAAACAAATAAAATATAACTTGACTATGAAGAAGTTCAGATTTTTCAGCTTTGCAAGTGCGATGCTTCTTGCAAGTGCAGCAGGAATGGTTTCCTGCTCTTCAGATTCAATTGAGCCAACAGGTGGCTCTGGTGCGACAGGACAGGTTGTAAAGACCCAGTTCTACATTAATATCCCTTATAAAGGGAATAACGGAAATATTTCCACACGTATGACCGATGTTAATACCCAAAACACGGGTAACTTTTTAGGTATGGTAAATACGCAGATGTATGCATTTAAAGGGGAGCCGGGTTCTACCGGCAATACAACTTCCGTGAAGGCTATTTCTATTGGTGATGCTGCAGATGCATCTAGCAAAGATGAATGGAGAAACGTATACCGTGACATCGCTATTCCTGTAGGTACTAAGAATTTACTTTTGTATGCAAGAGCTAACAAGAATTCAAAAACGAACTTCGAAGCTGGCTCTTTAAGCAATCCATATGCTAGTACAACAACTGCAGATGCTACAGATTTATCTGCTCTCAACTTTGCATTAACCGAGGTAAATAAAGATAAGGATTTCAGCACAGAAGGAACTGATATTCTAAATGCTTTGAATCTGGTTGCAAATACAAGCGTGACTGAACCAGGGACTACAACTACCATAAAATGGTCAGAAATAGATAACTCTAATTTAGGAACTACCAACGAGCGCGAAGCTCTGAAGGAACGTTACAAAAAGTTTATTGCATTGACTTCTGGTTCAGCAAATTCAGTCAAACTCCTTATAGGAAACTTAAAGAACGTAATTAATGGTAGTAGCAGTCTTGAATCAGAAAAGTTAATGGCTAATGCAATTGTTACTAATTGTACAAATGCACTTGAAAACTTGAAAAACTCTGCTGCTAAAGACTTCCCAAGAAACTTGAACTTACCAGATGGTGTAGCGAAAGTTAAATGGAATGACACAAGCAATGCATTCGAATATGTTACAGTTACTAGCGCAGGAAGTACAACTACGACAGGTAATCACATTGATTATACCACCATCACATACCCATCTGAATTGGCATATTATGTAAGTTCTCCTGTTAAGGTATCGAGCAATGAAATCACAGCTGTTAAAGACTTACCTGAGTACGACAAGTGGATTGGCAATACTGCAGATTGGTCTAGTTATGGAGATGCAGTAGAAAGCAGTACCCGTTTTGTTGCTTTACAGAAACCTGTGCTATATGGAGTTGCAAGTCTCAAATCTACTGTAAAATGCGTAAGTAATACATTGACAGACAATGCTAAAGACAAAGGGCAACATGAGTCTGATAACAGCATTACCGTAGATGATACCAGTTTCCCTATTACAGGTATTTTAATTGGTGGTCAGCCAAAGCAGGTTGGCTGGAATTTTGAAGCAGCAAATACAGTTACAACAAATGAATTCAAATACACAATTTATGATCGTAATATGAATAAAGGCACAAATTTGACAGCTGCTGTAACAGGAACTGCAGAACCAAACTATACTTTGGTTCTGGACAACAAGGACAATTCTGGTGCTACATCACAAAATAAGGTATATATCACAATTGAGTTAGAAAACAACGCAAGTGATTTCTTTGGTGCTGAGGGTTTGATACCAAAGGGCAGTAAGTTCTATATGGTGGGAGAATTGGATCCTTATGCCAGCGGCATCACTCAGCCTACTGGTGAGACTTTAGGCCATGTTTTCGTTAAAGATCATACGACCATCGCCAACTTCACCATTAAAAGCTTGAAGAAGGCTTACAACCATATCCCTGATATGCGCAGTTCAAAGTACAACGTAGGTCTCGCAGTAGATCTATCTTGGAAGACAGGTATTACATTCAATGTAGAACTTTAATCATTCTACCTTACTGGGCTTTCACAAGTTACGAAAGTTCAGTAGGGTAGATTTCGCTGTTTATAATCCTAAATAGAGGACGGAAAATGAGAAAGAAAAAATCATATAGAATATTTCTGATAGCTCTGATGACTTTGAGCATCGCTTTCGGATTGTCTTCATGCATCAATGAAGACATGAGCAAGTGTGGCAAAGACTATAAGATCAAGTATAATCTGAGGCTCAACACACAGATTCATACCCTCATCGACATTGACCTCAATACCACAGAGGAGCGACACATCGCCAACCGGCTGAAACAGGAACTAGGCACAGTCTTCACCGACCATGCCCTAGACAACGATTTGTCTTTCTTTATCGGAAATGATCTCTACCGTCACGAAGCTAACATCATGAATGCCAATTCGGTATCCTACACCATCTATCTGCCGCGAAACGACTACCAGAACCTTTCGCTCGCCAACACCGGAAGCGCCAGGAACGTGAAGATTACCGGTGCAAATGTCTGCAAGGCTCTCGCCCTGGAACAGGAGCAGAAAGATACCATCGACAGTCACAATATCGGTCTGTTCACTTCCCGACTCACCATCAACGAGGCCGATTTCGAACACGACCTGCAGACCACCCTCTATATGGCAAACTGTGCAGCAGCGGTAGTCATCAACCAGCAAGAAGTGAAACCTGCCGAGCTCTGGGGATTCGTAGAAGGAATGGCAACCCACTTTCTCGTAAACGACAGTATTTTCTCAACATCCCGAAACACCATCGTGAGAGCCAAGCGAATCAACGAAGCCTCAACAGCCTCAGACCAGACTCACGATGCGCTCTATGCCGTAAGTTTCCCATCCAGCAAGGCAGAGTGGCGCTACCACATCATCGCCAAGGTAAACGGCAAATATACAGAAACCATTCTCACGCTGAACGAACCGCTGAAAGCCGGAAGGCTGAAACTGATTAAGGCAAAACTCAAACCCGACGGTTCGCTGGTTGTTACCAATGCATCCGTAGGAGTAAGCGTGAAACTCGACTGGAAGCCAGGAGGAAGCCACGATGTGGATATATAAGTGAAGAATGAAGAATTCAACGTCTATTAAAAATTGATACATGAATCATATTACGAAATACATATTTGCGATACTATCGCTTATCATGCTGACAGGATGCAGCGAAAGCGAAAAGAACGAGGTTAGACCAATGGATACGTTGGCACCCATCTCGCTCACCCTATCTGTGCCTGCCGATAAGACGGAAACACGCATCGGAGATCCGGGAGAAGACACCCACGACATGGTGGGCTGGGACCGACTCACCATCATCGTTGCCTATAAGGAAAAGACCCAAGGCGACGAAATACACGATGCAGCCCCCCTTAAAATGGTATATTACGATACCTATACCAAGGAAGAATTCGACAGAAAAACCCTCGTCACCCATGCCACCTCAACCCTATCAGGACCTGAAGCCAACGGCTTTCGCACCTATACGATGTATCTGCCGTTAGGCACCTGTTGCGTTTATGGGGTTACCTACAGTAACGGAGAAGGACTGGATCTGGAGAAGATGCTAGATGACATCGCAAAAGACGGACAAGACCATAACCCAGACATTTATAATTTACAGATTAGCAACGACTATGCCAAACCAAGCGGCGGCACTACGGACATAGCCAAGTTTATCAGCGTAGCCACAGGCTATGCACTCAAGCTGGACAAGAACCAGCCATTGACAACAGACAGAGAAGTAATAGTAGAAAAAAACATCAATGCCGATATCAACACCAAACAATACTGGCGCATGGTACTGGGCAGACTGGCTGCCAAGATTGACATCCAATGGGATGCCAAGGGAGCCTATGAGAAAGACAAGGATGGAAATCTGAAATATACCAACGTGAAAGTAAGCCAGTTTACTTATCACGGAGAACAGGTAAATCAAGAATCAACCATTTCCGGCTCCGGGAATGGTAGACTCTTCCCTACCCTTTATACCCTTTACCACCAAGAAGTATCTTCCAGGACTTCGGTAAGCGGCCACACAACCTTTGTGAACACCTCGGAAATCAGCAAGCGTAACGGAAAAGTATATCATTATACCTTCCCAGACGGAGCCATTCCTCCTCGCCTCACCTTCAAGCTTGACACAGAGAAAGAAGGAACGACAGGGAAATACAACGTAACATTTGACATGAGCAATCTGAAAGATGGCTTTATCCCAGCTCGCTGGTACAAGATCAATGTAAAAATATCGGGTACTCAGCTCACAAAGGAAAATATCACGATCAACAATTTCAACATATAAAACTCTTTTCAGCATGAGAATACAACATACGACATACAGGAAAATCATAGCAGTCCTCATCCTCCTGAGCTGTGTCAGCTCCCTGTTCGCACAGGGCAGCAAGACCTATCATGTAACAGCTGAGGCAACTGACGGTGGTGACGGCTCATCATGGACTCAAGCTATCACCCTGGAAAATGCGCTGAGCCGAGCCAAGGCTGGCGACGAAATCTGGGTGAAAGGCTATGAGGATATTACCGGTCACATCTACAAGGCACCGGAGGGCGGCTTCGTTCTCCCTTCGGGCGTTGCCATGTATGGAGGTTTTGCAGGAAAAGAAACCATCAAGAACGATCTCCCTACGGGCAGACACAAATATCAGATGAAGTATCAGACGGCTCTGGTGGGCGACAGAGACACCAACGACAAGGCGAGCCAGCAGCTGATTATCTATCCAGAGAACGCCACCCGCACCGACAATGCCACCCATGTGCTGACCCTCCAGATGGGCGTAACACAGGACAACACCAACGACGGCAACAAGCCAACCATAGTTTCCGGTTTCCTCATCGCAGCAGGTAATGCCAGTGGAGAAAACACTTCTGCAAATGGCAGAGGCGGCGGCATCTACGTGGTGAACAACAGCAACGACGTCAATGCCCAGAGTCGCTTCTTCCGTATTTCGCAATGTAACTTTGCGAACAACTACGGCATGCGCGGCGGTGCCATCTATGTGGATATTTCCTGTACCAACCAGCAGTCAGCCATCAGCTACTGCAGCATTTTTAATAATGTGGCAGGCAAGCGAGGCTCCAGCGAAAACGAAGGTGGCGGCATGTGGATAGACGGAACAGCCACCGTATACAACTGCAACATCAACAACAATACGAACGGCGGTATCCGACTTTCGAACACATCGAAAATCGTCAACTGTTCTGTAATTGCCAACACCGTATCGGCCGCAGACCTGACCACAGACGGGGCTTCAAACAGCAATGGCGGCGGAGCGGTTTACAACACCGTGCTCTGGCATTCCACTGCACTCAGCAAGCAAGACAGCCGTCCTGCCTTCTATTCCTGTGCTTTTCCGGAAGTAGAAGTTACCCATACCGATACCAATACCGACGCCAACGGGAACGTAAGGATCAGCAACGAGAACCACGGCATTGAGCCAGCCCCTTGGTTCAAGCAGAGTGCCGTAACCCAGGGTTACGACTTCTCGTTCAGCAGTAACCTAAAGCAATTATACAGCACCGCCTTCACATTCGAGGAAACCTCTGCCCTTCTGAACAAGGGAAAACTGGAATACTATACCAACAACGTAGTTAAAGCAAACCTGGAAACTACCTCTACCGACATCATGGGCAGGACACGCTATCAAACAAGCACCATCGACATCGGCGCCTACGAGTATGCCCGAATGAAGGCAGGACGCATCAGATACGTAAAAGAAGGTGGAAACGGCGATGGTACATCCTGGAAAGAAGCTATGGGCGACATACAGAAAGCCATCAACGATTTGGCAGAAAAGGCAACAACGCCAGGCGAAAAAGGCGAAGTCTGGGTAGCAGCCGGAACCTATGAGGTAAAAGATCGTATCCTTACCAATGATCACTCTTCCCCGGTATCCCTACTGATGAAGAATGGCATCAGTGTTTATGGTTCCTTCAAGGGAACAGAGCAAAGACGTTCCGAACGCATCGAGGAATCCGTGGATTTAAAGCCTTGGGGATGGAAACAGGAATCCATCATCAGAGGTTTAAAATTCAATGGAAGAGACGATGCCATCTGGAACAATAGTGATGAAGCTTGGAACATAAAGAACAGCGAGTCCTACCATGTGGTATGGTTTGCTCCCCTGCCTGGGGGAAATGCCTTTACCGACGAAGTATATCTGGAAGGTTTCACTATTGAGGGAGGTAAATTTAACGAAACGAACGCAGCCCAATACGCCCCAGACTGTGGTGCGGGCGTTTATATCAATGACCCATCAGCCCGAATGCGCTACTGCACCGTGAGATTCTGCAACCCTGGCATGAAGAGAACCGAGAATACCCAGCCACGTGGTGGCGGCATCTACTGCAAGAACGGACAGACGGAAGGTAACCTGGTATATAACTGCTCGGCTTATCAGGGCGGAGGCATCTATATAGACGAAGCCGGCTTCATCACCCGAAGCATGGTAACCAACTGTTCTGCCTATCAGGGATCGGGCGTTTATCTGAAAGGCAGCACCACAGACCCAGAGAAAGCCTATTATCAGATTCTTGCCACCTCTGTAATCAGCAACAATACCAGTACCCGAAATGGGGCTGTGTATCTGGACGGTCATGGACTGGTAATCAACAATACCATCGTCAACAACTACACCAACAACACCTCGGATGCTGCCGACGAGAGGTCATCCTATACGGGTGGTGTGTATATTGCCCAGAAGGGTCTGCTTGCCAATAACGTCATCTGGAACAACTCGCTGCTCCAGCACACATCAAGCACCAGTAACTCAGCATCGATGGCACAGATTTATGCAGCCAATCCATCAGAAGAGACCGTACAGTTCTACAACAACGCCATCTCGGATGTAAATGCAGCCAAATGGACCAGCACCTATCAGAGCGGAACCATCTCCATCAACACGTATTACTCGGGCAAGGGATTCGTGATGGGCAATGAAGCACCTTACAACACGGTGGAAGCCTTCAACGAGAAACGTGGCGTTCTTACAGACATGAAGACGGTGAACTATTACTGGGAAACATTGAAAGGTACCCGACTGCGCAACGTGGGCATCAGCTATGCCCTCCTGCCATCTTCCTACCTGTATCAGCCAAAAATAGACCTGAGTGGAAAGGCTATCAGTTCGGTTCCGTCAGCAGGAGCCTATATAGCTGACAACCAAGACCTTGTATTTGAAAAGAATGAGAACAGAAAACGCCTGCGCATCTACTTTGACCGTTCTCGAGAACTGGTGGACGGAACAGGACAATCGTGGGAAAAGAGCTATACCTCATCATCTGTAGATGAAATTCTCGGTTATCTTGCCGACATCAAGGATGAAGACAAGGTAAAGGTGGTTACTGCGGGCAATACTACACCAGAGGATTTCACTATTGAGAAGAACAGCGGATGGGAGTTTGAAATCTGCGGTCGTGAGGGTATCTTCGAACCGAAGATTGCCTACACGTTCGAGGAAACAGACGCCAGGTCATGCACCTTTAACATTCAACCTTGCGTACTTCCTGTAACCGTATATGGCGGTTATCCGGATTATTCAGAGAATCCGAATCCGAAAGATGAAGACCGCGACCCTATCAAATACCGCACCGAACTGAACGGAAACCTGAACGGTTCAGAACTCAACGAGGGCCTCTACCATCTGGTCCGCATCGAAGCGGGTGCCAACATCACCATCGACGGCTATGCCTTTACCCATGCATACGCTGCCGGTACTGCCTACATGCCTTATGGTGGCGGCGTGCTGATAGGCAGCATGGACCAGAGCAGCCAAGCAACCACCGTGAAGCTGAAGAATTGTATCTTTGAGAACAACACGGCGGCAGATGGCGGTGCTATCGCTACCATGCCGGATGCCGTGAACGTAACATTGGAACTGGAGAACTGCATCATCAACAACAATACAAGCAAGGATCCGCATAATCCAAGTCCATCGGCGCTGCCTTCCATCATCTATCTGAACAAAAGCCAAGGCAGCAACAACTCTCTCACAATCAACCATGTAAGCATCATCAACAATGAGGGAGTAGCGCCAGATTACGACCTTGTAAAGAGAACCTCGTATGCTGTAGGAAACAAACTGAACATCAACGGCACATGGAATGGTTCGGAATGCAAGAACAGCATGGATATCAACACTCTGGGAAAAGACGGAGCCCTGAACTTCAGCAACCCAACCAATGAAGTGGGTGCCAGAATGAGCGGCAACGTTTATTACGGAGGCTATTCATCCTTCCGCCCGCTGACCAGTTCTGCAGAGGCTGGCCGCATCATCAACAGCGCCCAAGAAAGCAATGCAACCACAACAGCCAAGGACATCACCGGCGAAGACCGCAACCTAGGTGGTGTTCCCGACCTGGGTGCATACGAAGCTCTCCTGCCAAAAGCAGGAAAGATTATCTACGTGCGTTCGTACAACCAGAACTATGAAAGCATCAGCGACGCCAATAATGACGACCAGGACGGCAACCCAGACTTTAATCTTCTGAATGAATCAGATACCGAATATGACGGAAGCACATGGGACAAGGCTATCATCGGCAACGCTATGTGTGATAATACAAAGGGTAGAACGGGCAATGACTTCTATGTAACAGACAATGGAAGCTTGCTCAATACAACCATCGAAAACGAGGAGTATAGTCTGGCTAACGGCAAGTATCGTTCCAATACAGATTCTTACGGTAATTTCTGGACTAACTCAGGAAATCAGGAGAAGCAGTATCTCTCTGGCTGGGGATCATATAATAAAATCACCAACAACAGAGACGAACGATACATCAGCGGTCTACAATATGCTGTGGAAAAAGCAGCTGAGTTGAATAAAATAAAAAAAGACAGCGTTGTGGTGTGGGTAGGTGCAGGTATCTATACCGACTACAAAGGATTCGTTATCAGAGACAACGTGAAGGTTTATGGTGGTTTCCCATACGAAGGCTATCCTGGAGAAGACGACCGCCATCCGCTGCTGTCACAATACGTACCAGCACGTAAGGAATACGAAAAACTGGTCAAGACCAAGTATGAAACCATTCTACAGATCAGAAAGGAATCGCCTGTATACTTCAAAAACGGAGATAAGGAAATGTGGTATCAGGAGAAAAATCCTACTGATGGCTCTAATTATGACTTTACAAAAACGTTGATAAACAGCGGGAAAACAGAGCGCCATTATGTACTGTATCAGCCAGACGTATGCCTTCCTACCTGGTCGCCATCGGGTGATGGAAACGCCACACGTACCGACGGTAATGCCGTACGCTATAAAGAACCTTTAAAAGACGATAAAAACTACGTGAATTACGAGCATGCCAAATGGGATGGCTTCTCTGTACGTCATGGTTATATCATCAACTATCCTGGTGCCAATCGTGACGGAGGTGCAGGTGTGCGTGTATTCCGAGGTGTAGAACTGGAAAATCTTATCATCGTCAACAACCTCAACCATGGCAGTCGCGTACGTGGTGGCGGTTTGTATATGGACGGCGAGAACAGTAAGATTTCGAACAGTTACCTGCTGAGAAACCTGAGTTATGCCAACAGCAGTGAAAGTTATGGAGGCGGAGCCTACATGATTCAAGGCACCGGCTACAACCTTGTCGTGGCAAACAATCGTTGTTATAACGGAACCTGTCGTGGCGGAGGTATCTTCCTGGAGAGTGCCAAATTCTACAACAATACCATCGCCTACAATATGGCGACAAACGGAACCGGCATCTATCACTGGCAGGATGCCAAAACCGGAGTTGCATCGCAACTTTCACTCTACAACTGTATCATCTATGATAATTATAACAACGGCAAGCAGATTACAGACCAGGTAAACTCTGCGGCAAAGGACAAAATGAAACCATCCCACAACTGCTACATGAACAGTAGTGAGAACAGTAGTGACAGCAATAGTAAATTCAAGGAAAGCGATGGCAATTTCACTGGCACAGATTTGGCTTTCCCATTTGAGGACAAGACCTACGAAAATGGAAAAGACAGAGTTTTCCGCTTCCGCAATGCCCGACTGAAGAATAACTTCCGCCTGAACGAGGCTGATGGTTTAGCAGGTAACAAGTGTCTGAATGGTGGAACCACAAATGTAGGAAATGGAATCATCCTTCCGGAAACCGATATGGACTATACCAACCGAATCAAGGACTGCGCCATAGATATCGGTGCCTACGAGGCTGATAATACTACCAATATCGCACCACAGGAAAAGACAAACAGCGCAAATATTGTAGATTACATTTATTATGTAACCCAAAACGGATGGGGAAACAGAAGTGGAGACAGTCCGGAAAACGCTGCCTGTGCTGACAAGCTGCAGAGTGTGCTGACTGCTGCCGGCGAGAAATTTAAAACAGCGAACCAGGGCATCACAGATAACACCCTAAAGCATCAGGTGTTTGTAAAAGTGGCAGGCTATCAGGCTGATGAAACCGGAAAGCGCTTTACTTATCATGCCAATACGCTGGCAGACCCTAGCGATCCGCAGAGTTATACCTTCCTGATTCCTAACGGAGTATGCCTGATGGGTGGTTACTATGAGGGTGACCAGGAAGAAGGAAAGCCGAAAGCAGAAACCTATAATTGGGATAATGATAAGCGCGACTGTATCAGCACTTACCAGACGGTATTAAGTGCGAAGACCGAAGTAAAAGAAGGTTCTGCCGTTAACCAGGAGGTAAACGGCTACCACACCGTATGCTTCGGCAAATGGCCTACGGGCGACTATGACGATTACAACACCTCTGCCCTGACAGCGAATACCATCATAGATGGCTGTCGCCTGATTGACGGTAACGCTAGCGACAAGTCAGGCTTCAAGAGTATGGGTGGTGCAGCCATTGTACCAAGAATGGCACATGTACGCAACTGTGAAATTTCCGACTGTCAGGCTACCCAAGGCGGTGCTCTCATGTTGCTGAAAGGTAGCATCGTAAGCGGTAGTGTCATCGTAAGAAACAAGGCACAGAAAGGTGGCGCCATCTATGCGCTCCGTTCCAACGACCAGAACGAAGACACCAAGAACTACCATGCCTACGTCATCTCATGCACCATCGCCAAAAACGAGGCAACCATTGGTGGCGGAATCTACCAGGAGGAGAATTCCCTGATTGGCGGTAACTCCGTAATATGGGGAAATACGGCACAGACCGATAACAACATCAGCGGTGATGTGAACTATCAGTCTTACGATTATCTGCAGGGACTGGGAGAATATACGGAGAAATTCTATCCATACAACTATTGTTTCGTAGAGAAGATGGCGTTGCCTGCCAACAAAATGAATACGGAGATGACCAGCGACCTGGACAGTTATTTCAACGACAACAAAATCTTCAAGCCTCGTGCCTATTCACCATTGATTGGCAACGGAGTTGAGAAAGAATACGTCAAAGCATGGAAGAATTATGGTATCAGCAGCTACGACATTACCGGTAAGGAAAGAAACATGACCAAGCAACAGACAGCAGGTGCATACACATCTGATCTGCCTGAGTTTGATAATACCAAGCTTCTGAAGCGCCTGTTCGTTTCTCAGACAGGTGGTGAGATTGTAACAGAAGAAGAGAAGGCAAAGTATTATGGCCGCTCCTTCCTGACTCCTTTCAACAGTCTCGAAGCAGCCCTCGATTACATCAATGAGGCACGAGAAAAGAATGTGGCAAATGATAATACCCACTTCGAGATTCTGATGACAGGTGGAACCTACAAGCCGAGCAAGATGCGACAGAATAAAGACCTTTCGCAAGAGCAAAACACGATAGACCGCCGCTTACAGAGTTTCACCATCCCTATGAACGTAGATATCTTCGGCAGTTTCTCGAAAGATGACCTGTATTCTTCTACTCCAGTTAATCCTAAAACGGGAGAAGAAACTGGAGATAAGTTTACAAGCTTTGGAGGTAAGACTTTGACTCCAGATGGAGACATCAAAGACATCTTGGCTAACCGCAACAAGGACTACATGACCGACAACAACAAGAACGGTCTGATTGAGCCATGGGAGTTCCAGAATCCTACGATTCTTTCCGGTGACATCAAGGCATCGGAAAAGGAGCGTAATGTATATCATGTAGTCTACAGCAATGCGGGATCAACTAATACTTCGACTACATCGAACAACGAAGTCGTATTAGACGGTATTACCATTATGAATGGTGAGACCACGACAAAACTGAAGACTGAAGAAGGAGGAACTACCGAAGTTGCCGAGATTGGTCGTGGAGGTGGTATCTACACCAACCGCGTGAACTATACATTGAACCGTTGCCGACTGATCAAAAACTCCGGTCTGCATGGCGGAGCTGTCTATGTAAACAATGCGAGTCTAGACATCATCGGCAGTACAATCAGCGGTAACAGTAACGTATCAGAAAAGGCTAGTCAGGATGAAGTCACCGAACCTGGTAAGGGTGGAGCCATCTATCTCTATCTCACAGAATCAGAGAATGGAAACCTGCATATCGTCAACTCGCTCCTAGCCAACAATGATGTAACTTGTGGCAGATATATAGGCACACAAAATTCACAAGGCGGAGCTATCTATATCCGTAGAGCTAATGATGCCAACACCATGGCTGAGGGCTATCAGGATGCCTACATCGTAAACAGCCTCATCGTGAACAACAAGGCAAAGCAAGATGGAGCCATTCATGTGGAGAACGAGGTGACAAGCGGTACGATTACACCTATATTATATAATACCGCCATTTGGGGTAATGAATCTACAGATAATAGTGTACTCCTCCAAAGAGAGCACATGCGCAACTGCGCCTGGGATAAATTACCTGCTTCTACAGTTTCTCCAGCAACGGATGGCAACATCAAGCTGAACAAGGAGAACATCGCATCGGATGGTCCACGCTTCACAGCGCCTACAACGACAAAGGGTTACGAAGGTTATACACAGGATGCCAAGTGGAATCCACAGGCTATCTCTGTGCTTACAGATGCAGGTGACGGAAAGAAGGATGCAGACGATACAAACGAGACTGGTAAATATCTGAATTGGTGGAGTATGCACAATAATCGCCTTAAGGAATATGGTTATCCATCTGAGTACATCCGTCCTGTCAGCGGTACATACAAAAGATACGTAGGTCCGAAAGACGAGAATGGTAATATAGCAGAAAAACCTATCGATATCGGTATGTATGAATTCCAGTATGTATTCAAGTTTACAGACTTAGAAAAGGTTTATATCGGTACGGAAGAGAAAGGAAATGGCGATGGTAGCAGTTGGGATAATCAAAGCACCGACCTTCGTGGTGCCATCATTGCTATGGCTAACCCTTCTGGCAACGTATCTGCAGGTACTACAACCAACAACAACAGAAAGGTGTTTGTACGCGGAGGTACCTATTATTCGCCAACCTACTCTAGCGGCGATGCCTTCTCTCTCATTGTGAACAATGACGAAAAGGCTAAGTATATAACATCGATTGAACTTGTAGGTGGTTGTACGGGCTCGAAAAATGCTGACGATACAGAGATGCAAGACTTCAGCAAACCTTCGGTACTCATTGAGAACCCAGCCAAGGCGGGCGAAACCAAAAACTTGCTCAATATCGTAACGAATGGTAAGCCGGTAACTATTTCCGGTTTCACATTCCAGAACCAGAGTGGTGTGGGAGTAAATGCGAAGATCAATAATGAGCAAGCCGGAACGGGAGAAAAAATGAGGCTCCATCATTGTGCCTTTAGAAAGAATAACGGAACCGGAATGAAGGTAGACAACACCCAGGGGGATGGCATACACATGTGGAATGTACTGTTTGCAGATGGTATCGGAGATGGTCTTACTATTGACGGTTCACAACCTGCAGACATAACAAATGCTACGTTTGTCAACAATACACGCACTGCGGTTAGTGGAACAGACAACGTGTATAATTCTGTCGCCTGGAAGAATGGTTCTCAAAATCTGAATACAGATAACAAAAATGTCGTGATAGCTAGTTCTGTCAAGAATGAAGATGTGCTAAACGGTCCAAACTTTGTAGATCCAACGAACGGTGACTATAGGATTCGACCTAGCCTCATGCTACTCGATAAAGGAAGCAACGACAGATATCAGCAAAATGCTAATATAAACTCAGAAAAGGACTTGGGTAATACAGCCCGTCTGATTGGCGACAACATCGATATCGGTGCATACGAATGCGACACAAAGATGATTCAGATTATCTATGTTAAAGAAGGTTCTGCTATTGCAGGAACAGGTGAAAGCTGGGATAACCCAACCAACGACCTGCAAGGTGCCATCAACCTAGCTGAGCTTTATGCCAACAAGAATGAAGGTAAATATGGCTACGTCTTCGTAGATAGAAATCTGAAGGCTGATAACGTGAATATCAGCATGCCAGGCGTCAAGATGTTTGGTTCGATGCGCGGAGAAACCAGTTTGGCTACTGGAACAGAAGCTATCGTAAAGGATCTCCTTACTCAGAGAAAAGGAATCATCGAGTCTTCCAGTCAATCTGCCATCAATGGGCTGACACTCAACTGCGGAACTACAGATACCAGAATGTGTATTGTAGATGGTTTCAAGGTTTCGGGCAACGTCAGTCTCCAAGGCAAAAGCATGCTCTCTACCTCTATCCTCGATGCAAAAGCAAAGGTAACTGGCGATGCAAGTGGTTTGCTCTACAACAGTCTGGCATTAGGAAGCGTGGAGAATGTGAACTCTGTCAATGTAACTGCTTCTGGCGCATTACCATCATCGACAGGTAGTGCAGCCAACAGATCATCTGTAACCACCTATAATAAATATGTGAAAGATGATTATTGGAAGTACCAGCTTGACGAGACAGACAAAGCCAACATCAACGCTAACACAGACGCAAGCAAAACCAAAGGATGCATCGACATGGTGATGCACAACCATGACCTTGCCGGCAACCAACGCATCAGAGACAACGTTGACAACGGATGTTTCGAGACTTGGTATCTGACAAACGATGCTACAGCAAACCAGGACGATTATCCTCATGGTAAATCTGTGGTCTATGTCATGACAGAAGACAAGGAGCTGAAACTCGACAACACATTCTATATAGAGACGAATCCGTTCAGCCCAGGCTTCCTGCTCCTGAAGCACCACGCTGGTTTAAGAGGCAACAACAGTTATGTAAACCTCACCAACTTTGCCGTGGAAAGAAACCTGAAGGCAGGAACCAACTTCTTCTCCATGCCATTCAAGGCTACCAATATGGAGGTGGAAGGTACAAAAAATCCTGCTGACGGTAGCGTAATCGCCTACTACTATAATGCAGCTACTCGTGCCAAGTACGACTATAAGTTTGACCAAAACGATAGTAAAGCATGGGTAAGAGGTGTGGATAACCAGCGAAACTTTACCGCAGGTTTCAGAATGGATGCCACAGCAGCTAAGACCGTCCGTTTCTATGGAATCAGTTACACAGAGAAAGATGGTAGGACCAACAGGAGTCTGCTGGATAAGATTACCCTGGTACAGAACAATAACCAGCAGCCATGGTCAGACAGTAATGGCGGCGGTTTGAAGTTCACCCACAAGGAGAACATGGGCTGGAACCTCTTCGGTTCTCCTTATCTCTGCGCCATGAACTATAGTGATATGGAATATGGCAGAGTCATCTACCAATGCGAAGAAAACGGCAGCTACAAGGCTATCAATACCTATGATTTAGCCACGGGTGTTTCAACGAATGGCTACATCCCGGCAATGGATGCCGTGTTTACGCAGACTGCCACTCTGGATAATTCTGAAAGCGTGATAGTAGAACATTCGGAAGCAAGGGCAACAACAGCCTATCAAGCAACCCGAGCCCTCGACATCGCCATCACACAGAGCAACAGAAACAGCCGAGCCGACAACAGCGCTCCTGTAGATGACCAACTCCAGTTGAATACAGTTCCTGCCTACGAAGCAAAAAGCGACTTTGATATGGGAAGCGATGGAGTGAAATGGATGACGAACCAGAATGCTCAGATCTATGCTATGCGCAATGGTGGACGCTACTCTCTCCTCTCTGCGGTCAGCATTGAAGCAGAACAGTCCATCGGAATCAGTCTGCCGGAAACCGGTGAATACAGCATCAGCATCCCTGAGGATTGCGATGCCAGCGAATATGAAACCGTTTGGCTGAAGGACAAGGAAACCGGAAAGGCGGTAGACCTGAAGGATGGCTGTTATCCATTCTATGCTGCCCAAACAGGTGAGATGAACAACCGCTTCAATATCAGTTTCAACCGCAAGGAGACTGACATGAAGTCAGACATCACCATTGTTCCTAGCGGCAACTATCATATCCAGATAAAGGGTTTGAAACAGAACGACATCATCAGAATATACGGAACCTCAGGTGTCCTGGCGCTTCAGAAACAGGCAAAATCTGATACAGAACTGCTTCGCTCACCAGTAAATGGAACTGTAGCCGTAGAGGTAACGCGAGGCGGAAAACAGATAGCCGTAAAGAAGATAGCCCTTAAATAAAGGAATGAATGACGTAAAATTACGGAATAAATGTTAATAAAGCGCAGAGATAATCGCTCGTTTCAATAATTGGCATTATCTTTGCGCTTATTATATTATTCAATAGACTATAAATAACAAAAGAAAATAGAATTATGACAGAAAAGGAAATGTACAATCTGATAAATAGTCAGAACAACCAGCAGAGCAATGGCTTTGCTGTTAATGAGAAAGAGCGAGGTATAAGCGGTGTTTTCTCTGCTTTGATGCGCAAAGTGTATACATGGATGACCTTAGCTCTCCTGATTACGGGCGTTACTGCCTTTGGTGTAGCTAGCAGTCCTACCCTGCTGATGACCTTGATGACAAGCCGCGGCTTGCTCTTTGGCTTGATTATCGCAGAGCTCGCCCTGGTATTCATCATTACCGGTGCCCTACAGAGACTCTCCCTGACTACGGCCACCCTACTCTTCATCGTCTACTCGGTTTTGAATGGTGCCATGCTTTCATCCGTATTCGTAGTTTATACGATGACCAGTATTGCCAAGGTATTTTTTATTACAGCCGGCACATTCGGAGCGATGGCTTTCTATGGTTACACTACCAAGAAGGATTTGACCTCTTTAGGAAAAATACTCTTCATGGCGCTGATAGGTCTGATTATCGCTACCATAGTAAACATGTTCTTGAAGAGTTCTGGGTTTGATTACATTTTGAGTTACGCCGGCGTAGCCATCTTCGTTGGCTTGACCGCTTGGGACAGTCAGAAGATCAAGCAGATGCTCCAGACACAATACGACATGAGCGAGGGCGCACAGAAACTGGCACTCATCGGAGCCTTGACTCTGTATCTCGACTTTATCAATCTCTTCCTCTACTTGCTCCGCATCTTCGGAGGCAGTAACAAGGAATAATGAAAACGGGAACCGGGAATAAAGTAAAAAAACAAAGAATAACATACATAACGAGAAAGGTTGGCTTGCCCTCAACGGGTTGGCCAACCTTTATTTTTTAATTCCTAGAAAAAGTAAATGCTAGAGTTATATTCTCTTCAAAAAGTTCTATGGTGCAAAGATAGAAAAAAAATTGAGAACCATGGTTTCAAAATAGCAAAAATAAGTTTCAAATGGACAAAAAGTGTCTTTTGACATTTTTCAGTGTACCACTGATTTTTACAAACTACCTATACACCAATAACTTATGCATTTACTCTATATTTATTAGGAGAGCAACCAAAAGAGGCAAAAAATACTCTTCTGAACGTAGAAATAGAATTAAATCCCGATTTGATGGCGATTTCCGGCAAAGGAAAGTTCGTTGACTTCAACAAATTCTCAGCATACTGTATACGATAAGAATTCACATAATCATAAAACGTCTGCCCATTCTGCCGGTTAAAATAGCGACTCAGATAAGTACGGTTCGTACCTACAGCCAGCGCCACATCAGACAATTTCAGTTTCGGATTGAGATAGATTTTATCTTCCTCGAACAACCGCTGCACCTCAGCAGCCATCCCTGAAACATCTACTTCGTTCTGCTCTAACGGTACAATTTCAACATCGCTCAACTCTTCTATCACTGACTCATGCCTATAAACAAAATAATCTATCAGCATCCAGAGTATCAGAGAGCTTACCATATAGATATTGTCGTAATCCACATTAATAACGAAACAGCTCAGCGTCCATAAAAACAGAATCAGAAAGAAGGTATTGAGAATGGCAAGAAGCCAATTCAGATTAATATTTTCCTGATAAGAAAAGCGCTCTTTCAGCAGGCTGTGATACCTCCGAATCATAAAGATAAGCAATATAAAGGTAGAGCATCCATAAATGGCTCCCCAGACAGAAAGCACATAAAACCAAATGATATTATGGGTAAAAATATAGAACACCGGCAACAAGAGGAAAGGCAATTCCAGCATAAAAGCTTTCACCCATCTGAACCAGCCCGGCTTCACCAGTTCCATCAACACAAAGCTGTAGAACGGAATAATCATCATATCCAACGAAGACGTAAGATACCACGCATGCTCGTTGTCAAAACCATAAATCAGAAAGAAAACCATGTCCTTTACCAACTGCAGGTCGACCACAATCATGAGCCACATAATCATCCGAAAGAGCATCTCCTTTCCTTTTCTCCAAAACAGGAAAGCCATCATGGAGAAGAACATCATACTCATACCATAAATAAAACTCGTTACCGAATCCATGTCTACTTTCTATATAAATAAACAAAAAGGCACACCTATGGAGAGATATTCTAACATTCCAAAGGTGTGCCATGATATAAATTTAATGCCTTATATAATAAGGTGTAGTATTAAATGAAATAACCTGATTAGTCGATTTCCTCATCGGCCTCGTAACCACCCATCTCACGGATAGCATTCTTCAGCATCGTGTACTGCTGGTAGAGATGGTTTACAGGCTCTTCACCCTTAGTATAATCGTGCATAGGTGCCTTGAGGAAGAAACTCAAGAAACGCTGGATTCCGAAACGGCCTGCACGAGCTGCAAGATCGCTTAACAATGTAAGGTCGAGCAGCAATGGAGCAGCAAGGATAGAGTCACGGCAGAGGAAGTTAATCTTAATCTGCATTGGGTAACCCATCCAGCCGAAGATATCGATATTATCCCAACCCTCCTTGTTATCGTTGCGAGGTGGATAATAGTTGATACGTACCTTGTGATAGTACTGAGTATCTTCATCGTTACCATGACCATAGAGATCTGGCTGAGCTTCTGGTTTCAGGATTGTCTCAAGAGTAGAGAGTTTACTTACCTCCTTGGTATGGAAATTAGCTGGTTCATCGAGAACGAGACCATCACGGTTGCCGAGAATATTGGTAGAGAACCAGCCATTCAAGCCGAGACAACGGGTACCGATGATAGGAGCGAAACCACTCTTGACAAGAGTCTGGCCTGTCTTGAAGTCCTTACCGGCGATAGGCATCTTGGTCTTCTCTGCGAGTTCCCACATAGCAGGAATATCAACAGTTGTATTAGGAGCACCCATGATGAAAGGAGCACCCTCTGTCAAAGCAGCATAAGCGTAGCACATGGATGGAGCTACATGCTGGCGGTCGTCAGCCTTCATTGCAGCCTCAAGTGCAGCCAATGTACCATGAATCTTCATATCTACAGGAACGTAGATTTCGGTAGATGCTGCCCAGATAACAACGATACGGGCACAACCGTTCTTCTCCTTGAAGTCGCGGATATCCTGACGAAGAGCCTCTACCATCTCCCAGCGGGTCTTGCAATCCTTCACATTGTCGCCATCAAGACGCTTTGCATAGTTCTTGTCGAAAGCAGCCTTCATTGGTACTACCTTCTCCAACTCCTCGCGTACAGGATTGATATCTTTCTCCTTCAATACCTCAGCATACATAGCTGCCTGATAAGCATTCTGCGGATAAACATCCCAAGTACCGAATACGATATCATTAAGGTCAGCAAGTGGAACGATGTCCTTGTAGTGCAAATATTTCTTGTCTGCACCCTTGCCAACACGAATCTTGTCGTACTGAGTCATTGAACCTACTGGCTTTGCAAGTCCCTTACGAGTCATGAAAACACCGGTCATGAAGGTAGTAGCTACTGCGCCACAACCAACAACCAAGATTCCCAGCTTACCTTCTGCTGGTTTAACATTCATTTTTTCCATCTTCTAAAGGTTTATTTTATATTAAGTTGATTATAATCTAAGAATTGTGTCTGCAAAGATAACAAAAACTTATTGAACCGATGCGGTTTCCGTAGACTTTTTTTCAATAATTTACAATAATTAGCTTAAAATGGATAAAAAGGCTATTCTGCATCAAAAGCCAAGTGTAGAATATTTGTATGAAAGAAGATAATATATGCATATTTATTCCATGTTTATGCATAGCAAAAGACAAAATAATGTTATTTTATGCATTTTTCTTTCATTTTATTTGGTTATTTGCAAAATATATTGTAATTTTGCAGCCGTTAAACGAATAAAAATACAGCATATGAAGGCAAAGAATAGCAGATTGGAAACTTTGAAGATGCTTATATCAAGTCAGGAGTTAAGTTCGCAAGACCAACTTTTGGAGGCTCTTCACAAAGAAGGCTTTAAGATTACGCAAGCCACATTGAGCCGTGACTTAAAACTGCTCAAGGTAGCAAAGGCAGCATCTTCGAGTGGAAAATATGCGTATGTCCTGCCCAATGATACATTATATAAGAGAGTTTCAAACCATATTCCAGTGAGCAAGATGATGGTGAATACCGGATTCCAGTCTATCAACTTCTCTGGGAACATGGTTGTAATCAAGACCCGTCCGGGATATGCAAGTAGCATTGCCTATAACATAGACAATAGTGATATTTCTCAAATTCTTGGAACCATCGCCGGTGACGACACGATCTTTCTGGTTAAGAAGAAAGGTACCACAGAAGAGGAAATCATCAATGCACTAGCAGAGGTAATTCCAGACGTTCACCATAAATATATATAAGGTAGTTGCATTTTTATGCAAAACATACACCTTATTATATATATAAAGAAAGAATATTAAAACAAAAACATTTTAAGATAGAAGAGAAAAAATGGAAGAAGCAGAAGTTAAAGTAATGGTGGCTGACGAAAGTCACATCAAGTACATCGACACCATTCTGACTACAATTGCAGAAGCTGCAAAGAAGCGTGGTTCTGGTATCGCCAAGCGTTCACCAGAGTATGTTGCCACCAAGATGCGCGAAGCCAAGGCGGTCATCGCTCTCCAGGGCGAAAAATTCGCAGGTTTCAGCTACATCGAAACATGGGGCAACAAGCACTATGTCACCACATCAGGTTTGATCGTTCACCCAGACTTCCGTGGTATGGGACTGGCTAAGCGTATCAAGAACCTTACCTTTACGCTTGCCCGACAGCGATGGCCTCATGCCAAGATTTTCTCTTTGACATCCGGTTCGGCTGTCATGAAGATGAACACCCAGTTGGGTTATCTTCCTGTTACCTTCGCCGACCTGACCGATGACGAGTCTTTCTGGCGTGGTTGCGAAGGTTGCATCAACGTGGATGTCCTCCATCGCACCAACCGCAAATACTGCATCTGCACCGCCATGCTCTTCGACCCAGAAGAACATCTGCCTATCAAGCTTCCTAAGGAAGTGATTGAGAGAATCCGCAAGATTGACGGTCCTTCTGCAGAAATCTAAATCCTTATATATAATAAGGTGTTGGCAAGAATGCCATCTAAACATTATTCACCACATATTAAACATAAAATAAAATGGCAAATAAGAAAGTTGTAGTCGCTTTCAGCGGCGGTCTCGATACATCATACACAGTAATGAAGTTGACCCAGGATGGCTGGGATGTTTATGCAGCATGCGCTAACACAGGTGGTTTCTCTGCCGAGCAGTTGAAGACCAACGAAGAGAACGCATATAAGTTGGGCGCCAAGGCATACGTCACTCTCGACGTTACCCACGAGTATTACGAGAAATCATTGAAATACATGATTTTCGGTAATGTACTCCGCAACAACTGCTACCCTATTTCAGTATCTTCTGAGCGTATCTTCCAGGCTATCGCCATCGCACGCTACGCCAAGGAGATTGGTGCAGATGCCATCGCTCACGGAAGTACAGGTGCCGGCAACGACCAGATTCGTTTCGACATGACCTTCCTGGTAATGGCTCCTGGTGTAGAAATCATCACATTGACTCGTGACAAGGCGCTTTCTCGTAAGGAGGAGGTTGACTACCTGAACGAGCACGGTTTCTATGCAGACTTCACCAAGTTGAAGTATTCATATAACGTAGGTATCTGGGGAACCAGTATCTGTGGTGGTGAGATTCTCGACCCAACCCAAGGTCTCCCTGAGGAGGCTTACCTGAAGCACGTTACTGCCAAGGAAGAAGAGGCCGAACTGAAGATTACCTTCGAGAAGGGTGAGATTGTAGCCGTGAACGGCGAGAAGTTCGACGATAAGATTGCTGCCATCCAGAAGATTGAGGAGATTGGTGCTTCTTACGCCATCGGTCGCGACTGCAACGTGGGTGACACCATCATCGGTATCAAGGGTCGTGTAGGTTTCGAGGCTGCAGCTCCTAAGCTCATCATCGAGGCTCACCGCCTGTTGGAGAAGAGCACATTGAGCAAGTGGCAGCAGTATTGGAAGGACCAGGTAGGCAACTGGTACGGAATGTTCCTCCACGAGAGCCAGTACCTGGAGCCAGTAATGCCGGATATCGAGGCAATGCTGACTTCTTCTCAGCGCAACGTAAACGGTACAGCTATTCTGAAGCTCCGTCCATTTAGTTTCCAGACTGTTGGTGTCGATTCACCAGACGATTTGACCAAGTCTAAGCTCGGTGAGTATGGTGAGATGCAGCACGGTTGGACAGCCGAGGATGCAAAGGGCTTCATCAAGGTAAGCTCTACCCCACTCCGTGTTTATTATGGTATGCACCCTAACGAGGAAAGATAATATGGTAAAAGTAGGTATTTTAGGAGCAGCTGGTTATACAGGAGGTGAGTTGATTCGCCTCCTTATCAACCATCCTGAGGCAGAGATTGTATTCGCCAACAGCGAGAGTAACGCCGGCAACCTGGTGGCTGAGGTTCACGAGGGATTGTATGGCGAGACCGATTTGAAGTTTACCGCCGAGATGCCTTTCGACCAGGTGGATGTTATCTTCTTCTGCTTCGGTCATGGCAAGAGCGAGGCGTTCCTAAAGGAGCACAATGTTCCGGAGAACGTGAAGATTATCGATTTGGCACAGGACTTCCGTCTTGCCCCAGAGACTGTGGTTGCCACCCAGCAGCCAACCCCAGCCGCTCACGATTTTGTATATGGTCTTCCAGAAATAAATGAATCAAAAATAGCCGTAGCTCAGCACGTGGCAAACCCAGGTTGTTTTGCAACCTGCATTCAACTTGGTTTGTTGCCTGCTGCCAAGATGGGCCTCATCAACAGCGATGTATCTGTCAACGCCATTACCGGTAGCACCGGCGCAGGTCAGAAGCCAGGCGCCACTACCCATTTCTCATGGCGCAACAACAACATGAGCATCTACAAGGCATTCAACCATCAGCACGTGCCAGAGATTCGTCAGAGTCTGAAGCAGACACAGGGTTATCTCGATGCAGCCATCGACTTCATCCCTTACCGTGGCGACTTCGCCCGCGGCATCTTCGCTACAGAAGTGGTAAAGACCGACAAGCCAATCGAGGAAATCGTGGCTGGTTACAAGGAGTTCTACAAGAATGCCAAGTTCACCCACTATGTGGATAAGGCTATCGACTTGAAGCAGGTGGTGAATACCAACAAGTGCCTGGTTCATGTGGATAAGTATGGCGATAAGCTCCTCATCACTTCCTGCATCGACAATCTTCTGAAGGGTGCCGTAGGTCAGGCTGTTCAGAACATGAACATCATGTTTGGTCTCGACCAGACAGCAGGTTTGAAACTCAAGCCATCAGCATTTTAGATAAAAGAATTCGGAAGAACGGATGAAAAATCATTCGTTCTTCTATCATAAAAAATAGTTTGTAATAAGATAACTCTATGAGTTGTCTTTCTTAAAACATAGATTTAACATGAAACTTTACGACGTATATCCTCTTTTCGATATTAATATTGTAAAAGGACAGGGCTGCAAGGTATGGGACGATAAGGGTCAGGAATATCTCGACCTCTATGGCGGTCATGCCGTTATCAGCATCGGTCATTGCCATCCTCACTATGTGGAGATGCTCACCAACCAGTTGAACAACCTGGGTTTCTATTCCAACTCTGTCATCAACAAGTTGCAGGTGAAACTCGCTGAGCGTTTGGGCAAAATAAGCGGTTATGAAGATTATCAGTTCTTCCTCATCAACTCGGGTGCCGAGGCTAACGAGAATGCCTTGAAGTTGGCTTCTTTCACCAACGGCAGAACTCGCGTGCTTTCTATAGAGAAGGCTTTCCACGGCAGAACATCCCTTGCCGTAGAGGTAACCAATAATCCAAAAATCATCGCACCAATCAATGACAATGGTCACGTAACCTATCTTCCTATCAACGATTTGGAGGCTTGGGAAAAGGAACTTGCCAAGGGCGATGTATGTGCTTGTATCATCGAGGCGATTCAGGGCGTAGGTGGCTGCAACATGGTTACTCCTGAGTTTGCTCAGGGTTTGCAGGCAGCCTGCAAGAAATACGGCACCATCCTCATCTGCGATGAAATCCAGTGCGGTTATGGCAGAAGCGGTAAGTTCTTTGCTCACCAGTGGTTGGGCATCAAGCCTGATCTCATCACCGTAGCCAAGGGTATCGGCAATGGTTTCCCTATGGGTGGCGTATTGATTTCTCCAGAGTTTACTCCAGTATATGGTCAGTTGGGTACAACCTTCGGTGGCAACCATCTGGCATGTACTGCCGCTCTCGCCGTTCTCGATGTATTCGAGAAGGAGAACCTGGTACAGAATGCGCATGAGGTTGGCGAATATCTCATCGCTCAGCTGAAGGAGTTGCAGAAGCGCAACAATCACATTACAGAGGTTCGTGGCCGTGGCTTGATGGTAGGCGCCGTCCTCGATATTCCTCACAAGGAAGTTCGCAGCAAGCTCATCCACGAGCAGCACTGCTTCACCGGTTGCGCCGGCACTAACATCCTCCGTATCCTCCCTCCATTGGTATTGACCAAGGAGAATGTGGATGACTTCATCGGAAGATTGGAAACGGTATTGAAGGAAGTATAAACCCATTGAGATAAGGATATAAAGAAAACTCAACCCATAAAAGAAATAGGAAACACTCCTATCATGAGCAGCAAGCCCCTTTGTGGCATGCTGCTTTTTTGTTCCCCTTTTAGGAAAATGTCTCTACTTTCGAATAAAAGTAATATAAGATATTTATAGTCGATTCAGCTCTGCATTACCGGCACCAGTTCCCTTGTACTTGCTACGTGTGGTATTGAACTTATAGCGAAGGGTGAGTTGCAGGTCTCTCGTACCTCGCTTAGATACTTGCAGGAGTTCCATCTTCTGGTTATAGAGCAAGTCGGCATCCCAACATTTATAAAGCAGATCGTTGCCTTTTATTTCCAAGGTAAGGGCATCCTTTAGGAATGACTTGCTGATGCTGACATCCAGCACATGCTGCTCTTTGGCAAGATATACATTCATCGTGTTACCCTTGCTCTGATAGCGATAATCCACGCTAAGGGTGATGCCGCATGGCAAGGAGAAGGCATTGTTGAAGTTGCCCATGAAGATAGGACGGTTCAAACGATAAGATGCCACATCAGTATGGAGGGTGAACCAAGGCTTCTGCATGCCCAAGTTGATTTGCGGTGCCCAAATGCCTATCTTTGGAGCAGCACTAATGTAGGCAGTCATGCTCTTGAGGCTCTTCACGTTCTTACGACTTACCATGGTAATCGCTTCGTTCTCAGAAATTTGCTCCGCCCAATAGATGATGGCATTGCGAGAGTCCTTGTAGTTGATCATAAACTGGACGAACTTCCATACACCCGATAATTCCACTCTGTGATTGGTTTCGTTGTCGAGATAAGGATTACCTGTCTGGCGAGTAAATCGATTCATATAAGATACATTATTGCTCAGTTGACTATATGAAGGACGAGAGGTCTTTACCGAATAGCTCAACTGTGCCATTACCTTACCTATCTTCGCACCATAGCTGATGGTAGGAAAGAGGTTGCGGAAGGAGCGACTCTGCTCGGGCTGATAGATGCCTGCATCATAATACTTGAATCTTACATACTCGTATCGCAATCCTGCCGTGATGTTTCCTATCGGGGTGAGGTGCGCATATTGGATGAATGGACTTGCCGTCTGCTCCTCCAACTTGCTATAAGAGTTGGCGAGGAGGTCGGTGCGATTCACTTCGTAGTCATCGTTACGATGAGTATGGATATACTCAGCTCCATAGGAGAGATTACCGCCTAAGAGAGGAGAGGTAATTACGAGTTTGGTAGCTACCATCTTATTGCTCACACGATTTTTGGAGTTGATGTTACGAGAATCGTGCTCCTGGCTCTGTTCATCGCTATAGGCATAAGCCCTGTTTGTACTGAAATAGAGGTCGGTATTCAGGTCAATAGTAGTTTTGCCCAAAGTGCCGTTGTAGTAGGCATTCAATTGATGGCTAGGGTTGTTCCTGTCGACCGTCAGACCATCGGTTTTGATATAGTCGTAAAACTTACCGTCGGCAGTCACCTGACTATCGAAAAAATCTTTTGAGCAAGAATAGCCTGGCGAGTTCAAGGTGTACCTCGCACCAATGGAATGATTGGCATTGAAATCATAGCTAAAACCACTGATAAGACGATGCGATTCTATGCGACCTGTTACTTCGTTGTTGTTATGCTGTTGCCAAAGCGTATCGACATGTACAGTCTGTTCGTAGGTGGCCTTTTGCATCCATGTTGCATCAGAGAACTTATAAGTGGCAAAGAGATTCAGGCCATTATGACGATAGTTCATGTTAACCTGTTGGATGGTATTGTCGTGCTTATTGTACCAATACACAGAGCGAGTATCAAAGCCGAAACCTTCGCCTTTCTTCTTGATGGTCTTGATTTTGATTACCGCATTTACCGAAGCATCGTAGGTAGCTCCAGGATTCTGGATGACTTCCACACTCTTGATGTCAGAAGATTTAATGTTATCCAACTCACTGATGTCTTGCATCTTCCTGCCGTTGATATATATAACAGGTGTACCCTTGCCGACCACCTCATATCCATCTTTCTTCTTCACGATACTCGGCACATGCTTCAATACATCTTCTGCCGTACCCATCTTGCTAAGCACGGTTCCTGCCACGTTGGTCAGCAGTCCTTCGTGGGTCTTCTTATATTGAGGAAGATGAGCTTTTACCACCACTTCGCCAAGTTCTTTGGAGAACTTATCAAATAGGGTCGTGTCGGAAATCTGTTCGCCGTTGATGTTCTGTGCCATCATCTGTGTTATGGCAATGCCACAGAAGGATGCTACTAACGCAAGTCTTTTCATTGTCTTATTATTCTTTATGTTGTTACAATTCTTATTTGTTACTAAATAGCAAGGCAACGGCTATGCCAAAAACATAAACAATTGATTATCAGAATATATAGGAAAAAGGCCATAAGATGACCTGTCTAAATACTTGACACTGCTGTCTAGTTATTAGACAGAAAAGCCATCAAAAAGGTTGCGATGCGACATCATCTCCTTCACATACTCATGGTATTATTATTGTATTCTTGCTGCAAAAGACTGAAAGACAATGAAATGGCAAAATCTATCACATTTTTATGAGGGACTTTTTAGAAGATTAACACACTTTTATGAGGGACTTTTCGAGTTATCCATACACTTTTATGAGGGACTTCCTACTTTTTCGTCTTTTGCTGTATCTTTTTGTATTTCAATTGGCTCTATTTCCAACTGATCAAAAATTATTTTATCTGAATTGCAAATTTCATTCTTGAATTTAGAGATATTTTTATTAGAAGCATTATTCAAATATACGACAATTCTATTTTGAATAGGTCTGATACCAACAGCAACCCACCCAATTTCGTCTCGCAATGCAGCTTTCTTGGCAAAAGATACTTGCAATTTAGCGTTTAATTTTTTTAATTCTTGAAGAGAATAAGTACAAGATACAAATGTCACATTTGAATCTGTGCCTAGTCTTTTCTTTATATCTTCTATTCCTTTTAGACTTCCATTTTTGACCATGACAATAAGTTTATTTGCCTTGACATATGAGCCTCCAAAATATTCTGGTGTTATTATGTCATCAGATGTTGTGTTGTTTTTCCTTACTGCAACATTTGCATAAGAATCATATAACTTTTCATTAAGTTGTTCTATGTTGCTTGCATAAGAAGGACTACACTTATTACTATTCTCTGCACAAGAAGAGATAAATCCTAAAAGGATTAAAGAGAAGATTGTAAAGTATAAATTCTTACTATTCATAGTTGATAAAATTTAATAATACTACAGCATGGGTTAGTTCCACCCATCGAGTCGGACTCATCGTAAAAACATTTGAGCCCGCTTCTTTCAAAAGGGGGTCGAATTCGCCCCCTTAAAATTAGGGTTGTTCAACTGCTCCCAAAGTCCCAAGTACTCTAAGGTATTTTTGGTACGCAACCAATTCTTTACCACATCTTTGGGCTCAATGGGATTCTTCTTCCTTGCTATATCGGTAATGCAGATGTAATCAACACCATCCTTGGTTAGCGTCTTTATCGTTTGGTTTCTTACAATAATCTTTGCCATAAGATATTTGTTTTTGCATTCATTTTTAGTTTTTTGCGTTGTCGGTTTCCCGATTGCGAATGCGAATATACGAAAAAAATCGCTAAAATGGGAAGAAAAGAATAAAAAACAGATGAAATTCCGAAATAAAACTTGTTTTTCTCGTATTTTATGGGTTAAATACGTATTTTATAAAACGAATCCACTGGTTCACAAAAAACACGCTACATCCAGCCATACATTTTAAATATTTTGCTTATCTTTGCACCAAACTTATCAGTATGGAAGAATATCTCATCATATCAAATGCCAACTTCTTGCTCAGAGTGGCTTCCGAACAGATAGCATACGTCTGTTCGGAAGGAAGCTATTGCAATCTTCGACTCACCAACGGCGATGAATACACCTTCTCGTTCAACCTTGTGGTCTTTGAGAAGAAAATAGTAGAGCAACTTGCCCAAACGGCACACTTCTTCGCTCGTGTCGGCAGAAACTACATTATTAATAGTCAGCACATTTTCAGCATCAACCTCAACACCTCAGAACTAGTGTTGTACAACGAGCGGTTTAGCGAGAAATTCACCTTGCACGTCAGCAAGGAACCACTCAAACAATTAAAAGCACTTTTAGACAACTCCATAAAATCATAAAAGGTATGAAAGGAAAAAACAATCAGGAAGAAACTTATTTCCTGGGCAAAGCTCAGGAAACAAGATACACAAAATCTCATTTATATAAAAAGGTATTTGGGATTGCCGCTTGCGTGATAGCAATAATAGGTATAACCATCGTCCTTATGTTCAAACCGCAAAGCGTATCACAACCCCATATGTTAAAGACGATAGCAGTTTTGCCGGAAGGTGGTCAGATGCCTATCTTCAACGGCAATGGCGACATCAACGATTTCTTGAGATGGGTGATGACAAACATCCAATATCCTAAAGGATTGGAAGACAAGCCCGCACGAGTAGTCATCAACTTCACCGTTCAAAAGGATGGAACATTGGGATTGTTTAAAGTTCTCGAAGCTCCAAAAGAAAAGGCCTATGAGCAGACTGTGATTGAACTTCTCAAGAGAAGTCCTCATTGGAAGCCTGCCCGACTCTCCGATGGCGAGGAAGTCAACATGGAGTTTACCTTGCCTGTCGTTTTCACTCCCGAAGTAAGAAAGAAATAATCAGCAAAAACGATGAAACAGTTTAGATTGTTCCTTATATTATGGCTATGTATGGCAATGAATGCCAAGGCCAACGAGACCACAGCTAATTTACTTCAACAAGGAGATAGCTGTTTGAGTAGATATGATGTATTTCATGCTACCCAATACTATCAAAAGTATTTGGAAGCAAATCCATCTCACCTGGGAGCACGCAGGAAACTGGCTTCCTGCTATCGGAAAGTAGGCAACTACATCGCCTGCATTTCTTGCCTTGACAAGATTCCATCAGATAGCATCAACCACGAAGACATGCGAATGTACTATTATGCGTATCTCAATCAGAACAACAATGACAAGGTTTCTCTTTGGGGCGAGCGCATAGCCTCTTCATTTCCATACGACAGCGAGATTATTGCTTCGCTTGCCTCCCATTACAATGGAGCAAACCAACCTGGCAGAGCCGAGGAAGTGGCAAAGAATTACATCTACAAATGTGATTCCACGAACTTGTATATCAACAAGGAATATGCTTATTCCCTATTCATACAATTCAAATACGACGAGGCTATACCCTTGTATGAGAAACTGATAGCGCAAGGATTTGATAATTTCGAATCCAATTTCATCCTTGGTCTCTGTTATGAGGACCTGCCAGACAACGAAAAAGCGCTGAAACATTACCAGAAAGCTATTCTGTTCAAAAGCGACAATGCCACTTGCCTTTTCCACTTGGCTTTAATAGAGAAAGCCTTCAACATGGATTCGCTATCCATGGCTCATTTCAATCAGTCGCTAGAAGTCTCCCTACCCAAAGGCAGGGCATTGCGTACCTATAAATGGTTGGCCGACTTGCATTTCCAGCATCACAGATACGCAGACGCTGCACGTGACTTTGAGTTATGCATCCTTTACGATGAAGAAGATAATCCTCTCAACTATTACAATGCCGCTCAAATGTTTATCGCTTCCAAAAACAAGCTGAAAGCGAAACTGTATCTCCAGATGTTCTTAGCAAATGCAAACAGACTGGAAGGCAAGAAAGAGGCAGCACAACTCATATCCAAAGCGAAAGAGCAACTCAAACAATAACCATCAAACTCACATAAACATCAGCCTCCATCTCCATCATCTACAAGATAGGCAAGTACAAGGAGAAGAGAACCAAGGACGTGGATACTTCCAGAATGGGAGTAAACTAGCGACTTTCTTAAAAAATCGTCAGAAACCAGCATGCTTTCTTAAAAAATCGTCTATATACACTCTATTTTCAGATAAAAGTAGTATCTTTGCACCGTAATTGCATTTTAACTATAAGACGACAATGAAAATAACAATTATCGGAGCAGGTGCCATGGGCGGTGCTATGGCTGAAGGACTCTTGCAGAGCGAGAAGTTCACTCCATCAGATATTACGGTATCAGACCATAACCAACCAGTATTGGATCACTTCGCAAGCGAAGGAGCCAGCGTAACTCTCGACAACCAGTTGGCTTGCCACGGTGCAGACATCGTTTGCGTGGTAGTTAAGCCTTGGTGCGTAGAGAAGACATTGAAGGGAATCAAGGATGTACTCAACTACAAGAATCAGAAGCTCGTAGTCGTTGCAGCCGGTGTGCTATCAGCCAACATCAAGGAGTGGTTAGACAAGGATGGTATCACCCCAACCTTCTTCCTCGTGATGCCAAACATCGCCATCGCCTACAAGCAGTCGATGACCTTCATCACTCCAGTAGATGCATCTGCTTCAGAAATCCAGCAGATTACAGAAATCTTCGATGAATTGGGCGAAAGCCTCATCATGGAAGAACGTCTTTTCCCTGCAGCCACAGCTATGTCATGCGCTATTGCCTACGCCATGCGCTATGTAAGAGCCAATGTGGAAGGCGGCGTAGAGATGGGATTCAAGGCTAAGGATGCCCAGAAGATTGTCTTGCAGACCATCAAGGGTGCTGTAGAGCTGCTTCAGGAAACAGGCGAACACCCAGAAGCTGCCATTGATAAGGTTACCACTCCTGGCGGCTGCACCATCAAGGGACTCAATACCATGGAACAGGGCGGCTTTACCAGCGCAGTGATCAATGGTTTGCTGGCAGGAAAAAGATAAAACAACCAATAAAATATTCGATTATGGACGAAGCAATCAAACAAATCGGTGAAAGACTGAAAGGTCTCCGCGAGGTTCTCAATATTCCTGCCGAGGAAATTGCAGAACTGTGCGAAATCAGTCTTGATCATTACCTCAAGATAGAATCCGGTGAGGCGGATCCTTCTGTTTATCGCCTGTCAAAAATCTCTAAGCGATACGGCATTGACCTTGACGTATTGCTCTTCGGCGAGGAACCTCGCATGAAGGGATACTACGTAACCCGCAAGGGACAGGGACCGGAGATAGACCGCAACAACCAGTATAAATACCAGAGCCTTGCCGTAGGATTCAAGGATAGAAAGGTGAATCCGTTCATGGTACAGGTGGATCCGTTGCCAGGCGACAAGAAGCCGAACAAGAACGGACACGACGGACAGGAATATGATTATGTGATAGAGGGACAGCTCGAAGTAACCATCGAAGAGAAGGTGATGGTGCTGAACCCTGGCGACAGCATCTACTTCGACAGCAAGAAGTCACACTGCTTCCGCTCACTCAACAATGAGCCAGCCAAGTTCCTTTGTATAATTATCTAGAAGAGTAACTATGATCGAGAGATTTCTAAAACAGACAAAATTCACTTCAGAGCAAGACTTCAAGGAGCATCTGGAGTTTATCATACCAGAAGATTTCAACTTTGCCTACGACGTGATGGACGAATGGGCAAAGATCAAACCAGACCACGTGGCGCTGCTTTGGGCAAGTGAACGTGGCGAAGAAATCCGTTTTACATACAAGGACCTGAAGGAGCAGAGCGACAAGGCTGCTGCTTACTTCCAGAGTCTCGGTATCGGTCACGATGATAAGGTGATGCTGATTCTGAAGCGTCACTATCAGTGGTGGCTTGCCATGCTCGGTCTCCACAAGTTGGGCGCCGTAGCCATCCCTGCTACCCACATGCTTACCAAGCACGACATCGTTTACCGCAACAATGCAGCAAGCGTGAAGGCTATCATCTGCTGCGGCGATGATTACGTGGTAGAGCAGGTTAATCAGGCTATGCCAGAGAGTCCTACCGTCAAGACCCTGATCAGTATCGGTCCGGATATCCCTGAAGGTTTCCACGACTGGATGAAGGAATGGAACGAATGTGCTCCTTTTGTTCGCCCAGAACATGTAAACTCTAATGAGGATACCCTTCTGATGTACTTCACATCGGGAACCACAGGCGAGCCAAAGATGGTGGCACACGATCACCTCTATGCACTCGGTCATCTGACCACGGGTGTATATTGGCATAATCTCCACGAGAATTCCATCCACCTTACCGTAGCCGATACCGGTTGGGGCAAGGCTGTATGGGGCAAGCTCTACGGACAATGGTTTGCCGGAGCCACCGTCTTCGTCTTCGATCACGAGAAGTTTACGGCTGATAAGATCATGCGCCAGATTGAGAAGTATCACATCACCTCGTTCTGTGCCCCTCCTACTATCTACCGCTTCATGATTCAGGAGGATTTCTCTAAGTATGACCTCAGCAGTCTTGAATACTGCACCACAGCGGGTGAGGCAATGAACCCATCCGTGGCAGAGACCTTCCAGAAACTGACTGGTGTTCAGATTTACGAGGGCTTCGGACAGACAGAGACCACCATGACTTTGGGTACCTTCCCTTGGATCAAGCCAAAGCCAGGAAGCATGGGTAAGCCAAACCCACAATATGATGTTCACATCCTTCGCCCAGACATGACGGAATGCGAAGATGGTGAAAAGGGCGAGATTTGCATCCGCATCGGCGATGACAAGCCTATCGGTCTCTTCAAATATTACTATCGCGATGAAAAGCAGACCAAATCGGTTTGGCACGATGGTTTCTATCATACAGGTGATATGGCTTGGCGTGATGAGGAAGGCTACTTCTGGTTTGAGGGTAGAATCGACGACGTAATCAAGAGTTCAGGTTACCGCATCGGTCCTTTCGAGGTAGAGAATGCCCTGATGACTCACCCAGCTGTAGTAGAGTGCGCCATCACCGGTGTGCCAGACCCAATCCGCGGCATGGTAGTCAAGGCTACCGTCGTGCTGAAGGATGAATACAAGAGTATGGCGGGCCCTGACCTCGTCAAGAAGCTGCAGGATCATGTAAAGCATGAGACTGCTCCTTATAAATATCCTCGCATCATCGAATTCGTAGATGAACTGCCAAAGACCATCTCGGGCAAGATTCGAAGAGTAGAGATTCGAGAAAAAGACAATAAAAAGAAATAATGATTGAAGGGGCAAGGAATTTGAAACAACAGATTCCTTGCTCCAAATAAATATCGGCATAAAATGGGAAAAAGAATCGTAGTAAAAGTGGGCAGCAACGTGCTGACACGAGAAGACGGAAAACTGGATGTAACGAGAATGTCGGCGATTGTTGACCAGATTGTCTGGCTCAGAAAGCACGACTATGAGGTGATTCTGGTATCTTCTGGAGCCGTGGCTGCCGGAAGAGCTGAACTGCATGTTGACCATCATCTGGACAGCGTGGAACAACGCCAGCTGTTCTCTGCCATCGGACAGGTGAAACTCGTAGGTCTCTATTACAACCTTTTCCGTGAATATAAGATAAAGATTGGTCAGGTATTGACCATGAAGGAGAATTTCGGTGCCGAAGAGCAGTACAAGAACCAGGAGGCCTGCATGCAGGTGATGCTGGAAAACAACGTGCTCCCTATCGTCAACGAGAACGATACCGTGTGCATCACCGAGCTGATGTTTACGGATAACGATGAGTTGTCTGGCTTGATTGCCAAGATGATGAATGCCGACACACTTATATTATTAAGTAATGTGGATGGCATTTACAATGGCGACCCAAGCGAGCCTACCACCCGTATCATCCCATCGGTATATTACGACCGCGACATCAGTGAATACATCCTTGCCAGCAAGAGCAGTCACGGCAGAGGCGGCATGACTTCTAAAGTAAAGACTGCCCACGATGTAGCCAATGCCGGCATCAAGGTAATCATCGCCAACGGTAATACGCCAAACATCCTCATCAATCTGAAGGAGCATCCGATGGAGACCCTTCATACTGAGTTTGTGGCAAGACCGCTAAACAAGTAAAATCATTAGGGAAAAAAGATACAGATACCTAAAAAAAAGCAGCAAGCCTATTATAGACTTTGCTGCTTTTTGTTTTCATTATGAATAGTTGATAAGTTATTCTAATACCAACACATGGCTGGTTCCATCAGTCTGGCTGAATACATTCAAGCCAACCTTCATCAGATAGTCACCGCTATACTGCTTGCCATTGCACTCCAAATCAGATTCCTTGCCAGGCATCAGATTGGTTTCCTTGACTGTATAAACCTTATCGGCATCCAATCCCTGCATCTTCACATTCATCACAGGCTCCTTGTAGCGTGGATGCAAGTCGTAAGCAAAGAGAACGGCACGCTGCTTGTCCTTACTTACATAGTTACTGGCACAGTGGTTGCCTTCGTATGGAGAAAACAGGCGATACTGGTCGCCCTCAAGAATCATAGGCTTCATGCTATCGTAGTTCTTGACAGCATTCTGCACAAACTTGTAGTCATCACCAGAAAGCGACTTGAGGTCGATATCAAAGCCCAACTTACATGAACTGCAAACATCGGTGCGGAACTTCACACTGGTATTCTTGTTCCAGTTAGTTACATGCGAACCCATAGTCTTGGCTGGGAAGAACTTCGACAGGCTCCACTGGATGTAGAGGCGCTCATATGGATCCGTATCGTCAGAACACCAGAACTCAGTGAAATACTTAAGCATCTCATAATCCATTCTGCCGCCACCGCCAGAGCAGAGCATCATCGGCAACTTAGGATACTTCTTATGAATACGGGTAAGCACATTGTAGATACCACGCACATGATCGATATAGAAATTACCCTGATTCTCCTTATGATATGGAGAATAGATATTGGTAATCACACTGTTGCAGTCCCACTTGAAGTAAGCCACATCCGGATTTTCCGTCATGATACGATCCACGATGCCGAACACATAATCCTGTACCTTAGGATTACTGATATCAAGTACCAGCTGGTTGCGGTAATAATAGGTATCACGCTTTGGCTGCATAATCACCCAGTCGGGATGCTTCTCAAAGAGTTCACTCTTTGGATTCACCATCTCAGGCTCAATCCAAATACCAAACTTTACACCAGCCTTTTTGGCATCTCTTACCAATCCAGTAATTCCATCAGGCAGCTTGCTCTTGGTAGCCTCCCAGTCGCCGAGACCTGCATGGTCGTCCTTGCGAGGATACTTGTTGGCAAACCAACCATCATCAAGCAAGAACATATCTACACCCAGGTCCTTGGCATCCTTCATCAACTCAGCAAGACTCTGCTGGTTGAAGTCGAAGCCAGTATTCTCCCAGTTGTTCAAGAGCGTAAGACGGTCTTCCATACCCATGTTCACCTGATACTGGCGAGCCCAGTTGTGCAAATTACGGGAAGCCTCACCGATACCATTATCGCTCATGGCAAAGATAAACTCAGGGGTAGTGAACGTTTCACCAGCCTTCAGCTTATAGTCGGAAGCGTATGGATTGATGGCAGGGATAACACGGAGGGCTCCCACGTTATCTACCTCGAAGGTAAAGCGGAAGTTGCCAGGCCATCCGATGGTTCCAAGCATCACCTTGCCCTCATTCTCCTTGGCAGGCTCATCGAATCCCAGTTCAAAGAAAGGCTCCTCCTGCATGGCTGCACGGGTACCCAACTTGGTATCAACAATCTTCTTACCAGCAGTCAACTGACAAGTCTCAGGCTGTCCTTCCTTAGCCCAGTCGCTATGATAATTGGTAACGAAATACTTGTTAGCCTTGAAATAAAGCATGGTAGAGCTATATCTCCAAAGCGTAACTGGAGCTTTCTCCTTATGAGAGATTTCGCTCCATGCCTTGATGACGTTCTCCTTAGGATAAGCTGCATAGTGGAGCTTTACGGTCAGCGGATACACCTTGTCCTTAAGGGTGATGATGGTTTCAACACCTCCACTGATAGCCTTTTCTTCAGAAGACTGATAATACAAATAGGTGGTCATATTACCATCTGCATGGGTCACCGCCACTGCTGGCTCGAAGAAATCTTCAGCACCAGAGGTTGCATAAACCTCATGACCTCGCTGGCAAACGGCACCATCAGAGGCTGCATATACATCCCACTTCAGCTGATTGTAATCAGAAGGATTCTTCAACTTGTCACCCAGATACACTTGGTAGAGGCGACCCTTAGGAGAAACCTGCATCACGAGGTCGGTCTTGTCGGTTGACACTCTGATGGTCTTTTGAGCAGATGCCATGATAGATGTCATGCACATCGCTGCGATAATCATAAATACCTTTTTCATCGTTCTTTGGTTTTTATGTGATTGCTTTGTTATAATTAAAAGTTATGATACTTTCGTTATTATCTTAGAATTTGATTCCTGCGGAGAATTCCACAGTGAACGGACGGAGATAGCTACCACTCATGTACTTGCCGTCATATTTGCCAGCTTCCTGCTTGGTAATCAGCTCAGAGCCACTAATGGTACCCTTGGCACCCTTCTCGTTGAAGATATTGATGACACTCACACCAAGGCTCAGCTTCTTGTTCACATTCCAGTTGATTCCACCGAAAGTCTCCCAGTGACCATTGAAGTAGAGTGCCTCCTGAAGGTTGGCATAGGTCTTACCGAAGTAACGGAAGCTCAACCAGGCATTCAGATTCTTGGTGATGTCGTATTTAGGGTCCAGCTCAATAAGAACCTGAGGAATCTCCTTGACAATCATGTTATTGGCATTCACACCCATAGACTGACCGTCACTGAACGTTACGCTCGCATTATAGTTCTTATACACCGGCTTCTGATAAGTGAAGAGAGCATGCATGCGGAAGTTCTTGAACGGATTGATTTCTGCCGAAGTTGTCCAACCCAAAGTCTGGATGTTATAGATGAGCAACACGGTCTTGCCCTCTGTAGTGCTAGGCTTGGTAAGATTCTGCTGGTCGATATTGTTCGACTTTGAAATGTAGGTCACCATTGAAGAAAGGTCAATCCAATCGTTCTTGTAGAAAATACCACCACGAATCAATGGAATGGTTACTCGCTTATACTGCTCCTCGGTAGGTCCTGTTCCTGCATACTCGCTGATGCGTGGGAAACGGGTGGCGATGGTAGCATCGGCTGTCAGACCAAACTGGCGGGTCAGGTTATACGTCAACTGCAAGGTGGCTGCATAATTCAATTTATCCTTGGTTACGTTCTTTGCTTCGATGCTGTGCTCGGTAGCAACAACAGAACCATCAGCAGCAGTGGCGTATGTATTATAGTTACCCATGTGGAATCCTGAGAAACGTGGAGTAGAAATCTGCTCGGCAGACATGCGGTAGTACTCCAATCTACCACCATAGAACACCTTGAACTTAGGACTTACCTTCCATTCGTCGGTAAAGTAGAGTGCCAACTTGTTCTCTGATCCCTTGGTGTATTCAGGACTCAACTCATTATAACCGAAAGTCTCAGAACGATGATCCGTCTGCGTAGGATCAAGGGGATTGACATATATCTGGCTCAATGTACGTGGATAAGCTTCTACGGTGCCTGCCCACTGGAACGAAGACGAATAGTAATTGAGATGGTAATACCACTCGTTCAAACCAATCATTAACTTATGGTTGTTCAACTGCTTGGAGATTTCGGTAGTCAAAAGCGCATTGCTCACCTTACCAACATGCAACCAGGTGCGACGACCTTCTATATAGCCACTGTAGGCAGACCCATTAGAAAGCTGATAGCCATCAGCCTCGCTCACCTGAGAGATGGTACTTCCTCCGTAATCCACATAATTGGCACGTGGAGCATTCATATACTTGGCGTTGAATTTCCACAACCATCCATTATCAAACTGATACTGGCTGATGAGGGCAATTTCGTTGGCATGATTCTCACTGCCATCGCTCATATTCCATGTCTCCATCTTTCCTGACTTTGTATTCAAGTATTGGAAAGAACCTTGACGCTGCACGTATGAGTCCATACCCGGATCAAAGCCATCAATCTTCTTGATACTGCCGTCGCCTGAATAGATAAATGGGGCTGCATTGGCAAAATTGCCAGGATTCTTGCTGTTGGAATACTTATATAATAAGGAGATACGTCCCTTTCCATCATTCAAGATGCGAGTGATGCCGAAATGATAAAGTTGGGTACGGTCGGCATAATCTGTAAAGCGAAGCTTGAAACTACCTGGATCGAAATTCTGATACATACTGGCAGTATAAAGCCAATTGTCACCGATTCCACCAGACAGGTTGAGGTCTACATTCTGCATACCAAAATGGTTTGCCTTATAGTTGAGCTTACCTTTGAACTCTTTCTGTCCCAACTCGCTGAAAGAAGAAACTGCGTACGCAATATTACCAGTAGCAATGGCAGACTCAGATGGAGTCATCAAGTCGGTACCTTTCAGTGAGGCATCGCTTCGCCAATGGGCAGAGAGTTTGTGTACGGAAGAAGAGTAAACGGCAGGAAGACCGTTCTCATATACGGTTACATCCTCGCTTGGCAATCCTATCTGGATTTCACGAGGCTTGTTGGCATCAGATGCGTTGAGCATCACATTACGCTCTTCCTTTTTCTCCTTGTTTTCAGAATCGTCAGAAGGAAGTGCATACACTTGGCTTGCAGCAGACATCGCTATCAAAGCCATAGAAAATGTACGGATTCTTAAGTTCATAATCTTACAGTTGTTTATTCTTAGTTTTACATGATTTCACTTGCCACCGAATGCGATTCGATTGCGGTTGCAAAGTTAAGGAGATTTTTCAGACATTGGCATCATGTGTAGGTTATGAGTAGATAAATATCAGGTTTATTAAGTCTATAACCTTCTAATAATCAAGCTATCAAAGATATTAATACTTTTTAATAGAGTAGATGGTAAAAAGAGAAATAAATGTAGTATCTTTGCAGAAAAATACAATTATAAGGCACTCTAATAGCCTATCAGATAGTAACAATAACAATTAAAAAGATAGTTATGAAAGTAGTATTGTGGTTCTTAATGATGTTTATGCCATTAATGGCAAATGCTTCTTCCGTAAACGAGGAACAGCTGTTCCATCGTTTAGACAGTTACATCGCTCAGCGAAGCAAGTTTACCCAAAGAAAAGAAGCGAAACTGCTAAGACTCAAAAAGCAACTATACACAACTTCCGACAAGCGCAGCCAGCTTAGGCTCTATAACCAGATCTACAGGGAGTATTATACCTATCGTTACGACTCTGCCATGACCTATGCCAAGAAGGGCTACCAGCTGGCAGTACAACTTCAGGATGATTATTTCATCAACCTGAATAAAATCAATCGTGCGGCAGTGCTGTCAACAGGCGGTTTCTACAGCCAGGCAGAAGACTTAATGCTAGCAATGGATGTGGAGAAAATGTCACCTAAATTATTGCAATACTATTATTATACCTTGACTTGGGTATATAACTACTGGGAAACTTTCTGCAACAAGTCGGAGTTTCAAGAAGGATTGGCTGCCAAGAAACGTTTTTATTTAGGCAAGACTCTTGAGCATATCGGCAACAAGGAATCCGCTCTTTATTACTATCTGTCAGGAGAGTTTGAATATCTTAAGCAGCGTACAAGCAAAAAAGCACTTCAGTTCTACATGAAGGCGCTTTCTGCCAGTCCCCTGAACAGCCGTGTGTATGCCTCATCGGCTTATTGCATAGCCCGCTATTATTATGATACCGACCAAAAGGATTTATACGAAAAGTATATTGTAGAAGCAGCCATCTCAGACCAGATATGTCCCCTGAAGGAGAATCTGGCCCTTCAGGAGTTTTCCACCTATCTATATAATAAGGATGCCTCCTATGCAAAGAGGGTTGCCAAATACCTCTATTGCTCCATGGAGGATGCCCAATTCTACAACAACCGTCTCCGCATGGTTGAGATTTCACGCATACTTCCCCTTATCACAGAAACAAACCATCAGGCAGAAGTACGCAAGAACCGCATCGTAACAGCATCTCTCGTCATCGTGAGTATCCTGTCGCTAGGATTCCTTGCCATGGCTTTCTTTGCATTCAAGATGAACAAGCGTCTAGCCAAGAGCCGTAGGGAGATAAAAAGCCAAAATACACTCTTGGACGGACTGAACCAGAAGCTGCTCAACACCAATAAGCGAAGAGAGACCTATATGCATTTATTCATGGACATCAGTGCCGTATATATCAGGAAACTGGATGATTATCGCAAATTGGTAAGCCGCAAAATCAAGGCAAAGCAAACTGCCGATCTTCTGACTGCCATCAACAGCTACAAGCTGGCAGAAGAAGAGGCAGCCAACTTCTATATTCGCTTCGACAAGGCATTCATTGACTTGTATCCGAATTTCGTGGAAGAGTTCAACCAACTGCTGTTGCCAGAAAAACAGATAGTTCTCCCTGCCCCTAACAGTCTCACCAAGGAACTGCGTATCTATGCACTAATGCGACTGGGAATTACGGATGGACAGGAACTGGCCACCCTCCTGTTCTATTCTACCCAAACCATCTATAATTACAAGGCAGCCATCAGAAAGCGAGCCAAAGACCTCACCACTTTTGATGCAGCCATCAACCGACTATGCAATGTGATAGGCTAATCAGAACATATCCTGCTTCGTATCAACCATCATTCCAGTTTTCTTATTGATTTTGAAAACCTGAATCACATGACTGCCACGGCACGCCACAAGCATAAACTGCCCATTAGGCGTGATGGCGAGGATGATATGCTTTAAACGTGCGGAATGTATCTAAAAAAGATAGATTCCGCACGTTTAAAGCACATTTTCTTAGATATCGCTTCATATTTGCGCTATTCCGCATACTCTTTTCTTTACTTTTTATAGTAACAAACGTTAAAAATATACTTTAAACGTGCGGAATATATCTAAAAAAGATAGATTCCGCACGTTATCTCACTATTTTTTCGTATATTTGCCCCAGAAATATAACTATTTGAACTATGTTAATAGGTAGAAAAGAAGAACTGAAGACACTTCATCAAGCATTGATTGCAGATGAGTCGAAGTTTGTTGCCATATATGGGCGCAGACGAGTGGGAAAGACTTTCCTGGTAAGGGAGGCCTTCAACAATGACTTTGCCTTTTATCATACAGGATTGGCAAATGAGACCAATCGCATACAATTGGCAGAGTTCAACCGTTCACTCACATCATATAGCAAACAGAAACAGTCGAAGTTAAAAGATTGGTATGATGCTTTTGACAGGTTGGGGCAACTGTTGGCACAATCTACTATCCCCAAGAAAGTAGTGTTCATCGACGAGATGCCATGGATGGATTCTCCACGCTCCAATTTCCTTTCGGCTTTGGAACATTTCTGGAATGGATGGGCTTCCGCCCGCAAGGATATTCTCCTCATCGTTTGCGGCAGTGCTACCTCATGGATTATCAATAAGGTGATTAAAAATCATGGTGGATTGCACAACCGTGTGTCTGTCCGTATTCATCTGAAACCGTTTTGCTTAAGGGAATGCGAACTCTATTCCGAAGAAATGGGACTGCGCTTTAATCGCCGACAGGTTTTGGAAGGCTATATGATCATGGGAGGTGTTCCGTTTTATTGGTCTCAACTGAAACCGGGAATGAGTCTGGCACAGAACATCAACCAGTTATTTTTCTCAGAAGATGGCAATCTTCGTCACGAGTTTGATGACTTATACGACTCTTTGTTCAAACAGCCTAAGCCTTATCTCTCGATAGTAGATGCTTTGGCAACCAAGAAAGTCGGAATGACCCGAACAGAAATCTTACAAGCAACCAAGTTGACCGACAATGGCAAGTTGACGGAATACTTAGAGAACTTGGAATACTGCGGATTTATCCGAAAATATAATTGCATCGGAATGAAAGCTAAGAATGCCTTGTTCCAGTTAATGGACAATTACACCTTATTTTATTATAAGTTTATCAAGGACAGCTATATCAATGACGCACAATATTGGACTAAGATTACCGGCAACCCCGAGTACAACACGTGGTGCGGTTTGGCTTTTGAACGAGTATGCCTACAGCATGTGGAGCAGATCAAGGCAAAGCTTGGCATTCAAGGCGTTATCACCACGGTTTATTCTTGGAGTGTAGCTGGGAGCAAGGATAAGCCGGGAGCACAGATTGACTTGCTGATAGACAGGAACGATGATGTCATCAATCTCTGTGAAATCAAATACTCCAAGGCTCCATTTCAGATAACTAATACGATAGATGCGAGTTTACAAAACAAGCGAGAGCGTTTCATCCAAGAAACTGGCACCGAAAAAGCCGTACATCTTACAATGATTACGACCATGGGATTATCCGACAATCCTTATGCCTGGGATGTTCAGTCGGTAGTAACAATGGACGACTTGTTTGTTCTCTAAGCGTCCTAACTATATTAAGTTGGAGGAGATGGCAACAGAATCTGTTCTGAAAGCATTCTGCAAGGCATTAAAGATAAAACTCGTAAAAGAGCGCCTCCCTTTACGTGATTTGAACGATGCTTGGGAATATCTTCACAACTACACTATGGATATGTAGATTCCCTAACTGCTTTAACAAGCCAGAGAATATGGTTGCTTAAGTAAGAGAATGTGGTTGCTTAAGCTTACGGACACTGAATCTCGGGTTAACGGAGATAGTTTCTTGAGTTAGCGGAGACAGTTTCTTGGGTAAGAGAATACTGCTTCTCGGAGTTTGCCACTAGGCTCAGCAGCTCTGCTGAGCCTAGTCAGCAGGTCTGCCGACTGCAGTCAGCACATCTGCTGACTATAGTGACAACACCTTATTGTTGTACAATAACACACCTTATAGTTGTACAACTACAAACTCTGATGCAGAGATACTACTTTCTTCTGGAAATACAATTATTATCTGCAACTTTTTATCGAAAAAAGTGAAGAGAAAGATTACTTTTTCGATATAAAATCGTATCTTTCAAGAAGTTCTATCTGAAATTCAAAGAGTTAACAATTCTTCAGACATGTCTGAAGAATTCAAAAAGCAAAAACAGCAGACACTGTCTGCTGAATCTTCTTTGCTACCACAAAAAAGGTCAGGCGCTGCCTGACCTTTTTAAATCTCATTTTCCGTATAACTATCCATTTATCTATAAAATCATCACTTTTTCTTGCATAAAGTTTGCAATTTCCGATATTTATGCTTACCTTTGCCGTTGTTAAGAGGGAACTCGTAACACATTACAAAATATCTTATCATAAAAATAAGAAAGGAAATAGCGAATGGAACTGAAAGAGACTTTCCAAAAAGTGAAGGCAGCTAGCAAAACACTTGGTTTGCTAACTGATGAACAACGTAATGAAATCCTGCAGGCGGTGGCTGACGCTATCATCGCAGAAACTCCTGCGCTCCTTGCAGCGAACGCAGAAGACTTGGCGAAGATGGACAAGGCGAACCCGCTCTACGACCGATTGCAACTCACAGAGCAGCGACTCCAGGATATTGCTTCGGATATGAGACACGTAAGTACCCTGCCCTCACCGCTCGGAAGAGTTCTCAAAGACAAAACACTCGAAAACGGTTTGCACCTACAGCGAGTAGCCGTTCCTTTCGGAGTTATCGGTATGATTTATGAAGCCCGTCCTAACGTAACCTACGATGTTTTCTCACTCTGTTTCAAGAGTGGAAATGCGTGCGTACTGAAAGGTGGAAAGGATGCAAACGCCTCAAACTCAGCGGGTGTCGAACTTATCCACAGGGTGTTGATAACTTTTGGTATTGATCCGAATGTTGTTACACTGCTCCCTGCTACCCACGAAGCTACCGGCGAAATGCTGAATGCCGTGGGCTATATTGACCTCTGTATTCCTCGTGGAGGAAAGAAGCTCATCAACTTCGTCCGTGATACTGCCAAAGTGCCGGTTATCGAGACCGGAGCTGGTGTGGTACACTGTTACTTCGACAAGGATGGCGACCTGGAGATGGGCAAGCGCATCATCACCAATGCCAAGTGCCGAAGAGTGAGCGTATGCAATGCACTCGACTGTCTGCTGATTCATGAAAGCAGATTAAGCGACCTCCCTGCCCTCTGCGCAGGTCTAGCCGAGAAACAGACCAAGATTCATGCGGATGCCAAGGCTTACGAGGCCTTAAAGGGACACAATCCTGATACCTTATTATATAAGGCAGAAGAAAGCGAAGCGAAGATGAAGGAAACTGATACTAACGTGAAGAGTATCTGGAACACCGAATGGCTCAGCATGCAGATGGGCATCAAGACCGTGGCTTCGGAAGATGAGGCGCTCGACCATATCGCTACTTACGGAAGCGGACATAGCGAGAGCATTGTTTCCAACGATGAAGCTGCCCAGAAGAAGTTCCAGGCAATGGTAGATGCAGCCTGCGTTTATGTAAACGCTCCTACCAGCTTTACCGATGGCGCACAGTTCGGATTGGGCGCAGAGATTGGCATCAGTACCCAGAAGCTCGGAGCCCGCGGACCAATGGCGCTCGAAGAGATTACCACCTACAAGTGGTTGATTACTGGCCAGGGACAGACAAGAGCTTAACAGGACCCGCTCCGTACCCTCTCCGTACCAAGTCTTAGTTTCTGCCATGTTTGCAAGGTTTGCATGCAAACTTTGCAAACATCAAGATTCAAGAAGAAAGAACCAAGAGCAATATATATCAGAAATAATAAACAAAAAAAACGAAATAACAATGAAGACATTCTTTAATGTTGAAGACCTTGGCGACCTGAAAGCAGCACTCGCCGAGGCACAGGAAGTGAAAGCAAACCGTTTCAGTTATCAGGAGTTGGGCAAGAACAAAACCTTGCTGATGATATTCTTCAATAACAGTCTCCGTACCCGACTGAGTACACAGAAGGCTGCGATGAACCTGGGCATGAATGTAATCGTACTCGATGTGAATGCCGGTGCATGGAAACTGGAGACAGAGCGTGGCGTTATCATGGATGGCGACAAGAGCGAGCACCTGCTGGAGGCTATCCCTGTGATGGGTAGCTTCTGCGACCTTATCGGTGTTCGTAGCTTTGCCGGTTTGAAAGACCGTGAGTATGATTATGCCGAAACCATCGTCAACCAGTTTGTAAAGTACAGCGGCCGCCCAGTCTTCGCTATGGAGACAGCTACCGTTCATCCACTTCAGGCATTTGCCGACCTCATCACCATCGAGGAGCATAAGAAGGTGGCTCGTCCTAAGGTAGTCCTAACCTGGGCTCCTCATTGCCGTGCCTTGCCTCAGGCTGTGCCAAACTCATTCGCCCAGTGGATGAACGCAGCCGATGTAGATTTCGTGGTTACTCATCCAGAAGGCTACGAACTCGATCCTAAGTTCGTAGGTAATGCCAAAGTGGAGTACGACCAGAAGAAGGCGCTGGAAGGTGCAGACTTCGTTTACGCCAAGAACTGGAGCTGTCCGGGCGTGAAAGACCCAGCACAGTATGGTGAGATATTGAGCAAGGATATGAGCTGGACCATCGACGAGGAGCACATGAGCTGGACCAACGATGGTTGCTTCATGCACTGTCTGCCAGTTCGCCGTGGCTTGATTGTAACCGATGATGTCATTGAAAGCAAGAACAGCCTGGTGATTCCAGAGGCAGCCAACCGTGAGATTTCAGCCGAGGTTGTCATCAAGCGTATGCTCGAATCACTATAAAACAGGAAATAAGAAAGAGATTGAGGGTGTGTCATAAGTTCATGACACACCCTCTTTTTCGTTCTACTCCACATCATCCTATCCCCATTTCTCGGTATTTTCATCTTTTCATCCTGTCTATATTCTTATATCTCATATATTATCCGTACCTTTGCCGGCGAAAAAAAGAAAAACAAGATGGACAAATACATAATACTATCACCAGAAGCCAAGGGGACGTTCAACGACCGCTTGAATTTTCTGTATCTGAAACTAGGTAACTATCTCGACACCGAGAAACTGGGAAATCGTACTTTGCAATATTGTAAGGTATTCCTCAGCGACTCCCAGAACCAGATAAGAGAGTTTGAGGAATCACTCCTTTATCAGGAGTATCTTAAGGATACCCATCTTACGGTTGTGGAGCAACCTCCGCTCAACGGGAGCAAGATTTCACTTCTTATCAAGACCACAGACGATAAGACCCCTATCCTGTTCCACAGTCTTCGCCTCACAGAGGAAGAAGCGAAGGGAAAGGATTCATACGAACAGACCCGAATGCTATTCGACAAATACCTGCAACTTATCGCCGGTACAGATATGACGATGGAGCGCAACCTGGTAAGAACATGGATATACGTAACTCATATCGATGTAAACTATCAGGGAGTAGTAGAAGCCCGCAATGATGTTTTCGATCAGCAAGGTATGACGGCAGAAACCCATTATATAGCCAGTACGGGCATCGGCGGAGCTACATCCGTACGTCATGCATCTGTAGCTATCGACTTTCTGACCGTTCCCGGCATCAGGGAAGAAGACAAGCAATATCTCCAGGCACCCAACCATCTGAATCCTACTCACGAATACGGAGTAGCCTTTGAACGGGGAACCAGCCTTTCCCTGCCCCAGAAGAAACAATATTTCATATCAGGAACAGCCAGCATAGATAAAGATGGAGCAGTTGTATACGAAGGCGATATTATAAGACAAACCGGCAGATTGCTCGAGAACATCGGTGCATTATTGAAGGATGGCGATGCGATGATGAACGATATCCAATACTTTATCATCTACCTGCGCGACATCTCAGACTATCATACCGTAGAGCAACTGATGAATCAGTTTTACCCTCAGATACCACATATCATCGTAGAGGCAAGAGTATGCAGACCGGGCTGGCTGATAGAAATGGAATGCATTGCAGAAAAACAAGAACAGAAATAAATGCTGATAAATGCAGAAATTTACTTTCAAAGAGTAAGTTTCTGCATTTTTTATGATTCATTCTAATATATTTTTATTACCTTTGCCCCTGATAAGTTGCACCTTGGCAAAGAGTAAATGCTAAAACTTCACTACTTATACCAAACAAGATGCACAGATATAAAAACATATAAATCGACAAAAATGAGTGAACAGCAAACAAGCCAGTCTAGTTTTGGCATATATTCGTTATATGCATTGGGAGCCATCGCATGCTTTGTGTTCTTCCAATTCTTCTATCCCTACCATCTGTTTTATCAGGAGCAGAATCAACTGTTTCTGTCATCATGGGATTATCTGACTACTTATCTGGACAAACCGGGATGGCTGGCCTGTCTGGCTGGCGATTTCCTGACCCAGTTTTATTATTTCCGCTATGCCGGTCCTATCATCCTTACCCTCTGTATTCTTATTACGGGACATAATGTAAAATGCGCAGTAAGAGATGCAGACATCCAAGGGAAAAAGGCGGCAGATATCGTAGCCTTCATCATGATGATCCTATTGGTATGTTTCAGTTTTCACTACGACTACCGGCTTTGCAGCATTCTGGCAATAGCAGGTGGTGCCAGTGTGTTCCGTGTCAGCACCAAGCTGCTCACTTCCACCCGAATGTTTCTCAAGAAGATAGAGAAGATGGACGACAATCCTTCTGCCGCAGCAGGTTTGGGAACAGCGCATTGGGTTACCGCCTTCAGCATCATTGTTTCCGTATTCGTATGCCACTGGTTCTTTGGAAATGGAGTATGGATCTACGGAGCGCTGGTATTTACAGGATGTCTTTCTAACATCATGAAAGTGGGGACCTACTATCGCCTGGCTGCCCTCGTGATTCCTTTCTTCCTGCTGATGCTGTCCAAGCGACTCTACTTCTGCGACTTCCAAACCCTTTATACCTATCCGGGTATCGGAAAGCTGGTAAAACCGCAAATGGATTTGGAGAAAACATTCGCGGTAGACTGTGAATATTACTTCGGTAATTATAATAAGGTTATCAACATCGTAGAAAAGACGGAAAATCCAGACCAATACATGAAGTTCTACTATAACCTCGTGATGGCGCAAAACGGATATCTTCCAGACAACCTGCTGAGATTCCAGAACAACAACCTGGGTACATTCGATAAACTGGGACCAGACACCCCAACCCTCACCATCAAGACCCTGAACGAACTGTATTGGGTTCTGGGCGATATGACTTTCTGTGAACGTGCCACAATGCTTGCCAATGTCTGCTCTCCGAACAACCGGAATATCAGAATGGTAAAGCGACTTGCCGAAATCAATCTGGTAAAGGGCGACTACGCAGCAACCCGCAAATATCTCCGTATTCTGCAAAAGACCTTCGTATGGAGCAGATGGGCAAACCGTGCCTTCTCCTCACTTGGCAGAAAAGCAACAGCCGATGAAAAAGCCCTTCTGCAGCAATACATCGAAAAGCGTCCGTTCATCAACCGGAAGGATACGCTACGACAGAACGAGAATTGCCACACCATCATGTGCGAACTGGCAGAAAGTAATCCGAACAACAAAATCGCCATCGACTACATGCTCTGCAGCGATCTCCTCCTGAAAGACATGAAAACCTTCAAGCGGGATTATGATACTTATTGTCTCAAACAGAAAAACGTTTCCTACGAACGCCTGTATCAGGAGGCTCTCATGATTTATCTGGCGGGAACCAAGGCAAAGCCGGAAGAATGGGCAAAATATATCAAGCGTCAAGATGTTCTGCAGCGTTTCCATCAGTATAATGAAGAACGGGGCAATCAGGCATTCAGCGATACCTACTGGTATTACTTCGACAAGGCAGAGGTGCCTAAGTTGAACATCAACTGAGGAAATAATTGACGCTAACTGTTTATTAAAGAAGAAAAATGAAATACAAGAATATCCTATACAGTGCCATGACGGGCATACTGTTGCTCGCATCATGTGCCCAGACTCACGAGAATGCTGAGCAGGTTAACCATCTGCCCAACATGTACCCCGACTATGCCGATGTAACAATTCCGGTCAATATCGCTCCTCTCAACTTCGAGATACGCGACAAGAACCTTACCAACATCGAAACCACACTCACGATTGAGGGAGCAGATGCCAACGATGCTGCCAACACTCTTACTGCCACCAGCAACAGCCAGAATCTGAAATTTGATATGGACGACTGGAAGGCTTTCCTGCAAAAGGCTGTGGGCAAGAATATCAAAGTTCAGATATATTCAAAGAGCAATGAGGGAGAATGGACGGCATTCAAGCCCTTCACCTGGCAGGTAGTGGGCGACAGTCTGGATGCCTATCTCACCTACCGACTGATAGAACCCGATTACGAAGTATGGAACAAGATACAGATTAAGCAGCGCTGCATAGAGAATTGGCAGGAGAAGATTCTCGCCGACCACAATCTGCAGGAAAACCGCTGTATGAACTGTCATGCTTTTGGCAACCAGGATCCCAACCTCAGTATGGTATATATAAGAGGTGAAGGCGGAGGAGCCATCCTTAACCGCAACGGCAAGCTGCGCAAGCTGAACCTGAAGAACGCCAACATGATTTCTTCAAGTGTATATTACGGTTTCAGTCCTTCGGGCAAATACGTCACCTTCTCTACCAACATCATCATTCCAGCCTTTCATGCCAACGCCGAAAAGCGACTGGAAGTATATGATTCGAAGAGCGATGTATATGTAGCCGATCTAGACAACAACCGCATCATCTCCTCACCGCTTACCTCCGACAGTACACATCTGGAGACATTTCCTACTTTCTCACCGGACGGGAAATACGTTTATTACTGCGCAGCCGACAGGAAGGGACTTGAAAGTACGAATCTGAAGGGATTGAAATATTCGCTGGTGCGCATCCCATTCGATGAAAAGACCGGGAGTTTCGGAACCAATATAGATACTCTTTACAAGGAGCGTTCAGTCTGCCATCCTAAGATAAGTCCTGACGGCAGATACTGTCTCTTTACGGTAGCCGATTACGGCACCTTCCCTATCTGGCATCCCGAGGCAGACCTCTATATGATGGACTTACAGACAGGAAAAGTGAATAGCCTCAGCATGGTAAACAGCGAGAAGAGCGATACCTATCACAGTTGGTCGCATACCGGCAGATGGTTCGTCTTTGCCAGCAAACGTGACGACGGACTTTACGGCAAGCCTTACTTCTGCTATGTAGACCGCCAGGGCAAGGCTCACAAGCCTTTTGTTCTTCCACAGAGGGAACCAACCTTCTATGATGATTGCCTGAAGAGTTTCAACATACCAGAGTTGAGCCGCGGTCCCGTTCCATTCGATGCCATTGACATCGAGAATGTAATGAAGCAAGAAGCTGAAAAGTTCAAATAAGAAAAAACAAAAAACGCTCCTGTTACCATATTGCAACAGGAGCGTTTTCTATACATATACATTTGAACTCTTCACTCTTCACCTTATGCCCTAAAACGCCCATAAACAGGGCGTTTCAAGGGGTGAAGAGTTATCAGCGACTCTTCACCCACTCTTCACCACTCTTCACCAAGGCACGAGGCATCGAGGCGTAAGAAGAAACGCAAATCCGCCGAAACAGAAAGGTGAAGAGTGGTGAAGAGTAGGTGAAGAGTGCCCGAATACTCTTCACCGCCCGGAATGCCGATAAACACAGGGGATTCCGAGCGAAAGGTGAAGAGTGAAGAGTATTTCTTCGTAAGCTTCGCATAAAAACGAAACAAAGGCATTGGGGAAGGCTGTTCTAGGCGAACAGTCCACTAGCGGCTATAGCGCCAGTAGGCTGTCTGTGGTTTGCCAGTTAACAGTCTGCCTTAAACAGCTTATGAATTACCAATTAGGAGTCTGATTAAAACAGGCAGACAATAACAGTTTCCAACATCATCAAACAGAAAAAGTATTACCTTGCCGCTATTGAGCAGCAAGGTAATTACGTACAGGATTGGCATACATCTCGAGAATTCTCTCTCTCAAGTAAGCTTCATCCTTATTTGGAAGGTCAATTTTCGCAAGCTGACCAGCCATATATTTTTCAAATTTTGCCTTATCTTCGGCAGTATATTCAGCCTGATGAGCAGTTGAGTTTTCAAGCAAATCAAGAGCCACATAATTGCCCGGATAGAGGCGGTAGTTCTTGAATATCTGCTCATCCATGTAGGCTGCTACCTTATTATATATATCCTGCTTAGGCATATCAGGATCAAGACTGTCCAGATAATCATCAAGACATGGGGCTGCATGATAATGCACATGACCCTTATAACCGAAGATACCGGTCTGCATGCTTACCAGGTCATCCATAGGTCCCTTCTTCCAATCGGCATTATCGCGCTTCTGCTGGAACTCCTTTGCCTTCAGGAAATCGCATGGATCGTATTCGTAACTGATAGAGAGCGGTACGAGATGGAGTTGCTTCAGGCGGTCGATAATGCTGCCCTCGCCTCCCATCGACATCATCTGGAGGATACTCTTCTGGGTGCGGTCATTACTGTCCTTGGCCCTACCCTCGCGTTGGGCTATCCAGATGTTCTCGTTCTTCTCCTTGATGGCAAAATGCATATAGTCGGAAAGGCGCTTGCTCGACATCAGCATCTGGCGCATGCTCAGGGCACGCTCTACGATAAACGCCTTGTTGACACGTACCAGGTCCTTGACCCAAGGAAGAGAAAGGAGATTATCACCGATAGCTATCTCACAGGTGGTCTTAAAACCATTATCGATAAGAAGGACATCGAGAATGGCTGAATCGAGCACGATGTCACGGTGATTACTGATGAAAGTATAATTACGGGTATTATCGAGCGATGTACAATCCATCTCGCAACCTGTTGCTGCCTTCTTCAGAATGCCATGAACAAAATCGTAAGCAAAAGCCAACTGGAAATCCAGATTGGTCTTACATGCCTTCAACTTCTGGGCAATCATCTCGAAAGGTACTTGTGGATAGAGATAGGCAAGCACTTGTTTAAACTGATCGTTTGAAAGCAAACGGTCGAATACCTCTGGGAGATCTTCAGGCTCCCAAGGACGGATGGTATCAAATTCTTGAGGGATATTCATAATATATACCTATTAATATATATGGCTCTGCGAAAAAATCGCAGAACCATATATGAGTTTGTTATTCTAGAACTGATTCTCCACGATTTCGCTGAGCACATCCTTGATATCAAGACCTGCTGCACGAACCTGCTGAGGAATGAAACTGGTAACGGTCATACCTGGAGTGGTATTGATCTCCAGCATATTCACCTTGTCTTTACCATCCTTATCCTTAGAGATGATATAGTCGATACGGATGATACCGTTGGCATGAAGAATATCGTAGATGCGTGATGTGGTCTTGGCTACCTCTTCTGCAGTCTCTGGAGAGAGACGGGCTGGAGTGATTTCCTGTACCTGACCATTATACTTGGCATCGTAATCGAAGAATTCGTTGGTGGTCACCACTTCAGTAGCTGGCAACACAACAGTCTTCTCTGCTGTCTTGTAGATACCCTGTGAAATCTCTGTTCCATCAAGGAAGCCCTCGATCATTACCTCATTGCTCTCCATGAAAGCCACACGGAGGGCTGGAGCCAGCTGGTCAGCATTCTTCACCTTGCTCACACCAAAGCTACTGCCGTCAGCAGCAGGCTTTACGAAACAAGGCATACCGATGCGCTTGGCAATCTCTTCTTCATCATAAGCTTCACCGCGACGGAGCAAGATACTGTCTGCTACGTTTATACCGAAACCGCGCAGATAATTATTGAGCACATACTTATCAAAAGTCATTGCCTCTACCAGAACACCACTTGTAGAGTATGGCAGATGGATGAGGTCAAAGTAGCCCTGCATCACACCATTCTCACCAGGCTGTCCGTGGATGGTGATATAAGCATAATCGAAATAGACATGCTTGCCGTTCATAACGAAAGAAAAATCGTTCTTGTCAATCTCGATAGTCTCACCATTATCCAAAGCAACATGCCAGTCGGTACCCTTCACATCGACGAGATAAATATTGTAGCGCTCTTTATCAAAGAAAGAGTACAAACCCTGTCCTGAGCGCAATGATACGTCGTGCTCAGAAGAATCACCACCACATACGATGGCTATCGTTCTCTTGCTATTTTCCATAATTACTAAATATTTTTGAATGTATCTTGTGTGGTGCCAGCGATGAAGCCGCGCCACTTTTCTATTAATTGTCTAAAATCATTTGGCCACTCACTGTCAAAATCCATCTGCTGCTTGGTTGTAGGATGCACGAAGCCGAGCGTCTTGGCATGGAGAGCCTGACGCGGACAGAGTTTGAAGCAGTTCTGGATAAATGCCTTGTAGCTGCTACTGCGCTGACCTCTCAGAATCTCTGTTCCGCCATACGTTTCGTCCATAAAGAGCGGATGACCGATATGCTTCATGTGGGCACGAATCTGATGGGTACGGCCTGTTTCAAGCACACACTGCACCAAGGTGGTATAACCGAAACGTTCCAACACCTTGTAATGAGTAACGGCCGTCTTGCCTATTCCGCTGTCCGGATCGAAGACCTTCATACGGAGGCGGTTCTTCGGATCACGGCCGATATTGCCTTCTATACGACCTTCATCTTCTACAATGTTGCCCCAAACGAGCGCATTGTAACTGCGATGGGTAGTCTTGTTGAAGAACTGCTTACCCAGTGCGGTCTTTGCTGTAGGAGTCTTTGCAACAACGAGCAGTCCGCTGGTATCTTTATCGATGCGATGCACAAGTCCTACTTCCGGATCGTTGGCATCAAACTCAGGCATATCCCTTAAATGCCAGGCTACCGCCTGAATCAAGGTTCCATGAAAGTTGCCCGCACCCGGATGCACTACCATACCCGCTTCCTTGTTAACCACCATCAGCTGGTCGTCTTCATAAACCACATTGATAGCGATTTCTTCAGGCTTGATACTCGTTTCGTGACGGGGGCGGTCGAGCATCAGAGTAACCAGATCGTTAGGGCGCACCTTATAGTTGCTCTTTACCGGTTTACCATTGACATGGATGAATCCGGCATCAGCAGCCTGCTGAATACGGTTACGGCTCTGATAGGCCATCTTATCAGCCAGGTATTTATCAATGCGCACCGGATCCTGGTTGGCATCAACCTGCACCTTCCAATGCTCATAGAGTTCATCTCCTCCTTCACCAGAAGCAGCGGTTCCTTCCTCCATCTGGAGTTCATCATTCAGTTCGTCCATATCTCCTGCATCATCAAACCCGAAGTCATCCTCTACAGGAGCATATACCTTATTATATATATAATCTAAAAATATCATTCGTATTACTATTGAATTCTTCACTCATCGTTCTTCACTCTTCATTTCTCATTTCTCCTACTCCACCACTTCCTTCTGGTGGTGCTCATGCGAAGGAGCAGGCTCTGTGGCTTCCGTACCAGGAACCACCTCGAAGTTGTCTTCATGAGTTTCTCCGCTCATGTCACCTTCGCCTTCCATCACATCTTCTTCGCCGTGATAAACCGGATCTACCACATCGATAGAATCATCAACACTCCGTTTACCATTGCCAACCTGTATGACAAGCACATCATCGATAGAAACTTTATCACCAGCCACAACATGCTTACCCTTTACGAGGATACCATAAACCCAATCCTCTTCGCCAGGAATATATTCAGGTGTACCCAGTTTGAATCCCATAGCAGTAAGTTTAGCCATTGCCTCTCGCAGCGAACTGTTGTCAATGACATCAGGAATGGTGATACGTGGAGAATGATCAGAATTGATAGTAACATAGATAACATGTCCCGACTTTACCACTTCTCCGAAAACCGGAGTCTGCTCCAGAATGACATCAGGCGGCAAAGAGCGGACATATCCCGTATCCGTTACAACAATTTCCAATCCCGCATCGTCGAGGATATGTGTAGCATCATCGATATTCTTATATCGAATATCCGGCACACGGATGGCCTCACCATGATGGGTATAGATATCGATGCCATACTTGACACCGACACAGAGCAACACCAGCACCAGAATCATGGCACCGATATTCCCCCAAAGGTACTTACTCTTAAACTTATTTATAAACTCTGATGAAGTCATATATTATTTTTTGGTGCAAAGATACAAGTATTTGGGGGAAGAACAAAATAAAAAGGAAAGTTTTTGCACTCTCACCACCTATTTTATGATATAAAAACAAAACATCTTTGTTCCCAAAAGAGCAATCTCAGAAAAGAAAGGGGCGTTATAAACAACAAAAAGCAGCAAAGAATACATCCTTGCTGCTTTTAATGTCATCGTCAACAGACGAATCTTTCCTCGGAATTACTTTCCGTGGTGCTCGTCAGATACAGTTAACTTCTTACGGCCATGAGCACGGCGAGAAGCCAATACGCGACGACCATTCTTTGTTGCCATACGCTCACGGAAACCATGCTTGTTCACGCGACGACGATTGTGAGGCTGAAATGTTCTTTTCATTTTTCTTATTTATTTTTTAATTAATATTCTTCACAAAAGTGCAAAACACGCCCTTTTTGGGCTGCAAAATTACGCATATTTTCTGAAATAACCAAGAAAACTACCAAATTTAGCTTAAATATTTATGTTTTTTTCGATATTTCCTTTGATTTTTCATGTTTTTGCCGTAACTTTGCACTCGATTTTGAGATTATTATAATAACATTCAAGATAAACAAGAAATGATTAATTCACAGGAAATTAAGATTGGTACTTGCATCCGCATGGATGGCAAAGTATGGGTTTGCATCGACTTTCAGCACAGAAAGCCAGGTAAAGGTAACACCGTAATGAACACTAAATTGAAGAATGTTGCCGACGGTCGTGTATTGGAACGTACATTCCAGGTAGGTTTCAAATTGGAGGATGTTCGCGTTGAGCGCCGTCCTTACCAGTACCTCTACGAGGACGCTACTGGTTGCATCTTCATGAACCAGGAGACTTTCGAGCAGGTGCCTATCGCTAAGGAGAACGTTACTGGTGGCCAGTACATGAAGGAGGGTGACGTTGTTGAGGTGGTTACTGATACAACTGATGGTACTATCCTCTTGGCTGAAATGCCAGTGAAGACTACTTTGAAGATTACTCACTCTGAGCCAGGTGTAAAGGGTAATACTGCTACCAACGCTACAAAGCCTGCTACATTGGAGACTGGTGCTGAGGTTCGTGTTCCTTTGTTCGTCAACGAAGGCGAAACTATCCAGATCGACACCCGTGACGGTAGCTACCTCGGTCGTGTAAGCGAGTAATACATCCTCCAACAGGAAGATTGTGCTCTTATTGAGTAAAACTAACCCTTAATAGTAAGAAGAATGAAATATTCCATCATAGTACCTGTATTTAATCGTCCTGACGAAGTGGACGAACTTTTAGAGAGTCTGACTCATCAATCAGAGAAAGACTTCGAAGTTGTCATCGTTGAGGATGGCTCACAGACTCCCTGCAAGGAGGTGTGCAAACGATATGAGCACATGATGGATATACATTATTACTATAAGGAGAACTCTGGTCCGGGCCAGAGTCGCAACTATGGTGCCGAGCGCGCCAAGGGTGAGTATCTTCTGATACTCGATAGCGACGTGGTCTTGCCAGAAGGTTATCTGAAGGCTGTAAGTGATGAGTTGAGCCGTGAGCCAGCCGATGCTTTCGGCGGTCCCGACAAGGCGCACTCATCATTTACAGATACTCAGAAAGCCATTTCTTATTCCATGACTTCTTTCTTTACCACCGGTGGCATCCGTGGCGGAAAGAAGAAGATGGATAAGTTCTATCCCCGTTCATTCAACATGGGCATCCGCAGGGATGTTTATCTCAGGTTGAATGGCTTTTCTAATATGCGTTTCGGTGAGGACATTGATTTCTCTATCCGTATCTTCAAGGCAGGCTGCCGTTGCCGTCTGTTCCCTGAAGCATGGGTATGGCATAAGCGCCGCACCGACTTCCGCAAGTTCTGGCGACAGGTCTACAACAGTGGCATCGCCCGCATCAATCTCTACAAGAAATATCCAGAGAGTCTCAAACTCGTGCATCTCCTTCCTATGGTCTTCACCGTGGGCGTAATAGGCACGCTGCTTCTGCTCTTCTTCGGCTTCCTGCCATACATGCTTGGCACCGTTCACGTATTCCCAACCTTGGGCAATGCGATGGCAGCATTGGGCTGCATCGGCCTCGCCGGCATCATTCTCTATACCATCGCACTGTTTATCGACAGCAGCAGAGAGAATCACAGCGTGAAGATAGGCTTGCTGAGCATTCGCGCTGCCTTCACACAGCTGATGGGTTACGGATGCGGATTTCTTTCTGCATGGTGGAAGAGATGCGTACTGGGACAGAGCGAATTCAGCGCATACAACAAGACTTTCTACAAATAAGACTTCCCCGCCAAAAGAGAAGCCAATAATAATCTACTAATCAGTTATTATTATGGCAGAGAAACTAACCATTGCCAATTGGGCAGAAGAAGACAAGCCTCGCGAGAAACTGGAGCGCTTGGGAGCCTCAGCTTTATCCAATGCCGAGCTCTTAGGTATTCTGATTGGTTCGGGATCTACTGACGAAAGTGCCGTAGACCTGATGAAACGCATTCTGAAGGATTGCGACAACAACCTGAACCAGCTAGGAAAGAAGTCCATCAGAGAACTGACGCAATATAAAGGAATGGGACCCGCCAAAGCCATCACCATTCTTGCAGCCTGCGAACTGGGCAAGCGCCGCGCTCTCGATAAGATTGGCACACGTCCCGACTTAGGCTCATCCCTTGCCATCTACAACTATATGCTTCCGAAGATGCAGGATTTAGATACAGAGGAAGCATGGCTCCTGATGATGAACCAGAACTTCAAGCTCATCAAAGCGAGCTGCATCTCAAAAGGCGGCATTACAGAAACGGCAACCGACATCCGGCTCATCATAAAAGAAGCGGTGCTCAACAACGCTACCATTATCGCCTTCTGCCACAATCATCCCAGCAACAATCCTCAGCCAAGCAAAGCCGATGATGTACTTACCCAGAAGATTGCCAAAGCCTGCGAAATCATGCGCCTCTTCTTTATGGACCATGTCATCATAACCGATGGTGCCTTTTATTCATATCACGATAAAGGTAAATTGTAGTCTATTTGGGGTATATTAGACCTTCTGCAAGAAAAAAAACAGTTTTTCTTTTTGTTTTGTCTGCAATAATTATTATCTTTGTAGGCAAAAACAAAGATTATTATGACACAAGAAGAAAAGACAAAGATAGAAGAAAAGATCGTAGATGTGCTTAAGACCGTTTACGACCCAGAGATTCCTGTCAACATCTGGGACCTCGGTATGATTTACAAAATAGATGTGAAAGACGATGCCACCGTAGATCTCGACATGACCTTCACAGCCCCTTCATGCCCTGCTGCCGACTTCATTCTGGAGGATGTAAGAAGCAAGGTAGACAGCGTGGAAGGCGTAAAATCTGCCAATGTGAACCTTGTATTCGAACCGGCTTGGGATCAGAGTATGATGAGCGAGGAAGCTCGCGTAGAACTCGGCTTTGAATAAAGACAAAGCCGTTGAATTCTTCACTCTTCATTCTTCACTCTTCATTTAAAAAGAATCGCTTATGAAAAATGTATATTTCCTCTCAGATGCGCACCTTGGCTCATTAGCCATTCCGCATGCCCGCATGCAAGAACGCCGCCTGGTCCGTTTCCTGGACAGCATCAAGACGAAGGCTGCGGCAGTTTATCTCCTGGGTGACATGTTTGACTTCTGGAACGAATATAAATATGTTGTACCAAAAGGCTATACACGCTTCTTAGGTAAGCTCTCGGAGTTGACCGATATGGGAGTGGAAGTACATTTCTTTACGGGTAACCACGACCTTTGGACCTATGGCTACCTGGAGGAAGAGTGTGGCATTACCGTACATTACAAGCCTCAGACCGTAGAGATATACGATAAAGTATTCTATCTGGCACATGGAGACGGACTGGGTGACCCAGACAAGAAATTCAAGTATCTGAAAAGAATGTTCCAGAATCATACTTGCCAACGCCTCCTTAATGCGATTCATCCTCGCTGGGGAATGGCTTTGGGCTTGAACTGGGCTAAGCATAGCCGACTGAAACGTGCTGACGGAAAGGAAGAGCCTTATATGGGCGAAAAGAAGGAGTTTCTGGTGCGCTTTGCCAAACAGTATATGCAAGGCCACAAGGATATAGATTACTTCATGTTCGGCCATCGCCACATCGAACTGGATCTGATGTTGAGCAAAAAGACCCGACTGATGATTCTGGGCGACTGGATATGGCAGTTCACCTATGCCGTGTTTGATGGCGAACACATGTTTATGGAAGAATACGTGGAAGGCGAAAGCCAACCATAACAATAAAGGGCAGCTTTTTATGAGCTGCCCTTTATTGTTATCGCTGTATGCGACCTCCTGAAGAAGTCATGTTATTGATGATTTCTTCTTCTGTAACCAGATTCTGATCACCCGGAACCGTATTCTTTATCGCGCTTGCTGACAGTGAGAAATCCAGGCAATACTGGTTCTTGTCGCCCCACTTCTGATGGGCATGAATATAGGCAGCAATAAAGGCATCACCTACACCCATCGGATCAACAATCGGCTCAATATCATAGATTCTTGTAGTATAGAGCTGATCCTCCACTGCATCATAGAGCAAGCCGCTCAAGGTATGATGACTGCTGGCAATCTGATTTCTTACCGCCATCAGCATCTTCTTACACTTAGGGAAGAGCTGATGCATCTTGCGGAAATACTTCTGATAAGCCTCCTTGTCAATCTTATAGTCTGCATCCAAAGCCTCGAAAGGAATATGAGGCACACCGCTGGCTACCTCCCACTCATTCTGGTCACCAAAGATGATGTCGCTATACTGCATCATCTGGAATAGCACGTCATGAGGTTCCAGACCATATCCCCAGAGATTCTTACGGTAATTGATGTCGCAGGCAATGGTCAACCCGTCAGAAACAGCAAGTTTGATGGCATCCATAGTTGACTCCATCGCATCGCGGCTGATAGCACAGGTAATGCCGGAACAATGGAATACGGCAGCATCAGCCAGCACCTTTTCCCATTTCACCATTCCGCGCTTCAGCGTATAGAAAGAAGAATTCTTGCGGTCGTAAACCACACGGGAATTGCGCATAGCCACAGCCTCTTCGAAATAATAAGTTCCGAGACGTTCGCCGCCACGCACAACATGAGAAACATTCAGACCGTACTCTCTGAGATGCATCAACGCGGCCTCACCCATCTCACCGTATGGCACACGGGTTACATACTCTACATTATCGCCTAAATAAGCCAAAGAGATGGCAGCATTAGCCTCACTGCCACCATAATTGCCAAACATATGATGTCCCTGAAATAAACGTTGATAACCAGGCTTAGAAATCCTAAGCAATATTTCTCCGAAAGTTACAATCTTTGTTTTCATAATTCTAAAAATTTAAAAAGGTGAAGACCATTCACTTATGTTTCTAGTCTTCACCTTATTATATATAGCGTATGATTACTTGTTAGCAACCAACTCCATTGTATCGCGAGCGATAACAATCTCCTCGTCGGTAGGAACTACTACTACCTTCACCTTACTGTCGTCAGTAGAGATGATAGCTTCCTCACCACGAACCTTGTCATTTACTTCCTTATTGATCTTGATGCCAAGATACTCCAGGTTCTTGCAAGAATCCTCGCGGAGGTCGGTCTGGTTCTCACCAACACCTGCTGTGAATACGATAGCGTCAACGCCACCCATAGCTGCTGTGTAAGCACCGATGTACTTCTTAATGCGATACTCATACATACGGAGAGCCAACTGAGCCTTCTCGTTGCCCTCGTTAGCTGCCTTTTCGATGTCGCGCATATCAGAAGAAATACCTGTAATACCGAGCACACCACTCTTCTTGTTCAGGAAGTCAGCCATCTCCTGTGGCTTCATGTTCAACTTCTCCATCAAGTAGGTAACGGCAGAAGCATCGATGTCACCGCAACGTGAACCCATCATCAGACCTGCCAATGGAGTCAAGCCCATTGAGGTATCCAATACCTTACCGTTCAATACTGCAGCTACAGAGCCACCGTTACCGATGTGGCAAGTGATGATCTTAGAGTTGTTCTGGTCGAGACCGAGAATCTCACAAACACGCTTAGAAACATAACGGTGAGATGTTCCGTGGAAACCATAACGGCGTACGTGATACTTCTCGTACAACTCGTAAGGAATTGCATAGAGGTAAGCGTAGTCAGGCATTGTGCTGTGGAATGCGTTGTCGAATACGCAAACCTGAGGAGTGCCAGGCATCAAAGAGTCAACGGCACGGATACCCTTCAGGTGACCTGCGTTGTGAACAGGAGCGAGGTCGCAAAGTTCCTCGATACCATCCTCTACGCTCTTGTCAACGATAACGCTCTCCTTGAACTTGTCACCACCCTGTACGACACGGTGTCCTACAGCGTCGATTTCTTTCAAATCCTTGATAGCGCCGATTTCTGGGTCGAGCAAGCACTTGAACACGAAGTTCACACCTTCCTTGTGGTCAGGCATGTCGTGCATGATCTGCTTCTTCTCGCCGTTAGGCAATTTCACCTTGATGAAAGCGTTATCAAGACCGATACGCTCTACACCACCCTGTGCCAATACAGACTCATCGTCCATATTATATAATTTGTACTTGATAGATGAACTACCACAGTTCAGAACCAATACTTTCATAATGTTAAATGTTGAATGTTAAATGTTGAATGTTGAATTAAGCCTTCTTAGCGTCCTGTGCCTGGCAAGCTGTGATAGCTACCATGTAGTAGATGTCATCAACAGAGCAACCACGAGAAAGATCGTTAACAGGACGGGCAATACCCTGAAGGATAGGACCGATAGCGATGGCACCACCCAAGCGCTGAACGAGCTTGTAGCCGATGTTACCAACCTCGAGGTTTGGAACTACCAATACGTTAGCCTTACCAGCTACGTCAGAACCTGGAGCCTTCTTGGCAGCTACCTCAGGAACGAGGGCTGCATCTGCCTGAAGTTCACCATCGAGATGAAGCTCTGGGAACTTCTCCTTAGCGATAGCTACGGCATCCTTTACCTTGTCAATGATATAAACGCTCTTGCCAGTCTCCTTGTTGATAGCATCCTTTGCGCTACCCTTTGTAGAGAAGCTCAACATGGCAATCTGTGGATCAGCAATACCTGCCACTGACTGAGCTGTATGAGCTGTAGTATAGGCAATCTGAGCAAGCTGGTCTGCTGTAGGGTTTGGAGTTACAGCAACGTCACCCATTACTACAATGCCATCCTGACCATACTGCTTCTGGTCTGTGATGAGCAACATAGCACCACTTACGCAAGTGATACCTGGAGTGCACTTGATAATCTGAAGAGCTGGACGGAGAGTATCGCCAGTAGTGCTCAATGCACCAGAAATCTGACCGTCAGCGCCCTCAGTCTTGATAATCATACAACCGAGGTAGAGGTTGTTCTTAGTTACGAGTTCACGAGCCTGCTCTACAGTCATGCCCTTCTTCTTGCGAAGTTCAGCGAGCTTCTCAGCATACTCCTCAGTCTTCGGGTTGTTTTGTGGATCAACGATAGTAGCCTTGTCGATGTTGTTAAGACCCCACTGAGCTGCGAGATTCTTAATATTGGCAGGGTTACCGATGAGGATGATGTCTGCGAGATCATCAGCCAAAACTTTATCGGCTGCTTTCAATGTACGCTCCTCTTCTGCTTCAGGGAGCACGATGCGCTGCTTGTCAGCTTTAGCGCGAGCTACGATTTGCTGTAATAAATCCATTTTACTTTTTAATATTTTATATATTTTGTTGTTTCCTAAGTAGATCTGTCAAAGTGTTAGGTGATGTTATCTTGTTTTTCACCTTTTTGCCACATCGACTTTGCAAAAGTACACATTTTCTTTGAAATAGCAGCGATTAAAATGTGTAAAAAAAGCTAAATCGGGAGATTATTCATATCGTAAAGGTTTACGTAGCAGGAAAAGTGATGAATTCTTCACTCTTCGTTCTTCACTCTTCACTATTATATCATTTCCTGAGTGAGGATGCTTTCCAATTCCTCGGCAGAGAGTCGGAGCTTGAACTCGCCCTTGATGGCCACGCTGATTCGTCCGGTCTCCTCGGATACGATGACGGCGATGGCATCACTGCTCTGTGATATTCCGAGAGCGGCACGATGGCGGAGTCCCAGTTCCTTCGGAATATCGAGGTTATGACTCACAGGCAGAATACATCCGGCTGCCATGATGCGCTTATTGCTCACCACCATGGCTCCATCATGAAGCGGCGAATTCTTGAAGAAAATATTCTCTATCAGCCGCTGGTTAATCTTGGCGTCTATCTCCTCACCCGTATCCATAATGTCCTTCAGTGGAACTCCTCGCTCTATAACGATAAGAGCACCTACGTATTTCTTCGCCATACTCATACACGCCATCACAATCGGCATGATGGTCTCCTTGTTAGCCTCCTTCTGGCTCTCCTTGCTGGAGTGGAAGAAGCGAACCAACCGGCGCATGCCTTTCTGCGAACCTATCTCATAGAGGAATCTGCGGATATCCTCCTGGAAGATGACGATGAGGGCGATGACTCCCACGCTCACCAGTTTATCCAGGATAGAACCCAACAGGCGCATTTCCAGTATCTGACTCACAAAGAGCCAGATAAGTACGAAGAGCATGATGCCCACGAAGATGTTCAGTGAGCGCGATTCCTTCATCAGACGATAAACATAGAACAGCAGCGAGGCTACCAGGAGAATATCGAGAAAGTCTTTGATGCCAAATTCTATCATGTGCGTCCCTCCTTCATTGCTTCTATTATCTTCACAGCCTCAGCAGCTTCTTTCACATCGTGCACTCTGAGGATGCTTGCGCCCTTCATCAGAGCGATGGTGTCGAGCACGGAAGTTCCATTGAGCGATGTCGTTGCATCTCCGCCCAACAGTTTATATATCATACTCTTGCGGGAGATACCTACAAGCACAGGAAGTTCCAGTACGTTCAACTTCTCCATCTCATTATAAATCTGATAATTCTGGATGAGATTCTTGCCGAAGCCGAAGCCCGGGTCGAGGATGATATCCTTGGCTCCCAAGTCGCGCAACTGCTGCACCTCTCTGGCAAAGCCCTTCATCATCGTTTCGAGCGTAGGCTGCACCGACATTAATATATAAGGTACCTTCAGCTCGCCCACCACACGAAACATTTCAGGATATTCCTCCTGTCTCTGCTCCAGCGGCACATTGGCGATGCCTGTGATTCCACCTTCTGATACATCGTTGATGATGTCAGCTCCCCACTCCTCGATACACTTGCGTGCCAAGGTAGGGCGATAAGTATCTACGGAGACGGCAGCATCCGGTTGCTCCCTACGAACGATGTCGAGAGCGAACTTCAGGCGTCTTCCCTCCTCCTCTTCCGATACTTCATCAGCACCGGGACGGGTGGAGAAAGCGCCCACATCAATGATGCTTCCACCTTCTTCTATAATCTGATTAGCTCTCTGAGCTATCTCCATTTCTGTCTGTTTTCTACTGCCAGAGTAGAAACTGTCGGGCGTAACGTTCAGGATGCCCATCACCTGAGGGGTACTCAAATCCATCAAGCGCCCCTTGATATTGATTGTATATTCCATCGGATTATAACTCTTTAAGCCACTTTTCACCTGACTTAGTATAAGTCCAAGCTATAAAACCAAGACCGAAAATCGAGCATACTAAAAAAAACAATGCCAAATAGCTCATAACTTTAATATTTTAAAACTCTATTGGCAGCATACGCAAAAACAGCTGTTGCAACTGCGCCAAAAACTAATACGGAAATATCACCTAATGAAGCCGTTCCATGCAAAAACGGCAACACGCCTCCAACCCCAGTTCCCGTAAATATCAACTGGGATAGATTATAGAAATAGCCTGCCAGCTTTTCCTTCCTTACTTTCGTTTTATCTTTTTCATCTCTACTACCCATAAAGAGCCTCACTTTCCAAAGATTACTTGAATATTTCTGCAAAAATAGAAAGAATATTCGAGATTACCATCATTTTTTGGGAAAATTGTTTGTTATGTCCATAATTTAGATTACTTTTGCACCCAAAATAACAGTTATAGACTATGGATATTTCAGAACTCTATCAGATTTACCAAGCGCACCCAGTGATTACCACTGACAGCCGCGACTGCCCAAAGGGCAGCATCTTCCTGGCTTTGAAGGGCGCATCGTTTGATGGCAACAAGTTTGCCGACATGGCTTTGGAGAAAGGCTGTGCCTATGTGATTGTTGATGAAAAAGAGTATGCCAAGGAAGGCGACGAGCGCTACATCCTCGTAGAGGATTGCCTCACCACCTTCAAGGAATTAGCCCGTGAGCATCGCCGCCACTTCGATATTCCTGTGGTAGGCATCACCGGAACCAACGGCAAGACCACCACCAAGGAGCTCGTCTCTGCCGTTCTCGGCGAGAAGTTCAACGTGATGTTCACCCAGGGTAACTTCAATAATGATGTGGGCGTACCAAAGACGCTCTTCCGTCTCTCACCAGAGAATGAAATTGCCGTTGTAGAGATGGGTGCTTCCCATCCTGATGACATCCGAAAACTCGTGGAATACGTGGAGCCAACCTGCGGTATGATTACCAACGTAGGCCGTGCCCACCTGCAGGGATTCGGAAGCTTCGAAGGCGTGAAGAAGACCAAGGGCGAACTCTATGATTACCTCGCAGCCAACGATGCCCTCGTCTTCATCAACGCAGACAACGAGCACCTGATGCAGATGGCTGAGCAGCGCAACATCAACCGCCTCATCACCTACGGCAAGGATGAAAACTGCGATGTATGGGGAGAAGTCATCTCCTGCGCTCCTTTCCTGAAGTTCCGCTGGCGCACCGAGAGTTTCGACTGGCATGAGGTTCAGACTCATCTCATCGGCTCTTACAATATCGACAACATGCTTGCCGCCATCACCATCGGTCTTCATTTCGATGTAAAGCCTCAGCAGATAGATCATGCCCTGGAGAACTACATCCCAAGCAACAACCGTTCGCAGTTGGAAGAGACGGCGCACAATAAGCTGGTGGTAGATGCCTACAATGCCAACCCATCAAGTATGGCTGCCGCCATCGAGAACTTCCGCGTGATGGATGTTCCTCATAAGATGGCGATTCTCGGACAGATGGGCGAGCTCGGCGAAGTGAGCCACGAGGAGCATCAGAAGGTAGTAGACCAGTTGCAGGCAGCCGGTCTGGAGAATGTATGGCTGGTAGGCGATGAATTCAAGGATATTCCATGCAGCTACCGCAAGTTCCAGAATGTAGAGGAAGTGAAGGAAGCGCTCAAGGCGAACCAGCCTCACGACCATTACATCCTCATCAAGGGCAGCAACAGCGTGAAGCTCTTCCAGCTTCCGGAGTTGTTATAAGAAATTTAAATGCACCCTGAAAAATTGATTTCAAGGATATAAAGAAGAATAAAAAAGTATCTTAGGATACTTGCTCATGTATCTTAAGATACTTGGCAATGTATCCTAAGATACTTTGCAATATAGCTTCATGTGCCCATGAAGCCTGTTTCATCGGCCAACGAAATAAGTTTCATCTCTGGATGAAGCCTACTTGCTGCACATCCCCAGAAAATACTTATGAATCTCCAGACTTTCGTTCAGTTCCGGATGGAAGGCGGTAACCAGCTGGTTACCCTGACGGGCAGCCACAATCTTGCCATCTACTTCAGCCAGAACCTCAGCATCTCCCCACACCTCTTTAATATAAGGAGCACGGATGAAAGTCATTGGGATGTTGCCCTCGATGCCCTTCATCGGAGCCTCGATGTAGAAACTGCCCAACTGGCGACCGTAGGCATTTCTCAAAGCCGTGATGTCCATCGAAGCTATGCGCTGACTAGGCTCGCCCTCAATCTTCTTGGCAAGAAGAATCAAACCGGCACAGGTTCCATAAACTGGCAAGCCGGCAGCAATCGCCTCCTTCACAGGCTCCATCAATCCCAGTTCATTCAAGAGTTTCGCCTGAGTGGTACTCTCACCGCCCGGAATAATCAAGCCATCCTTAGGCTGGTCCCAATCCTTCAACTGGCGAACCTCGAAACTATCCACGCCCAACTGAGCCAACTTCTGTCTGTGCTCAGCAAAAGCGCCTTGTAAAGCTAATACTGCTATTCTCATAACATACTTATCTAATATAAAAGCCCCTTCTTGTGCAGGAGGGGCTCTTATCCGTTATCTCATTTATTATTACTTACCTCTTTCAGCCATCAAGAGAGCAATCTCCTGCTCATTGATACCTACCATTGCTTCGCCGAGGTCCTCGCTCAACTCAGCCAGCATCTTAGGGTCGTTGTAGTTGGTAACAGCCTTCACGATAGCCTGTGCACGCTTAGCTGGGTTACCGCTCTTGAAGATACCAGAACCTACGAATACACCCTCAGCACCGAGCTGCATCATCAAGGCAGCATCAGCTGGAGTAGCCACACCACCGGCAGCGAAATTAACCACTGGCAACTTGCCGTTCTCGTGAACATACTTCACCAGGTCGTAAGGAGCCTGCAACTGCTTGGCAGCCTCGTAAAGTTCATCCTCGCTCATAGAAACCAGGCGGCGGATTTCGCTCTGCATCATACGCATGTGGGTAACAGCCTGAACCACATCACCTGTTCCTGGCTCACCCTTGGTACGGATCATGGTAGCACCCTCAGCAATACGGCGGAGCGCCTCGCCCAGGTTCTTGGCACCACAAACGAATGGTACGTCAAACTGAGTCTTGTCGATGTGATAAACATTATCTGCAGGAGAGAGCACCTCGCTCTCGTCAATATAGTCGATTTCGATAGCCTGAAGAATCTGAGCCTCAGCGAAGTGACCGATACGGCACTTAGCCATTACAGGGATAGAAACAGCCTCCTGGATACCCTTAATCATCTTAGGGTCGCTCATACGTGAAACACCACCTGCTGCACGGATATCAGCTGGAATACGTTCCAGCGCCATTACTGCGCATGCACCTGCTGCCTCTGCGATTTTTGCCTGTTCTGGAGTTGTTACGTCCATAATCACACCACCCTTGAGCATCTGAGCCAAGTTGCGGTTCAATTCTTGTCTATTTTCTGCCATAATTCTTATATTTTTATTCAATTACGGCTGCAAAGGAAACATTTTTCAGCGAAATAGCAGAAAAATGTTCCATTTTCTGCAAACATTGAGTCATTTTGTATAAAGGATGATTCGCAAAAGTATAAGCCTTATTCCGAAATATACAAAGCTCTACACAAAAAGATTTGTTAAACAATAATAATTTAAAGGAGTTTATCTTCTAAGCATCTTTATTTTTTCGTATCTTTGCGAAAAGTTTCGTTACGAAAAAATTCGATTATGGAAAATCCGTTTAAATTTGGCTCATTGGTTAAGACCCATTCTTCAAGAAATGGATACTCAAGAATATGATTGAGTAAGATTATAGCAACCTAGATGGCGACCTACCGTTTCTTGCCTAGTTATGGCGTAAAGTTGCCCTCTACCAGGGCAATTTTCTGCCGTAACTAGGCAAAAAATGCTCTGTGGCTTACTCGTTTTCTATAAGAAGACCAGTGGTGAATCTCAGAAGCGCAGAATGCTAAATCTACTTCACACTACACCATACACAAGGTAAACAACTGTATAACAGGCTATTATCATGCGTGCAATGTCAGCCTTAACACTACACTAACACTACACCACACTACACTACACTTTTCTCGCTTCCGGACGTTTTTAAAGGCTGCTGCATTCCAATCACCAACAGAGTGTAGTGTGGTGTAGTGTCCGTGTAGTGTGAGCAAGGGCGCTACACTCACATAAATCACTACACAACAGACAGTTACAATATATCCGTGTAGTGTGAAGTAGATTTTCAAACTGGAAAAGAAGAAGCACTATCTTCGTAACTTCCGCATCATTCCAGCTATCACTTTGATTGGATATCAAGAAGTTTCAACTCTATATTATTTGATTCTCTTTATTCCATATCAAAAGCATTTTAGTTTCCCAATTCCAACTGATTCTTCACCTGGTTGATGAAGATACTTCCAGCCTCCTGGGTCTGTTGGAGTTTGAGCACATAGCATACTATCATGCTGAAAACAAACAGGAAATCTATTCATTTACTTTTCCACATCTAAATTCTTACTATTATTTAGCTTTGTTGTCTTCCCCTTACCCAAACTATACTTAACACTGATTAGGGCAACAAAAGCATTTACTCTATTATCTCCATAGGTTTGATAAGCAAAATTTGGAAGGCTCACTTTCGTATAAGTCTTCTTGGAAATCATGGACGTCGGTATACTTACTTCCAAAGATATTGGCAACTTACCTTTTAACAAAGAGCAAGAAGTTCCAATAAACAACTTTTCCTCTTCATCATACTGTTTACCTTGTAATAATGGCAATTTGTCATGTCGAAGGAAATAGCTAGCCATGAAACTCAATTTTGTATTTGGAACATTCCAAAGAAGCTGTGTATCAAGATACCAGATTCTACCAAAATGCTTCGTGTCATCTTTCATATACCGATGATACCATTGGTAATTTGCAACAAATGACAGTTCTACGCCATTGCCAAGATTATAATCACCTTCCATTCCCAAGTAATTATGTCTGTAATTACAATTTGCTTGAGTCTGATAAGTTTTATCCTCTTCATGCTGATAATAGTCTATAATCTCATCCTTGCTCTGCTTGTACATATAGTCAATCTTGACTATATTGACAAAGTTGACCGTAATTTCAGAATAATGCATAATTCTAGGTTTCAACTCAGAATTGCCTCTATGCCAAAGCACATCGTTCACTTGCCATCTTACCGTTGACAACTGATCAAGGTTGGGATACTCCACATCACAAAAATAATTATATTGCAAATACATCCACTTAACAGGTTTCCAATAACCTTTGAACAAAGGCATCCAAGATGTATGTTTCTCAGATACTGCCGTCTGCTGATTTTCATCTTTGACAGTCAACAAATGAGAGCCTAGCAAAGCATTGAAATTTCGAAATGGTTGATATGATATTGCTCCCATCAATTTACTTCGAGTTTCCTTGCTATTATACAACACTATATTTTCATTTCGGTCAGAATTAGAATAGTCTTTCCATATTTGGGTGTAGTCAGCCCACAAAGACACCTTGTTACCCAAATAATAATTGGCAGACAAATAATAACGCCAATAATTCTTATTCCCCTTGTAAGGACTAAGAACAATATTGTCCTTCTCACTATATATTCTATCTTCATGAATATCATACCTATTATATATGAGTTCCGAAGATAAATTCAAGTGATTCGCAAACTTTCCTTTATAAAACAATCCTATGGTATAATCATCTGTCTTAAAATCATCCAGACTATTCAATTCATAAAACTTATCATTATTGAACACAGAGAAGGAATCATTCTGTTTAGTTCCTTTTCTTTCTATCCATGCTTGCGCAGATAGAATCTGATTGTTTGATAATCTATAATCCGCGCCCAAACTAAAGCTCCCCATATTATTCCTGGTACTTATGTTTGGCTTTTTATAATCAGCTGCCTCTGATTTAATCATAAGATCAGACATACTGCTATATTCATAACCAGATACATCATAATTCTGACGATGATTAAAGCTTAAGCTACCATACAAGTTAACCTTGGGTAAGGTATAGGTAAAGCTGGTACCTATAGCTTCCCTATTAGAATGCTTGTTCCTGAAAGAATACAGATTGCGGGTAAAAGTACTTACATCCCATCCTTTATAATCATCAGCCAATTCGATATTAAGTACAACAGGATAATCAGAATATTTACCTGCAGGATAACGCATAATTTCAACTTTCTTGATGCGTTTAGGATTGAGACTGATAGCATATTCCCTTTTTACTTCTTTACCATTGATAACTATTGGCACATTTTTGTCTTTACCGACATTTACCTCATCTGTTCCCCAGTCAGTTGTTATTCCAGGCAACTTTGCCAATAATTGTATAGCACTAACAGTTCCCTTACGAAGGGAATCTGTTATAAATATTGTTTCTTTTGATGCATTTCTACTCACCATATCAGCCACAACCACAACATCCTTCAGTTCTTTTTCTAAGGAAAAATTTGCAGAAGGCGTGCTGGTAGAATCCGATACGGACACAACCTTTCCTTTCACCTGCGCTAAGCAAGTGAAAGGAAACAAAAACAATATCAACACTAGTTTTGAACCAATTCTCATATTATTAAAATTTTGATGTTATTGAATTTCTGCAGCATTATTTTTATCTATTCTACTTTCAGAAGTTTTCTATGTAGTTACGAAGCGAAAAATGCTCATTTTTGATGCCAACCTTATCCTTATACAAGAACAACTTTTCTTCGTTCATACACAACGCTGATGCAACTTAGTTCCCTTACAAGACAAGAAGTAAAATGAACCTTATTTTAATCTTTCAAGCATCCGATAGGAACTACAAAAACACCATCTTTTCTTCGATATTTCCTCAGTTGGCTGGATTTTATTTCCTCTGTTGGCCGTATTTCGTTTCCTCTGTTGGCCGTATTTCGTTTCCTCAGTTGGCCGTATTTTATTTCCTTAATTGGCTGGACTCATTTTAATCAACAGGTTTTGGTTGCCTGAAAGCAGAAGGCGTTACCCCTCTCATCTTCTTGAAGAACTTGGTGAGATGAGCCTGCGAGGAGAAACCGAAGGTATTGGCTATCTCCTGAACCGTATGCGTGGTGGTAGAAAGCTCGCGCTCTATCTCCTTCACGATGTATTCATCGATGATTGCCTTCGGCGTCTTGCCGGAGATGCGACGGGTAACCTGAGCCAGATAACGGCCACTCACATTCAACTGGTCGGCATAGAAATGAACATCGCTGTAGGTGCGGCAGAAGTTATTCACCTGCGAGATAAACTGATTATAAAGCTCAGAACTTCTGCCCTGCAGATTGCTCTGGCGCACGAGTTCTACATTGATGAAATCCTGCGCCATCGCCAACGCCTCCTCCATCTTCTTGCCCTGATTCAGATAAACGGCAAGAGCTGAAGAGAAACGGTTGATGAGACCATGCGAATTGGCATTGTCGAGGCGATAGATCCGGAGTCCCTGCTTCTCGGCAAGGCTCAGCAGTTTGGAATTCTGAAGAATGATGTCGCTCTCCTTCTTGCGTGCCACGACGACAGAACAAAGCGGCAGCAGGCGATATTTAATCTGGCTCACCACATCTTCCGTCATCAGCGCATCGCCCTGGCTCGACCAGATGGCAGGGGCATAGATGATATGGGCAGGACGGTACTTGGTCAACGCATCGATGACCACATTCAGCGTCTCCACCCTGCGTATCATACCAATCTTCACAATATCAGGCTGCATATCGTTCATGATAGCCTCTATCTGCCCCAAAACAATCTCGGCAGGAATATCGAAGAACTCCTGAATACCGAGCGTATTCTGCACAGTGATGCTGGTTATTGCCGAAACAGCATAACCGCCCAACTCGGCAATCGTCCTGATGTCCGCCTGCACACCAGAGCCTCCGGTGCTGTCTGAACCTGTAATCGTTAATATCATATCCTTAAACTTTGAACCCGATGATAAGTTTGAGGGCAAAGATACAAAAAAAGAGCGAATAATCCGCAGAATTTGCAGATAATTCGCTCTTTTTTTTTATTCTTCAGTGAGATCTTTACAATCCTTGAGTATCTTAGCAGGAACCTCATTGCAACGCTTGTAGCGGCAGATGTCGGTAACATCGTTCTTGGCGGTCCATATCATGGAACCCGATGCCAGGAGGCGGGTTACGAGATAACTCTGGTTCCAGTCGCCCTTACCGTTATCATAGCTTCCGCTGATGATGTAACCCTGGTATGGATCGTTCTCGATAGCGAACGAACCGGTGATATGGCGACCATACATACTGTCAAACTTCTGATACATCTCGAAAGTCTGGTCCTTGCGGTTGAAAACGATGTAGCAGTATGTGCCCTCAGCAAGAGGTTCACCGTTCCACTCAGCCAACTCCCATGTGCCATGAAGATTGGCAGGTGTAACTTCCAGAGAACGCTCCTCCGGTTCCTCATCATCGCTGCTGCAGGCTGCAAAGCCGCAGGCAAACAAAGCAATCACCAGGAGGGTGAAGAGTTTTTTCAAATATTTCATTGTCTTGGTATTTTTTTCTTTTTTACTTTTTTTCCCTTTTACTTTTTTACCTTTACAACGACCTGTATCGTTCTGTCAGACGGACGGGCATCCAAGCCCTCCAGAATAACAGGGAAGGTGAAGGATTCGGGCATCGTAGCCGGAATTTTATCGGCTATGATGGTGATGACGAGGTCAGCCTCATCACCCGGTTCTATCACCTCAGGCTCTGTCGTAAGACGGGCATAAGGAGGAAGAAGGAGGCTGGATATACGGAGCGGCTTGTCGCCGCTGTTTCCGCAGAGGATGCGTGCCTCAGGCTCTGTGCCCGGCTTTACCTCTGTGATACTTGCCTTCGCCTGTTTCAGTCTGAGTGCGCCCATCTTGTGCGGATAGCGTGCCCACTGGTCAGCACCCGGCAGCACCTTGCCCGTTAAGGCGAGCTTAACGGCAGGCTGTCCCTCTACCTCTTTCAGATAGAGATAAGCACCCGTATTGATGGTGCCCGGATAGCGGTTAGGCGTGAAGGTAATCTGCACCTGACAGGTATCGCCAGGCTTCATCACGTCGCCCTTGACATAAGAACTGGTACATCCACAGGTGGTTCTCACCTGTGTGATGTGCAGTATCTTCTTGCTCACATTCTTACCTACGAAGGTGAAGGTGCGAGGCGCATCGTCCTCGGTCATCGTACCCGCATCGATAAGCGGATGCTCAAACTTCAGCAGTTCCTTCTGCGCATTCACCGTAACAGGCAAAACCAGAAAGAAAAGCGATAGGAAAGCAAATATCTTCATATTACATCCAATTACATCCAACCATTGTTACCGGCACTCTTTCTAACGGTCACAACTACGGTCTGGCTGGTACCATCGGCAGCTGTTACGGTGAGCGATGTGCTTCCGGCAGCGAGTCCCTTCACGGTGAGCGTTTTGCCTTCTACCGAAGCAGAAGCTACGTTGCCATTCACTACTGAGCAAGAGAAGCCCTCTGTCTGACCTGCGAAATATGCAGCGAGGTTGAGAGAAACAGTCTTCTCGATGCCCACATACACGTTAGGCAACTTCATATCAGAACTGAGTTCCTTGTTCTTGATTTTATTCAAGAGCTGAGCTGCATCAATCAGACCAGCACCCATCTTGCCGATGTACTTAGAGAGCTGTACAATCTCTGGCGAAGCACCTACGGTAGTATGGTTCATATAGTAGGTCTTGGTTGCACCATTCTGATAATGACTATCCAGTTCCTTCACAGATTTCTTCATCAGGGCTACGAAGTCGGCAGCACGATAATGACGATTCGTCTTGGCAGCATAAGCGAGACCCAAGGCAGCCACACCCGAAACATGAGGACAAGCCATAGAGGTTCCCTCCATGTAGCCGTAAGCAGGCTGACCGTTCTTGATCATCGTAGAGAGCACAGCACCTTTCTGCTCGGTTGTCTCTGCCCAATATTCATCTTCCTGCTCGCCAATCTTGCTGTAATATTCCAAGTCGCCACCAGGAGCACTCAGGGTTACGAGCGAACCGAAATCGGTGTAGCAGGCTGGAGTAAAGTCGGCTGCTACTGAAGATACGCTGACGCACTTAGAGTAAGCACCTGGGAAAGCAGGATTGCCAGCATACTCGTTACCGGCTGCGAAGACTGGAATACCGCCGTCGATGACACCATTAGGCGAACCGGCATTGTTGATAAAGTAATCCAGAGCTTCCTTCTCCAGCGGATAGGTCTCAGCCCATTCCTTCTCGGTAGCAGGACCCGGAGTATAACCATTGATGATACTAGACTCTGAAGAGTTGTAACCCCAACTGCACTGCAGGATGACTGCACCATTATCGGCAGCATATTTGATGGCTCTTGCCTCGCCTGCCAAGGTTACACTGTTCTGACCGGAGAATACCTGGCAAGACATAATCTTGACACCAGAGTTAGGAGTTCCGTCACCACCGGCTACACCACAAACACCTCTACCATTATTATTTACGGCTGCAATGGTACCAGCTACGTGAGTACCGTGACCAGAATCGTTGGCATCAGTCCAGGTAATATCGCCGCTCTCGGTTACGAAGTTGTAGCCATGAAGGTCGCCTTCGTATCCGTTGCCATCACCATCAGTCTTGGCTCCCTGAACACTTTCGCCCGGATTGCACCACATGTTGGCTGCCAGATCAGGATGCGTATACATCACACCCTCATCAAGAATAGCCACGATGATAGAAGGATCGCCTGTGCAGGTCTTCCATGCCTCAAGTGCATTCACGTCACATCCTGCCTTAGCACCCACCTGATTATTGTTGAGCTTCTCAAAGCCATAGTGGCCCTCACCCAGGTTACGGTAGTGCCACTGGCTGGCAAAGCCCGGGTCGTTTGGCTCGCCATCGGCAGCACCACGGGTAGCCTTCTGCTGAAGTGCCTTATCGCTGAGATAGATACGCTTGCTGTCGGTATTGTAAGCACGCTTGATGCGACCGTTGGTCTGAACCTTTGAAATTTCACCCAACTGCTTCAGGCGCTCGGCAGCCGCCTTCAGGTCTGTACCCTTGTTAAACTTCACCGTATACCAGAGGTGGAGTCCCGCCTCGCGGGTTCTTGCCTCAGTATTTGCATCTACCGGGAACACACGCTCGAAGCTGTAGCTTCCCAGGATGTCGAGCACCTCGTCGGTAGAAGGAATACCCGAACGGGTAGCCTTTCCGGCGCGGGTCTTGCTCAGTTGTGCCTGGTCGAGGATATCGCTCATTTCCGGACTGAACTTAATCAGCAGTTCACCCGCCTCAGCATCTGCAGGGATGGTGATTTCTGAATTGCCGTCAGAAGAGCCGATGGTTGACAGGCTGTCAGAACAGCCCGTCAATGCCAATGCGACCATTGCTATATAGAAAAACTTTTTCTTCATTGTTTGCTTCTATATTGTTTTTATGTTTATCTTACTTTTTCTTAGTTCTCCTGTACTTAGCCATCAGCGCAGCTTCATTAATATCGCCTGCTGCCACGTATTTGCGGTAGTAGAGCGGATAAGCTACACCCGGAACCTCCCACTTGTTGCCTGGGTCTTTGGTTCCGTAATAGTAGTCGTAGCTGTAGCTGTCTTCTGTCATATTAGAGAAACCAACGGCAGCGCCATCGCTATTCTTACCCTTAGGCTGCTGGTTGAAGATCATGATAGAAGGAGTCCATTCTACCAGATGTGGATGATAAAGAATCCACTTTGGCACCGCACCAGTCAGGAAGTTAAGGTTGAGCGACAACTGACGGCAGTTAGGCAATACACGTGGCACCTGAAAAGGATAAACATCCTCATAAACTACAGAACCATCCTTGTGCTTGCAAGTTACTGGATTATCCCAGCCAGAGAGCAACCATTTACAGGTATCACCTACCAGTTTGTCGAGATAATCAGCCTTATTGGTAGAGAAGTCTGCCCTGCTGTAGCGGGTAGCCTTGCCGGCAGCCTCCAGTGCCTCAGTCATCTCTTCATCGGTAGGAAGTTCACCCTCCAGGAAGCAGTATGACAACTCCAGGGAATTCAGTTTTTCCCATGTAAGGAGCTTCAGAAGCGCCTGACGGTCTGCGGTTCCGGCATTTACCTTACCATACAGTCCGATAGGATAGTTATTATAAACATAGACGCCTGATGCATTCATTTCGCCCAGCGAAGCGATGTTTGTGACAACATCCGTACGGCGCTGTGCATAGAGAATGAGGTTACGCAACTTAGGGAAGTTCTTCTCGTTGACGATATTGGTGATATCCGACAACTTGTTGAAGTTGTTACTTACCAGATTGAGCGTTTCAAGACTCTTGCCCAGATTAACAAAGTTAGTAGGCAACTGAGTCAGACCGTAAGCCTGAACGGTAAGATTCTTCAGGTACTTCAGCGAACATATTTCTTCACCGAGCTTCACTTCACGAATCTGGTTGTTCTCGTTAGCAGCAACAGAGAATGACTCCAGGAACTTGAGGTTGCCCACTTCCTTAGGAAGAGTTTCGCCACTTTTGAGGTTGAACATGCTGAACTTGACAGAACGTACTCGTCCTAAAGCCTCAGGATGATCCTTCACAAAAGCATCAGTAGCTTCCCAGAGCGTTACACCGCTCCAGTTGCGCATGTTATCGCTGGAATCGAAGGTAGCAATGCTACCCAGTTTCTGATTGATCATGATGACAGAGAGAGAGTCACCGGCACGGTTGTCCTCAATCTTTGGTGCTGCCTTCTGACGAACGGTCAGGATAACATCATCTATAGGTTTGCCATCTGCATCTACCAGCTGGTCTTCAGCCTTGACTGGCACGAGATGAACCTTAGCCACACGAACGGCAGGAACCACGTTCATCGCCCAGCGGAACTTGAACTTCACGCTGCGAGGACGCGCCTTTCTATCAAGTACGATTCCGAGATTGGTACCTGTCAGTTTATCCTCATCCTTGCTATTCAGAAGCCAACCTTCACGCTCGCTCTCGTTTTCTGCCTTCTCGGCATCAGTCATATCACCCTCGAAAGAATACTCTATCTTACCGATTTTGCATTCCACATTGGCAGAAATCAAACTCTCGAAAGCACGCTTATCGTATGATTCTGAATTTTCGATTTCTACAGTTGGTTCCTTGATGTCAATCTGCTTACCATAACCAAACTGTTTTATGGTAACGGTGCGGCGCTGACCGTTATCGCCGATAAAGGCGATATCGGTAGTACGGCGTCCGTTCATCAGAGTAGAGTCAACTACCACAGTTGCAGTAGTAGAACCCACGCCATTGGCAGGAGTGAGCATCAGCCAAGGCTCATCCACGTTAGCCACCCAATTCTGTGAGGCAGCAATGGCAAGCTGTTCGCTACCGCCCTCAGCTGCTATTTCAATCTGCTCCTTGTCGATGGCGAGTCCGCCTGGGATATCTACATCATCGCTATCGCTGCAGGATGCAGTCATCAGACCTGCACCCAGAACGAGGAGCCATGTAAGTTTATTAATATATTTCATATTATCTTACTTTCTATTCGTTTAATTTTCGAGATCCAAAGCATCGCAACCGCGGATGTCCTGATTCTTGTCGTAGAACAGCTTATACATACCTGCCTTGATGTATGGGCAGACGCTGGTTACATCGATAGAGATGTTAGGGTTGTCTGCGATATTCAGGATATAAAGGTGAGAGGTCAGTGTCTCTTCTACCTTGCGGATATCGTTGGAACCAATCTGGAACTGGATCAGGCTCGGACAGGTTGTGATTCCTGTAGGCCATGTACGCAGGCAACGCTGGTCGGTCTTCTCATCACGCTGGTGGTTGATGGCAAAGGCACGGAGCACGGCACTGTTCAATGGCTGGGTTGGTACCTCGGTGAAGCAGTTGTAGCTCAAGTCCATATTGGTAATGTATGGCAATGTGGTTGAGCGGAAGTCATCAGAGAGGGATGTCAACTTGTTGAATCGGAGGTCGATGACCTGCAGCAGATAAGCCTTCTTGCCCTTGATGGAACCCTTAGGGATGGTACGCATCTGGTTGCCGCTCAAATCGATGGTTGTGATTGGCGAACCGGCTGTAAACAGCTCTGAAGGGAACTTCTCGATCTTGTTGTTCGAGAGAGTAACGGTTGCTGCATTGATACCCTTGTAGGTACCATGACTATTATCTACACCTGTAATCTCGTTGTAAGAGAAGTCTACAGAACCCATCTCGCGAACCGAACTTGCATCGAAGATATTCGGAATCTTCTTCAGTTTGTTGTGGGCGAAGGTCAGACTCTCTACATCATCTGTAAAGGCACAGAGATTAGCAGGAACCTCCTCAATCTGGTTGTTGTTCAGATAGAGTGAAGAAAGCGCTACCTCAGAACCGAACGGATGCAACTTCTTGATGTTGTTGTAAGCCAGGTCGAGCAGACCGAGGTTCACCATCTTGCTCAAGGCTGATGACTCAGGGAACTCCTCCAGGTTGTTGTAGCTCATATAGAGAATCTGGAGTGTCTTACCTGTCTTCTCATTAGCCAGACGGGTCCAGTCTTTTCTCAACTGGTTGGCTGAGATACCCTTGCATCGTGCCAGGTTCATCGCCTGCAATTTAGGGAGATTATAGTAGAAGTCTGGAATGCGACTGATCTTCGGACAGTTGTAAAGTTCGATATCGGTCAGGTTTTCCATCTTGTCCCAATCCTCATCCTTGAATTCCTGCGCAAACTTACCATAAACAGGATCGTCAGCATTGTAGAACTTCGCACAAACCTCATCGGATGTGATAGAAGAGTTACCGATATAGAACTGCTGCAACTTAGTCAGACGGTAGATGGCCTTAGATACACCTTTAATCTTGTTGGTCAATGTACCGATCTGCGCATCCTTCAGATTGATGCGGCTGTCCTTCTTGATTCTGTTCTTCGGTGCCACCTTAGGATCTGAGTTGTAGCTTGCTACAATCATATCCGACATGTTGGCACGTGGGTCATACTTCAGGAACTTATTCTCATAGTCGTGACGCATGCTGCTCTTCTTTGCTGCAGTCAGACTGTTTGCATCATAATCATTGAAGATGTTGGCACCAATCTTCTCATCGTGAGAACCGAGGTTGAGCACCTGGAGTTCTGTCAGCTGTCCGATGGCATCAGGTACGATTCCCTTTGCACCGAAACCGGCGATGATAAGACCGATGACACGGCCGTTGCTGTTGAGCGTTACGCCCGGCTGTTCGCCCCACATATCGAGTTCCTTATTGAAGTTCCAGTTAGCTCCCTTGAAGGTAGCATCGCCATAGAAGCTCCACTCCTTACCCTGGAGAGATTCCCAGATAGCCTTCAAAGCCTCATAGTCCTTGATATACTCCTTTGTCTTGGAAAGGAGGATAGGCACCTGAGCCTTATCATTCAGTTGATTATCCTCTACGATAAACGCCTCACCCTTTACAGGCTGGGTCTCATACTTGGTCTTCACCGCACCTGTCTTGCCATAGGTGGTATAAGAGGTAACCTGATAAGTACCGGCAGGCAACCATACGGTAGAATCGCAGTAAGCTGTACCTGTATCCATATACTTATCGTTCTCATTGTCAGGATTCTGATTCTCCTTGCTTCCCTCCTTATATTTCACCTTCAGTTCAGGGAAGGTATAGGTTTCACGGGTAAAGAGGTTGGTTACGCTGACGTCAACGAGACGGATGTTAGAGAAGAGATACTCAGTACCACCGGCACGGGTCTTCTCCCACTCCTTCACGAGATTGAACTTCACCTTACCACGCTCCACAGTCTCCACCATGAGGTTCTGTACTTCCAGACCGCCACCTACTACAGTGAATGTTTCGCCGGCAGAAGAAGCCAGCAACTCTTCGTCTACCGCATCATAGAGATAGAAACCGATGACGGTGTAAGTACCCGAAGCGAGTTGCAGTTTTTCACTTCTCAGACCATACTCTGCATTCTCTGAATTATAAGAATTGAGCACCAGTGTCTGAGACACAGTTGTACCGTTGTGCTCCATGACCACCTTGATTTTCTTGGCATCATCCAGTTTCTCAAGTTTGTCAAGGGCAGCAGCACGGGTAGCTCTTGAAGAAACCTTCTTGCTGAGCTTGAACTGCACATATCCGTATGTGCCGTCCCAACCCTCGGTTTCATCATCCGAGCAACTTGTTGCTGCAAAGGTCAGGAGAGAGACCAAGAGCAACAAGAGTGCCTTTGAAAATATTTTCATTCTGTTCATTACTTTCTCTTGCTTCTAAATCCCATATTATTGATAATGACTACTCGCTGGCATACTCTCTGCATGTCGACGAAACCAGCAAGGATAGGATAAGTGAGCTTATCGGCATTCAAGCCAACATAGATACCCTTTTCGTCCTGTCCTACCTCGTAGTTTTTAACATCAACAGGGTTTCCTGTACCGTCGTAAATGACTACGTCTGCTCCAGCTGTAGGATCCCATCCGTCAATCTGAGGATAAATGGCTACATAACCACCATAAACTGTTGATTCAAATACGTCTTTACCAGTATAACTGAAGATGCCCTCAGCATATGACTTAAACTCCTCATTGGTTGTCAAGGCACAATCTACATTCATACCCATGCTGGTAACAATAGGAGCAGTAACCTCAGAATCGCCCTTATTTTCTTTCTTCTGTACAACATCCATCAGGAAGTAGCGGTCGTAATCGCTCTTCACTGTCATGAAGTCTTCCTCCAGCATTCCGTCGAGTCCATTCTCCAGACTCTCGAATACGCTCTGTGGCAATGCATAAACCAGGAACTCACGGCTTCCGCTGCTCAAGGCATCAATAGTGAGTTTAACGTCACCCTTCTCACCCTGCAACTTCACAGCGCCGGATGTTTCCTCGCGCAGACCATCTTCCTTTTTCTCGAAGACTACCAGCTGGTAAGCATCACCCAAGGTCTTGAGGGTGAAAGGAACGAAGTTGTAGAAGGTGAAAGCGTTGGTATCACCGCCATTCAGGCTAGAACCATTCTGAGTGAACACCTTACCATCGAGAGATACATTCCATACTGCCCACTGTGAAGAGGTTGGATAAGTAACATCCATGGTGCTGGTGGTCATACCATTATAGATAACAGGTATGGTTGTAGCAGCCTTGCCATCCTCAGAAGTGAAGGTGATGGTGTAGTTGCCGTCCTTAGCGATGGCATACTTAGCACTTACGCCCTGATTCTCCTTGAAGGCAACACCGCCAACAACAGCCTCGTTAGGTGTACCTACCAGGAAGCCGCCTTCCAAGTCTACCCAAGCTGGAGTATTGGTAACAGCAAAACGGAAGTTTGACTTTACGGTAAACTTGTTGTATACATTGTAACCTACGGTGATACCAGTCTCGGTGATATCATTGCCAGCCGCATCGAATACCTGCAACTTATAGCCGGCAGCCGAACGCGTAACCTCAGCGATGGCAACCTTCTGACCACCCATATTCAGGAAGAGCTGAGCCACGCTCATATCATCGCTGGCATCATCACCAGTAATCTTAACCTTGATGGTCTGCTTGCCTGCAGTACCATTGAGTACGAAGGCGTCTGTTTTCTCGCCCACCAGTTTACACCAGATTTTGTCTGAAGAAAGGCTCCAGCTCTCGTTAGCTTCGAAAGTAAACTCTTTCACTTCGCCAGCTTCACCGGAGATAGTCTGTACCTGTGGGAACACAGGAGTTACGGCATCGTCGTCATCGCTGGAACAAGCTGTGAACAGAGTCACTGATACCAGCGCCATCAATACGAGCCAATATTTTGAAATCAATGTTTTCATTTTCTTTTTATTCTACGATTAATATCCTTGTTCTTTCAATTTCTCTGCCTCTGCATCGCTGATCCATTCATACATGGTGATGAAGGTTCCTACGTTGCCGTAGGTTGAACCATCCTTGTTGTCAACACTCATGGTGATATACTGCAATACATAGTTCTGGCAGGTGTTATAATAAGAGGTATAGAGAGAAGGCTGGCTGATGCGCAACTTGCCGTCTCCATAGATGGTACCGAACGCCTCGCCGGTTTCACCAGCTATCTGGTCGTCCATCTCTACCTTTGGCTCAAGAATGTTCTTGGTGCTGAACTTCAACTTCAGGTTGTAGCCCTTATAGTAAACATCCTTCAGCAGAACGGTATTCTCCTCGCCTTCCACTACCTCGGTCTTGATCAGACGGTTGGTTACGTTGTTCAGATACTTGCTGTAGAAGGTAGATGTTACCATACACCAGCCTGAGAAGTTGTGGATATCGAAAGGACAAGACTTCTGCATTACCACGTGGGCATAGTCCTTATAGAGATCTGCCCAGTTATACTTCTCCGGAATCACCAGCTTCAGGGTGAAGCCGAGCGAGTCGGTCTTGCCGATGTTATCATAGATACCCTGAACCTTCACATTTCCTACCATCTCGCCCGCCTTGATTGTAACGGTGTTGTTGAGGATGCGGTAATGCTTACCCTCGATGGCATTGCTCTGCTTGTCTACTACCTCCACGCCGAAGGTGCGGTCGTAGTCAGCTTTTTCGGTTGCTGATACAGGCACATTGAAAACCTCATTGCTTTCCTGTACAGCATACTGATAGAGCGTATCAGAGAACATGATATGACTTGGACCAGCATAAGTGGTATAATCCTGTGAACAACTCACAAGAGCGATGAGTGCAGCTACGGCTGCCAAACATCCCATCATTATTTTCTTCATGATCGTCTCCTTATTTTATTTGTTACTTTCATTAGGCTGAATCTCAGAACCTGGAGCCTCAAGCTCATGCTGAGGAATTGGCCAGACAAAGAGAGGGTCATCCTTTTCAACCTTCAGACTGCTCTGCACGAAGTTGGCCGCAGGCTGGTCGGCAGCCTTACGCTCAAATCCCTTGTGCCAGCGCTTGAGGTCGTTCAGACGGAAGCCTTCCATATAGAGTTCCTTCACACGCTCTGCCTCGATTATCTTCATGGCGTTACTCTCGCTCATCGAGGTGTTACCACCGTATGAAGAGTAGCGGGCTGTACGCAAGGTAGAGATATCCTTACCTGCCTTACTATAGTCCCCCTTCATGGCGTAAGCCTCAGCACGTATCAGATACTGCTCTGACAGACGGAACACCATTGGCTGGTGAACATGCAGGATATTGTTGTTCAGGAATTCTGCATCGCCGAAATACTTGCTCAGCAAAGGCCACTGCAAACCGTGCTCATAACCTGTTACACGGGTTGTGAAGATGGCTGCAGCACGGAGGTCATTGGCGTCGAATGAGTTGATGACCCATGTCTCAGGCACATAGTCAGGACGATAAGTTACATAGTTGTAGTTATCGAAGATGGTACCCAGTGCACCGCCATAGCTGTTCACGGTAAAACCTACCTTCCAGATAGCCTCACGCGAATCACCATAGGTCCAGATATACTTGTAATCGTTCACCTTGTTTAAATAGGTGTTGGAAGAAGCCTTCTCCAATGTATAATACTTACTGCCGATTACCTTAGATGCATACTTGATGGCATCATCATACTTGTGCATATATAAGGATACGCGCGCACGTAAGGCATGACAGGTATACTCGTTGAAGTAAATCTCGTTGTAGAGACTTCCTGTGAAGTCTTCGTCTACCTTCAGATACTCAGCAGCCTTGTCAAGGTCTCTCAATACGAATTCGTATGATTCCTTCAGACTGGCTCTCTTCTGTGGCTCATTGCCGTAATAGTGCTCTGTGAGTACAACGCCGAGTTCCTTCGCAGCCTGCTCATCGCTATCGTAAGCCTTGCAGAAACACTTGATCAACTCTGAATAAGCCAGGGCACGGGCAAAATAAGCCTCGCCCTCACACTGCTCCAGCTTGTCGAGCTCCTTATCACTGTTGGTGTTTGCCTTCACCTTATCTACGTTGTCGAGCAGGAAGTTGGCATTGTTGATAACACCATAAAGGTCGGCATATACCGCCTCGATGTCGGTGTTGGTAGCCTTGATATCTTTCCAACGGTAGATATCGCCATAGGCATTAGAGTAGCCCTTCACGCAGTACACGAAGTCTGCCTGCAGATCTGGCAGGATTGTCAGATTGCCCGAATAGAGGGCGCTGCTCTTGAAACTGTCGTAGATACCGTACACCAGCTTGTCCATGTCGCCCACCGTGTTGATAGCCTGGTCCATGCGGATAGAATCCTCAGGATACTTATCAAGACAGGAAGACATCGAGAGGGCTAGGATTCCCGACAGGATGTATGTCTTTATATTTTTGATATTCATTTTTTTCTCCTTTCTTGGTTAGAATTGCAATTCAACACCCAGAGTAAACTGGCGTGATGCCGGATACTGTGCCTGGTAAATATTGGATGAAACCTCAGGATCCAGACCGTTGAAACCGGTTACGGTGAAGAGGTTCTGTGCCTGACCGTAGATTCTGACCATAGAGAAGAAGTTGGTCTTGCGCAACAGACTCTGTGGCAATGAATAGGACAGACTGAGATTCTTCAGACGGAGGAACGATGCATTCTCCAAGAAGCGATCGTCGAGCTGGGTTACCTCGCCCCAACGTGGGATGTCGGTAATATCGCCTGGCTGCTTCCAGCGGTCGTACAACAGACGGTTTGACTGGTTGTAAGCTGTACCGAAGGTTACACCACTCTCCTCGAAGTAACGGTCGTTGTTAATCACGTAGCGTGTACCGATCCAGCTGAACTGGGCAGAAAGCTGCAAGCCCTTCCAACGGAAGCTTGTACCGAAACCGCCCATCCAAGGTGCATCATAGGTCTTGCCTGTCATCACCTTGTCGCTCTCGCGGAACTCGTTGGTTACATTACCGTCCTTATCATACCAGAGCTGCTCACCATTTGCTGGGTTCACACCGGCATAACGGTTCAGGAAGAACTCGCTTACTGAGTGACCTACTACATACTTCAAACCGGTGGTTGAGTTTACATACTCGGTTACACCATTATAGAGTTCCTTCAATCGGTTCTGGTTGTAAGATACGTTGGCACTTACATTCCAGGTGAAGTCGCGTGTGCGGATTACATCACCGTCAGCACTCAACTCGATACCCTTGTTAGCCATCACACCTACGTTCTTCCAGCGATAACCCTCGCCGGTTACGGTGTAAGACTCAGGTACGCGCATCAGCATGTTAGAGGTACGCTTGTAGTAAGCCTCGAAACTGAAGTTGATTCTGTCGAGGAAACCAAGACGGAGGGCGAAGTTGTTAGCCCATGTTGACTCCCAACCCAATTCCTCGTTACCACTCTGTGATGGAGAGAAACCGGCAGTATTATCGTAGTTGGCACCACCCGATACCAGAGCCAGGTGATAATAGTTAGGAATCTCAGAGTTACCCGATGTACCGGTACTTACGGCAATCTGGGCGGTGCTGAGCCACTTCATATTCTTCAGCCAGTCGGTAGACTTCACGTTGTACATGAAACCGAGTGACCAGAATGTACCCCAGCGATGATCCTTACCGAAACGTGAAGAAGCATCGGTACGCAGAGAGAAGTCGGCATAGTAGAGCTCCTTATAGTTATACTCGCCACGCATGAAGAATGACAGGTAAGAGTAATCAGATGATGAATCTGCCCAGCGGCTGGCACGTGTACCTGATGATACGTTGGTCAGGAGATCGCTGGTCTGACCCTTGGAATATACCTGGAACCCCTCTGAGTGGAAATTCACAGCCTCCTGACCCAGCATCACGTTGAACGAATGGATATCGTTCAGGGTGAAACGGTAGTTAGCCGTAGTGGTCTCTGTCAGGTTGATGGCGTCGCTGCTCTGGCGTGCCGCTGTACCCTGTCCGTTGTTTGAAGAGAGACTTGGGAACGACTGGAGGAACGCTGTAGAATGGGTGAAATCGGCACCAAACTGAGTACGGATAGTCAGGTTCTCTATCGGATAGATTTCAGCATACATGGTAGAGAGCACCTTATATTTCTTGTTCTTGATAGGATTCATGCCCATGTAAACGATAGGGTTCTCGCTGGTTCCTGCCCAGTTGCCTGCTGAAAGTGAAGCCAGACTGCCATCCTTTGCGTATGGATTCCAGTAAGGCAACATGAATCGGCAAGCTGAGATAGGAGTAACGGTTGTATAGCTACCGTCATCAGCCTGCTGAGCCTCCTCGTAGGCAGCCATGGTGTTGGTACCTACCTTCAACCACTTGCCTGCCTTTACATCAGCATTGGTGCGGATGTTGTAACGGCGGAAGGTTGAATTCTGTGCGATACCGTCCTGATCGTAGAAACCACCAGAAACATAGTAGTTCAAACGGTCGGTAGCACGATTGATAGAGAGTTCGTAGCTCTGCAGCGGAGCGCGGTCGTTGAACACCTCGTCCAGCCAGTTTACGTTTACTCTTGAAAGGAGATTGTAATCCTTACCTGTATCCAGACCTACTTCTTTCTCAAACTGGATACGCTCGTCGGTATTCATCATCTTCCAGTTGGTCTGTGCCAACTCAGAGAAACCATACTGTGCACGGAGCGTAATCTTCGCCTTGTCCATTGCCAGGCCTCGCTTTGAAGTGATTACAACCACACCATTGGCAGCACGTGCACCATAGATAGAGGTAGAAGAGGCATCTTTCAATACAGAGATACTTTCGATGTCGTTAGGACTCAAGGTATTGAAATCTGAACTTGAGATTGGCACGCCGTCGAGGATAAAGAGTGGCGACTTGCCGGAGTTGATAGAGTTGGTACCACGGATCTGGAAGGTAGCCGCCTTGCTAGGTTCACCCGAAGAAGAGATAACCTGCAAACCAGTACTCTGTCCCTGCAAAGCTTGGTCGAAGCTTGCCGCCGGCACATTTTCTATCTTTTCAGACTTTACGGCAGACACGGAACCCGCAATGGTTCCCTTCTTTCTCACGCCATACGCCACCACAACCACTTCATCCATCATCTTGGAATCCGAAGCAAGGGTGATGTTGAGCGTATTTGTCTGCGCATTCACAACGTGCTTCTGCGTAACGCATCCCACATACGAGTAGGCAAGCGTAGCCTTCGAAGCACCCTTAATTTCGATGGTATAGTTACCGTCAATATCGGTCACCACACCATTTGATGTTCCCTCTTGCATAATGGTCACACCAATCATCGGTTCGTTATCTTCAGCAGACACGACTGTACCCTTGACGCTGAAACTCTGCGCCAAGACCGATTGGATAGACAACAATACAAGTGAGACAAGTAAAAGAGTTAATCTTCTCATCCTTGTTTGTTTCAAGTTTATTAATTAATAATTATTATTTTTTTCTCATTTTTTTCTCGTTTGGTAAAAGCCGAAAGCACTCAGGGCAACACTTCGCCCCTCCATTTATACATTCTTTCACTAATATGCACGCATGGAAATACCTATTTAACTTAAATCGGTGCAAAATTACGAATATTTTCTTATTTGCCCAAGATAATCGCTTAAAATTTAAATGTTTGATATGAAATATCTATGTTTTTTAGCATATATGTTCATAAATTTAGTTAATTGCCGATTTTTTGTCACATCCGATTACAGTTTGCAAAAACTAGTTCAATACACACTTTTTTTTGTTTCTATGCAGCCGTTTTCATAAAGCTGAAATTACGTCCCGACGTAGCTTGTACTACGTCGGGACGTATCTTTTGCTGCGTCGGGACGTAGCAAATGCTACATCGGGACGCATTTTTTACTGCATCGGAACGTATTTTATCAGCTGACTCAAGTAGCTCAGTCAGCTAACGCAAGTAGCTCAGTCAGCAGGCAAACGGAAGCACATCATTTATTTACCTCTTCACCTTCATGTATTCCGTAGGAGTCATGCCATACTCCTTGGAGAAGCATTTGGAGAAATAGCTGCTGTTGGAGAAACCAACGGTATACATCACCTCGGAAACACTGAACTTACCCTGGCTCAGGAGCTCGGCTGCACGCTTCATACGCATCTCACGGATATACTCTACAGGCGTACGACCCGTTATCGCCTTCGTTTTGCGATACAGCTGCTTGCCACCTATGCCTATCACATCCTGCAACATCGAAACGTTGAAGTCGGAATCTATCATGTGCTTCTCTATCGCCTCATTGATCTCTTCGAGCAGACGCTTGTCTGCCGCATCCAACTCGCTGACATTTACTTCCTTCTTTTCCTCTTCAGAAGACTCAGAGCGTGCAGGAACTGGTTCTGAGGATGATGACTCAGGCTCAGATACAGGCGAAGCGGATAACCCAGTGGCAACAGAAGATGACACCTCAGGTATCTTTACATTCAGATAGCGGACCATCAGAGCGGTTACCTCTTCGAACGAATGATGAGCTACGGCAGCCTTCAAATCTTCCGTCAGACGGTTGAAGAAGTCCATACGCATCTGTACCTGCTCCAACACCTCAGCCTTCTGCTTCTGGGCATCAGCCAGTTCCTTACGCAGGAAATACCAGCTTACCAGCCATGCCACAAACACGATGAGTGCTGTAACATAGAAGAGCTTGCACCACCAGGAGAGATACCAAGGCGGCAGGACGGAGATGTCGAGCGAATAAACCTCAGCAGCTATCTTGCCTTCACCATCCACGGCATGAACCGTAAGATGATAATCGCCATACGACAAACCATTATAGGTGATATCGATATTGCCGGAGTTCAGATAATGCCAGTCGTGGTCGCTGCCTTCGAGTTTGTAAGCATAAACGGCTGAAGGATGATCAGCAAAAGGAAGGTCAGTGAGCTGCAGGGTGAAGTTGTTCTCATCACTCTTCAGTTTCAGGATTTCTCCACGCTCCTCACAAGCCTCTCCGTTCACGATGATTCCTGCCAGCATCAGGCGGGTAAACTGCTTAGGCTTCTGTACTACATCGGAACTGATTGCCACATAGCCGTCATTGCCGCCCATCATTACCTCATGAGTCTGTCTGCTGTAACAGATGGTAAGTGGCACGATAGAAGGAATCATGAAGCGCTGGCTCTCGCCCTGAGAATCGATTACGCAGCATTCATTGCCCGATACCACCCATATCTTGCCTTCCACATCGCACATGGTACTTACCTTGCCACCAATCTGCCATGTCTTGGAAGAAAAACTGTTACCCAGCACAGAACCGGCTGCATAATAACAGGTTACCGAACTGTTATCACCCATCCAGATATTGCCCTTGCTGTCTGCCATCAGATAGTTGACGACATCTGAGTTAGCCACCTGTACCACCTTCATATTGTTCGGATTGATGCAGTTGAGACGGGTATAGGTAGAAACCCAAATCCTACCCTTTCCATCCATCACCATCTGCCCTACATGCAGACCGGAGAGTGCATTCTTTCCCTTGTCAGAGTAATGCCAGTCGGCTATGGTCTTGCCGCTCAGCAGAGCCGCCTTATCCATCACGAAGACACCGCCCTGATAAGAACCCATCCATATCCTGCCCTTCTGGTCCTGGAGAATATCATAAGCCCAGGCGGTAGAATATTTGCCACTCTTGTCGTAGACGATGAAGTTGCGCATCTGATGAGAATTGCGGTCATAGAAGTTGATGCCGTGATCGGTACAGATCCATACATCGCCGTCATGGTCTTCATAAATCTTGCGAACACGGTTATGCGTCATAGGGAAGGCAGAGCTGTTCTGCTTGTACCATGCCACATTCTGATAACCTTCAGCATTGCGGGTGAAACGAATCAGACCGTTGGTACCGCCCATCCACCATTCGCCGTTACGGGTCTGGAGCATGGCATGCAGACAGTTGCCCTCACCCGACATCGTAATCTTATCGAGCGATACATAACGGTAATAGGTGTGGGTAGTGAGACGGGAGAGACCATTGTCGGTACCCACCCATACATTCTGCCACTTATCTACAAAGCAAGCCCAGACGATGTTGTTAGGAATAGAAGCATCATCACGGGAATCGTGGATATAATGGGTGATGGCATTGGAGAGTGCCATCTGATAGAGTCCGTTATCGGTTCCGATATAGAGATTGCCGGCAGCATCGGTAGAGAGACACTTGATGGAATTGCCGTTGAGAGCAGGAATCTGGGAGAAGTTCCTGAGCTGCAGATCGGCACAATAGAGAGCACCCTCGGTACCAATCCAGTAGCATCGGCGCTTGGCATCATAAGCAAGTGCATTAACCAGCGGCTGTTCTCCGGCACGGAGCGGAATCAGTCTGCTGCCGAGATGCAGCCCGGCAAGCGAACCTACGAGCAAGCCTTTCGGAGTAGAGAGCAAGGCATAGACATCGCCCCCGAAGTCAGTCTTACCGCCCTTCATATCGAGCACACGGAGTTCCTTCAGCTGCTTGCGCTTCGTCTCATCGGCAAAAGCCTTCATGGCTGGTGTTTCAGCATACTGATAATCTTCAGTATCAAACTTCAGGATGCCGTTGCCTGTAGCCAGATAGAGCATCCTGCCCTCAAAGCCGAGCGCATTGACACGCGTATTGCTGAAAGTATGTTCCTGGAAATGGCGATAACCCTGATAACCATCATAGCTGTAAAGACCATTGTCGGTTCCGAGCCATATCATTCCATCATGGTCCTGGGTTATGGCACAAACTGTCTGCGCACCTTCAAGGGAGGTGTTGACGAAACGCTGCGCATGGATGGCGAGCGAAACAAAGAGCATAGCAATTGCCATGCTGATGCGGTATATAGGTTTTGTTGACTTTTTCATGCGTGCAAATTTACACAATATTCATGATAATGCCAAAAAAAATCGGAGGAAAATCATAAAAAAATCATGAAGTTAAAGGAGTTAAGGAAGTTAAGGAGTTAAGACGTATGTTTTGCTGCTTAAAAACTATGCCAAAAAGACTATTGTCTTAACTCCTCAGCGACCGTAGGGAGCGATAACTCCTTTAACTTCTTTAACTTCTGAACTTGCGAAACCTGAACATCTTATATTGCCTGGAGCGTAATCGACTTTTCGATATTGCGCTTGCTGTCTTTTACCTTCAGGATGATGTCGCCCTTCTGCTTGCTGCTCTGTACGATGACTACGAGTTTGCCGGAGAAGAGTTTCATCTGTGGCTGGGTGAATGGTTCGAGCGATGTGGCATCGCCGTTGCAGGCAGCCTTGAAAGTGCCGGCACCACTCACCTCGAAGGTCAGTTCGTCATCGGCAAGCGGACATTCATTGCCGTCCTTATCCTGCAGACTCACGGTGATGAAGGCAAGGTCGTTGCCATCGGCATTCAGAAGCACATTGTGCTCATCGGTACAGCCTTCTACCATGCAGGCAATAGGTTCATGATCAGGTGTTTCTACGCTGAGCTTTATCTGTGCAGGCTCGCCGGCAGTACGCTTCACGTCCTCACCTACCTTATCGCCATACTGGTTGTAGGTAACCACGCGAATCTCACCCGGTTCATACTTCACATTGTTCCAGCGCAGACGGTAGCGGTCCAATCGGCTTGACTTGTCCTTGCGAACCCTACCCTGACTCTTACCGTTGACGAAGAGCTCGCCTTCCACACCATCGGTATAGCAATATACAGGGGTCACTTCACCCTCTCTGCCCTTCCAGTTCCAGTGAGGAAGAAGATGGGTGGTATGCTGCTGCTCGTTCCAGCGGGCACGATACATATAGTAACGGTCCTTAGGAAGTCCGGCAAGGTCGCAGATGCCGAAGTAGCTGCTGCGGCTTGGCCAGTAGGTATCGTACGGAGTAGGCTCGCCCAGATAGTCGTAACCGGTCCATACAAACTCGCCGATTACCCAACTGTAGTCATCCTGCATCTTCCAGTCATCATCCGGAAGATTGCTCCATGAACAGTATTCCGTATCATAGCTTGAGCACTGACCATCAGGATAGGTAGCCTTATCGCTTACGACAACCGGGAACTTATATACGCCACGGGAACTGACCGTAGAGGCGGTCTCTGAACCGAGGAGGAAGCCCTGAGGCAACTGCTCGATATTCTTATAATACTTATGTACGCGATAGTTGAAGCCCGGCACATCCATGGTCTGTGCAAAACCGCTTTTCAGAGCATCTTCTGCCCTATCCATACCCTGGGTTACAGGACGGGAAGGGTCGTACTGATGACAGATATCCTGCAGATGCTTGGCGATCTGTACACCCTCCTGACTCCACTGCTCAGGAATCTCGTTACCGATACTCCACATCACGATGCTAGGATGGTTGCGGTGATGCTTCACCAGATTGGTGATATCCTTATCGCTCCACTCCTTGAAGAACTTGGCATAACCGTTCTTGCACTTAGGATAGATCCACATATCGAAACTCTCTGCCATCACCATCATGCCGAGGGAATCGCAGATTTCCATCTGCAGGGTAGAAGGCATGTTGTGGGCTGTACGGATGGCATCGCAACCCATCTGCTTCATCATCTTGATCTGACGGATGAGGGCAGCCTTGTTCTCTGCTGCTCCAAGAGGACCGAGGTCGTGGTGCAGACAGACGCCCTTCAGTTTGCGAGTAACGCCATTGAGTTGGAAACCATTGTCCTTAGTTACAGAGATAGTGCGGATACCAGTCCTGAGGGTCTGGACATCAACCACCTTCTTTCCTTCATATCGGGTAAGCTTTACCTGATAGAGATAAGGAGACTCCGGCGACCAGAGCTGTGGATTCGCCACCTTCAGGGTAGTCTTGACGGCAGGAGTTGCACCTGGGATGGTCTGCTCGGCAACCTTCTTGCCAGCCTCATCCAACAAGGCGATGACGGTCTTGCCCGACTTACCGGTCTTGCCTTCGAGGAGCGCATTTACTTCCACCTCAGCTTCCTGCTTATCAGCCTTCAGCGTGCGCACGAAGGTATCCCAGGTAGAGAAGTTTTCATTGCCATAGAGTTCTACGGAAACCGGACGGTAAAGGCCGCCTCCCGGATACCAACGGCTGCTCTCCTCTACATTATTAAGATGTATCTCGATGAGATTCTTCTTGCCAAACTGGATAAATGGTGTGATGTCGATGCGGAAGGCATTGTAGCCGTAAGCCCACTTGCCTGCCTCCTTGCCATTGACGCTGACAACAGGCTGGCTCATGGCACCGTCGAAGACGAGTACGGCACGCTTATAGCCCTTAGGAGCCGTCCAGTTCATCTTATACATACCCTCACCTATCCAAGGCAGCGCACCAGAGCGTCCCGACTTCTCGGTCTTTTCGGTTTCGCCATTCTGCTCGATGGCCACCATCTGCAGGTCCCATTTCTTATCAAAAGGTCCCGAGATAGCCCAATCGTGCGGAACAGCTACCTGCTGCCACGCCTTGCCATCACGGGAGAAGTCCCATGAAGGCAGGTTGATAACCTTTCTGCTCTGCGCCTGGCACAGCGTAGTGAGTGCCAGGGCAAGAGTCATGAAAGTAATGCTTCTCTTGATCATATTGCTATTTAATATTCTTATTTATATGCATCGAATACGGCAGTTGGTTTGCCGCTGTTGTCGAAGGCTCCCTTGGTATATGCCTCCCAACCCAGAGTGATATAGTTGGCTGGTTTCCAGTTGTTGTAAACTTCCGGTTCCCAATAGAAGATACCCTCGCAGGTAGAAATCTTCTTACAGCCATCCACCATCTTCTTCATCATTGGCGCAGCCTGGGCAGAGCCCCACCACATACCAATCTCAGAAACGATAACGTCCTTACCATACTTAGAAGAAAGGGTCTGGATGTTAGCGAGACAGCTCTCTGCATAACTCTGCCAATTATCATCCTCAGGATAAAGAGACAGTCCGATGACATCCCATTTTCCACCATTTTCTTTCAAGTTATCGTAGAGCCAGGTAAGTCCACCGAGGTCCTGTCCTTTATCTACATGAACGATGACCTTTGCATTAGGATAAACTTCCTTTACAGCATCATAACCGGCGTTGATATAAGCTGCAAAATTGGCTGCATTCTTAGATACCTGACCGGTTACAGCCTCATCGCTATTCCAGAGCATACCGTCGCGGGTTTCATTACCCACCTGTACCCACTCTACGTTGGTTACACCTCTATCCTTCAGGGCTGTCAACACATCCTTGGTATGATCAGCCACAGCCTGTTTCATCTGTTCGGCAGTATAGCCCTGCCATGCAGCAGGAACTTTCTGGTTGCCCGGGTCAGCCCAGGTATCAGAATAGTGGAAGTCAATCATCAGACGGAAGCCGAGCTGCTGAGCTCGCCAAGCCTTGGCGATGACATCATTCTTGCCACACCAGCCACCTTCCGGATTTACCCAGACACGCAGACGGATGGAATTGGTTCCCTCTTCGCGAAGGAGCTTCATGCATTCTGTTGCCTTGCCATTCTGATTATAGAATTTCACACCATCCTTCTCCATCTCTGTGAGCCAGGAAACATCGGCACCCTTGGCGAAGCCACTCATATCGTATGTCTTCTCCTTTTCGGGAGTGGTATTATCATCATTGCTGCAACTCGTGCCCGTAATAGAGAACAAGAGTGCTGAAGCCAGCAATATGGCTTTTCCAAATATATTCTTCATTGTTATTTTTCTTATTAATTATTCATATTTCCATGTCATGGTGTTGAGGTCGGCGGTAACGGTAACTTCACCACCAGTTACATCATCCTTGAACCAAGGATTCCACTTGTCGTCTGCCGTAGAAAGATTAAACATCTTATCATTACTTGGCTCGCAACCATACCATGTTTGCTTGTCATCCTTGTTGGCTCCTACATAGATAAACATAAATCCTTCCCAAGCAGTTGGTTTGTACTTGCAGGTATAAACACCATCGCTCACCTTACTCATCACGGCAAGAAGGGTGTTACCGTCCTTGCTGAACATACAGAGGGTATTGCTTGCCTCTGGCTCTGGAGTTGTCTGGTCGCCCTCAACGATGGTATATTCCAACTGACTGTGCTCACCAACCTTCACGGTTATGGTATAAGTACCCGCCTTGGCAATATTCACGCTACCAGCTGTTGCTGCATCTGTCATCTTGCCATCAGCCAAAGTATAGTTCATGGTCTTCACCACAGCTGCAGCATCTTCTGTACCTGTAGCCTTGCTGTACTCAGCGCCTTTAGCTACGATGCTGACTGGAGTATTATCGGCTGTAGTTGTAATGACCTTGGTCCAAGCATAGTTAGGAGCATCATAGGTCATATCTTCACCATTCAACTGCATCGACTTGATGTAAGTTGGCTTAAGTTCCTTAGCTTTTGTATCAAGAACTGTATAATAAATACCTGTCTGACCTGGGAACCAGATGTTCCATGCAGACTCAGTATTATCCATTTCGTACACATGACCATCCTGTCCTACATTACCCCAAATGGTACCATCATTTTCCTTACCCCAGATATGGAACCAAGAAGAGGCATTCATATAGCCAGAATAAACTCCATCAGAATTAGGAGAATAGAGTTTTGTCAGAACTTGTTCCTTATTCTCATTCAGGATATTGATGTAGCTCATATCAATGAGGTATGGAGTAACCTTTACCTGGCAGACATTGCTGTAAGCGGCATCAAGATTACTACCCATCAGACTCTTGATACGGAAATAGAGAGGTGAACTCACATCAGGAGACAAGCCGAGATCCTTGGCTGCAGCATTGAGGTCAGCACCGGTGAAAGCCTTGGAAAGGTCGGTTACGGAGTATTCCTTTTTTGAAGTAAAGTTCTCTGAGGCAGATACCTGCAGATAAGTTTTCAGCACTCCACTGCCCGCAGGCTTGGTTTCATCGCTCGAAAGCAAGGTAGGATTCTGCCAAGCCAACGAGAGGACAACGTCCTTACTGTTATCTACAGACAGCTTCACATCGGATGCCGATGCCATCAGATCGGATGCCTTGAAGCCATCCAGATATATCTTGTCGCCACTCTCGTCGCAACTCACCAAAGCGGTGAGTGCGCAGAGAAGCATCATCAGGTTTCTAAATATCTTTTTCATTCTTTTATCCTATTAATAGTTGTCGTTATGAAGATTTGGATTTGCGGTAAGCTCGGTGTTAGGGATTGGATAGATGTTGTACTTGCTATCCACTGCCTGTCCGTCGTGAGTTCCACCCTTCCACTGCCAGATGTACTTATTAGTAGTAAACTGACCATAGCGAATCAGGTCGGTACGGCGATAACCTTCATGATAGAGCTCACGGGCACGCTCATCGAGGATGAACTGGAGGAAGGCATCGTCATCAGCAAAGTTGCTTGCCCATACATCAGAAGCTTTAGAGCGCTCACGTACCTTGTTAATCCAATAGATAGCACCCTGCTTGCGGGAAGCAATCACGGTTGGATCTGTAGCATCACTACCACCAGCCCAGTTATCCCAGTCATTATGCAGACGAACCACGCACTCGGCATACATCAGATAGACATCAGCCAAGCGGAAGAGTGGGTAGTCGGTTTCTACACCTGCATCGGCAGTATTGGATGCCGTAGTACCATCATCCTTCAGGTTGCTCCACTTCTCTGAGAGATAACCAGAGGCTTCATCTGTCATGCTGGAAATATCCTTGCTCTGACCATTGGTAAAGAACTTGCAACGCTTGTCACCATTGCCATCAATATCGGTCTGGGTAAACTTATCCACGAACTCAGGACGAAGACGGAATTCACTCCAGCCGGCAGTTACACCATAATCGGCTACATTCTGGTTGGCATTCGACATACTTACCTGTCCACAAACCAGATAGGTAGAAGAACCCCAGCTTACAGTATGCTCAGCACTTACCGGCAAGGCGAAGATAATTTCGTTGGTACGCTTGTCGTTATCAGCATTGAAGAGTTTGCTGTAATTATCTTCCAGGGAGTAGCCCATACTCATCACCTTATCGCAAGCCTCCTTGCACTCGGCATATTTGGCAACGCCGGTATAAACCTCGCTGTTCAGATAAAGCTTGGCAAGCAAGGTATAGGCAGCACCCTGAGAAGCCTGACCGTAAGGACAGGTGGATGCAGGAAGCATATCACCTACACAATCCTTCAACTCGCTCTCGATATAATCGAATGTCTGCTGAGGAGTATAACGTGGAGGGATAAAACTGCCTACAGGGTCGTTCTCTGTCACCATCGGAATGTTGCGATAGAAATCGAGGGCATGGTAATAGAACAGAGCGCGCATAAAACGGACTTCTGCCTTATACTCCTTCATCTTCTCTGCATCAGCACCCGAGAAATTGGCACTATTGGCATTGCGGAGGAACTCGTTGCAGAGGGCGATGTTGTAGTAGATACGATAATACATATCTGATACCCAGGCATCGTTGGCATCCCATGAAAGATAAGTAAGACCCGTAGTCTGCTCACCTGTCAGCCAGGTAGAGGCAAATTCATCGGTACCACACTCCTGCATATTGATAAACATACGCATGTAGTCGAAACCTGCTCCTTTATTCAATACGGATTCCATATCCTTATTATCGCCGCCCTTGCCCTGACCACTGGTCACCATGGCAGCGTAAATCTTGCCCAGCACTGCCTCGTAATTGGCAAGCGAGGTATAAACATCCTTAGAGGTTGTCTCTGTATGAGGATATTGGTCGAGATCGGAAACACAGCTGGTTGTGCCTGTCAGCACCGCTGTTCCCATCATCATACTATATAATATATTCTTAAGTTTCATTGTTATCTGTTTTGATTGTTAGAACTGAAGTCCGAGGCTTACTGAGTAAGTGCGAGGACGTGGATAGAATGAGTTGTCCATTCCGTTTGGCACCTCAGGGTCTGTACCTGAGTAACCGGTGATGGTGAATACATTCTGTACCATTGCAGATACGGTGAGTGAAGCCCACTTGTTGATCTTGCCTACATTGTAACTCAAACTCAGGTTGTCGAGTTTCAGGAAGGAAGCATTCTCTACATAGTAATCAGAGAGATACTGACGGGTCTTGAAACCTGTCTTCAGGAAGCTGGTGTTGAGGTTGTTGAGCTGTGAGTTGTTGTAACTTACTGTCTCGAAAGCACCTGTACTCATACCCATGCCGTTGTATACATAGTTGTCGATGTTGGCACGGAAACTCATACCGAGTGTCAGCTGCTTGTATCTCAAAGATGTGCTCAAGCCCATGATGTACTTAGGGGCTGGAGAATGATAGCGGTAGAGATCAGACTCATTGATTTCGCCATCATTGTTCAAATCGGCATAAGCACCCTCGATAGGCTTGCCTGTCTTTGAGTCGTAGAGCTGATGATATACATAGAACATGTATGGCTCATATCCCTCTGAGAGTACCTGGAACTGGTAAGCATCGATAGATGGACCTACCTTCACGTTGGTCTGGCTTCCACCCTTTGTCAATGAAAGGTTCTTCACCTTCATGTTCTGCCAGGTAAAGTTGTAGCTCAGGTTCCACTCCCAGTCCTTGGTCTGGATAGGGGTTGCATTCAGAGAAACCTCAATACCCTTGCTGTCCACATTACCTACGTTGGTAAGGATAGTCTTTGAGAAGTTGGTACCTGCTGCTGTTGGTACTGATGCCAACAGGTCCTTGGTCTTACGGGTATAGAAATCAATGGCACCACCGATACGGCCATCCAGGAATCCGAAATCAAGACCGAAGTTCCAGGAGGTTGTAGTCTCCCACTTCAAGTCTGATACGTATGCCTCAGGACGGTAAGTATTGATATACTGTCCGTTGATGAAAGCCTCGGCACCTGTCACACTGTAGGTATAAACCGGCAGATAGTTGTAGTTGCCGATACCTTCCTGCTGACCGGTAACACCATAGCTGGCACGGAGTTTCAAGTTAGAAAGTACCTTCTGGTTCTTCAACCAAGGCTCTTCAGTCAAAGTCCAGCCCAAAGCAACAGATGGGAAAGTACCCCAACGGGTATCCTTAGAGAAACGGGAAGATGCGTCTCGACGAACGGTAGCCGTCAGGAGATACTTTCCATCGAATGAATAGTTGATACGTCCGTAATATGACAACATTACATGACGGTAATCTGATGCCTTTACGGTTGACAGGTTTGTGCCTGCCGCACTTTTGGTATAATAAAGAGGTGTAGTACTCTTCCAGTACTGGTAGTCGTAACCGGCTGTCAGATCTACATTACTCTTGATATCTTCGAAATACTTTGCATAGTTGGCATAGAGGGTAAGCAAGCGGTTCTCGTTCTTCTGAGGACCATACTTGTAATCGCTACCGCCCAAAGACTCATCCTTGTTGTAGCTCTGTGCTGCGTAGGCAGGAACATAAACGGTTCCATCACCCTTGGCATAGTCAGCACCCACGGTAGCATGGAGCTTGAGTTCTGGCAGGAAATGAACCTTGTAATCTACATCCATTGAACCGATGAAGCGGCTTACCTTACTCTTTGAATCATAAAGATCAACCAGACCGCGAGGGTTTCTTACACCCGCATTCACCGGATAGCCATCAGCATCGAGTGCCTCGTTGTAACCACCATATTTGTCGTTGCCGGAATAAACCGGGATGGTTGGGTTGAATGTGGCAGCTGCCCATACAGCGCCACCATTATTGAATGAGTTGTTATTGAGCGTTCCCTTGGCATTGATGGTCAACTTCAGGTGATCCTGGAAGAAGCTAGGAGTCAATACCACGTTACCTGTCCAGCGCTCTACATTGTCCTTGCGAACCAGACCGCTCTGGTTGTAATAGCCTACAGACACGCGGAATGGCAACCACTTGTCGATGCTGCCGCTCACGCTGAGGTTATTATCTGTACCGAAGGCAGTATGGTAAACCTCATCATTCCAGTCGGTATTGGCAGTACCGAGCAATGACTTTTGGTTATCTGTACCAAACTGGTTGATGACATTCACAAATTCATCACGGCTCAGCATATCTACCATCTGCGCACGGGTCTGCAAACTGTTGGTGGTATTGAAGTTCACCTTTACAGCCCCCTGCTGTCCCTTCTTGGTGGTAATGATGATGACACCGTTAGATGCACGGGAACCATAGATGGCAGTAGAAGAAGCATCCTTCAATACGGTCATGCTTTCAATATCAGAAGGGTTGATCATGCTGAGGAAGTTGCTGCTGTTACCCGAGATACCACCCTGCTCCAATGGCACACCATCGAGCACGATAAGAGGGTCGTTGCTGGCATTCAGAGATGCACCACCACGCACACGGATGGTACTACCGGCAGAGGCAGAACCACTGTTGGACATAATCTGTACACCCGAAACCTTACCATTGATCAACTGTTCTGGAGAAGAAACGAGACCTTTGTTAAAGTCCTTTGATTTCACGGTAGCCACAGAACCAGTAAGGTCGCTCTTTCTCGCTGTACCATATCCGATGACCACGACATCAGCCAGCGCCTTGCTGTCGGATTCGAGTTTCACCTTCATATTGTCAGAGATAGAGAGTACCTTATCAATATAACCGATATAAGATACCTTGATCTTCTTGGCTGAAGAAGATACCTGAAGACTGAAGTTACCGTCAAAATCAGTAACTGTACCGCCCTTTTCGCCTTCCACCATGACAGTGGCGCCAATCAGAGCCTCACCATTCTGCGCATCAGTCACCTCACCTTTGATGGTTCTTGTCTGCGCCATGAGTTGCAGACATCCGATGACCAACAATGCCACGAGAAGCAAACTTCTCTTTGCTAAATTCTGGATTGCTTTCATTGTTTTACTTTTAGGTTGCGTTTTACGTTTAAATGCGTTTGCGTTTAAAATTGTTTTCGGTTGCAAAAGTAGGGAAAAGAGGAAAAAACAGCAGACAGATTTCAGACAAAAATAAAGAAAAAACGGACAAAAGCAAATCTTTATCTAGCTTTTGTCCGTTTTTTCTTTAAAGAGGCAGGAATCTTTAAATCAGTTCTATACCTTTACTCTTTTACAGGTACAAGTTTAATACCGAAGAGGTTGCATGTATCCTGCTTTGTAATAGTATGAGAACCTGCATCCAATGTTACAGTCATTGTCTTAGCTGTTGAATCAATAACTGCATTTACTTCAGCAGGCTTCTTTCCATCAATTTTGGCGTTCGTCTTGCTATCTGCAGAACTGAAATAAAGGGTCATTGTGACTTTCTTATCAACAGTTACTGAGATATTAGTTGCAGACTCCATCTTTACACAAGTAGAATATGAAGTGCCGTCAATAGTAGCAGTTCCCTTATTTGTAGCATAGTTACCTGAAACTGTTACTATGCTACTTGAAGGCTTAGAATCTGTGAATGTTACCAAAACAGTACCCTCGATAGGAGTTACAGTACTGCCACCTTCTGTTGTACCACCGGTAGAGCCACCAGTACTACCACCTTCGCCAGAACCACCAGTGCTGCCACCTTCTGTAGAACCACCTTCGCCAGCAGCATTGCTCTCACCGAACACCTTAACAACACCAGAAGTATAAGCGTCAAGAATACTTGCCAAAGCAGGCCATGGCTGCTGATGGCCATTTGTTACGACTGTCTCATCAGGAATAACGAAATCAATATCACCATGATTCAAACGACCTGCGCCATAGAAACCTTCTACGATAGAAGGAACATCAGCAGCCTTATCTGCAGCGTATGCATACATGAGACTTGAGTTGGTATCGAAGTTATCATAAGAAGTACCACCTACCAAAGTCTTTACGCTTGAAGGAACCTGCTGACTTGGATCAGAAACCTCGTATGCATCGAAGCTTGTATTGTTTTCTGAATATGGGATATAGCTGAAGTTTTCTGGCTTGTTGGCAAATACATTGCCGTATGCCTTAATCAAACCACCTTTCTCACCAGAGAAAGTACCATCACCCTTGGCATCAGTACCCTGCAAAGAGCTCATGATAGGACGCTTGGTTGCATCAAAGTAGTTTGACTCCATGAACACACTTGAACCACTGGTTGCACCAATACCATAAACATCACAATGCTGATAGTAGTTGTTGTACATGTGAACACTCATGGTACGAACGCGAGCCATACGAGAGTCAGAATGGTCGAACCAGTTGTGATGATAAGTAATCCAGTTTTCACCAGTTTCACTCTTCATACCACACATAGAAGCCTTACCATTATCCCAAAAGCGGTTGTAAGCTACAGTAACATACTTAGAATCACCCTTGATATCTACAGTACCATCACCTTTAGCCTGGTCGGCAGCACTACCCTTCTTACCATAGAAGAGATCCATATTGTGAATCCACACATTAGAGTTTTTGGTGTCAAGAGACATAGCATCATCCAGGCAACGCATGATAGCAAAGTTACGGAACTCTACACTCACTGCCTCTCTAAGCAAGAAGCCGAAGCCATATACGGTAGCATCATCACCTACACCTTCGAATGTCATATTCATAGTAGCTCCCTTAACCTGCAAACCTTCTGCAGAACTTGAAATGTGATCCAAATCAGAAAGACTAACCTTACCAATGATACGGAATGCGATAGGGGTTTTATCCTTACCTTTTGAATATGCATCAATAATAGACTGAAGACCTGTAATCGTCTCTTGCTTACCAGTATTAACTGTTGTAGAAACGGTCTCAGCTGTCTTGGCTGTAATATACAGAACCTTAGCACCAGCCTTCAAAGTACCATCATTATTATAAGCACCTACACCAGCATACTTGAAATGAGCAAAGCCCTCACGGTTGTAGCTCTTTACTACCAAGTTAGAAGCAGTATTGGCACCAGTAATCTCTGTACCTTCAGCATTTACAGGAACAACCTTTACAGAATAAGTACCAGCCTTCAAACCGAGAACATCAGCACGATAGTAAGATTTATACTGACGAATCAGCTGAGCATCAATCTTCTTGTCACCTACATATACATTATAAGAAGAAGCACCCTCGAAAGGAGCCCACTTCAGGTAGGCAGACTCCTGCCAGCCCTTAGCCTCAGTAATCTGAATCACACCTGCAGGATTTTCAACATCACCACTTTCGCCCTGATCGGCCTTCTTGGCAAAACTGATGGCTTGAACAGAAGCATCATACTCATCATTCTCTGAACCTGATTTAGGTGCGATGATTGCCTTATCACCTTCGAACTTCACACTTGTCAAATCTGCAGTATTATAATACTTCACATCACCCGACTTGGTGGTAACATACATCTGGTTCACCTTGCTGTTACGAGCCACGGCATGGGTAATCTTAAATGTCCCTGTCTGTGCCAAAGCTGCACTCAAGCTCATCAGGAGGAGAGCCAAAGTAAATACCATTTTCTTCATTGTTCAATCCTCCTTATTTTATTTGATGATTACTTTCTTACCATTAATAATATAAACACCCTTAGATAAACCCTGGAGGGAAGAACCTACACACTGGCCCTGAAGGTTATAAACCTTACCTTGCAATGCCTGCTTAATGCCTTCTACCTGACTGATACCGGTAGTAGTGCTGTAGGAGAATGAAAGGGTTACGAGCGACATGTCCCCGTTATCAGATGTATTATCTGAATACTGAAGAACGACATTGTCGCCATCAAAGGTAATCTCTGTGACAGTCTTGTCTATGACCTGACCATCAATCTTAACCGTCTGTTTGCTGCCGGCAAATACTGCCGTAGACAACATTCCAGCCAACAATAATAAATAAGCTTTTTTCATTTTAATGAATGTTTGTTAGATTAATTTTTTGGTTTGTTGTTGAATTTCTACAATGCAAAAGTAGTGAAAAAAAATCTATTATAAAACATTCCGGCGCATTTTCTTTACGCAAACGTTTGCATAAGTGTAAAAATGGAACCTTTTAAAAAGGGCATAAAAAAAGACTGAATCCTGTTACGAAGATTCAGCCTCATAAAGAAGTGGTACCACCAGGAATCGAACCGGGGACACAAGGATTTTCAGTCCTTTGCTCTACCAACTGAGCTATGGCACCAACTTTCACAAATCGCGATTTATCATTTGCGGGTGCAAAGGTAATACTTTTTTCTGGTTCCTGCAAATTTTTCGGGAAATTTCTTTCAAAAAAAGATAAAAAAGTCTATTTTTGTTGGTATTATCCATTATTTAATGTACCTTTGCAGCAGAAATCGGGATTTAGCGCAGTTGGTAGCGCACGTCGTTCGGGACGATGAGGTCGCTGGTTCGAGTCCAGTAATCCCGACCAAAAGCCGTCTAATGTGCCTATACACAGGGGATTTGCCTTGGTCGTGGCCAAAATGGTCGGCGAAATTTCGGTATCACAAGAACTTAAAAATCCGTAAGCCTATGAAGTTTATAAAGGATTTTTTTTATATCAATTACCATGAACGGCGAGCATTACTCGTAATCCTGACCCTGCTCGTTGTCAGTACCACAATGATTTTCATTGTAGGTTCTAAAGAAACTATGCCCTCAGAAAAACAACAAGCCCATAACGATAGTATCATCAGACATGCCACGCGGCAACAGCCAGGCTATTATGACGAAGGACTTCAGTCGAGCGAAGTATTCGCCTTTGACCCCAATACGGCAAGCCAATCTGATTTCCAACGGCTGGGACTGGAATCATGGCAAGCCAGAAACATCATCAAATATCGAAATAAAGGAGGTATCTTCAGGACACCTAGAGACTTTGCACGGGTTTACGGACTAACCAAGAAGCAATTCGAAAAACTGCTGCCCTTTATCAGAATTGGTAAAGACTACCAGCCGGCTGCCAACTTTTACCCAAGAGAAAGATACAACTATGACTATCAAGAGACGGCTATAAGAACTAGAGAAGAAAGGAAGAAAGACACTACCCAATACAGTTATCCACGGAAACTGAAAGAAGGTCAGTATATCAACATCAATTCTGCTGATACGACCGAACTGCAGAAAATTCCCGGCATAGGCTCTTACTATGCCAGAAGCATCATCCGTTACAGAGAGCGGTTAGGCGGTTTTGTTTCCATGAGCCAGATACAAGAAGTGGAAGGCGTGCCCGAGACAGCCCTCCACTATATGAATATTGATGCAAAACATATCCGGAAAATGAATGTCAACCAGCTCAGTTTAGCCGAACTGCGCAAACATCCTTATCTGGACTTTTACCAGGCAAAGGAAATCGTAAATTACCGCAGAACCCATGGTCCGCTGAAAAGTGCTGAAGAGCTGCGTCTCCTCAAAGACTTTCCACCTGCCGAAATAGAAAGAATCAAGCCGTATCTTGCCTACTAGGGGCAAGATAGCCTGTCTGCAAGTTTGCCGGTTTTGCTAAATGACACCAAACTGGTGCAGGAAGATAAGGAAAATACAGATTGGACAGATAAAACGGATGGTGAACAGGAAAACAGGGAAGAGAGTTCCCTTCAGGGTTCCCCAGTTGGTAAACTCATCACGCACAATCTTCTTTGGCACATACCATCCCAGGAACAGACAGGTGATGAATGAACTCAACGGCATGAGCAGCTGGGCAGTAAAGTTGTCACAATTGCTCAGGAAATCCTTGCCGAAGAAACCCAAATCAGGTACGGCACCCTGAGAGAGCGAACAGAATACAGCTATGATGCTGCAAACGATGGTCTCGAACCAGGCTCCCTTGGCACGGCTTATCTTACCCTCCTCATAAATAAAGGCGGTACCTATCTCGTGCATCGAGATGGTAGAAGTCAGGGCTGCCAATACAAGCAAAGCATAGAACAACACCGAAATCACATAACCGACAACCGGCATGTTACCGAAAGCCTGCTGAAATACGTTTGGCAAGGTAATGAAGATGAGCGAAGGACCGCTGTCTGGCTGCACACCTACCGAGAAGGCTGCAGGGAAGATCATCAAACCTGCCAATACGGCGATTACCGTATCAATGGTCACAATCTGAGTAGCCGACTTCAAGAGATTGGTCTGTCTGTTGAAGTAAGAGGCATAAGTACACAGACATGCCGTACCCATACTCAAAGAGAAGAACGCCTGTCCCAGCGCTTCGAGCAACACATTTTCATCGACCTTAGAGAAATCCGGCTTCAGCAGGAACTCCACTCCCTTCATCGCTCCCGGCAGAGAGCAGGAAGCTATCACAATCACAATCAACAGGAAGAAGAGCATAGGCATCAGTATCTTGGATGCTTTCTCTATACCATTGCGCACACCGCGCACTACCACCATGTGGGTAAGCAGGATAAAACCTACTGCCCATAAGGTAGGACGGATAGGATCGGCTGAAAAGGTCTGGAAATAGGTCTTCACATACTCCGCGTCGCCATGAACACCGCCCATGATACTGGCATAGAGATACTGCAGGCACCAGCCAGCCACTACGGCATAGAAACCCAGGATAATCATAGAGGTGATGATACCCATCAAGCCCAAAGCACCCCAAGCCTTATGCTTTCCCAGATTGGTATAAGCACGGGCTGCATTGGATGCAGAATGACGGCCGATGATGAATTCACTCATCATGCCAGGCAATCCGAGCAGAATGATACATACCAAATAGATGAGAATGAAGGCGGCGCCACCATTCTGACCTGCCATATAAGGGAAACGCCACACATTACCCAAACCGACTGCCGAGCCGGCTGTGGCAAGAATAACGCCCAACTTACTACCAAAATTTCCTCTTGTTTCCATTATCTAAATCTTTAATGTGTAGTGTTTGTTGTTTTCCAACGAAACGGCAGATGCTACACCTTATTATATATATATGATTGTCTGATTATATACCTTAATTATATATATGATTATTATCTATCCGATTACAAATACTTTATCCGAAGACCCCAAACTGGTTCAGGAATACCAGGAAGATGAGGACAGGACAAACGAACTTAATCAGGAAAAGATAAATACCGAAGAGACGGCCCTTCAAGGTTCCCCAGTTAGTAAACTCATCCTGTACAATCTGCTTAGGTACATACCAACCCAGGAACAGGCAGGTAAGGAATCCTCCCAGAGGAAGGAATATCTGACCCGTAACGAAGTCGAACCAATCGAACAGCGCCTTTCCGAAGAACGAAAGCTTATCTGTTGCACCCAAAGAGAGCGAACAGAAGGCTCCGATGATGGCACAGGAAACCGTAACGATGGTAGCACCCTTCTTGCGGTCTATCTTCAACTCCTCGTAGAAGAAAGAAGTATTCACCTCATGAAGTGACATCAGCGAGGTCAAGGCAGCTACCGACAGCAATACGTAGAAGAGCAGCGAGATGATCCAACCCAATACAGGTAACGATGCAAACGCCTGATTAAAGACATTCGGCAAAGTGATAAAGATGAGCGAAGGACCACTATCCGGTGATACTCCTACAGAGAAGGCTGCAGGGAAAATCATCAGACCAGCCAGTACTGCTACCAGCAAATCGATGATGGAAATCTGCAAAGCACTCTTAAAGAGATTGGTCTGACGGCTGAAGTAAGAGGCATAGGTACAGATACAGCCCATACCGATACTCATAGAATAGAACGACTGACCCAAGGCATTCAGGAACACGTTTCTGTCTACCTTTCCGAAATCAGGCTTCAACAGGAACTCCACGCCCTTACCTGCATCCGGCAACAGACAAGCTGCTACCACAATGATCAAAAGCAGGATGAACAGGAGAGGCATCATCACCTTAGAAGCCTTCTCTATACCGCCGCGCACACCATGAATAATCACGAAATGACAAATCAGGAATATCGCTACCGTCCACATTACCGGACGCACAGGATCAGAAGAGAACTCCTTGAAGTAATTTGCCACAAAGGTAGGGTCACCATGCAGTTCGCCCATGATGCTGGCATAGACATACTGCAGACACCAGCCCGAAACCACCGCATAATAGCCCGTAATCAGGAAACCGGTAAGCACCTCAAGATAGCCTACCCACTTCCAAGCCGTACCATTAGAGAGTTTGGTATAGGCACGTGCGGTATTTGAGGCACCATGACGGCCTATGATAAACTCAGAAATCATACATGGAATGCCCAACAGGAGCACACTTCCGATGTATACCAGAATAAAGGCTGCGCCACCTTCCTGACCAGCCATATAAGGGAAGCGCCATACGTTACCCAAACCTACGGCGCCACCTGCTGTAGCAAGAATCAATCCAATCTTGCTACCAAAACTACCTCTATTTGAATCTGTCATTTCTATCTTTCTATTACTAATTTCTTACTTTTTAATTTTTCTTCGTGCAAAATTATAAAATAATTCTGAAATATATGAATTATTTGAAAGCAAAAACACAAATTTAGTAATATTTATGCTATTTAGTCTGTTTTAGGACGCAGAAATGACTTTTTCGATACATTTTCTAACGATATTCAGCCGGCAAGGTATCACGCCACTTCGAGAAAGGATTGCCCAAGAGATGCGAATTGTAGAATCGCTTGTCGCCTGTTACCTCCATACCGATGAAATCAGGTTTCTCATAGGCTTCGGTCTCGCTAGCCAACTCCACCTCTGCCATGACCAGACCTTCATTATCGCCATAGAACTCATCTACCTCGAAGGTATGACTGCCACTTTTCACCAGATAGCGACGCTTATCGATGACGCCACCCTGACAAAGTTGCAGAAGATGCTGCGCCTCGTCCATCGTTATCTCCTTTTCAAACTCATAGCGGGTCATGCCGCCATTTACCGACTTGCCCTTAATGGTAAGGTAAGCCTTCTCATCCCGTGTGCGAACCCGCACCGTAGCCCCCTCGGCAGGAATATATCCCTGCTGGATATGACTAGAAGAAAAGGCGGCGCTTTTGTAAGCGTCGCCCTTCTTAACGAGGAATTTTCTTTCTATCTCTAATCCACTCATTGTTTTATACTAATGTTGTTGCATAGATGGCAAAAAGAATACCAAGGACTATCAATCCTATAAATATCCACTTGATTACTTTTTCGCCTTTTGCAGCCTGTTTCTTCTGATAAGCCTCATGTTTGGCTCTTCTTAAGTCTTTATTTCCACTCATAGTCGTATATTTTTTAGATTATTATTGTTGTTCGTCATCATTCGTAGGGAACTCCATCAGGTATGCCTTGATGAAATCATCTATCTTGCCGTCCATCACGCCATCTACATCCGATGTCTGATAGTTGGTACGGTGGTCTTTCACACGACGGTCGTCGAAGACATAACTTCTAATCTGGCTTCCCCACTCTATCTTCTTCTTACCTGCCTCAATCTTAGCCTTAGCCTCCAGACGCTTCTTCATGGCGCGGTCGTAGAGTTGGCTCTTCAAGAGCAACAATGCTTTGGCACGGTTCTTTGGCTGGTCACGGGTCTCGGTATTCTCGATGAGGATTTCCTCTTCCTCACCTGTATCAGGGTCTGTGTACCAATAACGCAGACGGACACCCGACTCCACCTTATTCACATTCTGACCACCGGCACCACTCGAACGGAAGGTATCCCAGGAGAGTTTGGCTGGGTCTACATATACCTCGATGGTATCATCTACCAGCGGAGTTACGAAGACGCTGGCGAAACTGGTCATTCGCTTGCCCTGGGCATTGAAAGGAGAAACACGCACCAGACGGTGCACACCATTCTCGCTCTTCAGATAACCATAAGCATACTCGCCACCCTCGATGGTCATCGTCACGCTCTTGATACCAGCCTCATCGCCTTCCTGCATATCGGTAATGGTTACCTTATAGCCATGAGCCTCAGCCCAGCGCATATACATACGCATCAGCATCTGTGCCCAGTCCTGGCTCTCGGTACCACCGGCACCGGAATTAATCTTGAGCACGCAGTCCATCGGATCTTCCTGCTGGCGAAGCATGTTCTTCAATTCCAGGTCTTCGATGGCTTTTATCGCCTTGGCATAATCGGCATCCACCTCTTCCTCGGTCACCATTTCGTCTTTATAGAAATCGAAGGCTAGCTGCATTTCATCGGCATAAAGACGCACGGTCTTATAGCCATCCAGCCATTTCTGGATGCCCTTCACCTTCTTCATCTGCTCCTGTGCATACTTCGGGTCTTCCCAGAAGTCAGGAGCCTGGGTGCGGAGCTGCTCCTCTTCAAATTCTACTTTTTTCTGGTCTATATTGAGATAGCGATGCAGAGCGTCGGCTCTGTCCATCACATCCTTCAACTGGTCAGCTGTAATCATTAACTCTTAACTATAAACTTTTAACTTTAAACTTTATGATTACTCCTCATACATCTTGTCAATCTCCGCCTTGTAGTTCTTATTGATGATAGGGCGGCGAATCTTCAATGTATTGGTCAACTCGCCCGACTCCATTGAGAAGTGGTGAGCCAGGAGAGTGATGCGTTTGATCTGCTCATAATAAGCCAGATGCTGCTGGAGAATCTGAATACGGTCCATCAGCATCTTCTGCACCTTCTCGTTGGCACACAGGTCCTCACGGCAAGTGAAGGCGATATGATGCTCACGAGCCCAATCCTCCACGAGACGGAACTCAGGCACAACGAGAGCTGATACAAACTTGCGCTGGTCGGCAATCACAGCCACCTGATCGATGAACTTATCTACCAGGAGCAACGATTCTACCTGCTGCGGAGCGATATATTTACCATTCGATGTCTTGAACAGGTCCTTGATACGCTCGGTGAGATAAAGCTCGCCATCCTTCATGTAGCCGGCATCACCGGTATGGAAGAATCCATCCTTATCGAATGCCTTCGCATTGGTGGTATCACGATGATAATATCCCGGAGTGATGGTAGGACCTTTGAGGAGCACCTCATTATCCTCGCCTATCTTTACCTGAATGCAGGAGATTGGACGACCCACAGAACCCAGACTGCGTTTCTTGTCGAGATGATCGCAAGATACGGTAGCAAGACTCTCGGTCAGACCATATCCCACCACCATATCGATACCGATGGCATGTACAAACTCCTCTACTTCCGGACTTACATAAGCACCCGCTGTAGGGAAGATATTCGGTTTTTCCAAGCCCAACTGCTTGCGAACCATGCTCAAAACGGTCTTGTTGATAATTCTATATTCCAACTCCAATGTCAGAGGAGGGCGCTTGCAGTTTGCCAGATATTCTATATTCCGCTTCTTTCCTACTGCCAAGGCATGATAAAAGAGTTTCTTCTGAAGAGGACCGGCATCATCCATCTTTGCCTTTACAGCGATATACACCTTCTCCCAGAAACGTGGCACACTACACATACAGGTAGGATGCACCTCTCTCATACTCTCCTGAATTTCATGAGGATAAGTATTGATGATGAGTTCGGCACCTTCGCTCAAGCAGAGGTAAGACCAGGCACGTTCAAAGATATGGGTAAATGGAAGGAAGTCGATGACACGGTCCTTGTCGGTAACAGGCACGCACTCGTCGTTTGCCTTCAAAGCAGCATAATACTGGCTATAGGTTAGCATCACGCCCTTACTGTCGCCCGTTGTACCACTGGTATAGAGGATATCAGCCAAGTCATCCATACTAGCTTGCTTGTAGAGTTCCTCCACTTCTGTCTGACGAGGAAGATTCTCACCCAACTTCAGGAAGTCCTTGAAATAGAGTGCAGCAGGATCGTGTGTACTGATGCGCACGCTTGAATCGAAGATGATGATACGCTCCAGAGAAGGACAGAGGGCAAAGATACGGTGAGCCTTGTCATACTGCTCCTGTTCGCCTACAAAGAGAAAGCGAATCTGCGCATCATTAATCATATATTGAATCTGCTGCTCGCTGCTGTTGGCATAGAAAGGCACAGAGGTAACTCTGATGCCGTATGCACCGAAGTCGGTGTACAGATAATGCACACAGTTCTGCGAGAAGACAGCAATTTTATCAAGAGGTTTAGCCCCAAGATTCAGGAGGGCATTGCTCACTTGTTTAACTCTTAAGGAAAAGAGGTTGAATGAAACCGATTGCCACTGGTCGCTACCAAACTTTCTGAAAGTTAAAGCAGTTTTCTCTCCCCATTTCTTGGCGAGATCATGTACCAGTACCGAAAGATGACTATTAATCTGCATAAGCTTATATTTATATTCTGATGCAAAGATAATAGAATTTGTTAAGAACACAAAATAAAAAGATATTTTTTCCACTTTATCTGCTCTTTTTTTCGTATCTTTGCCCTCGAAATCAAAAAATAGAGAGATTATGATGACACAAGAAGAATATGTAAGTGATGCCGTGGTTTTGCTGAAAAAGCTCATCGCCACCCCATCAGTAAGTAGAAACGAGAAGGAGGCAGCCGACATCATGGAGCAGACCATCCGCAGTTATGGCTTTGAACCTCATCGTGAGGCGAACAACGTATGGATCATCGACCCTCATTACGATGAGAGCCGACCTACCCTGCTGCTCAACGCTCACATCGATACCGTGAAGCCTGTGGCTTCATGGACACGCAACCCGTTTTCACCGGATATAGAAGAGGGTGTACTTTACGGTTTGGGCAGCAACGATTGCGGCGGCGGACTCTGTTCGCTCCTCCAGATATTCAGAATGCTGACCGCAAAGCCTCAGCAGTATAATCTTATCTATCTGGCATCTGCAGAAGAAGAGGTGTCGGGAAAGGATGGCATCACCCGTGCCCTGCCTTTGCTTCCGCATATCGACCTTGCCATTGTAGGTGAACCAACCGGCATGAACCCGGCTGTTGCCGAAAAGGGACTGATGGTGCTGGATGTGATTGCTCACGGAAAGAGCGGTCATGCTGCCCGCAACGAGGGAGTAAACGCTATCTACGAGGCATTGGATGATATGCGATGGATTCGTGACTATAAGTTTGAGAAGGTAAGCGAGTTCCTGGGACCTACCAAGATGACGCTTACCGTAGTGAATGCCGGAACCCAGCACAATGTGATTCCGGATAAGTGTACGATGCTTGTGGATATCCGCACCAACGAGTTTTACGACAACGAGGAGGTTTACAAGTTTATCTGCCAGCACCTGAAGAGCGAGGTAAAGGCCCACAGTTTCCGTCTGAAGTCATCCCGCATCGACCCGGCGCATCCTCTTATCAGGAAATGCATAGCCATGGGCATGAAGCCATTCGGCAGTCCAACGTTGAGCGACCAGGCTCTGATGCACTTCCCTTCGTTCAAACTGGGTCCTGGCGAATCCTCCCGCTCCCATTCAGCCGATGAATTTATCAAAATAAGCGAAATAGCTGATGCTATCGCCAAATACAAAGAGCTCTTAGATGGCGCTGCCATCTAAGAGCTCTGCTCAATTCATCTATATTATATATATGTTTACCTGCAGAATTACTTCACTACCTTTTCTGCAGAAGCATTTGCACCATTAATAGGAGTACCGGCAGTACCATTGTTGATAAAGTACTTAGCCTTGAGATATGCCGTAGGAATCTGAACCTTATACCAACCAGTCTTACCATTATGAGAAGCAGATGCATCGAAAGTCATCTTGACTCCTGGCCATGCAGCAGAAGAGGTTGTGCCATTATAGAAGTAGCAATAAACATTCTCCCACTTAGAAGCGTTATCGAAGTAAACATACTCTGGATCAACGGTCTCATCTTCATGTACCTTGGTCACAGTAGTGCTGTATGCTCCGTCAACATAGTAGCCGTGGTTGACAAACTCCACGTCAGCAGTTAACTTATTTCCATTACCATCCAAGAAAATGATTTGAGTAGGAGCAGTTGTCTCGGTGCCATCATAAGTCCACTTGAAGACATTCTTTCCAGAAACACTCTTACCTACAAGAGGCAACTTTTTATTGATAGCATCATTCCATGCACCAGCATACTTAATTACAGGACTAACCTTGTTATTCCATACATATACGGCTGCTGCCGTATTGGATGTCTCCAAGAAACAGGAGATTTCGTCAGCCTTGCCCAAGGCTGGAACG
>JAJWFY010000020.1:0-51712 GCA_021615735.1 Segatella copri | reverse complement strand
CTCAAAACAAAAGCTCAAATCTGCTATTTTTTGCTTTTTTAGTCATTCTTTTTCCCTAAAATCTTGGAAGTTACGAGGAAAAGTCGTATTTTTGCGGCATCATTTAAAATAACATTAAAAGTAAAGCAATATGGATGTAGCTATAAATAGTATAAAAACAACTATAACTGTTCCGCAAGTTGACTTCAAGTTATTAAAGGAACTGGCAAAGAAGTTTGGCTGGGTTATTCAAACAGAAAAGAAAAGTGGTATTGAAGAAGCCCTAGAAGATGTTAAAGCTGGCAGAGTATATCATGCAAAAGATGCTCACGACTTAATCAAACAGTGCTTAGAATGATACTCTAACAGCCATTGTTCGACAAGCACACGGAGGCAGAGTGTATGGATATATTTGATTGTTGGATTTATATAGTGAAGAATATGAACATGTTTGAACAGATGCCATTCAGCGAGAAGTATCCAGTCTTCCGCAAGTTGGCAGAAATAGGCGACCTCCGCAAGCTCTCCCGAGAGGAACTAGAGTTGTATGACGAGGACATCAAGAATATGCGTGATATATATGCCACCAGAAAGTTTGATGAAAAGAAAGGGATGGAAATAGGTATGGCGAAAGGTATGGCGAAAGGTATGGAAAAAGGTATGGCGAAAGGGATGGAAAAAGAAAAGCTAGCCACTGCTCGCCGCCTTCTGTCAATGGGCCTTTCTGATGAGCAAGTATCAACAGCCACCGAACTTCCACTGGAGGAAATCCAGAAAATGAAGGAATAAGAAGAGGCTAGCTGGACTTTCGCAAGTTTTGCCCCATACGCCCTGAAGGGGCAGAAGCCCCTAGCCCAGGGCATCGCCCTGGGTAATCATGGACGCAAACCTGTCGCCCTGTAAGGGCAAAAGCTTCAAAGAGATCAAATATTTACGAAGCTTTTGCCCTTACAGGGCGCCTTGCTGTTTGCTATTATACCCAGGGCGATGCCCTGGGCTAGGAGCTTTTGGGCCTTCAGCCCGTTCTTGAACCGCATGCTAAACTTGAGTCAACTTATAGTTGAAAATTCAGTAACATCAACCGCCTCATTCAAGTACTTCATTCTGCAACATCAAGTACTTCATTCAGCTACTTCAAGTGCTTCATTCAGCCAACGAAATTGCCTCTTCCACCCAACGCAGTCGAATCCATCACCCAGCGCAGTCGTATCCGTCGCCTCAATGAAACGTATAAACTTGTACAATGACGTGCATGATGCGAACGAGGCTCTTTTGATAGGAGCCAGGACGCTTCTGAAATTACGTCCCGACGTATCTTTTGCTACGTCGGGACGCATTTTTTCCTGCATCGGGACGTAGCAAATGCTGCATCAGGACGCAATTTTCATTTCCTCAGTTGGCTATGATTCCTCCTCTTTCCAGCCATTTAGCAAAGAAGCGGTCGCTAACCAGATAGCCAGTCGGAGTCTTGCTTACCAACTGCTTATCCACCAATGCCTTCAACGCCGTCTTTACGCTGCTCGTAGCTGGAAGATGGTGGGTGCTGATAAACTGCTGGCTCAACGGCGAAGATACCAAATGCTCACGAGCTATCGCCCCCAAAAGCATCTGCTGGTTCTCGGTTAGCCAGGCACAATAGTTCTGATAAGCCATCGCCTGCTCCTCAATCAGCTCCAGAATCACCTCATCTACCAGAGACTTCGTAATCTCGGAAGAAGCATACTCGTAGATGCCGTGCAATATCGACTGCACATACCAGGTTACACTATCAGACTGCTGATAAATATAAGAAAAGGTAGATTCATCTATCGACCTATGCTGAGATGCCAGCAAGCGATTGGCAAACTCCCGATACACCTGCTCCCCGATGCAAGGCAAGGACAACACCAGCGAACTCTGGAAGAAAGGACGGTTTGACGACAGAAACATCTCCTGCATCATGTGCTGCTGACTGCCCGAAAACACGAAATATACATTCGGTAAGAACTGGATATAAGAACGGATCATCGCCTCAACCCCATCCTCAGGATAGCTTAATATCTGCTGAAACTCATCAATGGCAATGTAGCAGCGCTTTCCCGACTGCTTCAAATACTCAAAGATTCGCTTCAGACTCTCCTTCCCCTCACTCGGTTTCAAGTCTAAAGAAAAAGAAGGAATGCCAGTCAATTCATCTATCGTCAGAGTAGGTCGCCAACTGCTGAAGAATTCCTGTACCTTCCGAAGGGCAGATTGAGAAACAGTATCCAGCTTTCCGATGATTTCAGAAGCCATCAGCTGCACCATCTGCTCCAGATTCTTGGTGGCAAAGATGTCGAGATAAAAGCACTTCACTCCCTCATATTGCTCCTCCATCTGATGGAATACATGATGAATTAATCCCGTCTTACCCATACGGCGTGGAGCAACAAGCGTGATGTTACGTTCATTATGCAGCGAAGAAATCATTTTCTCCGTCTCTTTCTGGCGGTCGCAGAAATACTCTGCGCCCTTATAGCCATATACCACAAAAGGATTGTTCAATCTTGCCATATCTTGTTATCATTCATTATACAAACGTTCATTGCGCTTTTTACGCAACGCAAATTACGCAATAAAAAACGAGACCGCCAAATGTTTTCTAGTTTTTTAATAATAATTATCTCCTAAAGCCGCCTCTGATGTACAGACAACGGAATAAGCAAAAATACTTCACACTGCACTCTGCGGAAAGGTAAAGGCTGAAGCTGCTAGCCCAGGGCATAAAAAATCTGTGAAATCCGTGGGACATAAAAAACTCCCACAGATTTCACAGATTCACACAGATTCATTATCTTTAACCCAAGTTTTACATAAACGAAATTTTTTTTTAAGCTATTTGGTGGCAAAGAAAATGCAAACGAGCGCAAAGAAAGCTTGTTTTCAATTTGCCGAGTGCAGCTTTTCTTATGCAAAGATACGACTTTTCCTCGTAACTTCCAAGGTTTTAGGGAAAAAATACTTGAAAAGGGGGAGGAGAAAGAAAAAAAATAGGCGGCTCCCGGAATTGAGAGCCGCCTTAAATGTATTAATAAAATAAATGTTTATTCTGCAACAGCAATGATAGCATACTCGGTAGTAATATCGTTGAAGAAGATGCGATATTTACCAGCAGTTGCAATCGTGATATTTCCACTGTTACCATCGTTGAACAACTTACCTGTAGAAGTGAACTCCTGATCTGCTGTGTAGCCCCAGTTTCCACCTTTATTCCAAGCGTGATTAGCACGAATCTTAAATCCACCTACAGGGAGAGTTGTTTCGATAAACCAGTTGTGAGGAGTAACCTGTTTCATGTCAATGTCGTCACCGTCATTCCATTTGCCACCAACTCCGATAAGACTGACATGTTCGAATTCAGTAGGATTCTGATTCTCAAGCTTAGTCCAAGAGTAAGTCATGGTAGAAAAATCTACCTTAAATGTGTAGAATGCACCTGGTTCTGGGCAAATGATAGCACCAGCATTGTTGTCAGATTTTAAGCTACCTGTTGGGGTATTGGCATCAGCCATTGTTGCACTACCATAGGCACTGCTCCAAGTTCCCCAATCGCTACCCAACCAAATCTTCAGGTTTGCATCATCTTTCCACTGAGTGGTATAGCTCTGAACCATAGGAGTCTCAGCATACATGAGACAGGTCTTGTTTTCAGGTTTGTCTGACCAGCCCTGCAATTTACCTACAAGGTAATATTCTGGAGATATTTGCTTGATGCTATAAGTATAGTCCATCATGTTGATCGTAATCTGATAGATACCTGCCTTAGCTATCATTGCAGCATTAGGAGCATCTGTTGTTCCATCGTCCTTTGTGACAGATGTAACCAATGTACCACTCATTGCATCATCACCATTCTTTGTCACACCTACAACACCCTTAGGGTCATTTTGGATTGCCCAAGGATTACCTGCATCAATATTTCCTTGTGGAATAATCTTCCAATACTGATTGTCCTTGGTCGTTGTTACCATCAAGGTGAATACAGGATCCTCATATACATCGGCATCAGAGTGGTTGAACTTGACGCAATCGGCAAGTGCCCATTTTCCTTCGCCATACATATCGCCTACGAGATAATAATTGCTGGCAATATATGGAGCCTTAGGAGTTACTACCACATTGATTTTACCAGCGTCGATGAGGACGGCCTGACCATCCTTTACGGCATCCAAATAGACATGAGCATCAAATGTGCGAGCAGTTGGTCGCTTACCATAGGCATTGACAACCAAGTCGCTAAGATCGGCAGCTGCTGCACGACCTTCAATACCCGCATTGAAGGTAGTCTTGGTGGCTCCTTCAACACCTTGTGGTGTTACTTCCACACGAGCATCTGCCAACTTGTAACCTTCAGGAAGAGCTGCTGTGCTCAATGTGAAGGTGCTAACACTATCTTCGCTAACATTTGCCAAATCAATGGCATCAGCTGCAGTCGCTGTCAAACCAGGTATTGTTATGGCATCTTCCTGTGGGTTAGTCTGCGGATTTGCCCAATCATTATAGTCATCTCCACATGAAGCCATTGCCATACCCAAGAAAGCGAATGCTATATATTTCGAAAGTTTTTTCATTTTGTTTATTACTTAAGTGAATAAAGTTTGTAGGGAAGTTGGTGGTTTTCACACCACCAACTCCCTGATATTATTTCAGGCTACCCTTGCCTGTAGAGAAGTTCAAGTACATCTTCTGACCTACGGCGCAAGCGAGACGAGGTTTTTGGTCACCACCAGCACCACGGTAAGAAATTTTGTCACCTTCCAATAAGAACTCAGAGTGCCACCAATCGTTACCAGGAATCTTGACGTAAACACGCACGCCATCGCCATCATCACCACCAGGGCAAGCATCCGTAATTGCTGGAGATACAAAGTCGCCATCCTGAGTAGTAGGAACCTCAAACTTACCAGCCTCGTTTAATTCACCAAAATCAGGGTCACCGATACAAGTACCCGTCAACCAAACGTTTGGCTCGTTGAACTGAACATTGTACTTGATGTCACGACCTTCAACAGTTGCTGTGACAATCATCAGATACCATCCTGGAGTAGTAGAACTGATGTTTCCTTCATTTGATGAAATCTTATCCTTCAATTCGCCATCAACAGTAATATCAGCATATCCCTTTTCGTTACCATCCCAAGCCTTGTCTGTATTAATCTTCACACCTGATTCATCAATCCAAACCATGCGCCAGTACATCTCTGGATGGTCATAGACAGGGATAAACTCGAAGCTATTGCCCCAATCCCATCCGCAGAAATTACCTACTACGTAGAGGTGAGCTGGTACTGTCACTGGAGCCAAAGCGTAGAGCAAGTGAACATTACTCAATGTAACAACATTAGAAAGAATGTCTGTGCCTTCTATCTCATCACCAGTTTCAGTGGTCATCACGGCACGCATACGAACATAAACAGGAATATCCATTGGGAAATCTGCCTCTGTCTTACCAGCATTCAACTCTAGGTTTGTGAGCGTAGCTGCCAAAAGTGAAGCATCCACATCTGCCTTTGCAGAATAGAAGTTTTGATCGATGGTAGCGCAATCACTCATATCCTCTTTCAAAGATATTTGAACATTGTACTTGGTTGCAGCAGGGAAGCCATAGTTTGGCTGAGAACAAGTGAGCTGCAAAGTGCTAGAGTGCGCAAGGTCGATATTGTTACCTGCAATAGCTGGAGTATTGAGTATAAACTCCGTTGGAGTGGTGATGGTTGGATTGTCGTCACGATCGTCGGAACAAGCAGCGAACATTACCAATCCCATCATCAGCAGTAAAGCTGATTTTAATACCTTTTTCATATCTTATATTTTTACATGAATAAATGTTTAGCCTGGGTAGCCAGGATTCTGATGCAAGTTGCTGTTACTCTGAATCTGAGTCAAAGGAATAGGAAAAACATTCTTGTATGACTCGATGTTAGTACCAGCTTTCTCGCCACCTTTCCAATCCCAGTTATAACCAGTGTTACCACCGAAGAGATTGAAACGTATCAATGTAGTACGGCGGATACCCTCGAAGTAGAACTCACGAGCCCATTCATCACAGATTTCGTTGAGAGAATAGCTTGAAGACTCTGGACGAGTTGTGGCATGAGCACGAGCACGAAGTGTATTCAATATCTTTGTACCATCTGCAGTAGTGTTGCCACCGTTCAAGCGAGCGTCTGCCTCGGCAAAGTTGAGGTAAGCCTCAGCTGCACGCATGAAAGGCCAATCCATATCAGCAAAAGAAGGATCGACATGACTAGAGCCATCACTGTTGTAGTTGATAAACTTGCATACACCATAACCATACTTGTCCTGAGTAATATTATCAATTTCGTATGGTCTGTCCTTACCCCAGAAGATAGCACGGTCATCTTTAGCCTCATTGGTCATCTCATAAGAAGGAACCTCAGGTGCTACTGAGTTAGGGAAGAATTTCTTCAACAGAGCAGTACGTGGATGCAAACCTTGCCATTGCTGACCCACTACGCCATTAGAACCAGCAGGGTCATCTGGATTAACGTTATAAGTTGGAGTAAATGTACCTGCAATAAGGAAGAGAGAGTTACCATAGCTTGCTGTCTTTCCTGAGATGTTGACAATAGGGAAAATCAACTCCTTAGAAGCAGAACTCTTGTCGTTATCACCCATGAACACCATCTGGTATGCACTCCACTTGCCATCTGCTGTACCATCGGTATTGATGTCGTATGGAGAATCCATTACCTTCTTGGCATATTCTTTGGCCTTTGCCCACTCAGCAGTACCTGTATAAACTTCAGCATTGAGATAAAGCCTTGAGAGCAACAACCAACAAGCAGCCTTATCAACACGGCCATAATCAGCGTCACTACCAGTCTTCACTCTTGGCTCGGAGAGGTTTGGCTCTATCTCAGTCAACTCATTGACAAGCCATTCATACATGTCCTTGCGAGACTTCTGCTCAGGCTTACCCATAGACTCAGAGAATGGTACATTTCCGTACGCATCCATCAAGAGATAATATTGCATGGCACGAAGGAAACGGCACTCTGCTGTCTTTGTTGCATCCTCGCCACCTGCTACCTCAAGATATTGGTTACAGAATGTGATACCCAAAGTCAAACGAGTGAAGTACAATTTCATCCAAGGATGTGAAGGATCGAATTTGGCAGAGTTCAACTCTTGCAAACCATCACCCCAGTTACAAGTTGCCTCATCTGTTGGCAACTCGTTGAGACACCACATGGCACGTACCAAACCTGTCATACCATTGTCGGAGAATCCCTTTACATCGCAATCGTCATCACTATTGCTACCACTACCATTTCCGTTAATACCGAAGTTGGCATAGCATTTGTTCAAAAGTCCGTCATTGTTAACCTCTAGGTCAATCTTTGGACTGATTGGCTCTTTGTCGAGGTCGTTTACGCACGATGTTGAAGCCATTCCCAACATGAGGGCAACAGCAGGTGCAAAAACAGTCTTTATATATTTTTTCATTGTCGTAATTCTTTAAATTGTTTAGAAATTCAAGTTCACACCAAGAAGGAAGGTGATTGGACGTGGATAGACATTGTTATCAATACCACTTACAACCTCTGGGTCAAGACCATCATACTTGGTAATTGTGAATACGTTGCTGACAGAACCATATACACGGCCAGAGATTCCCTTCCAAGAACCTGCCTTAAACAAGTTGTTGAATGAATAACCCAAGGTGATATTGTCCATCTTCAAGAATGAAGCATTCTGCACGAAGTAGTCACTGAGTTTAGAACTATTGGCGTCAGACATCCAACCCAAAGACTTGACATAGCGATTGACAAGGAAAGAGCCCTGACACCAAAGTGAACCTGTTGTCTTCAGACGCTGTGCCTGCTCAAACTGATTATATACATAGTTGCCAATGCTAGCACGGAGTGAGAATCCTAAGTCGAAGTGTTTGTACTCTACTCTTGTTGAGAAACCCATCGTAACAGGAGCCATCACACTCTTGTAGAGATAACGGTCGGAATCTGTAATTTTACCATCGCCATTTCTATCTACGACTGCACCCTCTACTGGCTTTCCATCCTTGTCATACAACTGCTGAAATACATAGAACGAATTGGCAGCATAACCTGTCTGGTAAGCCAATACCTTATTGCTCTGGTCAATGTTATCACCAACAAGAACTGGGTCGCCATTGTCGCTTACACCATTCAAGTCTGTAATCTTGTTGTCATTATAGGTGAAGTTATAGCTCATCGTCCAATACCAGTCCTTTGTGCTGACAGGAACCCAATTCAAGGCGATCTCAACACCCTTGTTCTCCAAGGAACCAATATTCTGCAAACCTTTATCGGCAGAACCTGCAAGTGCAGCAACAGGAGCCTCGTTAATCAAGTCCTTAGTCTTACGCTTATATACATCAATCGTACCATTGAGGCGATTGTCGAGGAAGCCAAAGTCAAGACCTGCGTTGTAAGTTTCTGTGGTCTCCCACTTCAACTTATCATTGTAGTAAAGAGGAGTATAGATGCTACCATCACCTATGACTGGGTATTTACCGAAGTTTTGACCCTTCTTGTACTGCTTGAACCAGATATAGTTCTTGATACCTTCCTGCTGACCAGTCTTACCATAACCGAGACGAAGCTTCAAGTTGCTCAACCATTTTACATTCTTGAGGAATCCTTCCTCATTGACACGCCAAGCAAATGCGAATGAAGGGAACAAGCCCCAGTGATCTGCAAAACGTGAAGAACCGTCATCACGTACGGTCACTGTGAGATAGTAACGATTCATCAATGTATAGTTGGCACGACCGAAGAATGATACGAGGAAGTTCTCGTACTTATCATAGTCTGGAGTATCCTTGAAGATTTCTCCTGCATTAGGACTGGTAGAAGGATAGTACTGTATCCAACTATTGTTGTAACGGAAGAAGAAGTGCTGATACTCATAACCACCCATGATGTCGAAGTGGTGAATCTTATTGAAGTCCTTGTAATACTGAGCGTATGCACTCAACAAGAGGTTGCGCTTCAAGTTGGAATTATCCGTGATGCCACCATAATAGATGGTAGAAGGATATGAAGTAGGTTGATTCTCTGTTTCAGTACCCTTAGCAACCTCTGCACCCAAAGTCATGTGGAGACGCAAGTCTTCAAATCCATGTACCTTATAGTCGATGTCTGCGCTACCGATGAAAGAGTTCACCTTCTCTACTTTACCACCGAGTTCAAGAAGTGCCAAAGGGTTGCTGGTAGCATCCTTGAATCTAGTATATGGCCATTGTGAATCATTGTAACCACTGGCAGATGTAAGCCAGTTGAAATAGCCACCGAAGTTATTAAGCGTCTGCTGCTTACCACTGCCAAGCATAGCTAAGTCTCTCTCAGAAGTAAAGTCGTATGGACTTTGCGTAGGGTCAAAAGTGATGGCTGCACCAATGGCACCTGTATCTGCCTTCTTTGCTTTGGAGTGCATACCCTTAGCATTCAAGTTAAGTGTCAAGTGGTCGTCCAACAAAGATGGGTTGAGATTGATGGCTGCGGTATAACGCTTGTAATCTGAGTTCTTAAGAATACCCTCCTGTCCAGTGTAACCGACAGAAACACGATATGGAACGTTCTTGCCAGCTGAACCCGCTACACTAATGTTATGGTCGTGGCTGACAGCAGTGCGATAAATCAGGTCTTGCCAATCTGTATTGGCTGTACCCAAAGCCTTGACAGCATCATCGTCCTCCGCAAAGTTAGATTTGATAAAGGCGCGATACTCATCGCCATCCATCATATCGTATGTTTTTTTCTTCTCAGAGATTGATACGGAACCAGAGTAGCTTACCTGTGGCTTCTGTCCCTTGCTTCCCTTCTTGGTTGTAATGATGATTACACCATTAGAACCACGAGAACCATAGATAGCTGTCGCAGAAGCATCCTTCAAAACATTGAAAGATTCAATATCCTGAGGGTTGATAGTTGAGAGGATGTTTGAACCTGTGTTACCTACCTTATTATTATCCATAGGAACACCATCGATTACGATCAATGGTTCGTTGGATGCGTTCAAAGACGAACCACCACGAATACGAATCTGGGTACCAACGCCTGGCTCACCAGAGTTGCTAGTCACATTGACACCGGCAATTTTACCAGAAATCATGTCCTGTGCATTAACTACAAGACCTTTGTTTTTAGAGTCTGGTGTTAAAGCTGTTACAGAACCTGTAAGGTCTGACTTCTTAACGGCACCATAACCGATGACAACGACTTCATTCAAGGACTTGGAATCATCTTGGAGAGTAATGTTCATTTCTTTAGAAGCCTTCACGGTCTGTGGAGTCATTCCCAGATAGGTGAAAGTAAGATTGGCACCTGGCGCTGCATCAACTGAGAAGTTACCATCCATGTCGGTAATGCCCACTGCCTTACCGTTAACTGTAATGGTAGCACCCATGATAGGCTCACCAGAAGCATCCTTCACATGTCCCTTAACTGCATTTGTCTGCGCAAAGGAACTCACCGTCAGAAGCAGACCGCTTGCTAGGGTCAACGCTCTGAGAGGCAATTTAATTTTTACCTGCTTCATCATTTGCTTGATTTTTAAGTTAATGTATAATATTAAATTATTTACTTTTTCATTCTTTTTGGCTTAAGTTGTCATCGTTCCTACTCTAAAATACCGCTCTGGCTCTTTTCGGGGTCTTTCTGGCATCTTGCTTATATTATATAAGGTAGGAATGGGGCGTTTGCCCATAAACTTGTCGTTTCTGTGTGCAAAATTAAGTTCTTTTCTCTTATGTTGTACTATTTTTATGTTAATTCCGTTATTTATTTTGTGCAAACGTTTGCACAGAAATTACTTGATTTAAGTCAAGAACTTTGAACTGATATTAAGGATATTTCGTAATTTTGCAGCACAACTAATAGCAATGGGCGATAAAGAAACAATAACAATGAAAGATATTGCTCGCAACCTGGGCGTAAGTGTTGCCACAGTGAGCCGGGCATTGAAGGACAGTTCTCGTATCAGTACTGCCCAAAAGGAGCGTATCCAGAAATACGCGCGTGAACATAACTTCTTCCCTAACTTTCTGGGTGAGGCTTTAAGACATAATAAGGTGAAGCCGATGAAGGTGATTGGAGTTATTGTACCTCAGGTGGTACACTATTACTTCATGTCGGTGCTTTCGGGCATCGAGGAAGAGGCTAGAGCCAGAGGTTACCGTGTGATGGTGGCGCAGAGTAACGAGCGCTATGATAAGGAGGTGGCCATCTGTGAAGACTTCTATCAGAACAAGGTTTGTGGCATCATCGTTTCACAGGCGAAGGATACCAAGCAGTATGACCATTTCGAAAAACTGCTGCAGAATGGGGTGCCGCTCATCTTCTATGATAGAATATGTACGGGCGTGAACTGCTCGCGAGTGGTGGTAGATGACTATATGGGTGCCTTTACTGCCGTTACCCACATGATTGATACGGGCTGCAAGAAGATTGCCTTCTACGGCTCGCCGATGAATCTGGAAATCTCCAAGAACCGATATAACGGTTATCATGATGCGCTGGTAAAGCATGGTTTGACGGAGAACCCTGACTGGGTGAAGATCTGCGATGACCGTGCCAATGCCGAAGCAATAACGCCGGATATTCTGATAGAGGAAGATCGTCCGGATGCTTTCTTCGCCATCAATGATGATACGGCAATCGGTATCCTCTATACCGCCAAGCGGATGGGGTTCAAGGTGCCTGAAGAAATCAGCATCTGCGGATTCACCAATGGTGACCGTGCCAAGGCGTGCGACCCGATGCTTACTACGGTTGAGCAGCGAGGTGTTGCCGTAGGCGAGGAAGCTGCCAATATCCTGATAGGTCAGGTGGAAGGCTCCATCCCTAGAGATGTGGTGGAGAAGCGAGTGGTGAGAACACGACTCGTGGTGAGAGGAACAACAAGATAAAAATATAAAAACAATATAACGATGAAACAAAAACCTGATTTAAGTTTCTGGAAGCTCTGGAACTTGAGCTTCGGATTTTTCGGAGTACAGATTGCCTACGCCCTACAGAGCGCCAACATCTCCCGAATCTTTGCAACGTTGGGTGCTGACCCACACAACTTGAGTTATTTCTGGATTCTCCCACCTCTGATGGGAATCCTGGTTCAGCCTATCGTGGGCACGTTGAGCGATAAGACGTGGTGCCGCTTTGGCCGCCGCATCCCTTATCTCTTTGTGGGTGCTACGATTGCCGTCCTGGTGATGTGCCTGCTGCCGAATGCCGGTTCGCTCGGACTGACCGTGAGCGGTGCGATGCTCTTCGGACTGATAGCGCTGATGTTCCTCGATACGAGCATCAACATGGCGATGCAGCCGTTCAAGATGCTGGTAGGCGATATGGTAAATGAAAAACAGAAGGCAAAGGCTTACTCTATCCAGAGTTTCCTCTGCAATGCCGGTTCTGTAGCCGGATATATCTTCCCGTTCCTCTTTACCTTCCTCGGTATCAAGAATTATGCTGAGAAGGGTGTGGTTCCTGATTCTGTCATCTGGTCGTTCTATATCGGTGCGGCTATCCTGATTCTCTGTGTAATCTACACCACGATGAAGGTGAAGGAGTGGAATCCACAGCAGTATGCGGACTATAATGAAGCGAAGAGTGAAGAGGGGAGAGTGAAGAATTCTAATGCTGAGGCTTCTGAAGACAAGGCCGGTTGGATTACTTTGCTCCGCAAGGCGCCATCTACCTTCTGGAAGGTGGGACTGGTTCAGTTCTTCTGCTGGGCTGGTTTCCTTTATCTCTGGAATTATTCTACGGGAGCCATCGCTGAAACCGTATGGAATACGACCGATCCTGCTTCAGAAGCATTTCAGGAGGCAGGCAACTGGGTGGGCATTCTCTTTGCAGTTCAGGCGGTAGGTAGTGTAGTTTGGGCTGTGATTCTCCCTCAGTTTAAGGATACGAAGGTGGCATACGCTGTCAGTCTGGTTATCGGCGGTGTGGGTTTTGTCCTGATACCTTTCCTGCATGACCAGTATCTGCAGTTTATTCCGTTCCTGATGATTGGTGCCGGTTGGGCAGCCATGCTGGCGATGCCTTTCACCTTTGTTACCAATGCTTTGCAGGGATATGGTCACATGGGTGCTTATCTCGGTTTGTTTAACGGAACCATCTGTATCCCTCAGATTGTGGCTGCTATCTGCGGTGGAACTGTCCTGAGTCTGGTGGGTTCTCATCAGAGCGATATGATGATTGTGGCAGGTATCCTGCTGATTGCGGGTGCGCTGTCTGTGAGTATTATCAAGTATAAGAAATAGGTGTAAGTAACAGAGTGAACGATTAATTGATTGTTTCTACGGAGTGGGGAATGTGCAAACGTTTGCAAGGTTTGTGTGAGAAAAAATGCAAATTTCTGGTACGTTTTTCATACGTTTTTCTTACCTTTGTAGCAGCAAATATAAATTATAACATTTTCAAGAGCCTTTAAGAGTCTTATGACAGTACAGTTTAATATTGAGTATAAAGCAATGTTCGGCGAACAGATCGTCGTAAACATTCAGACGGAGGAAGGTGAACTGAAACTTCCTCTCGAGACAACAGATGGTGAAAGATGGGCATGCGACTGGTGTGTTGAATCACCAGAAAAATCGTATACCTATTATTATAGTGTAGAACGTGAAGGTAGAGCAGTCAAGACCGAATGGCTTATGATTAAGCATCAGCTCGAAGTAAATGCCAAGAAGGCTGCGGCTTATACCCTTTACGATCATTGGAAGACTATGCCTGAGGATGCTTTCCTCTACAGCAGTGCCTTTACCGATTGCATCAATCATCAGGTTCCACAGGTGATGAAGCCGGAAACGGGCAGCAAGATTGTGCGTCTGATTGTCCGTGCTCCTCAGCTTCGCGATGGTGAGCGTCTGGGTGTATTGGGTGCAGATAAAGCTTTGGGTGCTTGGGATGTGCAGAAGATTCTTCCGATGACTCAGCATACCTATAATGAATGGGTGGCTGATATTGATGCGACTCATCTTGAGGGCAGTCATCTGGAGTTTAAGTTCGTTGCTTTCAGAAATGCGAAGAACGAGTTTCTCTGGGAAAACAGCATGAACAGAACCGTGGATTTGCCGGAGATGAAGGCAGGTGAGTTGGTATCTTATGAACTCGACCAGGCTTCCTTCGCTCTGTATAACCGCAAACTTGCCGGAACGCAGGTGCCAGTATTCTCATTGCGTACCCGTAAGAGTGCCGGTATCGGTGATTTCGGTGATCTGAAGACCATGATTGATTTTGTGGCTTCTACCGGTCAGAAGGTGCTCCAGCTCCTTCCTATCAATGATACCACCATCACTCATACATGGACTGACAGTTATCCATACAGCTGCATCAGCGTCTTCGCTATTCATCCGCAGTATGCCGACCTCCATGCTCTCCCTGAGCTGAAGAATGCCAAGGCTCGTGCTGAGGCTGAGAAGACACGTGCTGAGTTGAACGCACTGGATAAGATAGATTACGAGAAAGTAAATGATTTCAAGATAAATTATTTGCGCCAAATCTTCAATCAGGAAGGTGAAAAGATGATGAAGACAGCCGAATACAAGGCTTTCTTCCAGGATACAGAACTGTGGCTGGTTCCTTACGCACAATATTCATACCTGCGTGATAAGAATGGTACGGCTGATTTCAACCAGTGGCCAGATCATCAGGTATGGGATGAGGCTGAGCGCAAGGCGCTTGCCGACCCTAAGACTGCTGCTTACAAGAACGTGGCGTTCTTCTATTTCGTACAGTTCGTACTGGACCGACAGATGCAGGAGGCTCACGAGCATGCCAAGACTAAGGGCGTTATTTTGAAGGGTGATATTCCAATCGGTGTAAACCGCAATGGTTGCGATGTATGGATGGAACCAAAATACTTCAACCTCAATGGTCAGGCGGGTGCTCCACCTGATGACTTCTCTGCCAATGGTCAGAACTGGGGATTCCCTACCTATAACTGGTTTGAGATGCTGAAGGATGGCTGCCAGTGGTGGAACCGCCGTTTCCAGAACATGGCAAGATATTTTGATGCTTACCGCATCGACCACGTATTGGGTTTCTTCCGTATCTGGGAGATTCCGGTAAGCAGCGTGCATGGTCTGCTCGGACAGTTTGCACCGGCGCTTGCCATGAGCCGTGAAGAGATAGAAAGCTATGGCTTGCACTTCCAGGATGACCGTTTCACCCGTCCGTTCATTACCGATTGGGTATTGGACCGTGTGTTCCATGAGCGTGCCGGCGAGGTAAAGGAGAAGTATCTCGACCGTCTGGATGACGAACGTTATCAGATGAAGCCTGAGGTAGATACCCAGCGCAAGGTAGAAGCACTCTTTGCTGACGCAACAGATGAGAAGGAACTCTGGCTGCGTGATGGCTTGTATGCCCTGATTAGCGATGTACTCTTCGTACGCGATCATACCAACCCTGGCGTCTTCCATCCACGTATCTCAGCCCAGCTCGACTTTATCTACGAGTCGCTCTATGATAATGACAAGGCTGCGTTCAACCGCCTTTACAACGACTATTTCTATCGCCGCAACAACCAGTTCTGGTATCAGGAGGCGATGAAAAAGTTGCCTAAGCTGGTTCAGGCTACCCGCATGCTGGTTTGTGCCGAAGACCTCGGTATGGTGCCAGACTGTGTGCCTTGGGTAATGGACGAGTTGAAGATATTGAGTCTGGAACTCCAGAGCATGCCAAAGGATCCATCGGTTAAGTTCGGACATCTGAGCCGTAACCCATACCGCTCGGTATGTACCATTTCGAGCCACGATATGCCTACTCTGCGCATGTGGTGGGATGAGAATGTCCAGCGTACCCAGGAGTATTACAATACGATGCTCTACCGTCAGGGACCAGCACCTCATCCACTCCCAGGCTGGTTGGCTAGTGACATCATCAGCCGCCATCTTACCTCTCCATCCATGCTCTGCATATTGAGCATCCAGGACTGGTTGGCTACCGATGAGGCTCTCCGTCTGCCTGATGCTGATGCCGAGCGTATCAATATCCCGGCTAACCCTAAGCATTACTGGCGTTATCGCATGCACCTCAACATAGAGGATCTGGCTGCTGACAAGCGTTTCGTGCAGAGTATCACAGAGATGATTTCGCAGTCTGGAAGAGTCTAACTAACATGATTATATATACAGTGCAAACGTTTGCACACTCATTTGCAGAAAAATACCCTCCCAATATGTGGAGGGTATTTTTGTTTTTTGTATCTTTGCACTATCTTAAGAATAAACAGATAATGATTGAGATAAACTAACGAAGATTCAAAAACAAGAATAAACAACAACTGAACAGTATGAAAAAACTGAATGTATTAGTGATGGGTCTCTTGCTTCCTATGTTGGCAGCGGCCCAGACCGTAAAGTCGCCTAACGGCAATGTCTCGGTAACATTCTCTTTGACCGAAAAGGGACAGCCTACCTATGAGATGAGCTATAAGGGAAAGACTGTATGTAAGCCATCCCACTTAGGATTGGAGCTGGCTAAGGATAAACATGCCTCTAAGGGCATGGAGGAAACCAGCCTGATGGATGGTTTTACTGAAACCGGCAGCAAGACATCGACTTTCGATGAAACCTGGAAGCCAGTATGGGGTGAAACCGCTACCATCCGCAACCATTACAACGAGATGGCGGTAAACCTGAACCAGGCTGCTTCTAAGCGTAACATTACCATTCGTTTCCGTGTATATGATTATGGTATGGGCTTGCGCTATGAGTTCCCACAGCAGGAGAGTCTGAATTATTTCGTCATCCAGGAGGAGCATACCCAGTTTGCCATGGCAGGCGATCATACCGCTTACTGGATTCCTGGTGATTATGATACACAGGAGTATGATTACAACATTACTCCATTGACAGGCATCCGCCCAATTATTGCGAAAAACCGTGAAGCTTACAAGAGCAATTCGTCTACCACCGTCTTCTCTGATACCGGTGTTCAGACCTCTCTCCAGATGAAGACCAAGGACGGACTCTACATCAACATCCATGAGGCAGCCTGCCTGGATTATCCTACCATGCATCTCAATCTGGACGAGAAAACATTGACCTTTGAGTCTTGGCTTACTCCTGATGCCGTGGGCAGAAAGGGATTCATCCAGACACCATTCAATACCCCTTGGCGTACCGTGATGGTAAGTGATGATGCACGTGATATGCTTTCATGCAAGTTGACATTGAACCTTAACGAGCCTTGCAAGATTAAGGATACATCCTGGATACATCCTACCAAGTACTGCGGTGTATGGTGGAACATGATTGTAGGTACCAAGACCTGGAGCTATACCAACGATCTGCCATCTGTGCGTCTCGGCGTTACTGATTACAGCAAGTGCAAGCCTAACGGTACTCATGGTGCAACCAACGAGGAAGTGAAGCGTTACATTGACTTTGCAGCCAAGAACGGTTTGCAGGAAGTATTGGTAGAAGGCTGGAACGAAGGTTGGGAAGACTGGTTCGGTCACCAAAAGCTCGATGTCTTCGACTTCGTGACTCCATATCCTGACTTCGATATCAAGATGCTCAACGAATATGCTCACTCTAAGGGCGTGAAGCTGATGATGCACCACGAGACATCTTCTGCAGCTCTCAACTACGAGCGCCACCTGGAAGATGCCTTCAACCTGATGAACAAATATGGTTATGATGCCGTGAAGACCGGTTATGTAGGTGATATCATCCCAAGAGGTGAGTATCACTACAGCCAGTTGATGAACAATCACTACCAGCGTGTCATCGAGACCGCTGCCAAGCATCATATCATGGTGAATGCCCACGAGGCAACCCGTCCTACAGGTATCTGCCGCACCTGGCCTAACCTGGTTGGTAACGAGAGTGCACGTGGTACAGAATATGAGGCATTTGGCGGTAACAAGTCTTATCATACTGTGATGTTGCCATTCACCCGTCTGCAGGGTGGTCCGATGGATTACACTCCTGGTATCTTCGAGACCAAGCTTTCTGAGTGGAGCAACAATAAGAGTTATGTTCATACCACTCTCTGTGGTCAGCTTTCTCTCTATCTCGTAATGTACAGTCCGCTGCAGATGGCTGCCGATCTTCCAGAGCATTATGAGAAGTACGACGATGCCTTCCAGTTTATCCGCGACGTAGCTTGCGACTGGGATGACTCCAAGTATCTGGAGGCAGAGCCAGCCAAGTATATCACCGTAGCCCGCAAGGCTAAGGGTACCGATAACTGGTTTGTAGGCGGTAAGACTGATGCAGCCCGCACAGCCGTAGTAAAACTCGACTTCCTGGATAAGGGCAAGAAGTATGCTTGCGCTATCTATCAGGACGGCAAGAATGCTGACTACGAGAAGAACCCTAAATCTTACAAGATTGTTCACAAGACAGTGAAGAAGGGTGATGTTTTGAAGATTAACGAAGCACATGGTGGTGGTTTCGCCATCTCTTTGCTCGCTAAATAAGCCTATAATTTCCGTATTTCCGTCCAACTGTCCGGTTGGTCGGAAATACGCTAAAAATGAGCGTAGATAATTTGTCACAGTTTTCTTCGCTCAGTTCGCTTTAATATCCTGTATAACAATAACTTAACAATATGAATATCCAAAAACTAATAATTGCAGCATTGACAGCAACCGTTTTACCAACTTCATTGAATGCCCAACAGACATTCAATGAGATGATGTATTCCAAGGAGAAAACCATGTTTATCCTGAATGCTCCAACAGCCCAAAAGTCTTCTGTAACCCTCCGACTTTATAAGCAAGGTCAGGGAGGAAAGGCTTATAAAACGCTGAAAATGAAGAAGTTGGGTGATGAACGCTGGGAGGCTACCGTAAAGGGCGACCTCAAGGGAAAGTTCTATACCTTTGATATTGGCAAGGGTGAAACACCAGGTACATTTGCCAAAGCAGTAGGTGTGAACGGAAACCGTGGCGCCATCGTAGATTTGTATGATACTGATCCATCTGGATGGGATAAGGACGTGCGTCCTGCCCTGAAATCGCCAGCCGATCTCGTTGTCTACGAGCTTCACGTGCGTGATTTCTCCATTTCTCCTACATCCGGCTTGAAATATAAGGGTAAATATCTCGCCCTCACCGAGCCTAAGGCCATCGAATATCTCAAGAATCTGGGCATCAACGCCATCCACTTCCAGCCTGTATTCGATTTCGCTTCTATAGATGAGACCCGACTCGACAAACCACAGTTCAACTGGGGTTATGATCCGAAGAACTATAATGTGCCGGAAGGCAGTTACGCTACCGACCCTTATTCTCCAGCAACCCGCATCAAGGAGTTCAAGGAGATGGTGATGGCGCTGCATAAGGCAGGCATCCGAGTGATTTTCGATGCCGTATATAACCATACTTTCGATATCAACGGCAGCAATTTCCAGCGTGCCTATCCTGATTATTATTATCGTAAGACCAAGGATGGTAAGTATTCTGACGGTTCTGGCTGTGGCAACGAGACTGCTTCAGAGAAGCCTCTCATGCGCCAGTTTATGCTGGAGAGCGTGAAATACTGGATAGACGAATATCATATCGATGGTTTCCGTTTCGACCTGATGGGCGTTCATGACATCGAAACCATGCAGGCTATCCGTGAGATGGTAAACCGCATCGATCCTAGCATCTATATTTATGGTGAGGGATGGAGTGCAGGCAGCTGTGCTTATCCTACCGAAAAACTGGCGGTGAAGGCGAATACCCAGCAGCTCAAGGGCATTGGTGCTTTCAGCGATGATATGCGCGATGCGCTCCGTGGTCCTTTCTCTGATGACCATCAGGGTGCGCTTTTGGCTGGTCTTACAGGTCAGGAGGAGAGCCTGAAGTTCGGTATTGTGGGTGGCATCGCTCATCCGCAGGTGGATATGAACAAGGTAAACTATGACAAGAAGCCTTGGACCAACAATCCTACCGAGCAGATCAGTTATGTAAGCTGCCACGACGATATGTGTCTGGTAGACCGTCTGAAGGCAAGCATCGCATCTCTTACCGACAAGAATATCCCTGAAGCAATGCGTACAGCCGAGTTGCTCCGCATCGATAAGCTTGCGCAGACCTGCGTCTTCACTTCCCAGGGTGTTCCTTTCATCCTTGCCGGCGAGGAGATGCTTCGCGACAAGAAGGGAGTACACAATAGTTATAATTCTCCTGACAGCATCAACCAGTTTACCTGGACCAATCTGCAGAAGTATCCGCAGGCGTTTGCTTATTACAAAAGTCTGATCCAGCTCCGCAAGAATCATCCAGCCTTCCGTCTTTCAACAGGCGATAAGGTACGTCAGCATCTGGAGTTCCTGCCTTGTCAGCAGACTTGTCTCGTAGGTTTCCAACTCAAGAATCTGGAGGGCATTGATGCCTGGAAGAACATCATCGTAATCTATAACTTCAATAAGGAGGCAAAGAAGATGCAGATTCCTGAGGGTAATTATACCGTGGCTTGCTGCAATGGTATAATCAATGAGGAAGGCTTAGGCTTTGTTTCGGGAAAGGAAGCTGAGGTTGCCCCTCAGTCAGCCTTGATTCTTTATCAGAAATAGTTTATATATTTATAATAAGGTGTAATATGAAAAAGATAATAGCTTCATTAGTGCTTATGGGTAGCGCAATAAGTATGAACGCGGCAGTTAACGTAAGCCGCATTGAACCTACCGACTGGTATGTGGGCATGAAAGATGCTTCGCTCCAGCTGATGGTGTATGGCAAGGATATCAAGAATGCCGATGTAACGGTAAACTATCCGGGTGTGAAGGTAGACAGCATCGCCCGCCTTGATTCTCCTAATTATCTCCTGGTTTATCTTAACCTCAATGGAGCAAAGGCTGGTGAGATGACCCTCAACTTCAAGCAGGGCAAACAGTCGAAAAAGGTAAAGTATGTGTTGAAGAACCGTGAGATGGCGGGCGATAAGCGCATCGGTTTCTCTAATGAAGATGTGCTCTATATGCTGATGCCAGACCGTTTCGCCAACGGCAATCTGAAGAATGATGCCTTTAAGACGATGCGTGATAAGACCTGCAACCGTGCAGAGCCTAGTCTGCGACATGGTGGCGACCTGGAGGGAATCCGCCAGCACTTGGATTATTTTAACCAGTTGGGTGTTACCGCCCTGTGGTTTACCCCCGTTTTGGAGAACGACAGTCCAAGTAACGGCAAGAACAGCAGCTATCATGGTTATGCTACCACCAATTATTATCGTGTAGACCCACGTTTCGGAACCAATGCCGATTATAAGCAGCTGATAGATGAGGCTCACAAGAAAGGTTTGAAGATTGTGATGGATATGATTTTCAACCATTGTGGCTTCGAACATCCTTGGGTTGCCGATATGCCTTCAAAGGACTGGTTTAATAAACCAGAATGGCTGGCTCCTGAAAATCAGACTGCCGAGCATCAGAAGAACATCGGTACTGTGGATGGTGCTGCCAAGGTGAACGATAAGTATCTGCAGACCAGTTATAAGCTGACTCCGGTACTTGACCCATACGCCAGCAAGGTTGATCTCACAGAAACCGTAGACGGCTGGTTTGTTCCAACTATGCCTGACCTCAACCAGCGCAACCCACACGTTATCAAGTATCTGATTCAGAACAGCGAGTGGTGGATTGAGAGTGCAGGTATCGACGGCATCCGTATGGATACCTATCCTTATGCCGACCGCGATGCGATGGCACACTGGATGAAGGTGCTGGGCGAGGAGTATCCTCACTTCAATACCGTAGGCGAGACTTGGGTAACCGAACCTGCCTATACTGCAGCCTGGCAGAAGGACAGCAAACTTTCTGAGAAGAACAGCTATCTGCCAACCGTTATGGATTTCGCCTTCTTCGACCGCATCAACAGTGCAAAGAAAGAAGAGACCGATGACTGGTGGAACGGCATGAACCGTCTCTACAACGTGTTCTGCTATGATTATCTCTATCCTAATCCAAAGAGCGTAATGGCATTCATCGAGAATCATGATACCGACCGCTTCCTGGGTGAAGGCAAGGATACCCTGGCTTTGAAGCAGGCTCTGTCATTGCTTCTTACCATCAACCGCACTCCTCAGCTCTATTATGGTACAGAGGTGCTGATGAACGGTACCAAGAGTGTAACCGATGGCAATGTACGCAAGGACTTCCCTGGCGGTTGGGCTGGTGATAAGCACAATGCCTTTACTGCAGAGGGTAGAACACAGGCAGAGAACCAGATGTTCAACTGGCTCAGCAACCTGTTGCATTGGCGTCAGGGCAATGAAGTGATTACTAAGGGCAAGCAGACTCAGTTCTGTCCTCAGAAGGGCGTTTACGTAATTGCCCGCCAGTATAAGGGTAAGAATGTGATGACGGTTATTAACGGCAAGAACGAGGCAAACGAGCTGAATGTTTCCCGTTATGCAGAGATTATCGGTTCTCATGACAAGGCCACGGATGTTACAAATGGTCGTACCGTTCTTATCAACAAGAACGTAAAACTCCGTCCTCGCCAGAGCATGATTCTTGAGTTCTAAAACGCAAGTAGCTTCGTTGACAGATGCATTCGACTCCGTTGGCCGATGCATTCGACTCCGTTAACTGATTCAAGCACTTGAGTATGCTGAAGCAAGTATATTATTATATGAACGTTCCTAGAGTTGTAAATTTACACTTCTAGGAACGTTTTTTTCTTGATAAAAATTCTTTCGTTTCATTTTTTCTTCGTACTTTTGCAAGCAGAAGTTTAAAAACTTAATAAAAATGGATGAAGAAATAGGCAAATGGCTATTAGATATATCCAAGTATATAATTACTGCTTATATCTTATCGCAAATGTTTGGTAAAGATAATGATTCCTGGTGGTCATTTATTGGTGCAGTCTTATTGGCTGTTCTATTGTTTGCATTAGGATATTATTTAATTAAAAAAGGAAAAGATAAAAATAAGAAAGGGAAGTAAAATGAGTAATGGATTATTAGCAATGTATATTTTCCTTGCTGTGTTCGCAACAGGATTAGTTATTTATTCTAAAATGTCTGATAGAAAAAGACAGGAGAAATAAGTATGGATACAGGATTGTTTATTATGTATGGCTTTTTGTTGCTTTTGGCAGCAGGAATATTTATTTATGCCAAAATTGACGATCGCAAGGAACAGAAAAGGCAATAATATGGATTACGGATTATTAGGAATGTATATATTTCTGGCTTTGATTGCTGTTGGTTCTTTCATTTACGTTAAGATAGAAGATAAAAAAGAGCAAAAGAATAGTTAATGATTAGATACATTCTTTCTATAATAAGCATTCTTTTCATAACCTTGAGCAGTTGGGCGCAAGGTGGGCTGCCTAGTCGCTATAATGTAAGCTATCTCAATATGGCTGCAGGTATGCCGAATAATTTTGCTGATGATATCTTTCAGGACTCTTACGGCTTCGTATGGATCAGTACGCATGGTGGTGGACTGGTGCGCTACGATGGTTTCAACTTTATGAACTTCGGTTTGGGGTCTGTAGGAATCAGTCTGCGAAGCAACAGTTGCCGTAATGTCTGCGAAGATCCGTTCAAGCGCCTTTGGATAGCTTTCGAGGAAGGTCCGCAGGTGCTCGACCTCAATACCATGCAGCCTGTAGTTCCACCTTGTGAGAACAGCCAGGTAGAGGCACAACTCAACAAAGTATTCAAGAACCTTTGCACCCGAATATATTGTGATGCAAAGGGCAATATATGGATGCTGTCTGTCAACCAGCTTACCCGTTTCGGCTTTAACGAAAAGGGCGAGGTGAACAGCGTCTTGTCTACATCCTATCCTTATAATGCTCCCGATCTTGGAATCTGTGATGTCTATCGCAGAGGAACGGTTGTATTATGCAACAATGGAGTGGTGAGCGAGTTCTCAGTGAAGAACAATCAGCTCGTGGCAAAGAACATCTCATCCCTGTTCCCTCCGCTCGAAGGTCGGTATGGGGGGGCGCTTATTTATTATCATGGTAAGATATGGATGGGTACGAATCGCGGATTGCTTAATAGTGGCAAGCAGGAATTCCATTGCTCTGCTACCGACCATTCGCTCCAGCACGAAGTAGTGACGAGCCTTGCCGTTTCTCCAGATGACAAACTTCTGGTTGGAACGCTCTGTGGCGTAGATATCTTCAATGATAAGACCGGAGAGATAGAACATTGGAACACTGCTACGGCTGTGAATCCGCTGAGCAGCAACTTTATCAACAGTCTTTTCTCAAAGAACGGACAGATATGGGTAGGTTCCGAGACAGGTGGTGTTATCAAGCTGGCTCCACGTCAGCTGAATTTGGAATTCTACCGTCACGACCCCGCCAACCTAGGCAGCATCTCTCCTAATGCTGTCAATGCCATGTATGCGGCAGCCGACGGAACCCTGTGGGTAGGAACAGTAGAGGGAGGTCTCAATGCCTTGACTCCAGGCAGCATGAACTTTGTTCATTATACGGTGGCAAATTCCGGTTTGCCGCATAATACCGTCTCGGTTCTTGCAGCCGATAACCGCAATCAGCTCTGGATTGGTACCTGGGGAAGGGGCTTTGCTGTGATGAATCTCAGTCAGCCGGGCAAGATTATTCCTCTGGTGATAGATGCTAAGCATCAGCATTTACTTAACTTTGCCGGTGCTTTGGCTTACGATCCTATCAATGATGGTATGTGGCTCGGAACCAATGACGGTCTTTTCTTCTATGATATGAAGCGCCGCCAACTCATCGAACCTTTCAGGGGATGCCAGAATGTGCGCGGCTGCATTGGTTCTCTGATAACCCGAAAGGGCAAACTCCTGATGGGTTGTGTGCGGGGAATGGTAGAGGTCGACCTCAAGTCGCGTCCTCATGGCAAGGGCGATTTCGCTGTGACGTATCATCAGTATAAACTCGACAATCCGAAGAGTGGAGTCTTCGATAAGATATTGTCTTTCTGCCAGGCTAAGGATGGAAAGATATGGATGGGCAGTAACGGTTACGGTCTGTATTGCTATACCAGCGATAAAAACGGAAAGACTCAAGTGAAGTCGTATACCACCAATAACGGACTTGCCAACAATATCGTGAAGGGTATTGTAGAGGATAACCAGGGTATGTTGTGGATAGCTACCGATAACGGACTCTCTATCTTCAATCCGAAGACCGAGGCATTCTGCAGTTTCTCCCGTGAAGATGGTCTGATCAGTTCGCAGTTCTATTTCAATGGAGCCATCCGCAATGCCAAGGGCGAAATATTCCTGGGCACCGATGCGGGTATGATGGCTGTAAAGGGCATAAACCGTTCTGTGCATCAGACGGGTAAGTTGTGCTTTACCGAACTTCTGGTAGATAACCAGCCTGTCTTTGCCGGCAGCGATTATCTGGAAGAAGATATCTCCATCGCCAGAAAGTTGCGTATCCATGAGAGTGATAAGTCGTTCACCCTCTTTTTCTCTGCGCTCAATTATGGCTGCGAGACACAGGGCGTGTACCTTTATCGCATGAAGGGATACGAGAATGAGTGGGTTCAACTCAAGGCTGGTCAGCATAGTGTGCGTTATTCCACTCTGCCAGCTGGAGACTATAAGTTTGAGGTGAAATATATCCCATCTATCAATTCCGACAAGGAGCAGGTGATCTCTGTAGAAGTTCAGATTACTCCTTATTTCTGGAAGAGCTGGTGGTTTGTTACCCTTATTGTAATAGGTATCATCGCCTTGCTCCAATATGCTTATGTGCGCCGTCTCAACAAGATGCGCGAAGAGGAAGTAGAGGCTTTGTACCGTCCTATCGAGGCTGCGATGAAGGAAAGTGATGAACCTGAAAAGCTGCAGAGTCGCATCCAGATGATTCTGCAGAACCAGAAGCGTTATCAGGACAGTCAGAAAAAAAGCATTGAGGCTGACAGGAAGATGGTAGAGGAGACTATGCGTCCATTCATGGAAGAAGTGATGGATGTGATGGAGAAGAATTACGATAATTCGGAGTTTGGTGTACAGGAACTGGCAGATACCTTGGGTATATCCCGCAGTGTACTGAGCAAGAATCTCTCCAAGGAGACAGGCTTGCCAACAGCCCAGTTTATCCGTAACTACCGTCTCGACATCTCGCGCAAGATGATGGCTGATAAAACTTCCAACCGAAATATAACGGAGATAGCCTACCGTGTAGGCTTCAACGATCCGAAGTATTTCACCCGTTGCTTCACCAGGCAGTTTGGCATCTCGCCGACTGCATATAAGGATCAGTTGGATTCTCAGAGTTCAGATATGGCATAGTTCTCCTTGGATTCTTCGGAGAAATAATGTTCCTGGATGTGATAATTTGTTAAGTAAATAAAATAAAACAGAGGGGCTACTTGATATAAGTCAAGTAACCCCTTGTTTTGTATGTGTGGGTACACAACTGGTGGATAAGCACGTAATATCCTTAAAAATCCACTGTTTATGCGTTTTGTCCACCTATAAAACCCAATTGTCCACCCAAGATAATCCGGTTAATTGTACTTTTGCCACTGAAAAAGGATTTAAGAATTTTAAATAACCTATTTGAATAGTAAACAAACAACCTAAAGGCGTTAAGTTATGAAGTTAAGAAAAACTTTACTTTCGTTTGCTTGTGCTATCATGGTGGCATTAAGTTTCACTGCTTGTGGTGATGACTGGGGCCGACAGGATGATCCTGCTGGCGGACAGATTTACCCATCTAAGACAACAGTGGCAACTTATGACTTTGAGTATTCAGAAGAGAAACCTGAGTATTCAGACATGATAAGTCACGATGAGTCATGTGAGGTGACCAATGATGAGACCCTCGCAAGTAATGTATTGCACATCAATGGTAAGGGTGGTGCCAAGATTGCCAATCCTTTCAATGGTGTGAAGTTGCAAAATGGTGCTGCCATCACTTTCGCTGTAAAGATTGATGCAGCCGTAGCTGAGGACGGAACAGTCGCAGATGTAGACTTGACCCGACCTCTTATCTCATTTGGTTCAGATGAGAAGGATGCTGCTGGTAATGATATCAGTGCTCACTTCTATATCACTGCCAATGGTCAGGTGGTTTACAACAAGCCTACCCAGTTGCAGAGTTTGAACCTGAATGAGAATGACCCTGCTTCTGTGAAGACAGGTATTCTCTCTCCTAATGAGTGGCATTTCGTAGCCCTTCAGCTTTCTACTGAAGGTTACCAGCTTTACGTAGATGGTAAGAAGAGCCTTTCTGGTTATCAGACATCATCAAGTGCTACCTCTTTCCAGTACAAGACCTTGGTTGATTCCATCAACTCTTTACCTTATATATATATAGGTGGAGACAGCAAGTTGACAGCCGAGGAGACCAACACCGTATCTATCGACAATGTTACCCTGATCCGTAACATGATGGAAGAGAAGGATTGGAACAAGACCATTGGTGGTAATGGAGGTAGCGGTTTCATTTGGAAAGAACAAGAATCTATCGGTAATGAAGATTTTAGTTCCGGATTCTTTGATCCTAAAACTCCAAATATTCAAATGAAAGGTAATGGTACTGTTCATTACCGTTTTACTTGCAATAATAATGCTGCAAAAAATTATGAAACATGGGTTCTTGCCATAACAAATGGTGTAGCTTTTGGCGATAATGGATATATTGAATATGAGATATGTCGTGGTGATGCTTGGAGTTGGGGTTCACTCCTCGATGGCGATGCTCAAGGCGTTTCTGCAAGTTATAATTGGGATTCATGGATTGCTGATATGAAGGGAGCAACAGTAGACCTTTATGTTACTCGTACTGGTAAAATGTTCCATGTTGAACAATATGTGACAACTGCAAGTGGTTCTAAACTACCAGTTTGTACATTTGATACTCAAAAGGAAGCTCCTACAGAAGAATGGGGTACTTTTGTAACTCTAGAAAAGTCATTCTTGACATTTGAAAAGGCCGAGACTTATACATCTGTAAATTATAAAGATGGTGCATATACAATCGGTTCTGATGATAATTCTTCAGCATTCTTTGATAAGAAATCTGAAATGTATGACCTTTCTGCAGAGCGTTCACGTTTGACAATTCAATTTGTCAATACAACTGCAGGTGGAGAGAATTGGGAAAATTATGTAGTTGCATTCACAAACACTCCTTTTGGTGAGGCTGGATATTTAGAGTATGCAGTTTGTAGAGCAGATGCTTGGACATGGGGAGCTAATATACCAACGAATGGAGATAATGTAACAGCTACCTACAATTGGGATACTTGGAAGACAGATATTAATGGTGCTACTGTTACTCTTGATTTCAAACGTGTTGGTGATAGAGTTGATATGACAGCTGATGTTGTGACAGCTCAGGGAGAGTCTTTGCCTCAGATGTCTTTCTTTGTTGATGGACTTGAGGGTAAACCGCTTTATGTCTTCTTGACAAATGAAAAGTCTTATCAAGTTATCAAGCAGGTTAGAACATATCCATGGTTCAATACTAACTTTGCAGAATAATAACCAAAATAGAATAAACAATGAACAATAACATATTGCATAAGTTATTCTTGACCCTGGCACTGGTGCTCCTTACTTTAGGAGCATCAGCACAGGTTACCGTATCTGGTAATGTGTCAGATGAATCGGGTGAGCCTATCATCGGTGCTACTGTTATGGAAGCATTGACAACCAATGGTGTTGTTACTGATTTCGACGGTAACTTCAAGATTCAGGTGAAGAACGAGAACGCTACTTTGAAAATCTCTTATATCGGTATGGTTGCTCAGAACATCCGTGTAGGCAATCAGCGTAATATCAAGGTGGTTCTCAAGGACGAAAGTCAGAAAATCAATGAGGTCGTAGTCGTTGGTTACGGTCATCAGAAGAAGGAGAGTGTCGTAGGTGCTATCTCTCAGGTTAGTTCAGACGACCTCTTGAATACCCCTACAGCCAACGTTACACAGGCTATTGCCGGTAAGATTCCTGGTGTCGTAACCACTCAGGTATCTGGTGCTCCTGGTGCCGATGACGCTACCATCAACATCCGTGGTCGTGCTACCTTCGCTGGCGACGGTGCTCCATTGGTCATGGTAGATGGTGTAGAGCGTGCTTTCTCTCAGGTGGCTCCTGATGATATCGAGAGTATCTCTGTATTGAAGGATGCTTCTGCTACAGCCGTTTATGGTGTGCGTGGTGCGAATGGTGTCATCCTCGTTACTACCAAGCGTGGTAAGGATATGAAGCCAGAGGTTAGCTTGACCAGCAACTTCATGTGGGGTACTCCAACCCGTAAGCCTCACTATCTGAATTCTTACGACTCTGTTACTCTCCTCGAGGAGGCTTTGAAGAACGATGGTCTTCCATCACAGTATACAGCTTCTGACATCGAGATGTACCGCAAGAGCTGCGCCGGCGAGTTGACTGGTGCTGATGCGCTTCTCTATCCTAATGTAGACTGGTATGATGAGGTGCTCAACAACTGGGCTCCTTCTCAGCGCTACAATGTAAGTGTACGTGGTGGTACGAAACGTATGCGCTACTATGTATCTGGTGAAATGTACAACCAGGGATCTTTGATCAAGAACCTCAGTCAGGATGTCTACGGCAACTCTTCAAGCCCTGGTTACAACCGTTACGCTTTCCGTGCCAACATGGACTTCTTCCTCTCTAAGGATTTGACATTCAGCGTAAACTTCGGTACACGTTTCGAGAACCGTCATGGTTCTAATACTAACGAGAAAGCTGACAACTATGATATCTTCGCACGTATCAACCATACTCCAGGTTGGATCTTCCCAGTATCTTATGAGGTACAGAATGGTGAGACAACCAAGACTCTCTATGGTGGTACAGCCGTATATCAGGACAACGTAGTAGCTGCCCTCGCCAAGGGTGGATACTATCGTGGAACCAATACCATCAATGAGACCAACTTCATCGCAGACTACAAGATGGACTGGTTGACTCCTGGTCTTTCTGCCCGTGGTATGGTTTCATTCGACTACGATTCTTATTATAAGAAGACATTCGGTGCAGCTTTTGCAACTTATGAGTTGAACGACCGCAACAACTTTACCAGTGCTGATGCTTATACCAAGTATAATGTAGATGGCGACCTGGCCTACTCTAAGGCTTCTTCTACGACTTACAAACTCTATATGGAGGGTCAGATCAACTACGCCCGCAAGTTTGGTAAGCACGACGTTACAGGTATGGTACTTTACAACCAGAACGACTACCGTTACAATTCAGACCTGGCTAAGCGCTATCAGGGTCTCGTAGGTCGTGTAACTTACGGTTATGATGACAAGTATCTCGCTGAGGTTAACGTTGGTTACAACGGTTCAGAGAACTTCCTCAAGGGCAAGCGCTTCGGTTTCTTCCCTGCATTCTCACTCGGTTGGCGTGTAACTCAGGAAGAGTTTATGAAGCCAACAGAAAACTGGTTGAACAACTTGAAGATCCGTGCATCTTACGGTGAGGTTGGTAACGACGTTTATACAGTAGGTGGTGTGGCTCAGCGCTTCCTCTATGAGGAAAAGTGGAACCAGATTACAAACGATTACTACTTCGGTAATACTGGTACAACCGGTATCTTCGAGAGCCAGTATCCTAACTATGGTGTAACCTGGGAGCGTGCCAAGAAGTTCAACGTAGGTTTGGAGTTCGGCTTGTTCAATGGTATGCTGACCGGTAACTTCGACTACTTCGTTGAGAACCGTAACGATATCCTGACAGAATATTTGAGTCGTCCACAGTGGGTAGGTGTAACGATGGCTGCCGGAAACCTCGGAAAAACTCAGAACAAGGGTTACGAGTTGGAACTCCATCACTTCAACCACATCGGCAAGGACTTCACCTATAATGTAGGTGTTACCTTCTCTCATGCAGCCAACAAGATCAAGAATATGGATGAGCCTGCTTACAAGACCGCTTACCGCAAGCGCGAAGGTCACCCAATCAACCAGTACTTCGGTTTGGTATGCGAGGGCTTCGTAACACAGGCCGACTTGGATAATCCTAACTTCCCTGTATCAACTTACGGAAACGTAAAGGTTGGTGACCTGAAGTACAAGGATATGAATAACGATGGCTTCATCGATGACCGTGATGAGACATTCATCGGCTACAGCGATATTCCAGAGAACACATACGCTCTGACACTCGGCGCCAACTATAAGGGCATCGGTTTCGAAGTAATGTTCCAGGGTGTAGATCATGTATCCCGTTACTACGACAGCGATGCGATGTTCGCCTTCCAGAACAACGGTAAGGTAAAGGATATCCACCTGAACCGCTGGAACCCTGCAAAGAGCGAGGCAGAGAATCTGGCTACTGCTACCTATCCATTGCTCCATTACGGTAGCAACGGTGACCACAACCAGCGCCAGAACTCATTCTTCCTGAAGAACGGTTCATTCGTCCGTCTGAAGAACATCGAGTTGAGCTATACATTCCCTAAGGAGTTGATCAAGCATGTCGGTATGAGCAATGTCCGCTTCTACATCAATGCCAACAACCTCTTTACATGGGATCATCTCGACGACTTGGTTGACCCGGAGAGTAACGGTTCAAACCGTTATCCACTCTTGAAGACCGTCAACGTAGGTTTCAATGTCGTATTCTAATTCAAGAACATTCAAAAAGAATCGAAAATGAAGAAATATAGTATATTTGCTTTGGCGCTCGTTATGGGAGCAATGACGCTCACCTCTTGCGAAGACGCCTTTGGCAATTTCCTCGACAAGCAGCCAAGCAATGAGTTGACAAAAGCTGAGGTGTTGGGTAACTTCACTCTGTTGGAAGAGAACCACAACGATACTTACAACTTCCTGCTTCACGGTGCCAACCGCGTGAACAACTCATGGATGGATGCTGCTACCGACCTGGCTGAATCAAGTATCGGTACATCAGGTACACGTACCACATTCAATATAGGTAACTATTATGGTGGTGGCGGTGCAGCAGAGTTGACTTCTCCTTGGGAGAGTCGCTATCGTGGTATTCGCAAGTGCAATATCACCATCAACACATTGGAGCAGGACACAGAGAACAAACTTCGCCCTGCAGATATTGACGTAGAACTTTACAATTCACGTAAGGCAAACTATATTGCAGAGGCCCGTTTCCTCCGTGCCTATTTCTACTGGGAACTGTTCCTCCGCTATGGTCCTGTGCCATTGGTTACAACCGAGCTCGACCCTAACGGTGACCTGATGACAGGTTATACAGAGCGCCCTGACCTCAAGACCTTCATGGATTATCTCTTCAAGGAGGTGAAGGAATGCGAGAGCAGTCTGAAGACTTATGCAGAGACCAGCGATGCTACTTATGCAGGTGAGGTGAACCAGCCTACAGCACGTGCCCTCTATGTTCGCATGATGCTCTACATGGCAAGTCCACGCTACTCAGCACAGAGCGGTGTTACCTGGCAGCAGGCTGCAGACGCAGCTGCGGGCTTCATCGCAGACTATGGTGAGAATTATAGATTGGAAGACCGTACCAATGGTGGTGTAGCAGCCTACAACAATGCCTGGTTGCTCAACACTTATACTGACAAGAACCCTGAGGTTATCTTCTTCCGCAACGATGTAGCCATCGGTTGGAGCGGTATTTCTACCGATACTCCAGTAGGTGAAGGTGGACAGGGTGGTCTTTGCCCAAGCCAGAACCTCGTAGATATGTATGATATGGAAGATGGTTCAGCTCCTTTCAAGCAGTATGATGCAACAGGTGCTCCGGTTTATGTAAACGGCAAGCCTATCATCAACGAAGAGAGCGGTTATACAGAGCAGAAGATGTGGAAGAACCGTGATCCACGCCTCGCAGCTACCATTCTTTACAATGGTTGTGAGTGGGGGCAGGCTACCAGCACCAAGACCAATGTCATTGATGTGGTTTATGGTCATCGCGATAATCCTATAGGCAACCAGAATGCTACTCCAACAGGTTATTATGTACGCAAGTATATTCCTGAGACCATCCTGAGCAGCAACCACAGCGGTACAGCCAAGCGCCTCTGGAAGATCTTTACCTATAGCGAACTGCTTTTGAACTATGCTGAGGCATTGAACGAGGCTGATTATGCAGGCAACAAGATACAGGTTTGCAACCTGCTCGACCAGATTCGTCATCGTGGCGGTATCATCGGTAATGTAGCCGATCGTGCAGACTTGAATTCTCAGTCAGCCATGCGCAACTTCATCCACAAGGAGCGTACCATCGAACTTGCTTTCGAGGAGCACCGCTGGTGGGATGTACGTCGCTGGAACGTAGCAGGCGATGCGCTCGGCCGTGATATCTACGGTGTAAACGTGGCAGCAGATGGCACCATTACCCGTAAGGTAGCCCAGCACCGCAAGTGGCAAGACAAGTTCTACCTCTATCCAATCCCAGAGGCTGAGGTTTGGAAGATTGGTCAGGACTTCCAGAACGATGGTTGGAAAGAATAACTCTTTTAATGATAGAATCGTATGAATAATATTCAGAATATATATAATAAGGTATCTTCATCAAGCAAAGTCTTGATGCTGAGTGCACTTCTCTGTGCTTCAAGCTCTGTCTTGGCACAGGAGCAAGTGCTCAAAGGCCGAATCGTCAACAGCCAGGGTGATCCAATCCCTGGAGCTGTTGTCAACGTGGCAGAGGAAAGCCGCATTGCCCTGACCGATAAGGATGGTTACTTTACATTGAAGAAGGTAACTCCTAGTGATGAAATCTGCGTAAGTAGCGTAGGTTACAAGAATGCGCAGGAGAAGGTTACCACTTTTGACGGCACATACGTCATCAAGATGGAAGATGATGCTGACGAGTATGAGCATCTCGCTCCTGTTCCTTTCGGTGAGCAGAAAAAGAAAATCTTGACTGATTCCCGTTCGGTCGTTTCAGGCGAGGAATTGCAGAAGCATCCTGTTACCATTCTTCAGAATGCCTTCACCTCAACACTGAATGGTGTGCAGACCTACGAGTGGTCTTCTGAGCCAGGATGGTCGGAGAGTTTCCTCTTTATCCGTGGTATCCGTACCACCAACCAGAGTGCCCGTTCTCCACTAATCATCGTGGATAACGTAGAGCGTGACCTCTCCTTCCTCGATGCTTATCCTATCGAGAGCATCACCGTATTGAAGGATGCTGCCGCTTCTTCTATCTATGGTATGCGTGGTGCCAATGGTGTGATTATGGTTACTACCAAGCGCGGTAATGCCGGTAAGACTAAGATTGATTTCACTCAGGAAGTCGGTTTCCAGACCCTCGCCAACAAGATGGAGGTTCAGAACTCTTACAACATGGCGCTGACCCGTAATCAGGTGCGCTACCTGAGCGGTATGGATCCTATGTACACCCAGGAACAGCTCGACAACTATAAGTTCGTATGCGATGGTGGCCAGTTCGCCGATGATGATATCCGCAAGTACCAGTACTTCAATACATCTTGGGCAGACCAGTTGTATCGTGATGCTGCGCCACAGTATCGTACCAACCTGCAAATCAGTGGTGGTAACCAGCGTGCCCGCTACTATGTGAGCTTCTCTTACCTGCGCCAGGAGGGTATGTGGAATACCGAGGGTACAGAGATGAACGATGGTTACAGCACTCAGCACGTACTGAACCGCTGGAACCTCCGTTCTAACATCGATATCGATGTATCCAAGTATCTGAACGTATCTCTCGACTTGGGTGGACGTATTGATAACATCTCTCAGCCTACTGAGGGCGTGTTCAACCTCGTTACCTTCGGTGTAATCGAGGCAAACCCTATGGCTCCTACCCATAACCCTGACGGAAGTATCTATTCTTCATCTACAGCCAACAACCCGGTACGTTACCTGGGTGGTTCCGGTTTGGAGAAGAACCGTCGCCGTAACTTGTATTCTACCTTGAATGCCAAGTACGATTTGAGTCCTGTATTGAAGGGCTTAGGTTTGTTCGGTACAGTCAGCTTCGATGCATACGAGACTTTCGAGTCAACACAGACTGCTCAGATGGATTCATGGAACTACGACTATGATACTCCTGGTATTACAGATGTCAGCCAGTTCAAGTATACCAAATATACAACCAAGGCAGCTTTGAGCAACCCATCAGCTAATCAGCGTGGTTACTACTACAACCTGAATTTGTTTGGTGGTGTAAGTTATAAGAACAGTTTCGGTAAGCACAATGTAGATGCCCGTGCCTTTGCCCGTTACTACCGTAATGAGGAAGCAGGTTCAGATTACTCTACCCAGCAGAGTGCATCTTCAAACCGATATCTGGCATACAACTTCCAGGGAACATACGACTATGCCAACAAGTATATCGCCTCAGTCAACCTCTCTCGTATGGGATGTGACAACTTCTCACCAGACGATCGTTGGGGAACCTTCTGGGGTGCATCAGCAGGATGGGTACTCTCTGAGGAATCCTGGATGAAGAAACTTGGTTTTGTCAATCTTCTCAAGCTCCGTGCTTCTTATGGTGAAGCTGGTCAGTCTTCTACTGGTGCAGGCCGTTACCCATATCAGAGTATCTATGGTTCAGCTACCGGTTACGGTTTCGGTTATAACGGAACTCTTGTGAATGGCTATGCTGAGAGCAAGACCGGTAATGCCAACAGTAAGTGGGAAATCTCCAAGATGGTAAACCTCGGTGTTGACTGGAACCTCTGGAACAGCAAACTCTATGGTAGCTTCGATGTCTTCAAGGAGTGGCGTTCTAACATCCTGGTATCCCGTTCAACCGTGCCAGAAACCATACTTGGTGTGCCTGTAGCACAGGATTCATATGGTAAGGTTGAAAGCCGCGGTTACGAACTCGTTCTCGGACATCGTGGCAATATCGGCAAGGACTTCAAATACTTCATCGAGGGGCAGCTTACCTTCAACACCAACAAGGTTACCGATATCGATGAAACTGCACCAGATGTAGAGTGGCAGCGCAAGGCAGGTCATAGAATCTATGACAACACTTCGGTAGCCGAACTCTATGAGCAGGCTCAGACAGGTACCAACCGTGTGGGTGGATGGAACATCTATAAGTTCGACCAGTGGGCTTCAGATCCTAACCTGATTGCAACCTCTCAGCAGGATGCCATCGACCATCCGGAAAAGTATCCATACAACAGCTTCTCTAATGGAGCACAACAGTTGGGTACAGCGGTGTTCAAGGATATTAATGGTGACCGTGTGATCGACTCAAAGGATATGGTGCCAGATTCATACACCATCATTCCTGAGATGATTCCAACCTTCAACTTCGGTTTCGAGTACAAGGGCTTCGATGCCCGCATGATTGTGAATGCTTATCTCCGTCGCTCTGTATTCCTTTCACCAGCTATCAGCTACAGTGGTTGGAGTAACATGGGTACCCATGAGGTAACAAAGGCTTGGGGTTACTATACTGATGATCCTTCTGATCCTCGCAACGTGAATGCTACTTATCCACGTCCTGTATATAATGGATTTGATGCAGTTGATTCCGACCGTGCTACAGGTTCTTATCAGAACAATATCTGGGTACGCAATGGAAACTTCTGGTCTATCCGTAATATCGAGGTAGGTTACTCTTTGCCATCTAAGTTGATTTCTAAGTTGTGGATGACTAAGTGCCGCGTTTACTTCAGCGCTTACAATATTGCTACCTTCAGCAGTCTGCCAGATGATGTAGACCCAGAGAAGCCATTGAGCTACTGCTGGTGGTATCCAAAGACAAAGTCATTTACATTTGGTATTAACATTGGTTTCTAATCAATTTTATCAAAAACGAATATGAAAAAGATATTAGTTAATATATCATTGGCGATGCTGGCTGTAGGAGGTATGACCTCCTGCAGCGACATCCTCGATAAGGAAGTCGACTTGACTTATACCGACGAGAACATCTACAGCAACTACGACCGTACCCGTGGTGTCTTGGCAAATGCCTATACCTATTTGCCTGATGCCTTTGCGGGATATACTGATGGTCAGTTCCGTGCAGCTTCTCGTGACTGTATGACCGATAATGCCCTTTCTTACTGGAATGTGCATTACTATCACAGTGTGTTGAACGATTCATACGATGCAAAGAACCACTGGTTTGCCAATAGTTATTGGAGCAACGATCTGAAGGGCATCCGTGTCTGCAACGACTTCATTTCAAAGGCACGTGAGAGCGTAATCGGAAATGCAGAGAAGAGCGGTGACGACAACAAACTCTGCGACCGTTACAAGGCAGAGGCGCGTTTCATCCGTGCCATCCTTCATTTCGATATGATTGGCTATTTCGGTGCAGTGCCTATCGAGGATCATGTGTTGGATAATGCAGAGGCTGCTTCTATTGCCCGTACTCCAGCTCCTGAAGCATTGAAATGGGTAGCTGATGAATGCGATGCCATCATCCAGAGCGGTGCGCTCCCATTCCGTTACAGCAATGAAAATGAGAACTGGGGACGTATCAATGGTGCTGCTGTCTATGCATTGAAGTCAAGAGCATTGCTCTATCGTGCTTCTGCACTGAACAATCCTACAAATGATGTTACCTGGTGGCAGGAAGCTGCTGATGCAGCCCTCGCTTTCATCAATGCCAACAAGAGTTCTGCCAACCCTTATCGTCTGTACACTACAAGCGATAACAACCCTAACAAGAACTATTATGAGTGCTTCACCAGTACCCCTCACCTGAACCCTGAGTATATCCTCAGCCGCAGTGAGTGGAATACACGAGAAATTGAGATGTTCAACACTCCTTGTGGTTTCTCCGGTAATGTGAACTCTACCGGTCGCGTAAACCCTACACAGAATCTGGTTGATTCTTACGAGACCATCAATGGCCTTCCTATCGACCAGGATCCTTCTTACAAAGATCAGGATCCATACAAGAACCGTGACCCACGTCTGGAACAGACCATCTTCCACCAGGGAAGTATCTGGGGAGACAAGAGCCAGGACGAGGAGCGTACAGTGGATGTATCTGTAGGTGGCAAAGACTACCAGGATCTTCATGGTGGTACCACTACCGGCTACTACTCTAAGAAGTTCGTTCACAATATGAGCTTCAAGAACCCTACCACATACGTTACCGCTTGCCCTATCTTCCGCTATGCGGAGATTCTGCTCAATGCTGCCGAGGCTTTGAACGAGGCAAAGGGTCCTGAGGCTGCCTACGACTATGTAAACCAGGTTCGTGCCCGTGTGGGTATGCCTGCTTACAAGGGTATGACCAAGGAGCAGCTTCGTGAGCGTATCCGCAATGAGCGCCGCATCGAGTTGGCTTTCGAGGATCACCGTTTCTTCGATGAGCGCCGCTGGAAATTGTTTGATGGCAAGAGTGCTGCTACAGAGAAGAGTGAGCCACGCTACAAGCAGGTTTACAACATCTATAGCGTTGTTGTAACTCCTAATGAGAGCCAGGTATATACTTATCGCAACGATAATACCCATCCTACTCGTGCGTTCTCTATTCCTAAGAATTATTACTTCCCAGTGCCTGATGACACTTACAAGAAGAATCCTAACTTAGGACAGAATGCAGGTTGGGAACTCTCTGATGCTCCTAAGAAGGACGACACCACTGAAGGTGGCGAGACTACTGAGGGTGAAACAACCGGCAAGTAATCTTTGTCGATATACATTATTATATTTTAGGTGAGGTCTATGGCGAAAACACCATAGACCTTCCTTGGTTTAAAATAATCATATCTTAAACTTGAAATCGTATGAAGAAGTTATTACTTTCTGTCATGAGTCTGATGGCGATGAACGGAGCTATGGCTCAGACGGCTGTCGGCGATAATGATCTGGCTAATGCATACGCTACCCAAACGATAACAGGGCGCATCGCGGTGCATGACCCTTCTATCGTGATGGATGTTACGGACGCTACCACCAACCCTAAATATTATATCTATGGTTCGCATCTGGGCAGAGCCAGGACTTTTGCTTCGGTCAACTATCAGAGATGGAACACCTTTAAGACGGGTGAGGAGAATGCCGGAACCAGTAACAGTCTTTTTGCTGATGTGAATGGCAAACTGATTAATTTTAAAGATGCTTACACCACTCACGTCATCAAGAAGGTGAAGAACTATAAGGGCGAGGAAGTGGCTTTCGGCAACTTCGATGCCCATGGATGGCAGTATAAGGGACCTATCAAGGTGAATGGTACCTGGACTAACACAGCCAATAACGTAGCCGGTATGCAGTGGGCTCCTGATGTTATCTACAACAAGACCATGAAGAAATGGTGCATGTACATGAGTCTGAATGGTGACTACTGGTGTTCTACTATCGTATGTTTTACTTCCGATGATCTGGAAGGCCCTTGGGTATATCAGGGACCTGTTATCTGCGGAGGCTTCTCTGGTAAGTTCGGCCATAATGGCTATGCTGCAGCAGATGACTGGAAGAATACCGATTTGACGATTGCTACAGGATGCACTTCGCTTCCTGCCCGCTATGCTACTCCAGGCGATGCTTATGGTGCTCACTGGGGAGAATACTGGCCAAATTGTATTGACCCATGTGTGTTCTATGATGATGATGATAAACTTTGGATGAGTTACGGCTCATGGTCGGGTGGTATCTTCATGATCAGACTCGATAAGACCAACGGTCTTCGCGATTACACTTATACCTTCCCTTATCAGATTAATGGTGTTGATGCGACTCCTGGTTCCTACAATCAGGCTTGTACTTCTGATCCTTATTTCGGCAAGAAGATTGCCGGCGGATATTATGTTTCGGGCGAGGCTAGCTATATCCAGAAGGTAGGTAAGTACTATTATCTCTTCATGAGTTATGGCGGTTTGACGGCTGCTGGTGGCTATCAGATTCGTGTTTTCCGTTCAGAGAAACCTGACGGACCTTATAAGGACTGTCTGACCTCAACGGGTATTGATGCCATGTATGGCAAGTATATTCTTAACTTCGGTGGTGATGCCAAGCGCGATGAGGGTGTGAAACTCTTCGGCAACTACCAGTGGGAAACCATGCCTAATGCCGAACTGGCTCAGGGACATAACTCTGCCATCGTAGACCATAAGGGACGTGCACTCATCGTTTACCATACCCGCTTTATGAACAGAGGTGAGGAGCATGAGGTTCGTGTACATCAGCTCTTCGTAAACCAGGACGGTTGGCTGGTTGCTGCTCCTTACGAGTTTAGCGGCGAAACTTATACTGATAATGATATTGCTACCCAGCAGCTCTATGATGCAACAGAGGTAGAGGGTGATTATCAGATCATAGCTCACCCTTACCGTCAGAACACGGCAGCAATGGCTTATGAGAAGCCTGTTACCATCCATCTCAATGCAAATGGTTCTATCTCGGGTGAGTATACCGGAAAATGGGAACTGGTGAGCGGTACAAGCTACATCAATCTTACCTTGAAGGGTGTTGCTACAGCCAATGCTGAGGTGAAGTTCAAGGGTGTGCTTACCGAGCAGACCATTGATTATACCAATATCAAGGCTCTCTGCTTTACAGCCCTCAGTTCTTCTGACGGTTTGACTACATCGGGTGGTGCCAGTTTGCAGACTCGCGGCTTGAGTATCTGGGGAAGCAAGGCTGATGCCAAGGCGGCTATCAAATATACATTGGATAAGACCAGTGTTCCTTTTGCAGATGGTGCTACTTTGAATTCTATGCCAAAGCTCCCAACAGAGGGTCATCTTGGTGCTACTGTTTTATGGAAGTCAAGTAATCCTTCTATTCTGACCGATGAGGGCGTAGTAAAAGGCAAGGGTAAGGTAATTATGACCATGACTATCAGCAAGGATGGTTATGAATATACTAAGGATTATACCCTGAATATCGATGCTGAGGCTGAGGAAAGTACTCCGGTTTACTATCCTGTTTCTGCACAGAAGAATACAACTTCAGGCTGGTGGACAAACTTCTCTCCTTACTACGAGTTGCAGGCTGGCAAGAAGATGCAGTTTAAGTTCTATAACTATAGTGATATGTCTGCGGTATGGAACAACTGGTGCTTGGCGGCTACCCAGATAAAGCGTGAGGATGCTGGCTATGGAGCAGATAAAGAGTACTTCGTAATCCGCAACGATAAATTCGGTTGGGGAGCTAACCACAATGCAGAAGGATTTACCGATGATTTTGATTGGAGCGGCGGTGAAGATCGTCCAAATCTTAGGAAAGATTTGAATGGCTCTTTGGTTGATATGACTGTTAGCTTGACTGCTGCAGGCGTATTCAAGATGGAATCTACCATCACGACTACAACCAACAAGGTATATCATTATACCTATACCACCACATTGACGGCTAAGCCATCTAAGATTGTCCTCTTCTTCGTGAACGAGAAGTCTTACATCGACGGCTCAAGCCTTTCTACAGGCATCTCGAACCCTATCATCATCCAGAAGAAGAATGATGGCAAGTGGTTCAACCTCTCCGGTCAGCAGGTAGACAAGAGCTACAAGGGTGTAGTGATTGTGAACGGAAAGAAATTTGTGAACAAGTAATTCTCTTATATATAATAAGGTGTAATTATATGAAGATTTCTAAAATACTTTTGGGAGCAGCAATGATGATTGCTGCTCCTGCTGTAAAAGGCGGTTGTCAGATGATGGCACAGAATGCTCCGCAGGAACCGATTGTGGTAGATACTCCTTTTGTCCACGACCCCGTAATGGCGTATGAGAATGGCAAGTACTATCTCTACTGCACAGGTCATGGCATCACGCAGATGACTTCCACCGACCGCAAGCATTGGACCATCGTTCCTCAGGGCGTACTCAAAAACAGCGAGATTCCGGCATGGACGCATGATAGTGTGCCTGGTTTTACCACTCATATCTGGGCACCGGATGTTATCCGATTCAAGAACAAGTGGTATCTGGCTTATTCCTGTTCTACCTTTGGCAAGAATACTTCTGCCATCGGCTTGCTGAGCAATACTTCCTTATCTGATAAGGATGGATGGAAGGATGAGGGCTGCCTCGTCGCCTCCAAGGGCGATAGAGACAACTGGAATGCCATCGACCCGAATTTCATCGTTGATGAGAAGGGAAACCCTTGGCTTACCTGGGGCTCTTTCTGGGATGGTATCCAGATGATCAAGTTGGATAAAAAGACGATGCATGTCAAGAAGGGTGCCAAGCCTCAGACCATTGCCCGCCGTCATACTGTGGGCGATGCTTCGGCAGAACCGAATCCTACCTCTAAGTTTGCCGGCACCAATGCCATCGAAGCTCCTTTCATCATGAAGCATGGTGGCTATTACTATCTCTTCGTAAGTTGGGATTACTGTTGCCGTGGCATCAAGAGCAACTATCGTGTAGCCGTGGGCAGAAGCAAGAAGGTGGCTGGTCCTTATCTGGACAAGGATGTCAAGGACATGCGCAATGGCGGTGGCACCTTGCTGTTGGAAGGTGATAAGAAGGAATATGAGGCGATGGGTCATTGCTCTGCCTACTCCTTCCCTGATGGCGATTACTTCTTCTGCCATGGTTACAGCGTGCCAAAGAATGGTGCCAGCATCCTGGTTCAGAAGAAAATCAACTGGACGGCAGATGGGTGGCTGATGTTGGAATAAAAATGGTTCTTCTTGGTAAAAAAATTATATTTAATAAATTGTGAATAAGTTATGAGAAAGATTTTAATTCTACTCTTTATGGTGCAGATGGTAGCTATTCAGGGAATGGCTACTAATCGTGTGATGCGAGAAACTGTTCCTGATGATTCCCTGCATACAGGAATATGGAAAACCGACACGTTGAAGGAAGTCAGCATAAAGGGAAGCTCTATTCTGCAAAGTGGTGACAGGATGAAAGTAGCAATAACCAAGGATTTGCGTCGTGGTACAGTTAGTACTATCCAAATGTTGGGAAAGCTGCCTAATTTTACTTATAACTTTGTGGACCGTTCTTTAACTTATCACAATTCCTCCAATATCATAGTATTGGTAGATAGCGTAGAAAAAGATATGAACTATCTGCAGAATATTCAGCATATTCGCTTTGACAAGGTAGAGGTGATTGATAAACCGCAAGGTCAATACCAAGGCTATGATGTATTGATAAACCTGCATACCAAGAAGAACTATGAAGGCTATGAAGGCATGCTCTTTAATAATGAAGGCTTCAATCTGAATGGCGAGAATGACAAAAAATACATCTTTGAGAATACGACGGCAAATTTTTCATATACCAAAAACAAGTGGAATATTTATGCTTTTGCCTATAGTTACTTTGGACAAGGTGCGTATGACACGAACTGGTCAAAGAATTACCTGCAGAATGGAATCAAGGAAACGCTAGTGAACAATCCTGATGGTATTAGGAATATCATCACATTTGAAAGATACCGTTCGGGATTGCTTAGCCTGGATTATGCCATACAGAAAAATCAGTCTCTTTCGTTTGTGTATCAATATGGTGCTGGGCGTGATCATGATACCTATAATCATTATACTATATTGCGGACAGATGAAAATACTCATACCGAGACAAGATTGACTCGCGATATACGCACCCATGTGAGAGATAGTGAACATTCGATGGCTGTGTTCTACCGTAACAATGTGGGAAGAGTAAGATGGACTGCCGATTTCAATTACAGGTTTTCTCCAACCCGCAGTCTTACAGATCAGACAGAGAGTACGGGATTTGTGCTGAATAATCATTTCCAGGACCACATGAACTTTACTCGCTTCCGTATAAGTGGATGGACCAATTTTGCCAATGGTCATCTTACATTGAATGCTGGCTATGAGAATACATGGAAAAGTTACAAGAGAGAAGATCATGATACCGGCGAAAAGCTGAACACCAACAGTTATTTGCGAAATCGCCTGTGGGCAAGTCTCAATTGGCGTTTTGATAATAATGCGCAATTGATGTTTTCCGGTTGGGCAGAGCATGTGGGCTTGAATAACAATCATGCCAAGAAAACTCAGGTGCCAGTTGGTGGAAGTTTCATGGCCTATTATCAGCTGACCAGACGTAATTGGATGCGCTTAAACTATGATTGTTCCACCAGTTATCCAGACCAGAATCTATCTAGTGAATATGGTTATTTTACCGATTCTCTGTCTTGGGTAGGTGGTAATCCGTGGCTCAAGACCAATGTTACTCATCGCATCAACTATTGGATAGATCTTTGGTGGTGCTTTAACTTCCAGACGGGGTATGTGTATTCACCAAATAGTTTCAATTCCATAACTGAAATTCGAGAAGGAACATTGCCGAGTGGTGTACCGGGCAAGTATGTGGCAAGTGTCTTCCAGAATACTGATTACAGGGAATGGTGGGCTTCCGTATCGTTTACTAAGAGATTCTGTAGAGACTTCTTGTATAAGGCAGATTTGAAATATAGAAATGCCAAGGCAAGTTATCACGAATTTTCTAACCACATACAGACGGTAGAGGGCGTTACGTCTTTGCAGTACTATCAGCCAAAATGGGATATGAACTTTGCGATGTCCTATTCTTATAGCAAGAATTTTACAATCTCTCCACAAGTTAAGTCTTCGTCGAATTTCGAGAACCCGTATGTATCTATCCAGAAGTTCCTGTTGAAGAAGAAGTTGGAGTTGACATTGACTTATAGTCTTATGTTCCACTTCTTCAATTCTGATATGATAACAGAAACAAAGTCTCCTGGTTTTGAGAGCAGATACTTGGATAAGGCTTTTGATAGGCAGCGAAATAGAATAGTATTCAGTGTTTCATATCGTTTTGCCGGTGGAAAATCCGTAAGGCAATATAATAGAGATATGTCAACAGAGGATTAGAAGTAAAATGTTAAAATGGAGTTAAAATAGCGTTTATTCCGCTACGAACGGCAAAAAAGCGGTTCCGTAGCGAAATAAACGCTATTTTCTTTCGCTGTTTCCGAAATTTTGTAGTATATTTGCAGCAACTAATTGGGTATGATTATGTGTGAAATAATAGGTAGAAAAAAGGAAATAGCAGAATTGAAGCGTTACTACGAAAGTGGTAGGGCTGAGTTTGTGGCTGTGTATGGTCGTCGCCGTGTCGGTAAAACATTCTTGATAGATGAGGTGTTTCACGATGATATGGTGTTTCATCATACCGGATTGTCGCCTTATGACCGTCGCCGGAAGGTAACCTTGAAAGACCAGTTACAGAATTTCTATTTCTCGCTTCTTCGTCAAGGCATGGAGGATATAGCGCAACCTAAGTCGTGGCTGGAGGCTTTCTTTTTGCTGGAACGTTTTTTGGAAACTTGCGATAATGGTTCCCGACAGGTGGTATTTATCGATGAGTTGCCCTGGATGGATACGGCTCGTTCCGGTTTTCTTACGGCATTAGAGGCTTTCTGGAATGGTTGGGGCAATATGCGCCACAATTTGTTACTCGTAGTCTGTGGTTCTGCCACCTCCTGGATGCTTGATAATCTAATCAGTAATAAAGGTGGATTATACGGGCGTTTGACTGGCGAAATCAAACTGTCGCCGTTTACTTTGAAAGAATGTGAGGAGTTTTATCAGAGCCGTGGCATCAAGATGTCCCGTTATAATATTACGCAGGCCTATATGATTATGGGTGGAATTCCTTTCTATATGAATTTCTTTAATCCATCCTATAGTCTGGCTCAGAACATAGATGCCTTGTTCTTTGACCGTCAGGCGAAGCTGGGGGATGAGTTTGACAGGCTCTTCAATTCTGTGTTTGATCATGCCGAAGACTGTATGAAGATAGTTCGCTTTTTGGGTACCCGCCATGCAGGTTTCACCCGTAAGGAGATAGCAGAGCATACCGGCTTGAATCCGAATGGTGATTTTACCAAGATGCTGAAAGCCTTGCTGGGCAGTGATTTTGTGGTGAAATATACTCCTTTCGGTTTCAGTCAGCGAGAGGAGTATTATAAGCTTATTGATTCCTTTTGCTGGTTCTGGCTTCATTTTAAGGAGAAGAAGGCAGTAAAGCAAACTGATTACTGGCAGCAGCATTTGAAGGAGAGCGATGTTGCCTCATGGCGTGGCATTGCATTCGAGGAGGTTTGTTTGCAGCATATTTCGCAGATAAAATATGCTCTTCATATAGGTGCTGTGTCTTCGCTGGAATCTTCGCTCATAGTGAAGGGAAGCGAGGAGACTGATGGCATGCAGATAGACTTGCTGATAGACAGGGCTGATGATGCGGTGAATGTTTGCGAGATGAAATTTTATAAGGCTCCTTATGCCGTGACCAAGGGCTATGCTCAGGTGCTGAATAGCCGTTTGCAGGCTTTGGAAGAAAAGAACCCTACCAAGACTTTCCTCCTTACGTATGTGGGAAATTCAGAACTGGTGAGTAATGAATACTCCGATATATTCAGGGCATCAGTAACTCTGGATGACTTGTTTATATAATGGATGGTATTTTAGAGATTAAAAATAGTAAAATGCAGAGAAGAAAACTCATATTGTTGAGATATTCTGTGTTCTTCACCTTATTATATATATTAGTAGGGTGTACCGGAAATCGGGTACAAATGCAGAGATTACAGGTTATAGACAGCTTGATGGAACCCCATCCGCAAGCTGCCTATGATAGTTTGTGCCGTTTTGATTCTTTGGAGATGGGGAATGCATCTCGTAAGGTGGTAATGAAGCAGCGGCTGCTGATGGCTAAGGCGCAGAACAAACTTTATCTATCTATGCCTACTGATTCCATATTTCAAGAGGTGGTGGATTATTATGATAGTAAAGGAAGTGATAATGAGAAAATGCAAGCTTATTATCTAATGGGATGTGTATATCGTGACCAAAAGGAGGCACCAAAAGCAATGATGAGTTATAAAAAGGCTGTAGAGTATGCTGATACGTTGAGTAAGAAGTGTGATTATTGTACTCTCTCTAAGGTTTATGGGCAAATGGCTGAGATTTATAGCAGACAATATTTGCATAGCAAAGCAGTCGAAAATTTTCATAAGTATAGTGATTATTCTTTTCTTTCCAATAACAAAAAAGACGGGATACAAGGATTATTATTTGCATCTATTGAATATTATAGTATGGGAGATACTTTAAAAGCTTTGAATTTACAAGCGCATTGTCGTAAACTGTATTTGCAGAGTGGAATGCGTAAAGAAGCTGCTTTGTCTTATCCTAGACTTATTTATACATTATTGAATCGAGCCAATTATAAAAAGGCAGCTCATTATATGTCTCTCTTTGAATCGCAGTCAGGGTTGTTTGACAGTCATCATAATATAAAACAAGGACATGAACATTATTATAAGGCAAAAGGGCTTTATTTTTTGGGAATACACAGGTTGGATTCATCTGAATACTATTTCCGAAAGCTAGGGGCATACGGGATGGAATATGAGTCTTGCAATGGATTGTTGTCTGTTTTTAGTAAATTAGACCAAAAGGATTCTGTCAGGAAATATGCAGTACTTAGTGAGCAGGAAATGGATAAAATCTTGAATAGTACTCAGGCTGATGCTGTGATTCAGGCAAATTCTTTATACGATTATACCAGATTGCAGAAAAAGATTGACGAGGAGATATTACATAAAGAGCGAAACAAGTATCTCTGGATGTTTATCTGTTTTATGGTATTGTGCAGTTTGGGTTTTCTTGTTGGGAAATACAAGAGAATGAAGAACCGGATGTCTCAAAAAATAGCAAAAGTAAACCAAAGACTAGAGAAAGCTAGTGAGGAATTGAGTTTGTTACAAGAGAATAAAGACATTTTTATCCACAAGAAGCAAGAAGAAATTGCCGCATTGCAGGATATCCTTCGAGAGTATAGGGAAAAGTACGAAAAGTATAATTTGCTAGACAAGGAGAAGATGTTGATGGGAAGTGATATTGTAGTAAGATTTATGGAAATGTCGAAGCCAAAGAGAAATCATATCGATCCAGTGGAAGAAGATTGGCAAGAATTATATGATGCATTACTGCAATATAAACCTCTCTTGTTTGAAAGAATAAGGAAGGGAAAGTTGAGTCCTCAAGAGTTTCAGATTTGTATCTTAGCTTACCTGGGAATAGATAATACAGCCATTGCATTTTTGATCAATACAACAACCAAAAACGTAAGTAATGCTAAGCAAAAAATAAATCGAAAACTGTTTGACGATAAAAGAGCCTCTACTTTATTCAGTAATTTACTGAATATTTAAAGCTTTTGATTCTCATGATAACAGGGAGTTATGATGATATAGAAATGTAATGGTGGATTCTTGGTGGATATTATCACGAACCAAAATTTTGTTATTTGACAATTTTTCCATAAATTTGCAGATACGAAATAATAATGTAAGTTAATAACAAACAAATGTAATCATGAAGTATATTAAAGTTATACTGTTTATTCTGGTGTTATCTTGGGCAATGTCTGTAGTTGCCCAAGATAAGGAAAAAACTGTGGAATATTGGGGGTGGGTCGAAGACTTTGTTACTCATACTGCAATAAATGATGCAAAGGTTAGTCTGATGGATGCCGATGGAAACCTTGTTAAGGTGGAAACTTCTAATAGCAGGTTGAATCAAAATGATGGTGGCTTTGTCTTTCGGGTAACTAACAATCGGAAATATACCATTAAAGTTGAGCATGATAGCTATGTGCCACAAAGTATTTCTTTTGACGTAAAGGCTAGCAAACGAGTGAACACCCGTTATTTTCCTACCATTTTCTTACGTAAGAAGAAAAAACTGGATGATGAATTGCAGTTGAATGAAGTAACAGTCACGGCTACCAAGGTGAAATTCTATCACAAGGGTGATACGCTGGTGTATAATGCTGATGCCTTCCAACTTTCCGAAGGCTCCATGCTCGATGCACTCATCAAGCAACTGCCTGGTGCGGAATTGAAGTCGGATGGCAGCATTTATGTTAATGGACGTTTTGTGGAGAGCCTCTTGCTTAATGGCAAGGATTTCTTCAAGGGTAACAATACGGTACTCTTGCAGAACTTGCCTACATACGCGGTAAACTCCATCAAGGTATATGAAAAGAAAACTGACCTAAATCTGTTTGCCAAACGAAAGGTTGAGGAGGATGAATATGTGATGGATGTCAACCTGAAGAAACAATATAATATTGGCTGGTTGGGCAATGTGGATGCTGGTATGGCAAATGATGACTTGTATTTGGCGCGCTTGTTTGCTTTGCGTACAACTGACCATTCGCAGTTGGCAATATTCAGCAACTTTAATAATATGAATGATGGTGGTGCACCGATGCAAGGCTCTGACTGGACACCGGAGAAGCTGCCGATGTCTAGATTGACAACAAGGAAGGTGGGAGTGAACCTGAATGTGGATGATAGATTCAACCGATTCCGGTTGAGAAGTAATGCCGACCTTACTCATTATGATAATCATGAGGAAACGAATGCGTATCGCACCAACTTCTTGTCATCGGGGGATACATACGAGCGTTCTATGAATGAAGCAAAGTATTGTAATTTCTATCTCAATATGAACAACATGTTGACGCTGACTCCTGGTGGCAGAAATTCTAAATGCTATATGACGATAGACCAAAAAGCCAATTACTCTCGCCGTAAGCAGAATTCCATCTTTTATTCAGCTCTGATGGCTGAAAGTTGGGAAAATCAGGAACAGATGTGGAATTGTCTCTTCCCGATTTCAACAGGTGAACTGTATAAGAACTTGATTAATAGAGTGGAAAGCAAAAGCCAAAACGACTTGAAGAGTTGGCTTGCATCATTGGACTACAGTTCAGATTTCATCGTAAATGAAGCTGGAGATATGTTGCAGCTAAAGCTTGGTGGTGAAGTGCTTGGTAAAGATGATGAGGGATATAGCATTTATAGCCTTGATTATGCTTCAGGAAATGTTGCTGGAAATAATGATTATCGTCGCTGTTATGTACCTTGGTCTTCTAAAGGGTATCGTTATCATGGCGGCTTGGGGTACTCCTTCAATGTTTCTGATAAGTTGTGGGGAGCTATTCAATATGGTTATGAGCAGAAGTATTCTCATGAAGAGAATAGTCTTTATCGTTTGGATCAACTTGCAGGATGGGGAGCTGATGCCAATCATGAATTAGGTGTCTTGCCATCTGTTACTGATTATCTTTCAACGATAGATGCGGCTAATAGTTATCTGTATGATTTTCATACTGATGCGCATAAGCCGTTTGCGATTTTTTCCTGGCAGGTGGTAGAAGATGCAAAGAATGATATTTTGTTCAAGAGCCAGTGGAACTTCAACTTCTCGCATGAGAATATGCGTTATAGAAGGGCATCTCTAGATAAGGAACTCTCTCGTAATTTAAGTTTCCTGAACCCGGAGTTTACCCTATATTGGAGCGGAAATAGAAAAAACAGAAAGTTTTCTAGCAGTTTGGTCTATTCTATAACTCAGGTAGCTCCTCAGATGCTCTATCTGTTTGATTATATAGATGATGCAGACCCTCTGAATGTAAAGCGTTATGGAAATGAAAAACTGAAGAACTCAATGTTGCATCATCTGCAATATGTCTATAATGGAAGTTTGAAGTCTCTGATGTATGATTTTAAATACGATTATACTTCTACCACCGATGCAGTGGCTATGGGCTTTATATATGATAAAAACACTGGTAGGCGTACTTTCTCGCCAACCAATGTGAATGGTAACTGGAATACAAGCTTGCGCTTAGGATTGAGTGGTAATGTTGATAAGAAGAAACGACTGATATTTAATACGGTTACCTCTTTGGGCTATGTTAACAGTGTTGATATGATTAGTGATGCTGCAACTGTGGAGATGAAGAAGAGTATAGTAAAGACATCCACCATTTCTGAAGATTTGCGTCTGGACTACAAACTGGGTAAGCATTCTTTGGGAGTGAATACTTATGTAGCCTGTCTTCATTCCAATGGCGAACAGAAGGATTTCGAAACCCTTGATGCTTGCAACTATCATTATGGGCTGAGTGCAGTATTGGCACTTCCTTTCAGGTTCTCGTTTGACACCGACCTTTCGATGTATAGTCGACGTGGATATGGTGAGTCTGTGATGAATGATGACAATTTATTATGGAACTTCCGCCTTTCCCGACCATTTTTCAAGGGAAAATTGGTTGTGAAGGCTGATGCATTCGATGTGTTCCATCAGTTGAAGAAAGTGGATAGAACTATCAATGCGCAGGGCAGAGTAGAGAAATACTATAACACAGTGCCCCGTTATGTGCTCATCCACGCCATTTATCGTTTTCATGTAGCAAAAGGTAAAAAGTAAGTCTTATCTGGTAGTCTCTAAAAATCGGCTCATCCAAACGAAATCAGTATCAAAAAAATCCGAAACAGATAACTTGGCAAGCTTCTGTTTCGGATTCTACCTTTATTCTTCTTTGATTTTTCAATCTCTGATAGTGCGCTGTAGGCTGTCAAAGCATGATGGTTAAAATATGAGTCATAGATGAAAGTTTATCTATCTTGGTCGGTTTATGGATAAGATTCTACGAGTATAGAACTGAAGTGTTAAAACAACGTCTATTCCGCTACGAACTATAAAAAATACAGTTTCGTAGCGGAATAGACGCTATTTTTAGATGATTTGTTTATTTAATGAGTTTGTCTGGTTCTAAAACTATACTTTATGGTAATGGCTGACGCTGGAATAGCCTCGATTTTTAAAACACGGACAAATTGAATTTGTCCGGCTCTTTTGTCCGGTGGCTTGTAAGTTGTTAAAAATGAGAGATTTATAAGGGTATGGATAATTTGTCCGGACAAATTCAATTTGTCCGTTTGTTTTTTTTAGCCCTTTTGGACTTGAAAACCTTGGGATATGATGCCGAAACCTATGAGATGCTGGGAAGAAACCTATGAGTTATGATGAAAGAAACTATGAGTTGTGGGGGAGAAAACTATGACTTATTTTTTTTAACATAAAGCTCTAAAGCAGCCAAAGGAGAATAAGAGAGGTTGGAACGTAAA
>JAJWFY010000002.1:57557-122093 GCA_021615735.1 Segatella copri | reverse complement strand
TAGCCGCCTCCTTTCAATTTCAGAAGCCTCGATTACGAAAGTAGTCGGGGCTTTTCTGTTTAATAACACTGGCTATTTAGTATAATTACTCTTGCTATATAATATAATAACCCCTCGCTATTTACCATAATAGCGAGGGGTATTTCTGCGATATTCTGAGTGCTTTGTCTACTGCTTGGTGAATTTCAGATTTTTAGGAATCTTCACCCATTTCCGGTTTCGGGCAATTTTCAGGTTACTTCCATCTTTCTGCTGCAACTCGTAACTACCATCGGGCAAGGCTATGAGGTCGGCAGTAAGATCTTCGCTCCCGTAATCATTGATAATGGATAGATGAGCGGTCTTTCCTTCTATGTCAGCATCTGTAATCAGCCATTTGCGACTATCACGTCTGTCACCGAAATATCCGGGCATTTCACCGAACAGTTCCTGTCCTGGAACCTTGAGGTTCTTATGGTAGAAGTCTATATTCATATAGACATCATACTCTTTGTTTGTAATCTCCCCCTTGAATAGGGTGCTGTCTGTTTGTGCCATACTAGATATACTAATTAGGCATAATAATGTTGCTAAAATCTTTCTTTTCATCTCTTTTTTCAATTAACTGCGACAAAGTTATTCATTTAAATCAAGAAAACTGCATTTTTTTTAGGATTTTAATAAGATTAATTCGTTTTTTTGCAAATATTTATCTATCTTTGCGGTGTTTATTGATAATTATATATGGAAAAGAAAAGATTATTTCCAGATTACATATTTGAGTCTAGTTGGGAAGTGTGTAATAAAGTTGGTGGTATCTACACCGTTCTTTCAACTCGAGCTAAGACTCTTACGGAAAGGTTAAAGGATCAGCTAATCTTCATTGGTCCTGATTGCTGGGGAGACAAGGTGAATCCTTATTTCTCTCAAGATGATACGCTTTATGCGGAGTGGAAAGCAGAAGCTCTGAAAGAGGGCTTAAAGGTTAAAGTAGGTAGATGGAATATACCGGGAGAGCCAGTAGCTGTTTTGGTAGATTTTAATCCTTACTATGCTGTTAAAGACCAGATCTATGGACAACTATGGCAGGACTATCAGGTTGATAGTCTTCATGCTTATGGTGACTATGACGAAGCATCAATGTTCTCTTATGCTGCCGCTCTGGTAGTAGAGAGTTTCTACAAACATGTTGTTGGAAAAGGCAAGAAAGTTATCTATCATGGAAATGAATGGATGACAGGACTTGGTGTGCTCTATGTGAACAAGCATCTTCCTGAGGTGGCTACTGTGTTCACCACGCATGCTACAAGTATCGGTCGTAGTATTGCCGGTAATAATAAGCCTCTTTACGATTATCTTTTTGCCTATAATGGTGATCAGATGGCGCAGGAACTCAATATGCAAAGCAAGCATTCTATAGAAAAGCAGACTGCTAAGTATGTTGATTGTTTCACAACAGTGAGTGATATTACTGCCAACGAGTGCAAGGAATTGCTCGATAAACCGGTAGATTTCGTTTTGCCTAACGGATTTGACAATAGTTTTGTACCTAAAGCAAGTACCTTTACAAAGAAACGTAAGGAGGCAAGAAAGCGTTTGCTCGATGTAGCCAATGCTTTGATGGGTACAGATTTGGATGATGATACGCTCATCGTTTCTACCAGCGGACGCTACGAGTTCCGCAACAAGGGTATCGATGTCTATATTGAGGCAATGAACCGCTTGCTTCGTGACAACAATTTGAAGAAGAATGTATTGGCATTCATTGACGTACCTGGTTGGGTAGGAGATCCACGTCAGGATCTGTTGGATCGTCTGAATAGCGGTAAGAAGTTTGACACGCCATTGGAGGTTCCGGAGATTACCCATTGGTTGCATAATATGAGTCATGATAATGTATTGGGTATGCTGAAGTACTTCAATATGCATAATAATAAGGAAGACAAGGTGAAACTGATATTCTTACCTTGCTACTTGACAGGCGATGATGGCATTATCAACAAGAGCTACTATGATGTAGTGTTGGGTAATGACCTCTGTATCTATCCTTCTTATTATGAGCCATGGGGATATACTCCATTGGAGGCTGTTGCGTTCAAGGTGCCTTGTATCACCACCGATTTGGCTGGTTTCGGTCTTTGGGCTAACTCAGAGAAGGGAAGTTACAGTGAGATAGAGGATGGTGTGAAGGTTATCAAGCGTACCGACTATAATTATTCTGAGGTAGCTGATGCTATCAAGGATACCGTAGCTAAGTACTCGGGATTCACCAAGACACAGGTGAACAAGTGTCGTAAAAATGCTGAGATTCTTTCAGAAAAAGCATTGTGGAAACACTTTATCGAGTATTACTATGATGCTTATGACTTTGCCCTGCGCAAGGCTGAAGTTCGTATGAAGAAATAATAATCTCTCTTTCTTGATGGCGTAAGCCATAAAACAAATATTTGGATTCTGCAAGAATCGCTATGTTTGCAAGATAGAAAATATACATCTTAAAAATAAAACACAATGAAAATTAAGGCAGACTATGCTAATGCTCCTCAATGGAAGGAGACAACCATTAAATCAAGCCTTCCTAAGGAGTTGAAGTGCTTGGATGAGATCGCTCACAATATGTGGTGGGCATGGAATTATGAAGGTCGTGACTTGTTCAAGAGCCTCGATGCTGATTTGTACGAGAAGTGCAATGCTAACCCTGTATTGCTCTTGGAGCGTTTGAGCTACGACCGCAAGGAGGCTATTGTTAAGGACAAGGAGACAATGGCTAAGGTTAAGAACGTCTATAAGATGTTCCGCGAGTACATGGATGTGAAGCCTAATGCTAAGCGCCCTTCAGTTGCTTACTTCTGCATGGAGTATGGTATTAACCAGGTGGTTAAGATTTACTCTGGTGGTCTTGGTATGCTTGCTGGTGACTACTTGAAGGAGGCTTCTGACAGCAACGTGGATATGTGTGCTGTTGGTTTCCTCTACAGATATGGTTATTTCAAGCAGTCTTTGAGTATGGATGGTCAGCAGATTGCTAACTATGATGCTCAGAACTTCAACTCTCTCCCTATCGAGCGAGTATATGATGAGAATGGTAACCCATTGGTAGTTGATGTGCCTTACACAAACTATCAGGTACATGCATACGTATGGCAGATGAATGTAGGTCGTATCAAGTTGTATCTCCTGGATACAGATAATGATATGAACTCAGAGTTCGACCGTCCTATCACTCACTCTCTCTACGGTGGTGACTGGGAGAACCGCTTGAAGCAGGAGATTCTGCTCGGTATCGGTGGTATGCTCGCATTGAAGAAGATGGGTATCAAGAAGGAGATTTATCACTGCAACGAGGGTCATGCAGCTCTCTGCAACTTGCAGCGTCTCTGCGACTATATCGAGGAGGATGGCTTGAACTTCAACCAGGCTCTCGAGTTGGTTCGCGCTTCATCTCTCTATACTGTTCACACTCCTGTGCCAGCTGGTCATGACTACTTCGACGAGGCTCTCTTCGGCAAGTACATGGGTGGCTATCCACAGCGCCTTGGCATCTCTTGGGATGAGTTCATCGGTATGGGTCGTGAAAATCCAGACGATCACAACGAGCGTTTCTGTCTCTCTACATTCGCATGCAACACTTGCCAGGAGGTTAACGGTGTAAGTAAGCTTCACGGTTGGGTAAGCCAGCAAATGTTCTCTAACATCTGGAAGGGCTACTTCCCAGAGGAAAACCACGTAGGTTATGTAACCAATGGTGTTCACTTCCCAACTTGGACTGCAACAGAGTGGCGTAAGCTTTATGATAAATATTTCGACAAGAACTTCATGAACGACCAGAGCAACGAGGAAATCTGGCATGCCATCTACAATGTTTCAGATGCTGAAATCTGGAATACCCGTATGACATTGAAGAAGAAGCTCGTAGCTTATATCCGTGAGAAGTTCACCCAGACATGGTTGAAGAACCAGGGTGATCCTGCTCGTGTAGTATCTTTGCTCGAGCGTATCAACCCTAACGCTTTGATGATTGGTTTCTGCCGTCGTTTCGCTACATACAAGCGTGCTCACCTGCTTTTCACCGACTTGGAACGCTTGTCTAAGATCGTTAACGATCCTGAGCACCCAGTATTGTTCTTCTTCTCAGGTAAGGCTCACCCAGCTGATGGCGCAGGTCAGGGCTTGATCAAGAAGATTTTCGAGATCAGTCAGCGTCCTGAGTTCCTCGGCAAGATTATCTTCCTCGAGGACTACGATATGACTTTGGCTCGCCGTCTGGTTTCAGGTGTTGATATCTGGATGAATACTCCTACACGTCCATTGGAGGCTTCTGGTACATCTGGCGAGAAGGCTGAGATGAATGGTGTTGTCAACCTCTCTGTACTTGATGGTTGGTGGGTAGAAGGTTACCGCGAGGGTGCTGGTTGGGCTCTTCCTGAGAAGCGTACATACCAGAACCAGGGTTACCAGGATCAGCTTGATGCTGCTACTATCTACAACCTCTTGGAGAACGACATCATCCCTATGTATTACAACAAGAATAAGGAAGGCTTCAGCAAGGAGTGGATCCAGGTAGTAAAGAACTCTATTGCTACTATCGCTCCTAACTATACAATGAAGCGCCAGTTGGATGACTACTATGATAAGTTCTACAATAAGGAGGCTGCCCGCTTCAAGAAATTGAGCGCTAACGACAATGCACTTGCTAAGGAGATTGCACTCTGGAAGGAGAGCGTTGCAGAGCGTTGGGATGGTATCCACGTTGTGTCTAAGGACGACTGCATGCTGATGGCTGCTGAGACTGGTCAGAAGATCAAGGTTCAGTATGTTATCGATGAGCAGGGCTTGAACGATGCTGTTGGCTTGGAGCTTGTTGTATTGAAGGAGCAGCCTGAGGATGGCAAGCAGATTTATGCTGTTTATCCATTCAAGATGGTTGGTCACGAGGGTAACAACTTTACATTCGAGGCTGAGGTTGAGCCAATCAATGCTGGTTCATTCAAGACAGGCGTACGTATGTATCCTAAGAATGATAAGTTGCCACACCGTCAGGACTTCTGCTACGTAAAGTGGTTGAACTAATATAATAGCGACATTGTCACATTATAAATATATGAATCCTGTATCTCTTTTTGGGGGTACAGGATTTTTTTGTTTGAAATCGAACAATGAACAGTGTTATTGTAGTTGTGGAAAGTGAATTGTGAAAAGTGAATGTAGATTGGAAACAGGGGAAGAATGGAATCATAAAAAAGGAGTCTTCCTTTTTAAAAGAAAGACTCCTTATAAACTTGAATGATGATTTTTCTTTATACCAAATACTGAGAAGAGATACTCTCGTTATCCTCTACACGGCGAATGGTTTCGGCAAACATATCTGCAATAGAAATCTGCTTAACCTTTGCGCAACGCTTGGTGTAAGGGATAGAATCTGTGAATACAATCTCCTCAAGAGCTGAATCCTGAACACGCTCAGATGCAGGACCACTCATCACGCAGTGAGATGCACATGCACGGACAGTCTTTGCACCAGCCTGCTTCATGATGTCGGCAGCCTTAGTGATAGTACCGGCTGTATCGACCATATCATCAATGATGACAACATTCTTGTCTTTTACATCACCGATGATCTGCATGCTTGCTACTACATTGGCGCGAGCACGGGTCTTGTTGCAGAGCACGAGAGGGCAGCCGAAGTACTTAGCATAAGTGTTGGCACGCTTAGAACCACCAACGTCTGGAGAAGCAATGACCATATCCTTGAGGCGTAAGCTCTGCAGGTATGGCAAAATAACGCCAGATGCATAGAGGTGATCTACAGGAACATCAAAGAAGCCCTGAATCTGGTCGGCATGGAGATCCATCGTGATGAGACGGTCGATACCGGCAACGCTGAGCAGGTCGGCAACCAACTTAGCGCCGATGCTGACACGTGGCTTGTCCTTACGATCCTGACGAGCCCATCCGAAGTAAGGAACAACAGCAATAATATGGCGGGCAGAAGCACGCTTTGCTGCGTCAATCATCAGGAGCAACTCCATCAAGTTGTCTGAATTAGGGAATGTGCTCTGTACGAGGAATACATCGCGTCCGCGGATAGACTCCTCGAAAGATACGCCAAATTCACCATCAGAGAACTTGGTTACAACCAAATTACCCAGTGGGCAACCTAAACTAGCGCAGATTTTTTCTGCAAGGTATCTCGAGTTAGTACCAGAGAATACCAAAAAAGAGTTTTTGTCACTCATTTCTATTAGTGTTTATGTGTATTAATAGTTATTTTTTATCTATATTCGTGTAGGGGGATGAATCTTTTTCGGGAAATGTGATTAGCTGATAGCCTTTCTCAATTTCTCGAAGTGAAGAATCAGCTCTTTGAAATCGCGCTCGTTGTGAATGTCGAAACGGTTCCAGAGATCTCCACAGATTACTACTCCTCCAAATCCGAGTTCCTTGGCAATCTTGAGATTTTCCAGACTCATGCCTCCCAAGGCGTATACCTTCTTGTCTATGAGTCCTGCCTTGGCTGCGTTCTCAAGCTGCTGCAGATTGAAGGAAGACTTTTCATCTTTAAACTCAATACAGTCGAAGATGTTTTTCAGAAACACATAGTTTGATTTCTTCTTCATCTCTTTCAGCATCGACAAATCTGTGCAGGTGCGACTGAACTTGCCTTTGTATCCATCCGGTACCGGTGCTAGCGGATCGTCTATATGGATTCCTGCTAAATCATATTCCTGTTTGAGGTAATAATGATCATGAACAGTAATCTTGCGAAGATAGTCTTCAGGCAGTAACGTGAGCAGTCGCTCAGCATACATTGGTGACGAACCTGGCTTGAAAAGATGCAGGTTGTCCATGCCCTCGTCGAACAGCGAGGATAGTATTTTATCTTCTTCCACAAAGAATGTGGACTTGGTCATTATCGCTAATTTCATCGTCAAAATGATTTTTATGATGCAAAAGTATTAAAAAAAACGCAAACTAGCAATTATATTCGGGATAAAAAGCTATCTTTGCACCATAAAATTAATATTTATCAAGTTATGCAAGTAAATTTAGCGAATTTTAATGAGATTCATCGACCAATTTACGTTTTAGAGGAAGAACGTTTGCGACACAATCTGTCGCTCATCAGGAGTGTGGCTGAGCGTGCCGATATGGAAATTATTCTAGCTTTTAAGGCTTATGCTCTTTGGAAGACATTTCCGATTTTCAGAGAGTATATTTCTTCGACCACGGCCAGCTCTCTTAGCGAGGCAAAACTGGCGTATCATGAATTTGGCAGTAAGGCGCATACTTTTTCGCCGGCTTATACCGATTATGAGATTGATGAGATAGCTCAATGCTCAAGTCATCTTACTTTCAACTCGCTTACGCAATATGAGCGATATCATGAACGGGCTCGTAGGGCAAATTCTGACATCAGACTGGGATTGAGAGTAAATCCGGAATATTCTGAAGTCGGAACATTGCTGTATAATCCGTGTGCACCTGGAACCCGGTTCGGTGTATCGGCAGATAAATTGCCTCAAACTTTGCCTTCAGATATAGAAGGATTCCATTGTCATTGTCACTGCGAGAGTGGGGCGGATGTCTTTGAACGTACGTTAGCTCATATCGAAGAGAAATTCTCTCCTTGGTTTCCGCAGCTGGAATGGATCAATTTCGGTGGAGGTCATCTGATGACCAGGAAGGATTATGATGTGGAACACCTTATTAATATAATAAAGGGATTTCATCAGCGTTATCCTCATCTTAAAATTATCATGGAACCTGGTAGTGCCTTTGGGTGGCAGACCGGGCCGCTTGTAACTCAAGTAGTAGATGTGGTTGAAGATAAAGGTATCAGGACAGCTATCATAAATGCCAGTTTTACCTGTCATATGCCCGACTGTCTGGAGATGCCGTATATGCCAGCTGTCAGAAATGCAGAAACCCTGGAGGTTGATGATCCGACGAAGGCTCCTGAGGGCGCACATATATATAGAATAGGTGGCAACAGTTGTCTGAGTGGAGATTTTATGGGCTTCTGGAAATTTGACCATGAATTGCAAATAGGCGAGAATGTTATTTTCGAAGATATGCTGCATTACACTACGGTAAAGACAAATACCTTTAATGGAATCACTCATCCATCAATAGGAATCGTACATTTAGATGGAAAATTGGAAACTCTAAGAGATTTCAGCTACGAAGATTATCGCAGTAGGATGGATTAGTATAATTTCCATTTTCCCGATTTTTCTGCCGGATGAGTTTAAAAATCGGCAAAATAAGGCTTAAAATGTGTGTTTTGCTCACTAAAAAGGGCAAAATGCACATTTTTTTTCAAAAAAATCGAAGAAAAGTTTGGTAATTCAGAAAAAAGTAGTACCTTTGCACTCGCATTCAGAGGAACGCTCCTAAGTAATAGGAAAAACTGCGGAAATAGCTCAGTTGGTAGAGCACAACCTTGCCAAGGTTGGGGTCGCGGGTCCGAGTCCCGTTTTCCGCTCATTTTTTTTGAAAACAACATCAAGTTTTATCTTGGTTAGATAATTGATGACAATATACTTGGAGAGGTGGCGGAATTGGTAGACGCGCTACTTTGAGGGGGTAGTGACAATTGTGTCGTGGGAGTTCGAGTCTCCTCCTCTTCACTGGTATTGTTATCTTACAAGCGGAAATAGCTCAGTTGGTAGAGCACAACCTTGCCAAGGTTGGGGTCGCGGGTCCGAGTCCCGTTTTCCGCTCGATCATTTTTGTATTAAACCAAGATAGGTTTAAGTTTAGGGCCCAAGTGGCGGAATTGGTAGACGCGCACGTTTCAGGTGCGTGTGTTTCACAACGTGCAGGTTCGAGTCCTGTCTTGGGCACGGTATTCAGAGTCTTTTGAAATGTTGGAGAGGTGGCGGAATTGGTAGACGCGCTACTTTGAGGGGGTAGTGACAATTGTGTCGTGGGAGTTCGAGTCTCCTCCTCTTCACTGGTATTGTTATCTTACAAGCGGAAATAGCTCAGTTGGTAGAGCACAACCTTGCCAAGGTTGGGGTCGCGGGTCCGAGTCCCGTTTTCCGCTCTTTTTTTTTGAACTCGAGAAACATACCCATTTATGAATTTATATTTAAGATATTTTGATCAGGAGACATTAGTTACTAGTGTTGATGATGCTATTGGTTTTTTAAAGAGTATTCCTGAGATTGAGATGGATGCAGAGCTAGAGGCAGATGTTCGTGAATATGCCGCTAGCGATTTGACGTATCCAAAAAGATATAAGGTACGCCCACGTGTTTATTTTATTGTGATAAAGACTACGGCGCAAACTATGCAGGATTTTAAGGATAAGAAAGCATTGCGTACTCCTACTCCTGCAGAGAGAATGGAGAATCCTGTTGTTGCCAGTTTGGCTCAAGAGGCTCCAGGCTGGTATGAAGGATCACTTGATTTCAAGCGTGTTGTGATGGTACCGGCTACAGGAAAGTTTGAGTACCGTGATACTCATTTCGTTGCGGATGTTAAAGCTGAATCAGGTTTGGATTGTTACAATCGCATCGTAGATTATCTGCGCGATTGTGTAGATTCACGCAGCCAGTTCCCATCTGCAAAAGGTAAGAATTTCCATTTCCGCTATCTGGGAATGTGGAAATAAAATATTCAGAAATTTAAAAGATTCGTGTCATGAACAAGGTTATGCTAATTGGTAATGTAGGTAAAGATCCTGACATTCATTATTTTGAAGCAGATCAGGCAGTAGCTCAGGTCTCTCTCGCAACTACAGAGAAAGGATATACTTTGCCTAATGGTACCCAAGTGCCAGACCATACAGATTGGCACAATCTTGTTTTTTATCGTGGGCTTGCAAAGGTAGTAGAGAAGTATGTGCATAAGGGTGACCGCCTTTATGTGGAAGGAAGAATCCGCTACCGCTCCTATGATGACAAGCAGGGTAGAAGACAATATATTACAGAAATCTATGTAGATAATATGGAGATGTTGAGTACTCGCCCTGCTACTAGAGAACAATAATTATTAATTTTTAGCTCAGAAATTGGATATATCCACCATAACTGATGCCTTCGGTGATGTGATGCTGATGCAGCCTTCCGCCGGGGTTATTGTAGCTGCTGTACTTGCAGCTATATTGTTAGGCATGTCTGCTTTTGCCAGTGGTTCCGAAATTGCTTTTTTCAGTTTGTCACCAACTGATGTTGCGGAACTTGAGGATGAAAAGACTGATGCCGATAAGAAAATACAGATGTTGCGTGATGATTCTGAACGTACGTTGGCTACCATTTTGATAACCAATAATTTTGTGAATGTCACAATCATCATGCTCCTTAATTATGTATTCGCAGGAATCGTAGAGTTTGGTCCTAAAGCTTATTGGCTTCAGTTCCTGATTATTACGGTTATTCTTACTTTCTTGCTTTTGCTTTTTGGTGAGATTATGCCGAAAGTGTATGCCCGCCAGGATCCTCTGAAGTTCTGTCGCCGGTGCGTAGGGGGAATTCTGTTTGCCAGAAAGTTGTTTTGGCCTTTAGAAACGATCTTGCTGAAAAGTGGAATTCTTGCAGAAAAGATTATACAGAAGGAAAATCATGTGCTGAGTGTTGATGACTTGGAACAGGCTCTTGAACTGACTGATAAGAATGATATCAAGGACGAGCAGAGCATGCTGAAGGGTATCATCCGCTTTGGCGATGAAACAGCCAAGGAGGTGATGACCAGCCGACAGAATATTGTTGACCTGGATATCCGTAGTTCTTATCCAGAAGTATTAAAGTGCATTGAAGAGAATAATTACAGTCGTATTCCTGTTTATCAGGATAATACAGATAATATTCGTGGCGTACTGTATATCAAGGACTTATTGCCTCATCTTACGAAGTCTTCCAACTTCCGTTGGCAGAGTTTGATTCGTCCTCCTTACTTTGTTCCTGAAACCAAGAAGATAGATGATCTGCTTCGCGAGTTCCAGGACAACAAGGTTCATATCGCCATTGTGGTAGATGAGTTCGGAGGAACATCGGGTATTGTTACTCTCGAAGATATTCTGGAGGAAATTGTAGGTGAAATCAATGATGAATACGATGAGGAGGAGAAGTTCTACTCGAAATTAAATTACAATACCTTTGTTTTTGAAGGTAAAACGCTTCTTTCTGATTTCTGCAAAATCCTGAATGTAGATGACGAAGAGTTCGAGGAGGTTGAGGGTGATGCTGATTCTCTGGCTGGTCTGCTCTTGGAAATCAAAGGCGATTTCCCAAGTATGCACGAGAAGATAGATTATAAGAACTATACTTTCGAGGTTATGCAGATAGAGGAGCGTCGCATCAGCAAGATTAAGGTGACGGTACATCCTTTGAAAGATAACGTGGAGGATTCTTCTAAGTAATCATCAGTATTCATCAATATCAGAATATAAAAAATATGGCAGTTGTCAATATACGAGAAGTTTATCCGGGAGTGAGTCTTGGGTTATGGCAGATGGATGAAACTGTAGAACAGTTGTTCGGGCAGTATCCTCATCTGCAGGCTTACCGCTCTCAGGTGGAAGAGAAATATAAGAACGATGGCAGGAAACTGGAGTTTCTTGCCATTCGTGCATTAATGTATGAGATGCTCAAGACGAACGGGGCTTCCAAGGGCTTGCTTTCTCATGCAGGTGACATTACCCACAACGAGGCTGGAAAGCCATTGTTCCGTGGTTATCATATCAGCGTTTCGCATACCAAGGGTTATGCTGCGCTTATCCTTTCCAAAAATCAGGAAGTGGCGGTGGATATCGAATACTTCAGCGATAGGGTAGAGCGCATCGCATCCAAATTCCTGCGAAAGGATGAAAAGGCGGAAAATTTGGATGCCAAGCTGGTGCATTGGTGTGCCAAGGAAACGGTTTTCAAGTTATTCTCAGAGGAAAACCTGATGTTTGAGGATATGCGGGTGAAGCCGTTTGATACGATGGCAGATTGGTCGTGTGATGTGGAGAATCTCAAGAGCAGAAAGATGGCGCATGTAGATTTCGAGTTAACCATGGAATTTGTATTGACTTATGCCGCGCTGTAATATCCTTTCCATCTTCCTGGCATTCAACTTGCTGGCTGGGGCACAGGATTGGAAAGTAGTGAAAGAGAATTCTCAGAAAACTTTTCCGAAAACAGTGGCTGCGGGCAACTATAGTGGCATTGCTCATCTGCATGATGATATCTATGCGGTGGTAAGCGACAAGTCGGATAGCGCCCTGTATTTCAACTTCCGAATTCAGGTGAATCCCAAGACCGGCGAACTGGAACAGGTGGAGAACCTTGGGTTTACCGAGAGAACAGATGGAACTCTGAACGATGGAAAGCTTTGGCAGGGGAAGGAGAAAGGCTTTGATCACGAAGCCATTGTGAAGGTTTCTGATTCTACCTTGGTGATAGCAAGCGAAGGATATTGCCGTTTAAAGGAATATCCTATTCTGCATACTTCGGCGGATGCTGCCAAGGTTGGTTATCAGCAGAACCTTTGGGAGAGCAGATGGCCTTCTTCTGATTTTTATCCAAATTATAATTTTGAATCTCTGGCTTTTGATTCCATCCGGCAGTATCTCTGGACGATACCTGAGAGCACGCTTCGCAAGGACGGACAGCCTGCTACTCCTCAAAACGGATTGGCCAACCAGCTTCGTTTGATGAGGTATGATTGGGGAAAGATGAAGGAAAATCGTAACAAGGAAAATAATGGCAAGGAAGACTGTAGCGAGCAAGAGAGTAGCAAGAAAGCCTCTCGTTATATGACAGCCTATGCCTATCAGATGGATCAACCTTCTACCCATAAGAAAGCAGATATCTATGTGATGGGGGTGAGTGAGCTTTGCGCCTTGCCCGATGGTCAGCTTCTGGTTCTGGAGCGTGAGGCCTTTATCCCGAAGATCAAGATTGGGGCTTTCTGCAAGTGTAAACTCTATCAGATTAATCCTTTGAATTCTGAGGAGTTTGCTTTGAAAGAGAAGTTTTCATCAGATACTCCTTTCTTGAAGAAGAGATTGCTCGCGGAATGGAAAACCGGCTTGTCACTTTCCAAGCGTTCCTTTGCCAATTACGAAGGTATGTGTCTGGGACCCAAGTTGGAAGATGGTTCCCAGGTTGTCATCCTGCTGTCTGATTCGCAGGATCAATATGCGGGAGTATTGAAAGACTGGTTCAAGACGATTGTCATCAGAAAGGAATAAAGTAGTTATGTTGTAATCTTCAATCTCGTCCATAACCATCTAGGAATGAGTCGCCAGAGGAAGACGAGGATATCATATCTCCAGTCTATTACCTTAACTTCCTTTCCGTTTTCGATGGCACTTACGATATGCTTCGCCACGTCTTCCGGTTTGAGCTGCAGCGGATAGCTGCTGCCTGCGATAAGGTCGGTCTTTACGAAGCCTGGTCGGATATCTGTGATGGCGATGGGGAGATGACGCATCCGTGCCTGCTGCGACAGGCATTCCAGATAATGGTTCTGGAATCGCTTGGTGGCAGAGTAGGCAGGTGCAGCACCGAGACCTTTGGTTCCGGCAATGGAAGTGATGCAGGCAATGCGGGCTTTCAGGTTGTTATGATGATGAGTAGCAAACCAGTTGAATGCCGTATCTACCATTCTTGTGAATCCCAAACCGTTGGTTTCTACAGTCTTCATTTCCTTTTCTATATCCAGCGAGTTGTTCTGCCAGCCAATGCCGGAACTATGGAAGTAGAGGTCCATGCCTCCCAATTTATCGATGAGTTCGAGAAGTTGGGCAGGAGCATCGGGAGAAGTCACGTCTATTTGCTGGTAGCAGGTAATGCCGCTCTGCGAAATCAGAGCCTGCAATCTTTCAATTCTTCTTCCGGCAATACCTACCTGCCATCCTTTTGCAGCAAGCAGTTTTGCCACTTCCATTCCGATGCCCGATGTGGCACCCATTACAATTGCTTTCTTTGCCATATAATCCTATATATAAGGTGAAGTTTGGTCTAAATGTCTAAATCTTTTTTATCTTTCAGCAAGTTTTCTGCCTTTTTTACGCTTCCAGCTTTCAGAATCAGCTGTTTCACTTCTTCGTAGTCCGTATATTGCGGATTGCGTTCCATGAAGATACGGCAGGCGCGGTCGATGAGTTTATGGTTGATAAGCTTGGCGTTCACCATCTTGTTGCCTTCCACCCGTCCTTGTCTTATCTGAAGGGAAGTACTGATCATATCCAGAATCATCTTTTGCGATGATCCTGCTTTCATGCGTGTACTTCCCGTTACAAATTCCGGTCCCGTGATTACTTCTACGGGATAATCGGCTGCTTGGGCGATGGGAGCATGAGGATTGTTGACGATACAACCCGTAGGAATACCTGCCTCCTTGCAATGCTGCAAGATGGAAAGCACGAATGGGGTTGTGCCGCTGGCAGAAAAACCGAGTACGAAATCCTGCTCTGAGATATGCTTGTCGCAGAGCTGGTGCCAACCATTTTCCAGGTCGTCTTCTCTTGATTCCCTGGTTTGTGTAAGGCAGCCGATGCCTCCGGGGAAGATGGCTTGTATCTGCGAACCGTCGATGCCATAGGTGTTCTGCACTTCTATGGTATCGAGGGTAGCCAGTCTTCCGCCCGTTCCGCAACCGGCATAGAAGAGTCTTCCGCCCTTCTTCAGCTGCCCTTCGATGGCGGAAATCAGTTGGTTAATGGCAGGCAATGCTTGTTCTATTGCCACAGCCACCTTCTTGTTTTCTGCATTGATATGAGCGGTGAGTTCATCCACGCTCATCTTTTCCAGATGTTCGTAGAGCGAGCTCTGCTCTGTTATTCTCTTTTCTTCTTTATTTGGCATATTACTTTATCTTTAGGGTGTAGATTTAATGTAATGAAGCCTGGATGGTCGCGGAGGCAATGGCTTGCAGTCATCTAGAGAGTTCTATCATGATGAGACCTATCATCCGATGGGCTCCTATTCTTCAGCCAGGAAATAAACCGGAGCATTGCGTGAACCTTCTTTAATCAGAAAACCGGATTTTTCCAGTTTCTTCAGCCAGTTGAGTGCTGTCTGTTTACGGATATGAAATTCCGCTTCCAGTACTTTTCTGTTAATGGAACGGTTATGCTTCAGATACTCTCTTATTTTCTCCTTCAATGCATCTTCAGAGAAAGGGTAGGAGCGGGAAGTATATTGTGATTTCTCGAAATGAGTATGATATTTCACCTGTTTCAGCAGGTCTGCATTGGGGCGAAACTTGATGCCTCTTACGCTTACATATTCAGCTCTCACTTTATTGTCGGGTTTCAGGTCATCCATATCCAGATCTACCGAGAGCGAGAGATAACCTATTTCCGGAATGTTGATACGTCTTCCCTCCTGCAAGTCTTCTTCTATGATATCACGCAGTTGCATGAGTACGGCTGCTACATCTCCTTCACTCAGGCTGCTATGTCTGGCGATTCGGCTGATCATCTGTTTGTCTGTCATTGCTGTTTGCTCAAAGATATGGGCGAATCGGCGAGTCTCTTCATTTCCTCCTGCATTGGGAAGATAATGGATTTCATATTTTATAGCCATCGTATTCTTCTTTCTGTTTAGCGATACAAAGGTAATCTTTTATTCTTAAACTACCAAATAAAAATGGCACTAATATGGATGAGCGGTTTGATTGATACGAATGAGCGGTGTTATTGATGTGGGTTAGAACTGCTTATCAATAGGAATAAGCATCGTAAGAAGCCTTTATAAGTTGTCGGAAGAAGTAGGATAAGTTGTTGGAACAGTAAGTATATGTTGCCGAGAAAGTCACTTCCGTCAGTCGCACAACAGCTGTTGTGCGCTTGCATATCAGCTGTTATGCGCTTGCACAACACGTGTTGTGCAAGCGTAACACTGTTGTTGTGCAGTAAAATTTGTAACTTCCTTCATCATATTGTAATTCCTTCCTTATTTACGTTATGATTGAATAAGGTATAAAATAGGTTGTGCTTGTAGATAAGGTTCCAGGAGCTTATCTTATTTTTTCATTACCAAATCTGCGAGCACGATGGCAGATTCCTTCTCATCCCTCGGTGCATCCTTTGACTTCCATGCCACGATGAAGCGGATTCGGGCAGCGGTTACCTTGTAGCCTTTCAACTCCCATTTGCCTAGTTTCTCTTTCATCTTGATGGAGAGCTGGGCTATGTCTCTGCCTGTTGATGGGAGACAGAGGCAATGGTCGTGGTAGGTTAACGGCATACCACTTCTCAGGCAAAGGATAGTGTCTTTGTGAGGCTTGGAGAAGCCCAGGTTTACATCCTTGTGTGACAGCTGAAGCACTATTTCGTTGGGCTCATCGTAGGCTTGGGCATCATAGAGATGCTGGGCACTTTTCAGAGTGTCGAAGAGATTGCCGTTGGTGTGGATGGTTAGTGTACGCTTGGCACGGGTCATGCCCACATAGTATCGGCGCAGTATGTCATCGGTAGGATGTTCGGGATGGGTAATGAGCATCAGTACATGGTCGAACTCATGGCCTTTTGCCTTGTGGATGGTGCTGACCACGATGTCTGATTTCGAGATGTCACAGAAGTCTTCTACTGATGATTCGAACACGAACTCCCTCAGGTCGCTGTAGTACTTGGCACGATTTGTCTGCTCAAATATCTGTAGGCTGCGGCGCAGGTATGGCAAAGCCTGGCTGGTGGCATACTTTTGGAATGTCAGCTGCTTGGTTGTTTCCCAAATATCATCAGGGATGATAGGGGATTTCGTCTCCTTGAGGCCTTGGTCTATCTTCTTCAAGAAGTATCTTACCTCTGCCAGATTCCAGAAGCGCAAGCCGTCCATTGATTGCACCAGCTTGGCCTTGATGCCATGGCTGTGAAGAAGAGCCAGCATGATGACTGCCTCTTCATTGGTCTGCGTGAGGATACTGATGGTTTCGTTTTTCTTGCATGAAGATGCATCTGCTTCTTTTGAAGCGTTACTTCCCAGTAATCGCGTAACATCTTCTAGGATAGGCTGATACATATAAACCTTTTTCTCCAGAATCTCGTATGGATGCTTCACGATTCTTACCTCTCCATCTTCTTGACTCATGGAGATGATAGGGGTAGATTTGATTCGTTGGCGGATGTTGTGGGCGAAGTCGTTGGCAGTATCCACGATATGGCGAAGGCTGCGGTAATTCTCGGTCATCTCGATGAAACAGCTGTGCTCTGTCTGGGTCAGTTCATAGAGATACCGCGAGTTGGAACCTCTAAACTCATAGATGTTCTGGTCATCATCGCCTACGGCAATCACCCTCATCTCTTCGTTGGCTTTCATCAGAGCAGAGACAAGGGCATAGTCATCCTTGCTCATGTCTTGTGCCTCGTCGATCACGAGCACGGTCTTGCTGATGCGATTGGGCTCCACTTCTCCATTGTTGATCATTTCGGCGGCTTGCTTAACCACATCTCCTGCCTCATCCAGATTGCCAACTCTGCCCAGCAGGTCGAAGCAGTAAGAATGGAAGGTCTTGATTTCTACGAAATGGGCGGCATTGCCGATGAGCTGCATCAGTCGCTGCTTGAATTCGGTAGCGGCTGCACGAGAGAAAGTGAGCATCAGGAGCTGCTCGTGCTTTACATCTTCCAGCAGCAGGAGAGAGGCAAGTTTATGTACGAGCACACGTGTCTTGCCGCTGCCAGGACCGGCAGCGACTACGATGCAGCGAGACTCGTGGTCGTCGATGATTTCCTTCTGTCGCTTGGAGAGTATTCCGAAGAGTTTCTTATACTTCGAAGGTGTTACGTTGCGCTCTATCTCAGTCTCCCGGTTGCCCTTGAAGTACTTTGAGATGAAGCAATGGTAGTCCATCTGGAAGTAATCCTGCACATATTGCAGGGCGGCATTGTAATCCCTTACCATCAGGTTGGCATATTCGCCCACGATGTGAATCTGCTGAATCTTCTGCTTGTAGAATTCATTGAGCATGCGGTAATCCTCCTGCTTATAGTGGAGGCGAGGTTCCTTGATGCGTTTAATTGCCATTGCATTGTAGAGTACCAGGAATCCTCCTTCCAGCTTCATGGCTCCTATCTTGGAGAGATAGAGCAAGGCTTCCTCCACGTCTTCCAACTGCAGGGAAGAGAAGTCGGAGAAGAGTGACTGGTTGCTGGATTTCAGATCGTTCAGAAGTTCTACTACCGAGAATTGAAGAGGCTTCTCTTTTTTATTGTCTGTTGCGCCAGAGGCTTTTCCTAAACCTTTTTCTTCAGAAGGATTCTTTTCTTCAGAAGAGCTATTGTTACTCTCTTCTGTTATAGTTTTACTGTTTTCCTCAGCCAGGCTGTATAGTCTTTCGATGATGAATCGGCAAACCTCAATTCGTCTTTCGAATCGCTTGATGATGGTCTCTATGTCCTTGTCTCTTGTCACGATGAGATTGCGGACGCCGTCTTCCTTCTTGTGCGCATATCCCTTCACTGCCAGGAAGTATAGCAGTGTGCGGATTTTCTTTTCTGTAGAAGTGTTGATGCCGTCGTGTACGGCATTGTCATTGAGTTGTTTGTATGTGATATGCAGCGATTCATCCGGGATATGTTCCAGGATGTATCTTTCCAGTTTGGCGAAGTTCTCCAGCATCTGCTGAGGCTTGCGTTGCTTGTCGCTGATGTCTTGCAGATAGGCTGAGATATCACGGGTATCGGCAAGGATGCCTTCCTGTCGCATTCGGTCAACGGAGGAGATGACGTCTCGCTTACTGAGTCCTAGGATGTCGGCGAGGTAATCGATGCGGGATTCAGCCTCGCTATCCTGTGCCTTGGCTATATGCTTCTGGGTGATGAGCGACTTGATGATGCGGATGGCATTCTGCATCTCATCTTCAGAGAACAGGGGTGATTCGGTGAGGCGCAGTCTTGCCTCGTCCATGTTCTTGACGGTGATACCTGTGGCATAGACGTGCGGAATGTTGTTGCCACGCTCTATGTATCCGCTCTGTTCTAGAGCAGAAAGGGCGGTGCGGACACGGGTTTCTATGTCGGATACCGAGTCATCCCAACCGGCTTGGCGGGCTATCTCCAGTGCCGAACAACTTACATGTGGGCGCTGCTTGGTAAAATCCTTAATGGCTTTCCATACCTGTTGTATCTCGCTGATGCTCAGCTTGGTTTGGTTAAGCAGGATGAAGTGCTTGTCCAAGTCCTCGTCACTATAGAGTACATAGCATTTGGCATTGAGGTGTGGGTCTCTTCCTGCACGTCCTGCCTCCTGTACATAGTTCTCCAGAGAGTCGGAGATGTCGTAGTGGATAACCAGCCCCACATCGCTCTTATCTACTCCCATGCCGAAGGCGGAGGTGGCAACGATGATTCTAACCTTATCGCTCATGAAGGCATCCTGATTGTGTATCTTCTCGTCGGCATCCATCTTGCCATTATAGGGCAGGGCGGATATGCCGTCACGTGTCAGTTTTTGGGCGAGTTCACGGGTTCGCTTGGTGCGGGATACGTAGATGATGGTAGGGCAATCAGCCTGCTCTACCAACGAGCGCAGGAGATTGTATTTATTGCCGTCACTATCTACGTGGATAACGGAATAGTGCAGGTTGGTGCGTGAGGCTGATGAGGCGAAGAGCTGGAGGTCGGTGTCCAGCCAATGCTTGAAATAGTCGCAGATGTCCTGTACCACCTTCTGTTTTGCAGTGGCGGTGAAGCAAGATACGGGTATCAGGGTTTGACCATGGTTGCGGACCATAGCGTCCTTGCCAAACTTGCGTTCCTGATATTCCTTGATAAACTTGCCGATATATAGGTAATCCACACGGAAGTCTTGTCCCCATGCAGAGAAGCAGTGAGCTTCATCAATGACGAATCTCACCACATGCCGTGCCATCAGGATGCGCTCGATGGTTTTGGAGCGCAACATCTCTGGTGCTATATATAATAAGGTGGCATCTCCGCTCTGTACTCGTTCGATGGCTAGGGAGCGGGAGATTGGATCGAGGAGACCGTTGATGGTTACGGCATCGGTGAAGCCGCGGTCTGCGAGATTATCTACCTGGTCTTTCATCAATGATTGCAGAGGCGAGATAACCACGGTGAGTCCATGCACGGTTCTGCCATCCATCAGGGCTGGCAACTGGAAGGTGAGCGACTTGCCGCCACCCGTAGGAAATATCGCCAATAATGACTTGCCATCCACTGCTGCCTGCGATGCCTGTTCCTGCAGCGGTTCGCCGTCATAGGTACGGAAGGCATCATAGCCGAAGAGTTGTTTCAGGTTGTGATGAATGTCGAGCATGCGGTTGCAATACTCGCAGCCATCGGTGCATTGGGTATGGCAGAGCATATAGATGATATGTTCTACTTCGGGATAATGGAAGAGTACCCAACCTGGGGTTACAGATTGGTAATCGTCTGTGCCTATGAGAGCCAAGGCGTATGCCAAGCCGCAAGGAGACTGGGCTGCAAGAGCCGGAATGTCGGCATGGGCGCAAATATGATTCTTGTATTCAGAAAGGATGAATTCTGAAACGTCTCTGATTGCATCATCCTTTTCGATGGCTCCCACATACATCAGGAATCCTCTGAATTCCTCTTCATTCTGGAGCAGCAAGGTGAAGATTTTCCTCTTTCTTTCTGATAATTGATTCCATGCAGCGATTTCATCCATCAAAAGCTCCTTGGCTTTCTCGCAGTCGTTGACAGGATTGTTCATCTGCTCGCTCATCAGTTTGTCGTCCTTTACCAGATGATGGTAAGGGCGCTTGGGGAAGAGTAGCGGGGAGAGATAGAGGGTATCTATCAGTATGCCGTTGAGTTGGAGATAGCGGGCATCGTGATGAATGAGGTTATGACCGCAGATATAGTCAACCTTTCCTTCTTGCAGGAACTTGTTCAGTGCCGTCTGCGATGCTTGGTGGAAGGTAGCTCCGTCATAACGCAATGCTCCGATGTCGTGTATTTTATGGTCTTTCAGTCCCACTTCGGTATCCACGAAGGCAATGTTCCTGCTTCTGGCATCTTTCTTCTTGATGTCAGAGTTTACGGTGAGATTGTTCTTCCTTCCAAAGAGGTGACTGAATATTGACATAATCTTCGATGTTTATATTTCCACCGCAAATGTACAATTATTATTTGATATATGCAAATAATCAAGTGCTTTTATCTTCTTTGAAAGCTGTTTTTATACAATTCCAAGAGGCTCGTGAGGATATCTTCAAGGCAGATTAATATGCTCCTAAAACCTTCCAGTCGTCTATGAGTTTGAACAGTCGGGGCATGGCTGGCTTGTAGCTGTCGGGATAGGTGAGGGAATAAACGAAGAGTATTCTGCCACTCTTGATGAATTTATCGTAATGACTGTAGCCATCTACTCTTACTCCGTTTTCATAGACAGGACCGGAGAGGATGAATGCCTTATTCGATGCCTGCATCGTCCGCCCCGAATGAAGCTTCTGGGCTAGAGAATCGGCACAAGCCTGAAGGGTGTTGCTATAGTTGGGGGTAACGTAACTCTCCAGGATGATGTTGGCATGATTGGTGAATGAGAAGCGGGCATAGCCCTGGTATCCCGATATCGAAGTATCCTCCTGCTGGAAGAAGCAAGGATATTTGACAACGTAGCCGAAGTCCGGATCATTGTATTCCTTCATGGGCGCCATCTCTACCTTGGTTTTGAAATCTGCCATCGGTGTATGCTTCTCTTTCGTAACCTCATGTTGATAGTTGATGATGAAGTTTATCATCATCAGCAAGACAACTGCTATCAAAAAAATCTTCTTCATATCTTTGCTTCTTTTGCTCCTTTTGTATTTTTGCTGCAAAGGTATGAAGAAGATTGAAAACTGCCAAATAACAAGTATGACATTTGACTGTTATTTGCCTGACATTTGGCTGGCATTTCTGAATTTATCTGATAATCAGTCGGTAAGACTTGCCTCTTTCCGATTCAATCATGAGGTTGCTATTCTGCTCAATCACCGGTTTGATACGACGAATCAAGGTATAGAGCGTTTCGCTGGCATCCGGTTTCTTGGGCCAAAGAGCATCACAAATCTCCTGTTTGGAGAGTTGATGATGCGTATTGTTGAAGAAGAGTTGCATCAGCTGGTGCTGCATCGGAGTAAACTTGATGGCTTGTCCGCTTTCCTGATTGTAGAAGGAATCCTCGTCTTGAGAATAGCACAAGGTGCCGAACATATCAGCCTCATGATTCCAGGGTTGTTTTCTGCGATGATAGTATAGCGATGCAATAGCCCAAATCATAGCCATGAGGGTAAGCGTCAAAGATGTCCGCTGATTGCTCATGCAGAAAACATCTGCCATCGAACAGTTAGCATAACTTTGGATAGAATGCTCGTTGAGAAGCATCTCTTTGCTGCTGAGCAGGTTGGCACTATTTACCAGCTGGGAATTGTTCTTGCCTCTTCTTCTGTCTTCTATCACATAGCAGAGATTACTGGTCGACTTCAGCAGGTCGATGCTGAGATGTGAGCGGTAGCTCTGGATGGTATCAGGCGTAATCCATTGATATTTATTTTCCTGAAGAGTCAGAGCCAAAGCTTTGTTCATATCTTGTACAATGGCATACTGTGCCTTGCGGTAGTTGCTTACGCTGGAGAATGCCGCAGACATCACAAGGATGGCGAAGATGAGGATGGAATGATATGCTTTCAGTTTCATATTATCTATTCTGTTTAAATGATATACTGTTTAAAGATTCAAATGCAAAAGTACAGAAATTCTATGAAAGATGGTATAAAACTAGATATAATATTCGTTAATTGATAAATGTCAGACTCATGTCAGCCATATTTTTCGCTTTGGTCTTCTCTTTTTGATACCTTTGCAGCTGAAAACAAGTTTTAGAAAAGTATATGATGACAATGAAGAAAAGTAAATTGTTAACAGCTATGGTGATGCTGTGGGCATTGATCTCTTGTGCAGAAATACGTGCCCAGGAGATCCAGAAGTTATCGAATGATTCTATAGCCTTGCAAGAGGTTGTTGTGAAGGCGGCACGAGTAGTCAACAAGGAAGATGGCAAGTTGATATTCCCAAGCGATATTCAGAAGCAGCGTTCTTTTTCTGGTTTTTCGCTTTTGGGAAAGTTAGCTTTGCCTCATATCAGGGTTGATGAGGCTGGCCGTTCCATTTCCGCTTCCGATAATAAAGGAGAAGTGCAGATTCGTATCAATGGCATTCTCGCCAATATGCATGACGTGCAGCTGCTGGATGTAGCTTCTATTATGAGTGTAGATTATATCGACAGTCCTGGCGTAAGATATGGAAAGAATATTGCATACGTGATAGATATTCATACCCGCAGGGCTTCATCGGGTGGCAGTTTGGGCTTCAACCTGACTAATGCGCTAACTACCAAGCTCGGTTCGAACGATGTCTATGCATCTGTCAATAGGGGCAAGAGCCAATTGAATATTTTATATGAGCAGACTTATGTGGATAATGAGGCATCCGAATATAATGAGAATGCTCAATATTTTTTACATGATGGTTCTGAGTATCAGATATCTCGAAAAATCAAGAATGGGGCAACTCGAAATTATGATAATACATTGCAGTTGAAGTATAATCTGGCTGATTCTGCCTTATATGTATTCCAGACAACGCTTACCACGGATTTCAGCAATCAGCCTTATACATCGAATGAGATGTGGTTTTCTGAATCTGGAAAGCCTGCGTATCCTGTTTACAGAACCAGCAAGGGTAGGGATTTTACTCCTGCTCTCGATTTGTATTTCTATCATCAGTTGGGCAAGCATCAGTCTTTGTCGGCAGATGTTTTGGGTACTTATATCCACACCAAAGGAGCCTATTATGAAGGTGAGGGCGAACCCTATCAATATCAGGTAGATGGAAAGACCTATTCGCTCATAGCCGAGGCTATCTATGAAAACCGGTTGAAACCCTTTACTTTTTCTGCAGGAACCAACTTGAACTGGAAATATATGGATAATCAGTATTTGGGTGATGTGGTTAGCGAGAATGGTATCCGTTCATTGGGTATTTATGGTTTTGCACAAATCAAGGGAAGTTTGGGACAATTCAAGGAAGGAACATCCCGTTTAACTTATGTAGCTGGCTTCGGGTTGAGTAATCAGACTTATCGACAGGGAGATGAGGATTTTAGTTTTTGGCTTTGTCGTCCGAAACTCACATTGGCTTATTGCTTGACATCTTCGTTTCAGATTCGCTTGGGAAGTGAATTATCACAGCATATTTCGCAGATAGCTATGATTTCGGATACCCGTATTCGAAAGAACAGTATGGAATGGACTGTGGGTAATCCTTCGCTTAAGCCTAACAGTAGATATGAGAACTGGGTTGCGTTCTCTTTCAGTAAACCAAGGATAAATACTGATTTTACCTTGAATTATCGCATCAATCGTCATTGTGATTTGGCGAAATACACCCGCACGGAAAATGATCAGTTTCTTTATTCCCAGACGAATCAGCCCCATTGTAATATGTTGTATCTTACGAATGATACCCGGTTTGACATTATTCCCGATCACCTTATATTATCTGTGAATGCAGGTATTTACCGTTTTTTCAATAAGGGCGATGAGTACAGTCATTGTTATACCGCTTATAATTATGGTGGAACATTACAGGGATATTGGGGAAAATGGACTGTGATACTGTATGCTGATAACGGTTGGAACTTTATGGAGGGAGAGCACATCGGGCATAATCCTCCTTCATTGGCTGCCTCAGCCAGTTATCATATAGGTGATTTCGATTTTACGCTCTATATGCATAATCCGTTTATGGCTCATCCGAAATCCTATTCAGCAGAAATCGTCAACGCATTACTCCGTAAGCAGGTTTGTGGTTATGACAATTCGGAAGGTAATTTGTTCCGTATCGGTGTTGCCTGGAATATCAATCGGGGAAAGGACTACCGTAAGATACAGCGGAATATCAACAATGAGGAGCGCGAAACGGGTATCTTAAAATAGGTGGCTTTGCTTTCTATATGGGTTGCATGGGCAACAGCCGGAATTTATTTCTTCCCTTTATTGATGATATAAATTCCGGCAGTAGCCAATGCGCCTGCTATCAGATACTTCCAGTAGAAGGTTTCACCAAGACAGAGGCAGGAGGTGATGGCTCCTACTACGGGGATGAGCGAATTGTATATCGCTACCTTTCCTACGGGATTGCAGCTCAATAATTTGTTGTAGAGAGCGAAACTGATGGTTGAGATGGCGATGAGCAGCAGAAGGATAGTGATGCCCCAGAGGCTGATGACTGGCAGATAACCACCCATTAACAATGCAGGAATCAACAGCAAGGCTCCACCGATGCTCAGCGAATAACCGGTTCCTACGAAAACATCCACTCTCTTGCTCAATCCTCGGGTCAGCAGGGAAGCACTGGCTCCACACAGGGCATTGAGGATAATCATGCCATCGCCCAGGAATGTGAAACTACCGCTTTCCTTTCCGCCAAGGTTCAAGGCAAGGATGCCCAGGAATCCGATGATGCAGCCTAAAGCCTTTCGCCACGTCATCCTGTCGCTCTTGAAGAAGATGCAGGCAAGGATAACCACCGTGAAGACGCTCATCGAATTGAGTATCGCCGAACGTGCTCCTGCATTATGTGAGAGTCCGAAATAGAAGAAGGCATAATGAAGGGTGGTGTTGAGGAGTGAATAGAGGAGAAGGAACCAGACATTCTCTTGAACAGCTTTCTTCTTGAATCCGAATTCACGGTGTGAACTTCTGGCGATGGCAAGGATGATGATGCCGGAGATGAAGAAGCGGATGCCAGCAAAAAGCATCTTGCTTCCGGTCATGTCTGCTGTAATCTGATATTCCTCCATTCCCATTTTTATCAATGGGTAAGCCCATCCCCACGAGATAGCAGCCGTAAGGGCGAACAGGCTTACCCATACCGGGCGCTGAAATATACTGAGTGTATTTGTTTCTTTCTTTTCCATTATAACTTAATTGGTATTCCCTTGCTTCTGTGTTTGCTAAATGGCAATCTACAAGTCCCCCAGATGCCTTTCTATAGGAATTCCGCGGTTCTTGTCCTTGTCATCCTTGTTAATGTCTATCCAGTTGCGCAGGGTATCCATGGCGATGCGGGTGGCATGGCGGAGATGATCGCCATCCTTCAGTCTGCCCACGATGATGCTGGAGAAGATGTCGCCGGTGCCCGGGAACTGAACAGGGATTTCTTCGTAGGGCAGGAGGAAATACTCTTCTGTAAGATGATTGAAACCTACCACGGCATGCTGACCCTCTACGATGCATGAGGTGATGAGCACGGAGTGGGAACCGATGGCTCTCAGTTTATCTATCAGTTCATAGGCTTCTTTCTCCGAGATTCCCTCTTCCTTGTATTCCGAATCCGTCAGCAGACAAGCCTCGGTATAGTTGGGAAAACAGAGATGCGATACGCTCAGCATCTCCTTCATGCATCTCACGGTACTCTCACTGGCTCCACCATAGAGCTTGCCGTAATCGCCCATCACGGGATCCACATAGATGTCGGTGCCCAGTGCTGCCTGTTCTCTGCAATAGCGTGCCACCAGCTTCGCCTGACGCTCCGAAGCCATGAAACCCGTGGTGATGGCATCGAAGTGAATGCCCAGTTCGTTCCACTTCTGCAAGGCTTCCTCGATATACGAAGTGCATTCCAGAATGGCGTACTTGCCGTATGGGAAGGTGTTGCTGATGAGCATGGTGGGCAGATTGAACACGTCGAGTCCCATATAAGAGAGAATAGGCATCTGAACGGCGGCAGATACCTTTCCGTAGCCACACATATCGCTGATAATAAGGATATTACTTTTCGCTTTCATTCTTTCTTTTTTCTACTTGCTTTTCTTTCTTATCCTGATTATCTCTTAGTAGCTGGCTGTACACTTGATACCCAGTGCCTCTACACGCTCCTTGATGGCATCGAGAACTTCCTTTGGTGCCTTTTCCAGCAACTTGTCTGGTGTTTCGCGGGCGATGGTATAAACCATTACCTGCTGAGGCTGGATGTCTTTCACAGCCTCCAGCCAAGGAGCTACGAAATGCTCGCTGGTATTGTCCAAACCGTCACCTCTCAGGAACATGGTCTGGATGATGACGTGCCCCTTGAACATCTTCAGATATTTGATCACATCCTTCACATCGTAGTTAGGCTGCTGAGGGCGGTCCAGCTTCTTGATGTAATCCATATCCACGGTATCCAGTTTCAGAATGTTGTTATCCACGAGCATCAGCGCCTCTCTCACTTCCTCCTTATATATATAGGTGGCGTTGCTGAGTACGGATACTTGTGCTTCAGGGAAATATTTCTTGCAGAGTTCCATCGTATCTTCCACGATTCCCTTGAAGTCTGGGTGTCCCGTAGGTTCACCGTTTCCGGCGAAGGTGATGTCATCCAGAGGCTGGTTGTTGTCGTGGCGCTCTTTCAGAACCTTCTCCAATCCTTCTCTTACCTCCTCGCGGGTAGGGCGCTTCTTCTTAGGACGGAAGTCGGCGTTGAATCCGCATTCGCAATAAACGCAGTCGAATGAGCAGACCTTGCCATCAGATGGCATGAGGTTGATGCCCAATGAAACACCCAGACGGCGGGAGTTTACCGGACCGAATATCGGTGATGGATAAATAATCGTTGACATAATCTTATTCTCCTTTATCTAATCTATTCTTTATTTTATCTTGGTAATACCTATCTTATACCAATCTTATTTACTTGTTCGTAATTTGGTGGGCAAAAGTACTAAAAAATGTTGGAATGAACAAATAAATCAACAGAAAATCGAATTATCCTTACCATTTGTCTTCTATCTCCGATAGATTGTGTACTTTTGCATTCAAATCCGGGGAGATTCTTGGTGATTTCGATTCGGATTTAAAGGAAAAAACAAAAAAGTTGATGTTTTGCTTAGTTTTTCGCTTGGCTCAACTGTATAGATAGTATATGAACAGAAAAAAGGACATAGAACAGTTATTCCGTCAGCATTACGAGAAGATGTACAATCTGGCCAGATGCATACTTTCGGATGATGACGAGAGCAAGGATGTGGTGAGTGAAGTATTCGCCCAGATTCTTGCCGATGATGTGGTTCTGGTGCCTGGGAGTGAGGATGGTTACTTGATGCGGAGCGTACGCAACCGCTGTCTCAACCTGATAGCTCATAAGAGCGTGAAGGAAAGGGTGGCGAAGCAGCTGCTGGATGATGCCGACGTGATTCTCTCGGAAGAGACCGATGAACGGCTCGACCGGCTGATGCTTCTCATTGAAGACCTGGAACCGCCTATCCGGCAACTCATTTTCCGCCTGCGCTATCTTCAGGAGAAATCTTATCAGGAGGTGGCTGATGAAGTGGGAGTGAGCAAGGTGACGGTATTCAACCATCTCTCGAAGGCGATGGACTGGATTAAGAAACAATTTAAATGAGCAAGACAATGACAAACATGAGTAAAGACGAAAAGCGGATGATGCTCTTTGATATGCAGGAGCATCCCGAGAAATATACCGACGAGCAGGTGGAACGCCTGCTTGCCGATGAGGAAGTGAAGGAGTTCTTCCATGAACTGGCGATGGCGAGAATGGCTGGCAAGAAAGCCAATCCGAAGGAGGTGGATGTGGATGAGGCTTGGAAGGAATTTGTTCAGGCTCATCACGAGGATAAGTTGGCGATGGATGCCGGCAAATCCAAGGGCGTTTATCGCAACCGGATGAAGATTGCTGCATCCATCGTCGGCATCATCTTCCTTTCGGGTGTAGCCTTGGCTGCGATTCACAATGGCTGGTTGGGATTCCTGGCTTCTGATCAGACAGCGGATAACAAGGCTGCTACAGAACAGATGGCAACAACCCAGGCGCTGCCGAATGACAGTCTTCGTGCAGCAACAGCAGAGAAGAAGGATTCGCTTGATATGAAACCCGTGGTGTTTGATGATGCTGAATTGGGAACCATTCTGGCTCAGCTATCCGGTTTCTATCATGTCAAGGTGGAGTATGTAGATGCCGGTGCCCAGCACATCCGTCTCTTCTTCAACTGGAACAAGACGAAGACTTTGGAGCAGAACCTGGAGATTTTGAATGCTTTCGACCGCATACAGATAGAGTATATTGACGGTACATTGATGGTGAAATAAGATAGGAGGATATATTTATGAGAGATTTTTGGAAACCAATGCCCGTTAACGGCAAGCCTGTCAGAGAGCTTCTTCTTCTCTTCCTGTTGCTTTGGGCTCAGCAGTCTTATGCCCAGCGCATCACCCGACAATATAATAATGTGTCGTTCTCTGCAGCGTTGAAGGATTTGAACGCCCGCCAGCATAAGTACACCATCAACTTTGTGTATGATGAACTGGAGGATTTCAGGGTAACTAAGAGTATCAGAAACCAGAGTGTTCCCGATGCCATTATGCAGCTGATAGGATTCTATCCCATCAGGATGACGCAGGTGGAGGATAATATCATGGTGGAGTGTATGCAGAAGACTCCCGCCAAGATGATAGGCCGCATCATAGACAATAAGAATCGCCCTATAGATTTCGCCAATGTAGCCCTGCTGAATGTTCGTGATTCTTCATTGATAAATGGCGGTGTGACGAATGAGAACGGCCAGTTCGTGATTCCCTGCGAAGCCACAAAGGCGATAGTTAGAGTAAGTTGTGTGGGCTATCATACGGCTGTAGATACTTATAATACTGGTAAAATCGGAACGATAACATTGAAGGAGATAACGATGAACCTGCAGAAGGTGGTTGTGAAAGCCGAAAGAGGACATGTCGTCAAGAAGAAGGGAAATGTCAAGACCTTCTTTTTCAGTCACTACGCCAATGAAACCAAAGATATTTATACAGCCTTGACAGAAGTCCCAGATCTGCGTATTGATCCTACGATGAAAACCATCAGTCTCACCAAAGGTGGTGCGCCATTGGTCTTGATAGATGGTATTCCCAAATCTCATTCCTTGGCAAGTATCTCACCAGCTATGATCGACAAGGTGGAAGTTTCAAACAGCGTTCCTTTGGAATATATGGGACAGGGATATTCAGGTGTTGTCAATATCATAACCAAAAAACATAAGGAAGCGAGCAGATACTTCAACATGGGAGTTTTGTCTCATCCCGTCGTGGCTTTTGGTTCGGCTGATGCAAACTTCTCCTACGATAAGAGCAGATTTTCTATCTACTCCGGATTGACCGGTTTCGCCTTTTTGGATAATAAGTCGAAGACAACTGATGCATTAACCGTGTCTGGCAAGAATCAAAATACAGAAACCGAACGAACCAATTATTATAAAGATTGGAAAGCCATGGTAGGAGGAGATTACCGGTGGACAGACAAATCGGTCTCTTCCTTAGGCTTTGTATTTGAACTGATTCCTCAAAACTCGTTCGATACAGGTAAGATAGAATATTCATCAGAAGATGACTTGCTCGGAAATAATATTTTGGATTATCATCGTAAATATGATGATGACTTATACAAGTATCAAATCAATTTGTATCATAAATCTTCATTCGGCAAAGCATCTTCCTTGACATTCCATTTTAGTGGCATCTATTCCTACAATACAAATACCACTAAGCGTCAGGAGAATCAAACCGAATATCTTTACTCTGCTAAGTATAGACAAAAAAAAGTAAATGGTGGACTGGATTATGCCTTTCCATGGGTTGCAGCTAATTGGAAGATAGGAGCCAATTCCGTATTCCTGTGGCACAACATCCAGTCGCAGGCTGACCATACTCTGTCAAAATATAATGAGTGCAACAATTATGGCTATCTTGAGGTAGAAAAGAACATGGGGAATCTTGATGTTTCTGCTTCCTCGGGAATAAACATCGCGTATAGGAGTATGGGGAACGATCATTTCAGTTTTGTCAATTGGCATCCGATCTTAGACTTGTCATATCATATGGGAACCAATCACAATTTGGAATTCTCTTATGAATATTCAAGTTCGAATCCGGAGATAGACCAGTTGTGTGATGTAAACTCTGCCACTAATCCTCTGTTTGTGAATGTAGGAGATAAGAACATCAAACCGGCATATACTCATGATTTGCAATTGGATTACACAGCCAATATTAAGTCTCTGTACATAGATGTTTTTGCTCAATATGAGAATATCCGACAGCGCATAGCCCAGTATAGCAAGGTGAATATGCTGCAAGTGGTGATGTCTTACTATAACGATAAGAACAGCTACAATCTGTATAACTGTGGCGCAACTGTCCGATATATGATTCCTCACTTTGTCTTATTGGGGATGATACAACAGAATTGGGTGAAATGTGCAGGCTATTCTGATAACTATCTCTACGGGATGTTGCAGGGGCAATATTACAATGATAGAGTCAATGTCAATTTAATGTTTGATACGAATGAGGTAAAGAATTCAACGCCAGAGGCAAGATATAAGACTTCTCCGGAATCTCAGTTGACTATATCTTATTCCATATCGAAAAGCATTGACATCAGTCTCGGAATGCGTTATCTGTTCACCCATAAGCATATATGGAATACCGTACAGACTGCGCAAGTCCAGGAATCCTATTGCAACAACTTCAGTACAAGACAGAATTTGGTGATGTTGGGTTTCAGATATAACTTTAATGGGCAGGACAAAAAGAATCATAGCGACCAGGTTTTCAAGTCTGCCAATTCAAAGAGTTTTATCAAAGAATATTGATGGTTCTGAGTCCACTTGAAAAAGTTGTCTAGGTTTGAAATCGGTCAAGCGAAGGCAAAACCATATTGGTTTGCTCTTTGCATGACCGATTAAAAAATCACACACATATTTCTAAATCCTGATGGACGACATTTAATATAGGAGCTTGGAGAGCATCCTCAATAGATACAAGAGTGTCTATTGTAAAATTATGTGTTCCCCGCATCCATTTGCTTATTTCCGCCTCCCGTTTTCCGAGTAGAAGGGCTAGGTCTTTCTGCTTCATCCCTTTAGAAACCAGAATGTCATGTATTCTATCTACGATTTGGAAAGACAAATCTACAGACCTGCGAATCTCAGGATCAACATGTTTGCGGCGTTCTTCTAAAATCTTACTTCTTCTCATTTCTTGTAAAGTTTAAATTTCCAATTATTTCTTTGTCAACTAATACAATTGTTCCATCTTTAATTCTCGATTGAATGAAACGACTTGTATCTATCAAGAGTTTTACATAGGGAGCTAGTGTTGTACTTTGTTGCCAACTTTTTGCATCTTTGACTCCTCCGTTTCCGAAAATCAGGATTTTGTTTGATAATCGGATACAGTAGAGTCGAATTTTGTTGCCAATATCTATTGGAATAACTCCAACACCATCTCCATAGTGGCCTTCCGGTCGGAAATAACGTTCCAAAGCTCCTCGTTCGGAGATTTTGTCCAACCATGAAATGACGACATCTATTTCTTCATCGTAAGAACATCCTTCTGGAAATTTCTCAAAGAAATTTTCAAATTCAGAGAGTTCTTCTCCTTCAAGATGAATACTATAGAAGTTTATATCTTCATACTCTTCTATAAGCTCTATGTTGTACTTCTGTTCCATAAGCTTAACTTTTAAGTTATTTCGTTGCAAAGATAATACAATCTTCTTTAAGTTGTTTATAAATTAACTTAAAAATGAAGAGTAGATATGTTTTTTAACTATTATTTATTAGTCTTATAATGAAATTAGGATTACCTTTGCATCGTTTTTTCCAAAGAAAGTAGAAGATTTCTTCATTTTAGGGGTAATTGATTTCCGGAAAGCTTGTATATAAGAGTAGAAACAAGAAGAAAATGACGTGATGACAGAAGAAAATGAACAGCGGATGGAACGACTGTTCCACGACCATTACGAGCAGATGTATCGCTTTGCCTTTGCCTTGCTTCATGATAATGAGGAAGCGAGGGATATGGTGAGCGACGTGTTCTCCAGATTGTGGGATAAACAGCTGGTTCCAGACCGGGCTTACCTGATGCGGAGCGTGAAGAATGCCTGCATCAATCTTATAGCCAGAAAGAAGAGAGATGAACGACTGAAACGGCTTCTTCCTCTCTCTGAAGAGAAATTGACGGAGGAAGAACCTTCTCGTCTGGAAGAGCGATGGCAGGCTGCCGTGGATTGCATCGACCATGACCTGACCGACCAGACAGCTTCCGTCATCCGATTGTGCTATCGGGAAGGAATGTCGTATAAGGATACGGCGGAGGAGCTGGGCATCAGCGTTTCGGCAGTGAACAAGCATATCGTGAAAGGTTTGCGAACGCTCAGAGAAAAGTTGAAAGGAAAATAATAACCCTAAAATGAAGAAAGGAAAAGAAAATGAAACATGAATTATCTGACATAAATCCTCAGAAGATGGATTCTCAGAAATGGGATATGCTCCTCGATCTCCTGGAGCATCCCGAAAAGTATTCCGAAACCCAGAAGGATGAACTTCTGGGCGATGAGGGAGTGAACGAACTCTATCAGCAGTTGGTAGAGACCCGACAGTCTCTGGATTTCGGCAAGTCGAAGGAAGAGATGAAAATGCCTTCGATTGATGCAGAATGGGAGAAGCTGAAAGATGAGATGAAGCAGAAAGAAGAAAAGCAGCAGAAAGAAGAGATGAGTCAGAATGCAGAAACCCAGCAAACCGCCAAGTTGTTTCCTCTCTGGAGCCCGATGAGAAAGGTGGCTGCCGTTGCTGCCGTCCTTGTCGTCTCCGGCATCACCTTTGCAGCCATTCATCTGGTAACCCGTTCCCATCAGCCATCTGATAAGAACAATACCGAACTCGTGGCATCCCGAAAGGATTCTATCCAGCAGGTTTCTGCTCCTCAGAAATCCAACATAGAAGAAAAGACAGATTCTGCAAGTCTTGCCCAGCTCCCATTGGTTTACGAAAACGCTGAGCTTCAGAATATCTTGACTCCCATTGCCGGGCATTTCCATCTCCAGGTAACTTATCAGAACGAGTCGGCTCGCCACATCCGTCTCTTCCTGCAACTGGAGAAGAACATGAGTCTGGATGATATCATCGAACTGATGAATCATTTCGAGAAAGTGAATATTCGTCATGAAGGTCAAACTTTAATCGTGGAATAAGATGAAAAGATTAAGATATATCATGCTGCTGGCAGGTCTGATGAGCCTTTCTCTTCAGACCATCTATGCCCAACGCATCACCCGCAGCTTCCGCAACACTTCTATGTCAGAAGCGCTCACCATCCTTGCCAAGAGCACCAAGGATTATCGTATCAACTTTATGTATGATGAACTGGAAGATTTCACGGTAACCACAAGTATCGTGAAGCGAACCGCTCCGGATGCCATCCGCCAGATCATGGGTTTCTATCCGATGAAGATGACGATAGATGGCGAGAACATCTTTGTGGAGTGTACGCAGAAGACTCCCACCAAGATGATAGGTCGCATTGTAGATGCGCATCATCGCCCTGTAGATTTCGCCAATGTAGCCCTGCTGAATGTTCGTGATTCTTCATTGATAAATGGTGGCGTGACGAATGAGAACGGCCAGTTCGTGATTCCCTGCGGAGCCAGAAAGGCGATAGTGAGAGTTAGTTGCGTGGGCTATCATACCGCTGTTGATACTTATAATACAGGTAAGATAGGTTCAATTACTCTGAAGGAGGCAACGATGAACCTGCAGAAGGTGATAGTAAAGGCGGTTCGCCCCAAGACAAAACTGACTCGCGAGGGATTCCAGACCCAGGTTCAGGGTACAATACTGAGTGATGCAGGTATGGTTGCCGACTTGTTGAAGCAGGTTCCAAGAGTGCGTGTGGATAAGGATGGAAACTGTTCGGTGTTTGGAAAAGGCACACCGGAGATTTATGTCAATGGCAGAAAGCTGACCGACAAAAATGAATTGCAAACCATATCTTCCAAGGATGTGAAGAACGTGACGGTTATCACGACTCCTGGTGCGCAGTATGATGCCCAGGTCAATTCGGTGATTCGTATAACCACGGTCAAGAAGCAAGGTTATGGATGGAGTGGTAATTTCCAGGCAAAATATGGTTTTGCCATGAAGAATGCCTGGCAAGAGCAGGCTAATCTCAATTACCGTGTGGGTGGACTGGATGTATTCGGTGGATTGATGTGGTCAGATTCGTATTTCTATGATAAGTTGGGATTGGATGAATATATCAATGGAAATCAGCATCAGATATATCAAAAATCTGCAGGGCGCATAGATGCTAGAAATTATGGACCTGATGCCAATCTGGGTTTCAATTATGAATTCAACGAAAATCATACCATCGGTCTGAAATATAAGTTTGGTTCTGGCTATACTAAGTATTTTACTGTTAGGCAGAACTATTCCATCTTTCAGGATGGAGTTCACCAGGGAGATGTGAATTATCTCAACGATGAGTCAGATTCCAAGCAGACTCCTTTTCATCAGGCTGACTTCTATTATAATGGTAAGATAGGCAAGTGGAGTATAGACCTGAATGCATCAGCGTTGTGGCGGACGAAAGACCAGATACAGAAAGCCACAGAAACCAGTTCTGAGTTGGGCGACCAGATTGTATGTTCAGATAGCCATACCAAAGGAAAGTTGCTTGCCGGTAAAATGGTTGTTTCTTATCCTTTGACCGACCAGTTGAACATAGACTTTGGTTCGGAATACACAAATTCTGATAGTCATACCAACAACCAGAACGAGGGTGGTGTGGCTGCATCCAATGATTCCAGAATCAAGGAACAGAACATAGCCGCTTTTGCTGAGGCTGCATGGTCGTTGGGAGATTATTCTCTGAATGCCGGTGTGAGATATGAGCATGTAAAATCAGACTATTATGCCGAGGGAGTGCTCAATCCGGATATGAGCAGAAAGTATGATAATGTATTTCCTAATGTGTCCTTAGGATATGATAAGGGCAAGTGGCATTCTTCGTTGAGTTTTACGGCGAAGACCTATCGACCAAATTACTTCCGTCTTTCCGGTTATACCCGATATACGAGTCGTCATTCCTATGAAAGCGGTAATCCGAACTTGCGACCAACGGATGCCTATCATCTGGAATGGGATGCGCAATATTCCTGGCTGAGTTTTTCTGCTGAATATATCTACAACAAGAATGCCTCGGTATATATGATGAAACCATTCCAGGGCAATAAGGATATAGCCCTGTCATATTACGAGAATGTAGATAAGATTCAGAACCTGAAGTTCTATCTTGAGGCTACTCCGGTGATAGGCTTATGGCATCTTGACTATACGGTAGGTCTGGTCAATCAGTTCTTTGATGCCAGCAAATATGTCAGCGACTATAATGCCAATCGTCCTTCTCTCTATCTGGATTTGGAGAATACCTGGGTATTGCCACATCATTGGAAGGCTCGATTGGAATACGCTTACCAGTCGCGTAATTATCGCGAATTGGGTGTCAACTATGCATGGAATTCTCTGGATGCGTCTATTTCCAAGTCATTCCTGAACAACCGACTGGTTGTAAGATTGGAAGCAGAGGATTTGCTTCATGGACAGAACGAGAGTTGGAAATATAATAATTCGTATGCGCACTTCACCAGAACCGGTATAGATAATACCCGCATGTTCTTGGTCAATGTAACTTATAACTTCAATGCAACCAAGAGCAAGTATAAGGGTACGGGTGCTGGTAATGCAGAAAAGAGCAGATTATAGCTCATTTTTAAAACACGGACAAATTGAATTTGTCCGGACAATTTGTCCGGTTGATTCTAAGTAGTTGATATTTAGAATATTATAAACAGACGGACAAAGAGGCCGGACAAATTCAATTTGTCCGTGTTGTTTTTTTCTGTGGTTTTGGAGTCAAAATCAGGCTTTTTCAGCTTTTCTCCCTATAGTTTTCTTCTCGTAACCCTATGCTTTTCTCCCCGTAACTCTATGACTTTTGGATGCTATCTCTATGAGTTAGTTTTTTTAAGAGATGATGTATAACAAAACATGGGAATGCATTCCGGGTAGGAGGGATGAAGAACTGGATGGAATTGGTAATTTGATGCAGTTATACAAATTTAACGGAAGAGATGTAATGGCTTTGGATAATAATGTGTACTTTTGTACTAGATAATGATGAAATAAAAACATATTGTAAGAATGAAGACGGCTTTTTGCTCTTTTGGACTGCTGATGGCTGCTGTGCCCGTGTTCGCTCAGAACACTGGGAAGGACTCTATTGTCTCTACTAAAGCTTTGGATGATGTGGTGGTATCAGCCTCCAATATCAGTCGTGTGGGTGATCATCTCGTCATCTATCCCAACAGCCAGCAACGAAAACATGCGGTTAATGGATTCGGGGTGTTGGAAAACCTGAATATCCCAGGACTCATCATCGACGCGAAGTCGAATCAGGTGGATGTGATGGGACTGCAAGCCACCTTGTATCTGAATGGGCAGGAATGCGACATCCGGGAAATACAGATGCTCCGTCCTCGTGACATCGAGAAGATAGAATATCATGATGCTCCATCGGGAAAATACGCCAAGGATAAGCTTGTCGTCAACTTCATCACCAAACAATACCGATATGGAGGATATGTGCAGGCTGACGGACTGCAGACGATGGGATATGACCATGGCGACTATAACGTTGCCACCAATTATGTAAAAGGTAACAATTCCTATACTGTGTTTGCTGGTGCAAACTATAGTCATGTAGATGGTACTGAGACCTGGAACAACGAGAACTATCAGTTTCCGCAATCCCTATTTGATAGGGAGAGCTATAGTAAGAATTCTTACCGGAATCATCAGGAATATATGCAGTTCCGCTATCAGAACCAGAAGGGAAAGAGATATTGGGTGGGCAAGTTTACGCTCGTCAACCTCTCTACTCCAAGAAATGCATCTTCTGGTTTTGCGAAGGAAAGCACAGAGACGGATGTATTCTCAAATATCCGGAAGAAGAGTCTGTCTCCTAAGATTGACCTGAACGCCAACTTGCCATTAAGCAAGAATCAGACGCTTACCTTGGGAGTACATGGCAAGTATTCTGCCAACTCCTATCATCGTCTTTATCAGGAACAGCCTTTCGAGGCAATGACCGATGAAGATGAGAATGCGCTGTCGTTCCAGCTGTCTGCCATCTATAATTATTTCTCTCAAAAGCATTCCTTATCTGTGGAACTGTTTCATTACCACGATGTCTGGAATGCCGATTATTCTGGCAATTGCGAACTTTGGCAGCATCTGTGGAAAGGGGAGTCGTTGGCTTTCTTCTCCTATAATTTCCAGGCTAGCAGGCGCTTGAGCCTGAAAACCCGCATCGGATTGGATTGGCTTCAATATCATCTGCATGGAGACAACAGCTTTAGCCAGCTGTCTCCTCGCATCAATACGAATGTGCAATACCAGCTGAATAAGGGTATGCTCTTGTGGTCATTCAACTTCATGAACTCCAATCATGGTATGGATGTCATCAACCGGGCTATGATTCAGGTCAATTCCCACATGATGGAAAAGGGAATGCCCGAACTGAAGAAATCGCATGACATCAACACCTATTTATATTATATGGGGCGTTTCAACAGGTTGAGTGTTTCTGCCATCGGACAATTCCGTTACAATCATCATCCTGTAACTGATGATTATTACCTGGATGAGGCAAACGGGAAAATAGTGAAGACTTACTCGAACGGTGGAAATGCTCAATATTATTCTACTATCCTCGCCTTGCAGTACAAACTGTGTAAGTTTGCTAACCTGTCGGGAGATATCAGATATAACCATGCGGAGGTGAAGACTACCTGGTCGAAGCATAACAATAATTTGACGGGTAATCTTGGATTGAATATGTTCATGGGAGATTTCGCCTTGAAGCCTTACCTGCATTTTGGCAAAAAGTCTTTGGACGAAGCAGCTTGGGTGATAAGCAAAACTCCTATCAACTATGGAATGTCGGGTTCTTACAGCAGGGGCAACCTCTATATAGAACTTCAGGCAGTATCGCCTTTCAAGAAGCAGGAGAAGCGATATTGGTTGGATTTGCCTATCTACAGTTACAGTAAGAGCATCAAAGACCAGACGGCTTCGCAATATGCCAGCATCAAGGTTGCTTACTCCTTCGATTTTGGCAGGAAGACCCAAAAAGTAGAGAAGGATGTTAATAAGAATATAAACAGCTCTTTGTTAAGAGTGGAGTAGAGTTTTATAAAACAAAAGATATAGGAACGGATGAAAATGTTAGATTTTAAGGTAAAAAGATTTGTTGGTATTATATTTCATTTGATTTTAGCTCAAATCTGTTTGGCACAGACTGGTATCGCTAACCAAAATTTTGGAAAGGATACTCTGCAATTAAGGGAGGTTGTTGTTAGAGCAACCCGCCCTTTGGCAAAGTTGAACAGCGAAGGCTTTGTGACAGAAGTCAAAGGTACCGTTTTGGAAAAACTTGGTTTTGCAAAAGACGTTATGGGTATGTTGCCTGGTGTACTGAATAATAATGGTTCCATTGAAGTTTTTGGTAAGGGAAAACCAGTCTTCTATATCAATGGACATATTGTCCGCAATAATATAGAAGTTGAGCAATTGAAGGCTAACCAAATAGATAAGATAACAGTTATAACGAATCCAAGTTCACGTTATGCATCAACCGTAGGTTCCATCATAAAGATAACAACCATTAAAAAGGTTGGGGATGGTTTCTCCTTTGATAACATCGCTACTTTTGGTTATCGTAATTATCTGTATGGCAAAGATAATTTGGACTTGAACTATAGAATTGAGAATTTGGATGTTTTTGGAACGTTTGGTTTTGAGAAAGGCAAGGATACAAACTCTAGCAAAAATATTCAGAATTCATGGCTCTCGTCACATCATCAGCAGAATACGACTATGAAATCGACACAGCACTCAAAGTTGATTGATGGTAAATGGGGATTTGATTTTTCCTCGTCTCCAAAACTCTCATTTGGCGCATTTTACCAAGTATCTTATGCTCCAACAAAGACCAATTCGAGCATTATGTCATCATTATATTCTGATGATGTAATTGAAAGTGAGACTTCTGCATACAAGGATATCAAATTAAGAGATTTGGAACATTTGTTAGATGGATATTGCCATGGGGTTTGGGGAAAATGGAATTTGGAAATGACTTTTGATTTAATGTGGAAAAAAACACATGAAAATCAAAACGTTATAGAGCAAACTGGCATCAATCAAGATTTCGGAATAAAAGATGTTGGGCATGCTAGGTTAATGGCAACGGAATTATATGCGTCACACCCATTTCTTAAAGGTAATTTTAGCTTTGGAGTAGATTTCACCAATAGTAGCCGTGAGGAGAATTCAAAAAGTGACAATAGCATTATGGCAGGCGAGAACAATAAAATACAGGAGCTGAACATGGCATATTACGTTGAAACTATGCAGCATCTAGGCAATGTAACATTGCGTATCGGTGGCAGGTATGAGCATGTGAACAGCGAATATTTTATAGGTGGCAGAAAAAATCACGAACTGTCACATGTTTATGATAAGTTTTTTCCGACTGCTTCATTGTCTCTGCCCATTGGAAAAACGATGGTGCAGCTGAGCTATTCTAAGCAATGCTATCGTCCATTGTACTCTCAGTTGAGCAACACGGTTCACTATGTTAACAAATATCTCTATCAAAGTGGAAATCCGTATTTGCAACCATCCTATAGCGACAACATCTCTTTGAATTTGAGGTATCGCTGGTTGGCATTAACTGCTAATTATAAAAAGGTACGAAAACAAATAATAACATCATATACATATTATGATGATGCGAAGACTATTGCCTTGCTCAAAAAGGAAAATTCTAGAAACAGTCTGTCTAACTTACAGATAATGGCTTCTTTTATGCCCGGATTCCTTTGGAAATGCTATTATCCCGTATTGGCATGTGGTGTTGTCTCGCAATTTTACAAGATTGATTACAGAGGAAATATAAAGCACGTGGACAATCCTTTGGTTGTAGTTAAGTTCAATAATATTTTCAAATTCCATAACAACTATATGGCGACAGTAAATTACAGTTGGCGTAGTGAGGGAAATAGTGAGAATATTAAGATGGGGAGTGTTGGACAGATAAATCTTTCTTTGGCTAAGGACTTATCTGAAAAATGGAATGTCAAGTTGTCTGCAAATGACATCTTTAATACTGCCCGCAAAAATACTTTTACCATTTTCAGCGGAATGAATGATGTCTATATTGAAAAGGCTGCGTCTGTAAGGGCAGTGGAATGTATCGTAAGATATAAGTTTAATACAGTTAAAGCAAAATATAAAGGTAAAGGGGCAGGGAAAAAGGAAATGGATAGATTGTAAATGTTTAAAAGTAAGTCATACGAAGAATGTATTGGAACCAAAATCACTTTGTGGTCTTGTTTCTACACTTATAAGATGGAGAGCAAAGAGAAGAGATCTTTTCGATTTCTCTTTGGATATGTGAAAAAATACCGTAAGTACTTCAGGCAAATTATCTTGGGCTTGATAGTTGGAAGTTTCTTGCAGCGGCAGAGGGTATTCAGATAAGCTATATCCGAATACCTGCCTACTGTTTCCATAAAGGTTCGTTTTCCCAACCTTGTGGAAATCCCATGGCATGTAAATCTACATTAGGGTATTCTGTCAAGAGTTTGAGTAGAGAACTTTTCAAATCCATGCAAGGTGTTATAGTTTGCTCTAAATATAATAAGGTGCATAGCTGATGGTACAACTTGATAGGCTTTTGACTAGGAGTAATCCAATTGAGAGGTAGCCTATTCGGTAATTGAGGCTTTAAGGCAAAACGTCTGTTCCATATACGTGCATGATGGGCACAGCAATTGCGAAGTACGGTAATGCACCTTATCCAACTTTCCAAATAAGTGTATTGAGGAAGTCCAAACTCTCTTGCCACTTGTTTCTTTAATAGATTGTCCTTAAACAGGCAAAACAACTTGGAAAGCGTACCAAAAGAAACAACCTCCAAGGTTTTCCACACAGGAGGAAGAGCTGGATAAGTATATTTCTCGGAATGTTCCTTGATGAAATCTTCATTTGAGCGAGACACTTCTTTCTTTATATTATCAAGACAACCTTCATAAAACTCTGCATTCTTGAACAATGATGAATCCATAAACCAAAATGCCCCGTGTTCCATTGAGAACACTTGAATCATCTTAGTTCGGAGAGAAATCTCAATATCTTGGATAGCTTTGAATATAAGTTGGCGGAGTTCTTTATCAAAGAGATAAAGGTTGATGGCTTGCTCGAATGTACTGCCTGACTTGTAAAGATGATGCTGTCGGTCTTGCTCTATATATCGTAGATAACTAGCTATACGGAAATAGCTGATATTGCGAAGCTGTAATTTGGCTGTTGCAACATCCTCTATCATTAGTCCTCTGTTTTGGAGCAAGGATAATTGTTCATCTATGTTTATCGGTTGTTTGTCGTAGTTCATATACCCATAAAAAAAGCGAAGTCCCACCGTGGTACGCATCGTTGAGAGGCGTGGTGGGATTTGTTGCTGCAAAAATACGCTTTTTTGTCGGAATCTCCAAATGTTTTTTGGAAAATCTGCTTAAAAGATAGGGATTTTAACACAAAACGTTCTAATTGCCATAAAACTCTCATTGCGAATCATTGCCGCTCTATGCTTCAATTTAACAGGATTTTTTCCTCTGTTTCTTTGCTATTTCCATCTTTTTCCTTAATTTTGCAGCGGAAACTCTATAATAGATATATGTAATGACAATAAGAATGGAGATGAAACAGAAAAAGATAAGAAAGATAGGCATCGTTTCGGCTTTGGGTCTGGTGGTGCTCGTGGTGCTGGGACTGTACGGCGCCAGCAACTATATGCTCAATTATTCGCTCAACTATCCGAAGGAGGAGAGAATGACGGCTGAGCATTGGAGGAACAGAATGAAGAACGAGTGCCCCTGGATGATTGGCTGGATGGACTCTGTGTATCAGCACCATTGCGTGAAGGATACCTTCGTCACGATGCCGTCGGGCTACAAGGCCCATGCCATCTATCTCTATGCACCGAAGACTACGGAAAAGACAGCCGTGGTGGTGCATGGCTATCAGGTGCGCTCCGAGGGAATGCTGCACATCGCCTATCTCTATAATCACGATATGGGGTATAATGTGCTCCTGCCAGATCTGTATGGACATGGAGAGAGCGAGGGCGACCATATCCAGATGGGATGGAAGGATAGATGGGATGTGATCAGATGGTCGGAAATCGCCAATGAGATTTTTAAAGTGAAGGGTGAAGAACAAAGAGCGAAGGGTGATGAACGAAGAGTGAAGAATACCCGTCAGGTGATTCACGGCATTTCGATGGGTGCGGCAACCACGATGGCAGTATCGGGAGAGAAGACTCCCGATTACGTGAAGTGCTTTGTGGAGGACTGCGGCTATACCAGCGTGTGGGATGAGTTTTCTGCTCAGCTCAAAGACCAGTTTGGCTTGCCTGCCTTCCCGCTGATGAATACCACTTCCGCCCTTTGCCAGCATCGCTACGGCTGGTCGTTTGCTGAGGCTCAGCAGATAGAGCAGGTTCGCAAGAGTACCAAACCGATGCTCTTTATCCATGGCGATAAGGATGCCTTTGTGCCCTACGCCATGCTTCATCCACTTTATGAGGCAAAGACGAAGGGTCGAAAAGCCATCTTCATCGCCAAAGGCTCCGTTCATGCCATGGCATATCGTGACCATCACGAGGAATACACCCGCATCGTGAAAGACTTTGTTTCGAAAGAGGAATAGGCTATTCTCCGATATGCTGTCCCACCACATACCCCGTGGTCCAGGCAGCCTGCAGATTGAAGCCGCCGGTGATGGCATCGATGTCGAGCACTTCGCCGGCAAAGAAGAGGTGAGGGCATACCTTGCTCTCCAGGGTATGCAGGTCGATGTTGCTGAGGCTGATTCCGCCGCAGGTAACAAACTCCTCCTTGAAGGCTCCCTTGCCGTTCACCTGGTAGAGGTCGTTGGTGAGGGCTTCTATCAGCAGGTTGCAACCCTTCTTTCCCATTTCGCTCCATTTCTTTTCGGGTGCATATCCCATCTTCTGAATCAGGAAGAGCCAGAGGCGGGATGGCAGATTGTAAGGGCGAATGCTTGCCAGCTGCTTCTGCGGGTTGGCGATGATGATGCCCTGGATGTTCTCTTCCACCAGCGAGCGGTTGCTCTCGTGTACCCAGTTCACGGAAATTCTGATCTGATAATTGTTCTCGTGCAGATAGCGGGCAGCATGGGATGAGAGTTTCAGCACGGCAGGACCGCTCATGCCCCAATGGGTGATGAGGAGCGGACCCTCTGCCTTCTGCTTGGTGCCCGGAATGCTGGTATATACCGGCTCTACCACCGTGCCCATCAGATTTTTGAAAGCCTTGTCGGCAATGTTGAAGGTGAAGAGCGATGGGATAGGCTGCTCTATTGCATGTCCCAGGTCTGAGAGATGCTTGAAGCTCTCCTGCTTCGGATGACCGCCTGTGGTAATGGCTACCCGGTGGAAGGCAATCTGCCTGATTTCGGAAGATGTCTTGAAGTCCAGGAGCAGGCGCTCATCCTCCAGTTCGGTGATGGCGGTGAGCTGGTGGTTGCATTGTATCTTCACGCCCAGTCGCTTGGCGGTATTCACCAGACAGTCGATGATGCTGTGCGAATCCTGCGATTGCGGAAACACGCATTGGTCTTCCTGCGTAACCAGTGGCACGCCGTTCTCCTCAAACCAGTCGATGGCATGTTGGTAGTCGAATCTCTTGAAGAGACGCTTCATCAGTTTATGTCCGCGGGGGTACGCCTGTTTCAGGTCGGAAATTTCCTCAAAGGAATTGGTAAGATTGCATCTTCCTCCTCCCGTGATTTCCACCTTGGCGAGAACCTTCGAATTCTTCTCGAATATAGTGATGTCGGCGTGAGGGAAGTTGCGCTTGGCCTCTATCGCCGCAAAGAATCCTGCGGCACCCCCACCAATAATTGCAATATGTAGTGATTGTGGCATATCGTATTTTTGGTTGATTAGGGTGCAAAGGTACTGCTTTTCTTTGATAAAAGAAGAAAAGTTCCCCTTTTTCTTTTGCAGATACGATAGATTTTTGTAACTTTGCGCAAAAATCATAGTATATCAAGAACCCAAATAGATTTATGGCAAAAAGAGAATATGTTGAGGCCAACAAGCGTTGGCTGGAGGAAAAGGCAAAGGAGGAGGGCGTTATGGCGCTGCCTCGTGGTATATATTATAAGGTGTTGAAGCAGGGCGACCCGAAGGGAGCACAGCCTAGCCGACGCAGCATCGTGACGGCTCATTACACCGGTTGGACCATCAACGGCAAGAAGTTTGATTCCAGCCGTGGCGGCACGCCATTCGCCATGCGCTTGAGCGACCTGATAGATGGCTGGATTGTTGCCATGCAGCAGATGCACGTGGGCGACCAGTGGGAACTTTACATCCCTGCCGAGATGGGATACGGCAAGTTCTCGCAGCCGGGCATCCCAGGCGGTTCTACCCTGATATTCGAAGTAGAACTGCTGGGAGTGGGATAATCCGGATATTTGAAATTATAAAGATCATTACGATAGGAGAGTCTTGTCCGGCTACAGTCGGTTCAATTCATCTTCCGCACTGTTCATGCCGTTGTATCTTCCCTTGCGTTTGTTGAATTTCCAGGTTATGGTCAACTTGTAGCTCCATAGCTTGTAATCCTCAGTCTGGGAGAAGTCAACGGCATGCTCGTGGGTTCGCTCCTTGAAGAGCTGCTGATGGAAGAGATCGTTGGCACTGAAGGCAACCTGTAATCTGCCGTCCATCCACGATTTGTTGGCACCAAGACTCCAGTTCTGAGTGGGGCGGAACTTCGTCTTGCCCACTTGTCCACCATTGTCAAAACTGTAGGAAAGCGACAGCTGATAGTCGTGTGGCAGCGTGAAGTAATTGTCAAACGATGCATTCCAAGTTGCTCCGTTGTAGCTGATTAGCTCTCCTTGATCGTTTACAGAGAAGCGCTGGTAAGTGATGCTTGCATGGGCATTCGGACGCCAGCAGCCGAAGACGTGGCCCCAGTTGAGATATGCCATGTATTTCTGAATCTTGTTGAAGTTCATGAATGTACTCACGTATCTTACGGGCTTGTCTTCCGGCACTTCATGCACATACATGATGGAGTGGTCGATACGGGTATATCTCAGCATTCCCATGAAATCTTTCCACTGCACGGAGTAGGTCAGCCGATAGGTATTGACAGGCTGCAGCTTCGGATTGCTGATCTGATACTGAAAGCGCGAGATATAGTAGATGTTCCCGCTGAGCTGACTGAAAGAAGGTCGGGCAGTGGTAGTTCGGAAGCTGAGCGAGTGATGCCACGATGGTTCGTTGAGAGTGATACCAAACGATGGAAACCACTGGTCGTAATGGCGCTCCATATTGTCGGGAGATTCCTCTGACAGATTGGTGTATCGGGAGGTGAGATGCTCGTATCGGATGCCTGCCCACCAGTTCCATTTGCCAACTCCACCCTGATATTGCAGGTAAGCAGCCGTCTTGGTATCGTGATTTTTGTATTCCGTAGTTCCAAGCATATCGGCAGAACTTTCGGTTCTACCCTTGCCTTCCATCAGGCTCCATTCGCCACCATAGTTGATGGAATGTTTATCAGAGATGAGTTGCTTGACTTCGATTCTTCCACTATAGATATCGTAGTTGGAATTAGAGCGGTTGAGGGTTTCCTGCATCTCGCTACCTTCTTTCTCCGTGATAGGCTGTCTGTCAGAATCCTTGTTCCTTGCATAGTCCAGATAAATCTGTGATGAGAGATGCTTCGACCATTTAGCCAGATGGAAGAGATTGAAGTGGTGGCTGCGTTGGTGTCCCCATTGCTGGCTCTCTGCATCGAAATATTTCATCTCGCCATCAGCATCAGAAAGCTTCATCTCGCTATTTGTATCTTCTCCTGTTAGGTTAGGATAGCGATAGTACTGCTGCTGTTTCTCGCTTCTGCCGCCATTCAGCCAGAGTCCTTCCCATTGTATTCCCACTTCGTGCTGCTTGCTGAGCTGCCAGTCGAAGTTGAGTTCCGTAGTGTTATAATTTGCCTTGTTCTTGCCATGGCGGTCGGCTCCGAAGAGATATTCGCCATCTTTGGCTCTTACGAGCGCTTCCTGTGGCTGATGCACATTGTATCGGTTGTCTGTGTAGCCATAAAAGCCAGTGAGAGAAATTTTCTTCGTTACCCAACCCAGAGTCAATTCCTCGTGGTTGGTGTTCACCTCGCTCAACTTATCATACACCTGCATCTTGCCGAATATACCCTCGTCTGTTCTTCTCGTCAGGATTCTCAGTATGGCTCCCGTCGTTGCATCATATTTTGCACCAGGAGTGGTAATGAGTTCTATTTCATCTATCAGCTTTACATCGAGATGAGAGAGTTCGGCAGAGGTAGCCTTTTTGTCGTTGAGATAGATGGTGGGTGCTCCCAGTCCGTTTACTTCCAGAGTTCCATCGGCGGTTTGTTTCATACCGGGTATGTGCTTCAATACATCATCCAGCGTCGGCTCCTTTGCTAAAGGAGTATTGCGGACACGGGTAACCAAGGCATCGTTTCTCATCTTGTACATCGGGCGATGACCTGTTACGGTTACGGCTTGAATCTCGGCCTCCTTATCAGCTTTGGTCGAATCTTTTTCCGTCTGTACCGAGTCAGCGGAAAATCCGGATGCCGGGAATTTCGCATTTTGTGCTGTTGCACAGGTGGCGGTGGCTAGCATTGCGCATAAAACTGTTTCTTTCTTCATATTCTTCCTTGTTTTTTGTTTTCGTCTGCAAAGGAACAGCTTTTCGGGCTCAAAATCGCAAATAATCATTACTGAAACATTACGCTGGCAAAATAATCTTGCTTCACCTTATTATATATAGTGAAATCTTCGTACCTTTGCATCGAAAAAAGAAAAAATGATATGAATAGAAGAATCAAACAAGTCTGGCTGCTCGCCATCCTTTCCTCTTTCCTGCTGATAGGCTTGCAGATCTATTGGCTCTACAATAGCGTGACCTATTCGATGGGAGAGATGGGGAAGAAAAATGCCGAAAAGGCGGAACAGACAATAGTCACTTATCAGACAAATATCGGAGCGGCGGTAAAAGAAAAATCACATATCGGTTATGTCGTTACGGCATATTTTTCAGACTTTGAGCGTCCCTGTACTACGATTTGCTCTCCGCTGGATACGGATACAATCATAGATGGAGTGGTGTATCGCAAGCCGGGATTCGGTAACGTGATGGAGAAGAGAGATACTTTCGATTTGCGTGAGACGGATTCCAATAATTCTTTTGATTGCCTGAATACTTACATCACTTACCAGCTTACCCGTTTTGACAAGGAGCATTTTGATCGTTTCGTATGTCGAAAACTGGGCAATGGTTTCATCGAGTCTGAAATGAAGACGGGCAAGCAGCGCCTTTGGCAGACAAGAATCGTAGAGCCTCCTACCTTGTTTCGTCACGAAATGCTGGTGGAAGTGCCTTTCAATCCTATCCGGTATCAGTCGATGCAGATGAGGATGCAGGTGCCGATGCTGCCCATCCTGAAGGGGATGATGTGGCAGATGATAGGAAGTCTCCTGGTTACCATCATGCTTCTCCTGAGCATAGCTTATCTCATCAAGGTGATGCTCCTGCAGAAGAAGGTGGATAAGATGCGAAGCGACTTTGTGCATACGATGATTCACGAGTTGAAACGCCCCGTGCAGACGCTGAAGATGTGTGTATCTGTATTCTCTGCTCAAAAGACAGATGAGAAGGATGAGAATGCCCTTATCATGGAGACCGTAAGAGAGGAGAGCGATAACCTGACCGCCTATCTCGCCAAACTCCGTGAAGTAATCAGGGCAGAGGAACATATCCCGCTCCAGATAACTTCTTTCGATATCCATGCCGCTTTGCTGAATCTGGTGGCAGTTTATCGAAAGAATAAGCAGAAGGAGGTGAATGTTTCGCTCGATTACCAGCGCACTTCCAACCGGATGATGGGAGATAGAGACCAGCTTCTGAATGTGGTCAGCAATCTGATGGAGAACTCGGTGAAGTATTCCGGCGATATTGTCAATATCCATGTTGCCTGCCGAGATACCGAGAAGGAGGAAGTCATGATTTCTGTATCAGATAATGGTATCGGAATTTCGCCCGACGAGCAGCAGAGAGTCTGGACGAAGTTCTATCGCAGCAATGCTTACCCGGATATGATGCAGCCGGGCATCGGCTTGGGTTTGAGTTTTGTTGATATGATTGTGAAGGCCCATGGGGGCAGAAAAATGATGCAGAGCGAAGTGGGCAAGGGAACCAGGATTTCAATCGTCATCCCGCAGCACTCCTGATGCATCCGGTTTAACGCTATAAAGAACAGAAAAAATGATCAAGATATTATTTGCAGACGATGACTTGAAGTATTCCATGTTGCTGAAGAGTTTCCTGCAGCAGCATGGCTACGATGTGACTTATGCCGGCAATGGCAAAAAGGCATGGGAACAGTTCCCGGAAGTGAAGCCCGACCTGGTATTGCTCGACATCAATATGCCGGAGATGGATGGCTATGAGGTGGCTGAGTGCATCAGAACCATCGACCCGAAGGTGCTTATCTTCTTTCTCACTGACCGTACGGAGAAGAACGATCGACTGAAAGGTTTCTCCCTGAAGGCAAACGATTATCTTGCCAAACCCTTCTATCCGGAAGAGTTGCTGGCAAGAATAGAGGAGCGGTTCTCCATGAATGAGAGTGAGACGATAGAAGAGGAGGTATATCATTTCGGTGAAACCACCTTCTGCTATAATAACAATGAGCTTCGCACCCGTTCCTCTCGTGTGCTCATTACCAGCCGACAAGCCGACATCCTCCGTTTGTTGGCGAAGAATATCGGCAATGTAGTAAGCAAGGAGATGATACAGGAGGCGGTGTGGGGTACCGTAAGCTATGCCAACTCCCTGGCTGTGAATGTGCAGATGACGTATCTCCGCCATGCTCTTCAGCATGATGTGACCGTTAAGATTGAATCGCTGAAGAAAAAGGGATATGTTTTGTCTGTTATTTCTCCAGAGTAACGATGATGTAGGCTCTGCCATCGTCTTTCAGACCTCTTTCCTGAATGGCTTTGGTGCCCTCTTTCAAGACCTCGATGGCTTTGATTTTGCTGGGAGAAATCTTGTAGAATTCCTCTTTAGTCAGTTCCTGCTCTCTGCCCTTGATCAGATAGTGAGGGTTTGGCTTGGGGGCAGGAGGTGTGGTAGTGGTGATGATATGAATCTCTACCACATCTCTTTTGGGTGCCGGCAGGACATTGGTGTTTACCTGGTAATTCTTGATGGTTTTACCGATGAGTTCCTTGCCGGTGAAGTTTGGAATGCGCTCGCCGTCGATGCTGTAGATACGCAGGGTATCTGCCTTGGATGCCATACTGCTGGTTATGCCCAGCAGGGCAAATGCAATGGTGAAAATATACTTTTTCATAAGCGTGAAATGTTTATAATTCAGCGTGAAATGTTTTATCATTCGTTTAACTGTGCCAATGGAAGTAGCTGATAACTACCATCTTGCGTTTCTGTGATGTTGATGGTGTAATGCTGCATGTTGCCATCGTTGTCCAGGGTTGAGATAACGATGTTATCGCCTTGGCGGTTGATGGTCAGCTGCTCGGCAGAAGGCAGGGCGGCAGAGGCTACTTCATAAATCTGATTGAAATCTTCATGAATGCTTCTTTCTGCTTCAGAAGAGGTCTTTTCGGCATTGCCGGAAGAGGTCTCTTCTGTATTTTCTGCTGTCTTCCCAGCATCTTTCTCGCTTCTTTCTGTGATATTCTTTCTTTTGGCAAGGGCCATCTTGCTTGACTTCATTTCCTGCGGGGTCACAATATCCTGGGTTGCAGCCAGGAAGAGGGAGTCGGCACGTTCCATCTTTTTGTAAGCGTCCAGGTTCTCGTCTTCATCCTCGGAAGATGGCTGCGAGCGAACCACCTGTTCTGTAGGAACCAGGTTGGCAAGGCCAGGTTGTTGTTCAGAAGAGGATGAGAAATAATCTTTGAAAGGGAAGAGCAGGAAGATGAGTCCTGCCAGCATCGCCGTAGCGAGAAGAATGGCTGAGAGGCGTACCCATCTTGTTTCGTGCTTCTTAGAAGCTGGTTGAAGAATATTCGGAGTATAGTTTTCCATTCCCAGCATCAGGTTTCTGATGTCGAGATCCTCATCCGTTAAATCCTTATTCTCGCAATGGCGATAGAAATCAGCCAATGCCTGTTCTTCCTCCACGCTGGTATCAGCATCGAGGTAGCGCTCTATCAGCTCGTGGCGATAGGTTATATCTTCTAGTTTCTTCATTTCTTTCCTTTTTAGAGTTCCTTTTTTAGAATTCAATTTGAAGTTTAATATAGAGCTCAATTTGAGCACCAGCCTTTTATGACTTCATCATTTTCAACAATGATCTTCTTGCTGCAGAAATCATCGTCTTGGTGCTCGTCTTGTTGGCTCCACAGATTTCGGCAATCTCATCGAGGCTCTTTCCCTCGCTTCTCAATAGCAGCATTCTTCTCTGCGTATCCGGAAGCCTGTCCATCGCCCTGTTGAGTCGCCTTTGCGTATCTTCGCCGATGATGGCCTGGTCGGTACGCTCGGTTGCCGTACAGATTTCTGCGGGATGCTTCATCTGTTCCAGCGATGCCGTCTGGGCTTTGTTGCGTCTCAGATGGTCGATGCAGAGATTCCTGGCTATCGTCATACCTAGGGCCTCGATGCTCTGGTATTCAGAGAGCCTTTCGCGCATCTTCCAGAGCTTCACCAGGGTTTCCTGCACGATGTCGTCGGCTTCTTCGGCAAGGGTTCCTGCCGAGAGATAGCGTTGGCAATGTGCCGTCAACCTGGGGCGCATTTCCTGGGCGATATGTTCAAATTCTGTTTCTTCCATTTGTTCCTTTTTATGTGTATGACGCAAGAAGAGGCGAAAGGTAAACAAAAAAAAATGCTACCTTCGCACATTTCTGTGCAAAGATAGCATAAAAACTTGAGATATAGACATATCTTTTATTTTATTTGTGGATGAAGTGGTTTATTCCTCTGTTTTTGCCATCATCTTCTCATAGAGTCCATCCACGATGGAGTCGGCGAGCGAGATGTTGGGCACCATGATGTTTTCGCACTTCAAATATTCGCATGCCTTGAGGAAAATCTCAGTGGCAGGAATGATGACGTCGGCACGGTCTTCCTTCAGAGAGAAGGAAATCTCGCGTTCCTCGATGCTCAGGGGTTGCATCATCGAGTAAAGACGCTTCAGTTCGGCAAGCGTCAGGTTCTTGGCGTCCTGTTTGCTGTGGCGTGCCAGCTTATTCAACTTGTTGATGTTGCCACCCGAACCGATGATCTTGATATCGCCGTATTGCTCGGCATATCTCGTCAGGTTCTCCTTGAAGAGTTTTTCTGTTTCGGCAGTCACCTTGCCGCTCAGCATTCTCAGGGTACCCATGTTATAGGAATAGCTCTCGGCAAGAACGCCATCGTGGATGATGCTCACCTCCGTGGAACCACCGCCCACATCGATGTAGGCAAAGCTGCCCTCGTTGGAGTCTGTTTTCTCTACCAGGTTGTTGTAGAGGAGTTGTGCCTCCTCCTGACCCTTGATGATTTCGAGTTTGATGCCGGTTTGCTTCTCTATCTTCTTGAGCACCTTCTTGCCGTTCTCGGCATCGCGCATGGCCGATGTGGCACAGGCGCGAAATGCCTCTACGTCATTGAGTTTCATGAATTGCTTGAAACCCTTCATCATGTGGAGCATCATCTTCTCACGCTCCTTGGAAACTTTTCCCAGGGTGAAAACATCCTTACCCAATCGCAGTGGGATGCGGATGAACATGAGTTTCTTGATGCGGTCTTCCTCACGGATTGCCTCGGGATCGAAGCGCTTGATGAGGAGTCGGGCTCCGTTGGAGCCGATATCAATGGATGCTAAATTCATCATTATTATAGTGTTTTATGTTTAGTGTTTAATTATTAGCTGCGTGCCCCTCGGCAAACTCAGTAAACACTAAAAATTAATCATTAATCAATAATTATTAATCAATAATCATTAATCAATAATCATTAATCAATAATCATTATTTATATGCCTTGTAGAGTTCTTCCTGACTGCGGAATGGCTCGCCTTCCACAAATTCGTTGCCGCCCTTGCCATCTACCACTCTGCCGTTCATCGTATCTCTCATACCGTAAGAGATGGTGCGGAGCAAGTCTGCCTGCATATCCTCGTCATATACCGGGGTGAGCACCTCGATGCGGTTGATGAGGTTTCTAGGCATCCAGTCTGCAGAACCGATGAAGTATCTTGGCTTGCCTCCGTTGGCAAAGATGAGGATGCGGCTGTGCTCCAGATAGCGGTCAATGATGCCCACGCAGCGGATGTTGTCGCTGAGCTTGGCAATGCCTGGCACCAGCGAACAGTTGCCACGGATTACGATGTCGATCTTCACGCCTGCCTTTGAAGCCTGATAAAGTTTTGTAACCATATCGGTATCGGTGATGTGGTTGATCTTCATCTTCACCCAAGCCTCCTTGCCCTCGTTGGCATTTTTGATCTCGGTATCGAGCATGCGCAGGATGCGGCTCTTCATGGAGTTTGGAGAGACGAGGAGCTCGTTGAAGCGGAATGGTGAGAATGGGCGGTCGATGAAATCGAATACCTTGGCCACCTCGTTTACCAGCTTAGGACGGGCGGTCATCATCAGATAATCGGTATAGATCTTGGCGTTGCCCTCGTGGAAGTTTCCGGTTCCCACACAGGCGATGTTGCCCTTCTTTGACTCGATATAGAGCAGTTTGGAGTGAATCTTCAGTCCTTCTACACCGAAGATTACGTTTACGCCCTCTTCCTGCATACGCTTGCTCCATTTGATGTTGCTCTCCTCGTCGAAGCGTGCCAGAAGCTCTACCACGGCAGTTACCTTCTTGCCGTTGCGGGCAGCGGTGATGAGCGCCTTGACTACCTTTGAATCCTTTGCCAGACGATAGAGGGTGGTCTTGATGGCCTTTACCTCTGGCTTGGTAGCTGCCTCACGGAGCACACGGATGTAGCCGTTGAAGCTATGATATGGTACGTGGATGAAGCGGTCTTTCTCACGGATCTGGTCGAGGATGCTCTCGTTGGAGAGGAACTCAGGCTTCATGATTGGAGCCCACTTCTCGTACTTCAGTTCCTTGTGTCCGCAATCTGGGAACGACATCAGATCCTTATGGTTCTGGTATCTTCCGCCAGCCAAAGAAGCATCCAACTCTTTGGTGTTCAGTCGCTCACGGAGTTTCTTCTGAAGTTCCTTCGGCATCTCCTGGTCGTAGATAACGCGCACGGCTTCACCCTTCTTACGGCTGTTTACACCCAGTGCAATCTTCTCCATGGTTCCGAAGTCGGCATCATTGTCCATCTCCATCTCGGCATCCTTGGTAAACTTGAAACTGAAGGCACGATAGGTGCTCTTCTTGAAACCGAGGAATACCAGAGGCAAACAGTATCTGATTACATCGTCCAGATACATGATGTTGTCGAAACCATCGCTTGCCGGCACCTTTACCCAGCGTCCATAAACTCTATCCGGTACCTTTACTACGGCATATTTCTTCTTCTTGTCATCCTCAGCCTTTTCTACGGCGAGGTAGATGCGGTTGTCCTCCAGGGTAGAGAGGTCGTCTATCTCGTTGAGCCAGATAGGGTTGACAGAACCATTGAGCTTGTCGTAGAAGAACTGCGTAAGGAATTCCTTCTGCTCGTCGTTGAGCTGATCTTCGGTGAGCAGGCGAACCTTGTGTACTTCAAGCCCTCGGAAAACCGTATCCACCGCCTCAGTGTATTCTTTCGAATAAGATTCATTGAGCTTATTAATTGTTTTAAGTGATTTCTTAATTTGCTGTTCGGTATCCTTGTCGAGCTTCTGGTCGAGCATGCGGTTGAGTGATGCTACGCGAACACGGAAGAACTCGTCAAGGTTATTGGAGTAAATACCGAGAAAAGAGAGACGTTCCAACAATGGTACGTACTCTTTCTCTGCTTCCTGCAGAATGCGATGGTTGAAGTACATCCAACTGATGTCGCGTTCTACGTATGCTTTTTTGAGTAATTCTTCTTTGGTCATAATCGTTTGCTAATTATAGAGTTACTTTGTTTTTGCAGACTCTTTCTTGGCCTTGTTATCCTTCTTTGCAGAAGTTTCTTTCTTTTCTTTCTTTTCAGAAACTTTCTCATCCTTCTTGTTCTTAGAAGGTTCTTTTGAGTCTTTGCCTGGTACTTCCAGAACGAGGAAATCTGTATCTCCGTCGATGAAGTGAAGTTCCTTACGGAAGAACTTGCTGCTGCCGGCTGGAACGATGATGTCGTGCAACTGGTCGCAGTCATCGAATGCATGACGGCTCAACTTGTCTGGAGTTCCTGCGAAAGTAATCTTCTTCAGTTTGTCGCATTCAGCGAAAGCGTATGCTCTGATAGCTTTCACGCTGGCAGGTACATAAATGTTATCCAATTCATCACAATCATAGAATGCATCATGTTCTATCTCCTTCACCGTACTAGGGATGATGACATGAGCCAGTTGCTTCTTGCCACGGAATGCCATCTCTCCGATAATCTCTACTCCCTCAGGAATTGTGAAACTGGCATCGTGGTTCATGCAGTAAACCAAGCGCTTCTTGTCGGCGGTATAGACAGCCTCGCCGTCAAACTCAAAGTTATCGCTGTCAATCTTCTGTAAGGCGAGGTTGAGAACCAAGTTTTCAAACTTACCGTCTTTCTTGGATTTCTTCTTAAGAATATCCAAAATCGCTTTTTTATTTTCCTTCATAAATCATATATGTTAATTGTATTTCTTTTCGGTTGCAAAGGTACGGCGATATTTTTAAACTAGAGCGAAAAGACGGTTACATGTTTGTGACGATGATGTTACAGCGATATTACGCGTATTGCAATCATGTTACAAGCTGTAAAAACAGACGATGTAACATATTTGTAACACTTATGTTTTATGGTAGAAACATCTTCTCCTTATCTTTGCAGCCGAAAAGAAATAGAACGGCATCTTGTAGGATTTCGATTCTTTACAGGAATGCTTTCTTGCTGATGACAATCAATTTAAGGTATATATATAATAAGGTAAAAATGAAGAAGAAAACGTATCTGTTGATGGCACTCGCTATGGTGTCGATGGGAATGAATGCCCAAAACTCAGAAAAGAGTTCTCTTGGAAACGATGTGCCTGAATTCGTCAAGACTATGACGATTGGTGGAACCATCCGTTCTAAGTATGAATACCAAACCGAAGAAGGGGAGGGACGATTTGAGGTGCGTACGGCCCGTATCAATGTAGCAGGAAATGTAACAAAGGAGGTTAGTTATAAGGCTGAGATTGATCTCTGTGATGAGGGTAAGATCAAGATGCTCGATGCTTATACCCGTATCAAGCCTTGGAAGACTCTGCAGCTTACCATCGGTCAGGAACGCGTGCCATTCACTATTGATGCTCACCGTTCTCCTCATCAGCAGTACTTCGCCAACCGCTCGTTCATCGCCAAGCAGGTGGGCAACGTGCGCGACGTGGGTGCCGAAATCGGATACACCTGGAATGTAGGTTTCCCTATCGTGGTGAATGCCGGTATCTTTAACGGTTCGGGTTTGACCAACCAGAAGGATTACTGGACCAAGGGCGTTAACTATTCTGCCAAGGCTCAGTTCCTCTTCCCGAATGTGAACCTGGTGTTGAGCACCCAGAAGATCAAGCCATCTGATGTTACGGTAACGATGTATGATGGCGGTATCACCTTCCACAAGGGCGGTTTCATTGCTGAGGCTGAGTATCTTTACAAGCATTACAGCAAGGATGCCTTCCACGATGTTCATGCGTTCGATGGCTTCGTTTGCTATGATATTCCGGTGGCTAATCCTAAGAGTCTCATCAGAAAGGTTTCTCCTTTGGCAAGATATGATTTCATGAGCGACCACAGTGATGGTACAAGATATGGCGGTTCTGATACCGAACTCGGTGCCTTGAAGATCAATGATTATAAGCGCCATCGTGTTACGGGCGGTGTAACCCTGAGTCTTGCCAAGCCATTCATCTCGGATATCCGTATCAACTACGAGAAATATTTCTATCGCAAAGGTGGTATAGCTAAAGTTTCAGAAAAAGATAAGATTGTTGTGGAGTTCATGACAAAGTTCTAATAATAGTTTATAGCTAATAATAGTTTATAGTTAAGAGTTTATAGTTTATAGCAACAGTCATCTATAAACTATAAACTCTTAACTGTAAACTCCTTACAGCATTCCCTTAGAGCTAGGAAGCTCGAAGTGGTAGATGTCTCTCTTTACCGCCATTTTCAGCGAACGGGCAAGCGCCTTGAAAATGCCTTCTATCTTGTGATGCTCGTTCTCACCCTCAGCCTTGATGTTGAGGTTCATCTTTGCCGCATCACTCAGACTCTTGAAGAAATGCTTGAACATCTCGGTTGGCATTTCGCCCACCTTCTCTCTGTGGAACTCGGCATCCCAAATCAGCCATGGACGGCCACCGAAATCCAATGCTACCTGACAGAGACAATCATCCATCGGCAGACTGTAGCCGTATCTTTCTATTCCGCGCTTGTCACCTAAAGCCTGCAGCAGGCATTCGCCCAGGGCAATACCCGTATCTTCAATGGTGTGATGTTCATCCACATAGAGGTCGCCCTTGGTGTGGATGGTGAGGTCCATCATGCCGTGCTTGCCTATCTGTTCCAGCATGTGGTCGAAGAAACCGAGACCGGTAGAAATGTCGCATTTTCCTGAACCATCGAGATTTACCTTGATGTAGATATCCGTTTCCTTGGTGGTGCGCTTCACCTCTGCGATGCGGTCGCCGGCAAAGAGAATCTCGGCAATCTTATCCCAGTCCATGCCGTCTTTTCCGAGAATCAGACTCTTGCAACCCAGGTTTTCTGCAAGCTGGGCATCGGTTTTACGGTCGCCGATTACATAACTGTTTGCCATATCGTAGGCAGGGTTATCGATGTATTCGGTCAGCATGCCTGTGCCTGGCTTTCTCATTGGCGAGTTATCCTCAGGGAAGTGGCGGTCGATGTGCTGCTTGGCAAAGTGGATGCCTTCGCTCTCCAGGGTCTGGATGATGAAGTTGTGGACTGGCCAGAAGGTATCTTCCGGAAAGGAGTCGGTACCCAGTCCGTCCTGGTTGCTCACCATCACCAGCTCGTAGTCGGTGTGCTGGGCAATGAAGGCGAGATTGCGGAACACGCCCTTGGTGAATACCAGCTTCTCGAAGCTGTCAATCTGTTCGTCCTCTGGTTCCTGAATCAGAGTTCCATCGCGGTCGATGAAGAGTAATCTTGTCTGTTTCATTTCTCTTATATATTATGTTAATACGATTAATATTTTTCTATCTCTGTAGTTGCCATTTTCTGGCTTTCCTTCATTCTCTTCTTCTCTTCGTCTTGCACCTTGTAAGAGCCGAATTGATAGGCAAGCGAAATGCCAAGCCAGCTCAAGGCGTATATGATGAGCAGGAAGGTGATGGTGAACACCAGAAAGAGGAGTGGGGTGAAATAACCCGGCACACCGAGCGGGTCGCCATCAAGTGCACCGAGCTGTGAATAGAACTGTGCGATGATGAGGATGATGGAAGGCAGGGCTGCGATAAAGGTAGCGATGCCTACGATAATCATGCCGAGAAAACTGGTCAGAAAGAAACCTCCGAAGTGGCGGAGAATGCGGAGGAGGGATTTTCCTATTTTGCGCTTTTCGTCCTTAGGACACAGTTGCTTTCTTGGCAGAAGATGCCAGAATGATACGATAGCCATTACGATAGTGGCTCCGTAAATGATGGTTTGCAGAATGAACGAAGCCATAGGATTTACGGCTCCCCAATCGTGAAGCGGTTTGTTGGGGAGGAGGAAATAGAGTACGATAGCCAGCAATACAGCAAATGGAACATGGGTAGTCCATGTCTGTTTTACGAGTGATCTGAAGTCACTTGTTATGGTATCGTATGATGCTCTCATGCAGGAAGTTATACTGCGATGCTTAAATAATTCATTTACTTCCATAACTATCTTGTTTTAATTTCTAATTATCGCTTTTTTATTTTTTTACCTTTTTACCCTTTTACTTTTTTTACCTTTAAAAGTTTCTTCTGAATTCAGAGCAGGTAATGGCGGTAGCGATAGCCACATTCAGACTGTCGGCTGTAGCTCTACCTTCCGGAAAGTTAGGGATGAGCAACTTGTGGTTCACCTTCTTTGCCAGAGCAGGCGAAATACCTTTTCCTTCGTTTCCCATCACGATGAGTCCTCGGTTTTCGAGCTTTTGCTGATAGATGTTGTCGCCATCGAGCAGGGTTCCGTAAACGGGAACATCGGCAGGAAGTGATTCTACCAGTCCCAGCAGGTCGCCGTATTCTACCTTCACTCTTGCTATGCTGCCCATCGTAGCCTGAACCACCTTCGGATTGTATACGTCGGCAGTATCCTGACTGCAGTAGATATGGGTGATGCCAAACCAGTCGGCGATGCGGATGATGGTGCCCAGATTGCCCGGGTCCTGAACGCCGTCGAGCGCCAAACTCAGTTCGCTGGTATTAATAGAGTAATCTCCTGATGTTGCCTGTCTGAATACGGCAAGCACCTGTTGCGGATGCTGCAGGAAACTTACCTTCTTCAGTTCTTCATCAGTAACCTCTATCACTTCGGTTTCAGCCCCGAAGTGTTTGCCTCGGAGCCATTCGCCGGTAGCCACAATCAGGTCGGCAGGTTGCAGAGCGAGCAGATCGTCTACCACCTTGAAACCTTCTGCCACGAACTTTCCTTCTTTATTTCTGTTCTTCTTCAGTTCGAGCGAACGTATGTACTTTATTTTATTCTTGCTAATCATTTATTTTTTGTCTATATGTGTGCAAAGGTAACATAAAATATAGACATTTCAAAATAAAAAGTGCTAAATATTTTGTATTTAATTTGTTTTGCATTATCTTTGCATATCAAAAACGATAGATATTTTGAAAAAAGAAACGATTTCATTACTTGCCTTGCCGCTGCTCATAGCATCTTGTTCTTCAAGCAAAATGGTGCCGGAAGGGGAGTATATATTAAATAAGGTAGAAGTGAAGAGCGACTCGGCAGGGTATAATGCCGGGGCGCTCAAGCAGTATGTGCGCCAGAAAGAGAAGCCAAAACTCTTCTCGCTCTTCAAGAATCCTTTCAGCAAGAAGCCTGTCATCTACGATACTTTGCAGGCGCGGCTCTCCTGTCAGGATCTGCTTACTGCCATGCAGAACCAGGGCTTCATGCATGCCGGGGTATCGCTCTATACCACCCGGAAGGGAAAGAAACTGGATGCTACCTATCTGTTGCATCCCGGAGAACCTTTTGTGATAGGTAAGGTGAAATATGAAGTGGAAGATGAACATATCCAGCAACTTCTGCATCTCGATAACCCCGATAATCAGCAGATTAAGCCGGGTATGAGATTTACGGTAGAAACATTGGATAATGAGCGCAGGCGTATCTCCAGCCTTCTGACCAATGATGGCTATTTCCGCTTTCATAAAGATTTTATCCAGTTTTCTGCCGATACGATTGCGGGACAGAAGGATATCGCCCTGACGCTACACCTGATGAAGTATAAGGCAAACAGTAATGCTCCTGAGGTTGATCATCCCCGATATGAAATCAGAAACATCAACTATCTGAGTAATGACAGCGACCGAATCCATCTGCGCCATCAGGTTTTGCTCAATGCCACTGCCCTCAGAGAAGGCCGTCCCTACAGCGCCGCCGCCTTGCAGCGCACCTATAACAACTTTGCCCGTCTGCAGGCGGTGAAGTATACCAACATCAGTTTCTCTGAAGTCCCTGACAGCAACCAGGTTACGGAGAACGGAATGGAGAGGGACAGCATCAGCCGGCAGATGGATTGCAATATCCAGATCAGTACCAACAAGCCTTCTACCATCGCCTTCCAGCCGGAGGGAACCAATACGGCGGGCGACTTGGGAGCTGCTGCTTCGCTCACTTATACCAACCGAAATCTCTTCAGAGGTAGTGAGCAGCTGAGCATCGAACTTCGAGGAGCCTACGAGGCTATTACCGGTCTGGAGGGGTATCAGGATCAGAACTATACTGAATATTCGGTTGAAGGCAAACTGGTTTTCCCTCGTTTCTTGGCGCCTTTCCTTTCAAGAAATTTCAGAAGAAGACAGACGGCAAACAGCGAGTTGTCGGCAAGTTGGAATCTTCAGAACCGTCCGGAGTTTCATCGCCGCGTATTCTCTACTGCCTGGCGTTATCGCTGGACAGAACCGCGTCATCATCTGGCCTGGCGTTTCGACCTGCTCGATCTCAACTATGTGTATATGCCATGGATATCCGAGACTTTCAAGAGAGACTATCTCGATAATGCAGAAAACAGAAATGCCATCCTCCGCTACAATTACGAAGACCTGTTTATCATGAAGATGGGTTTCGGTTTGAGTTATAGCGATGGGGTAGATGCTGTGCGAGTGAATGTAGAGAGTTCGGGCAATCTGCTGAGCGGTGTTTCCAAGACATTCGGTTTCAAGGTGAACAGCCAGGGGCAGCGTACATTATTTAATATAGCTTATGCCCAGTATGCCAAGTTTGATGTAGATTATACCCATCTGATGCAGTTTGATAAGCGCAATGCTCTGGCGCTGCATGCGGGTATCGGTGTGGCTTATCCTTACGGCAACAGTACGGTGCTACCTTTCGAAAAGCGTTATTTCTCGGGTGGTGCCAACTCGGTAAGAGGTTGGGGCGTAAGAGAATTAGGTCCGGGCAAGTTTAAGGGAACTGACGGCAGAATAGATTTCATCAACCAGACGGGTGATGTGAAGCTCGACTTGAATGCAGAATACCGCACTTCGCTCTTCTGGAAGTTTGAGGGTGCAGCGTTTATCGATGCCGGTAATATCTGGACACTTCGCAATTATGAGGATCAGCCTGGCGGCCAGTTCAAGATAGATGAATTCTACAAACAGATAGCTGTAGCCTATGGCTTAGGTCTCAGGTTGAATTTCGATTACTTCATCCTCCGTCTGGATATGGGTATGAAGGCAATCAATCCAGCCTACGGAACGAAGGAAGAGCATTGGGCGATTATCCACCCGAAACTAGACCGCGATTTCGCCTTCCATTTCGCAGTAGGTTTGCCGTTCTAAATGCAGTTGATAGTTAATAGTTTATAGCCAGGAGTTTCTGTAGGGCATCTTTTTGATTATGATGCCCCTCAGAAACTCCTTACTTTTTTCAAGGCAATTTATCCAACTTAATCTTCCAGAGCCCCTTTTCCATACACATCGGCAGTTGGAAATCGGCCTGTTCTATGAGCTGCGGATCCTGTCCGATGCTGTCCATCTGCAGAAAATTATGAACCGTAAGGGTAACGGTGGCACTTGTTTCATCGTCACCGAAATCAATATCCGTAATCTCGATGCTGGCATCCTCCGGTTTCTGGCGCAGCTGTTCCACGTCGGTCTCGTTCACATTACTTGCAGCATAGCGCAGCCAGCGCTCCGATTCCTGGGTGCAATACTTCACGGCTTTCTGGAAATGCCAGTTGAAATAATAGTTGGCAAACGAATCAACATCAGCCTTCAGCTGGTCCTCGCTGCCTTCGTGAGGCTCACAGCCCGAAAGGCTGAATATACTTGCGGTCATGCATGCCACAGCTATGCATAAACCTATCATCGACTTCTTTATCATGATTCTCAAATCTTAAAAATTCTATTTTTTTGCGATATTTCGGCACAAAGATAGTAAAAAACTTTGTAATAAGAATCTTTTTTGCTAACTTTGCATGGAAAATAACAATTAAAATGCTGAAATTTATATCCTTTGGCAGTGGAAGTAGTGGCAATTGCTATTATCTTTACACTGATACGGATTCGATACTGATAGACGTAGGAGTAGGAATAAGAATATTAAAGAAGCATTTCCATAACTATGGACTTCGCTTCGAGGATGTGCATCACGTCCTCATCACCCATGACCACGCCGACCATGTAAAGTCGGTGGGGAGTCTGAGTACAGACTATCATCTACCGGTATATACGACCCGTAAAGTACATCAAGGCATCGAGCGCAACTATTGTGTTCGAAAGAAGATAGAGCCTAACCATGCCCGTGTGATAGAGAAGAACGTAACTTTCACACTGGGCGAGTTTAAGATTACTCCGTTCGGCGTACCCCATGACAGTACCGACAATGTTGGCTATTTCGTGGAGTGCGGAGGTGTGAACTTCTGCCTCATCACCGATGTGGGCCATATTACCGAAGAGATGCACGACTTTATCGGCCGTGCCAACTATCTTGTGCTCGAGGCGAACCATAGTGTAGAGATGCTCCAGCAGGGGCATTATCCCCAGTATCTGAAGGATCGCATTCTGGGAGATAACGGTCATCTGAGCAACGACGATTGTGGCGAAGCGCTTGCCAATTATGCTACACCGGAGCTTCATCACGTCTGGCTCTGTCATCTCAGCGAGGAGAACAACCATCCTGAGCTGGCACGCAAAACCGTGGAGCAGATCCTGCGCAGCAAAGGCATCATAGCCGGCAAGGACTTCCAGCTGGAAGTATTGAAGCGCAAGACACCGAGCGAAATCTTTAACCTGGTGTAGGGCAGGTATAAAACTAAAAAGGTAGCCGGATAAGGAGTTATATTGAGTTAACTCCTTATCCGGCTATTTCATGAATACGAAATAAACGGCTGCAATCAGGCAGCAGAAGGCTGCGAAATGATTCCAGTGCAATCCCTGTCCCTGGAAGAGGATATTGGCGATGATGGCGAAGACGATGAGCGATACGCATTCCTGAATCACCTTGAGCTGGACCAGATTAAACGGTCCGCCATTATCCACGAAACCGATGCGGTTGGCTGGTACCTGACAGCAATATTCGAAGAAGGCGATGGCCCAACTGAAGGCGATGACACCGATAAGAGGCCAGTTGCTGCTCACGCCCGTTTGTTGCAACTTGAGGTGTCCGTACCAAGCCAGCGTCATGAAGATGTTGCTCAGCACCAATAATAATATAGTATACAATCCGTTCATAATCTTATTTTTTTGCGGGTGCAAAGGTAATATATTTTTTTTACCCCTCCAAATTTCAGGGAAGTTTCATTTCGTTTTTGTTTTGATATGGCTGTTTTTGGCAGATAAATCTCCGATGTTCTGATATTTATCTCCGAAAGATAAGTGTGCTGTTTGCGTATGGCCAGTAGGCTGTTTGGGGCGAACAGCCGACTAGCGGAATAGAGAACAGTCGGCTGTTCCTATAAGACAGTCATCTCAGACGGGGAAACCAGATTTCCCAATCCTATCAATATGATTTATGTTTAGCATTCTGCAAAAATCTCTTCACTCTTCACCTTTCCTCCCAAATCCCCTGTGTTTATCGGCATTTCGGGAGGTGAAGAGTCATCAGCAACTCTTCACCCACTCTTCACCACTCTTCACCTGGACTCAAAATCGATAGGTAGATGTGTATCCTCCTTTATGCGTTGATGTGTTGAAGTATATGGGTGAAGAGTGGTGAAGAGTGGGTGAAGAGCTGCTGCGAACTCTTCACCCCCGCCAACCTCCCTGTTTATCGGTATTCCGGAGGGTTAGGTGA
>JAJWFY010000002.1:0-57457 GCA_021615735.1 Segatella copri | reverse complement strand
AACTCTTCACCCCCGCCAACCTCCCTGTTTATCGGTATTCCGGAGGGTTAGGTGAAGAGTGAAGAGTATTTCCGTGTTTGCTTCCACATAATATTTATCGGTCAGGATTATGATATGACAACCTTGCTGTATCAGGATTGATTCGCATAATCCTTTAAATTTCAGTGTCCTCAGCCATTTTCTTTCAGATTTTCTTGCGAGTTCCAATCTTTCTTCGTATTTTTGCACCAATAAGTAACGTGGAACTTTAATAGCGAAAGAAATATGAAGGAAAAGAAATATCATATCGAGGAATCTAAGGTAGCAGGGGATAAGGTTTGTGAGCCATCGCCTGCTTATCGTTCGGCAGCATCATCTGCATCATCAGTATCATGGGATGAGGCTTACGACACCGATTCCTATCCTATGGGGCGCTCGCTGGAGCAGGTGATGGAGCATTGTGAAGAGGTAGAGAAATACTTGGATGATCCTGACTATTGGATTTCCATAGATGAATTTGAAGAGCAGATGCGAAAGGCAATACCGGGATGGAAATAGTGGAAATTAAAGTTGAAAGGCTTTTTCTTGCAGAATTTCAAAAGTGTGTGGCATATGCACTTTCTGAATTTGGAAGGAAAACGGTGAAGAATTGGAATGCTGAGTATGAGAAGATTAGGCATCGTTTGGAAATTATGCCGACCAGCTATCCTTTTGTTCCTGAATTGCAGAAATGGCAAAAGTATCGTGGCGCCATCATCATGAAGAACTTCAAGATTATCTATTTCTATGATGAAGATTCAAATCTTGTACGAATTGTGGATCTCTGGTATATGCGCCAAGACCCTCGTAAGCTGAACCTGCGAGCCAGAAAGATAGAAAGAAAGGAATATCATTAGAATTATAAACACGAAAGAAATATGGAGGAAAAGAAATATCATTCTTCTCTTTTCTGTCGGATTCTTGAAAAAGTATTTAGGTGAAGAGTGGTGAAGAGTGGGTGAAGAGCTTCTGAGAACTCTTCACCTCCGCCAACCGCCCTGTTTATCGGTATTCCGGAGGGGTTGGTGAAGAGTGAAGAGTATTTGCTGTGTCAGTTATTCATTTTAAAAAGGAGCAATATGATGGTACATCGAGATAAGATATTATGTTTTTTGGTTTTATTCTGCTGCTTCTTTGCACATACTCCTCTGCAAGCCCAGCAGCCACGCAAGAAGGTGGGGCTCGTGTTGGGTGGAGGTGGTGCCAAGGGTGCGGCTGAAGTAGGTGTGCTCAAGGTGCTGGAAGAGGCTGATATTCCTGTAGATTATATTGCCGGAACCAGTATCGGTGCCATCGTGGGCGGACTCTATGCCATCGGTTACGATGCTGCTGATATCGACAGCCTTTACCGTAACCAGAACTGGCTTTTCCTTTTGAGCGACCAGGTGAAACGTGAATCGGAGACTTTCCTTTCTAAAGAAGAAAGGGAGAAATATATCGTTCATATTCCTCTTTCCAAAGAGAGGAAGGTTTCGTTGCCAACCGGTTATGTGAAGGGGCAGAATATCTTTAACCTTTTCTCTAAACTTACCGTGGGGTATCATCAGGTGGATGATTTCTCCAACCTACCTATTCCTTACCGTTGCGTGGCGGTAGATCTGGTAGAAGGCAAGGAGGTGGTGTTTTCTTCGGGCTCGTTGCCATTGGCGATGCGTGCCAGCATGTCGATACCGGGCGTGTTTGCTCCGGTAGAATGGAAAGGGAAGATGCTGGTGGATGGCGGCGCCTTGAACAATCTGCCGGTTGATGTGGCAAAGGAAATGGGAGCGGATGTGATTATCTGTGTAGATTTGAGTACCGGTTGGAAGAAGAAGGAAGAGCTGAAATCGGCTTCTTCTGTTGTAGAACAGCTCATAAGTATGATGGGGCAGAACAAATACCGGAAGAATATGGCTGAAGCCGATCTTTATATCAATCCTTCTCTGAAAGGTTATTCAGCTGCCAGTTTCCAATCTGAAGCCATTGATACGATGATACAGCGGGGAGAACAGGCTGCCCGCCAGAAGTGGGATGAACTGATGGCTCTGAGAAAGTATATCTATGCTGATGCTTGTGATTCTGTAGCCTCTGATGATACATTACAGGATAAACGCCTCAAACTGCAGAAACCTTCTCAGACGGAAGCTTATCATATAGGAAGCATCCGGATAGAAGGCATCAGTGGAGAGGAGGAAAAGTGGATTAGAAAGAAAATTGCTTTACGGGAGAATTCGGAAGTCAGCCCTGAGGAGATTGATGGCACACTTGCTATGCTTCGGGGACTGAATATCTTTTCGCGTGTAGAATACAGACAGTCTAACGAGGAACCTTATGACCTGGTATTCATGCTGGAACCCAACGAATCCAGAAGAATCAGTGTAGGTGCACGTTTTGATACGCAGGATCTGGCGAGCGTCATTGCTCAGATATCCAATAACCAGCAGTTCTCTACCCGTCATCACTATGCTTTTACAGGACGGATTTCCCGTAATCCATATATGGAAATGAAATATGCCTATGGCAACCTTTTCGGAGCGAAAATAGGCATTTCCTATCGTATGGCTCATTATGATTTCGATCTTTATGCGGACAAGCATAAGTTGGATGCCTTAGAGTTTCTTTCGCATTCTTTCGCTGGATTCTATACCCGTGATATCGGTAATTTCAGATTGAAATCGGGTGTGCAGTTCGATTATTTCCATTATCATTCAGATATGTTCGAACGCGACGGAAGCATCCAGTCACGTTCGTCAGACCATTTCCTGAACTACTTTGCATCTGTTGTGATGGATACTTACGACCGCCGCTATTTCCCGACCCGTGGCAGCCACATACAGGTGCAGGGCATTCTGCATACGGATAACGGAATACATTATGCCGATGGGAATCCTTTCGGTGAGGCTGCCTTTCAAGGAGAATGTGCCGTACGTCTCAATTCCAGATTCTATCTGCTTCCTAAGCTCAAGAGCCGTTTTGTGTTTGGCAGTTTCGTACCAGCCATTTATCAGAATTATGCAGGTGGAGCAGCTGACGGTTACTATCTGCCTTGGCAGGTGGCATGGGAGAGTGCGCAGCATGTTCATCTGCTGGAGCGCAATGTGGTGACAGGTCAGCTCGGTTTCCGCTATCGGGTGAAAGGAAAGTTCTATCTTACCGCTCTGGGAGAGTATGGCAAGGAAGCCCGCAAGTTTTCTCATATACTCATCGGTGATGATCTGTGGGGAGGAGCCTTGCGCGCATCCTATGATTTCGTATTGGGTCCGGTAAGCATTCAGGCTAATTATTCTAGCTTGAGTAAGAATGTAGGATTCTATATCAATGCAGGATTCTTGTTCTGATTTCCTAAATTGCTGCCCATATTATAAATAAGGTGGGGTTTCTCTTTGCCGAACAAGAATAATTCATTACCTTTGCAACTGTTTAGAAAACATATAGAATGTATTTTGCAATCTTGAATTTTAGAATATAATAAATAAAAAGAGAGAATCAGATGAAACTGAGATTTTTGAAATTGATGCTGCTGCTCTTCATCCTGCCATTGCAGATGCTGGCGGCAGAACTGGGCGTGGCTGGTAAGCAACTGGCTGCTTTGCCTGGAGTAAGTAACGTGGAAACGCTGAAAAGTACGCATTTCCCGGAAAAGTATGTGTTCTTTATCAAGCAGCAGCTCGATGCCAAGGATGCATCCAAGGGCTATTTCGAACAGAGGGTGGTGCTCTGCCATAGAGGATTCGACCGTCCTACTGTGCTCGTGACTGAAGGATATAATGCCAACTATGCGCTGCGTGAAGGATATATTGAAGAACTTTCCAAACTCTTCGATACGAATATCATTACCGTAGAGTACCGCTATTTCGACAAGTCGATGCCTAGTCCTTGCAACTGGGATTATCTTACCGTTGAGAATTCGCTCTATGATCTGCATCATGTAAACCAGACCCTGCATGCGATGTACAAGGGAAAATGGATTGCTACCGGTATCAGCAAGGGTGGACAGACTACGATGTTTTACCGTTCTTACTTCCCTGATGATGTAGATATTTCTGTGCCATACGTGGCTCCGCTCAACAAGGGTGTGGAGGATGGACGACATGAGAAGTTCCTGCAGTATGAGGTATCAACCAAGGAAAACCGACAGAAGGTGCTCGATTTCCAGTTGCTCCTCTTCAAGCGAAAGGCTGCGTTGCTGCCTATGTTCGAGCAATATTGCAACGATAAGAAATATGTATTCAATGCTCCGCTGGCAGAGATTTTTGATTACTCTGTATTCGAATACGCCTTTGCTTTCTGGCAGTGGGGAGAAGACATCAACAAGATTCCTGCAAGAGAGGCAGATGACAAGACGGTGTTTGATTACTGGATCAATATGTGTGAGCCTAATTATTTCACCAATTATAATGCCACAGCCTCATTTGATGTGCAGGCAGCCCGGGAGTTGGGTTATTACGGCTATTATACCAAACCATTCAAGAAATATCTCAGTATCAAGACTGCTAAGGGATATCTGAAGAAACTGATGGTGCCAAAGGGAGCTGAAAACGTGAAGTTCTCGCCGGCACTCTATAATCATACGGTAGAGTTCCTGACCAAGAATGATCCGAAGATGGTTTATATTTATGGCGATATCGACCCATGGGGAGCTTCGGGCATTTATGGCTTGCCTTTCACCAAGAACAAGAAGAACCTGCATGTTTATATGTGTCATGGCGGTTCGCACAAAACTCGCATCTTGTCGTTCCCTGAGCCTACACGACAGGAAATCATCAGTCTGATAGGTGGTTGGCTGAAGGAATAATGCTTCCATCAACCAACCATGATGGATAAAATGAAAGTTTTTATTAAAAAATATCCATAAAAGTTTGGTGGTTTCAGAAAAATGTATTACCTTTGCACTCGCTTTTGAAAACAAAGCTTTTAGCAGAGGCACCCTTAGCTCAGTTGGTAGAGCAACTGACTCTTAATCAGTGGGTCTAGGGTTCGAATCCCTAAGGGTGTACAAAAAACTCCGAAGAATCAATCTTGGTTCTTCGGAGTTTTTTTTGTATCTATGCCCGGCATGGAGTAACTCTGTTTTTTATCGTATCTTTGCAACCGATGAATAGAACAGACTTGACACAAGGTAGCATTTTGGGGAATATCACGACCTTTCTGTTACCTTATATTCTAGCTTATTTCCTACAGATTCTCTATGGTTTGGCCGATCTTTTCGTGATAGGTAGATATTGTGGTGTAGATAGTACTACGGCTGTATCTAATGGTGCGCAGGTAATTATGGGCTATCATTTTGGACTTCGTTCTGGAAGCAGCAGAGCGTTACTCTATAGATGCTACAGAGTTGCTGGCAGATTTCATCGAAAGTAATCCTGTTGCCCATACGCTACGTAATATGTATATTTATAAACAAGCAAGTTGATATTTATTCACTTGCGAAACTTTAGTAATTTACAATTAATAGTTTATAGGTTGCTGTTTACTGATGATTTTGGGGGAATTGGCTGATAAGTTGCTGATGGGCTGGGGGCGATATAGGGGCGTCAGTCTGAGAATATTAATAAAAAAGAGTGTGTCATGAATTTATGATACACTCTTTTTTTTATTCTGTTTAATTACATCTTCTTTATCCGTTTGCGATATTTCCGAAGAAATCGAATGAGGCATCCCAATCCTTCCAGACTGGCTCTCTGCCCAATTCCTTCAATCTCGCATTGATTACCTTGGCGGTACGCTCATCGCTTACGGTGAACTGCTCCAATGCCTGAGGATAAGTATGGTAACCACCAGGATTTACCTTTGATTCTGCCGACATGGTGGTGACACCCAGTGTTGCCATGTTGTCACGGATGTAGGCTGGCTCACGGGTAGAGTAGGAGATATCTACATCGTGGTCGAAGATACGCATGGCGAAAGTTGCCTGTGCCAACTGCTTGTCGGTCATGAAGCAGTTTGGCTGGAAACCTTCGTTCTGTGCTGGGCGCATACGAGGGAAGTTCACGCTGTACTTGGTTTTCCAGTAGTGCTTCTGAAGGTAGCGCAGGTGATGAGCCATCATCACTACATCCGTGCGCCACTCCTTCTCCAAGCCGATGAGCACACCCATACCGATGGAGTGAACGCCTGCCATACCCATGCGGTCGAAACCATCGCAGCGCCACTCAAACTTGCTCTTCATGCCACGTGGGTGGTAGAGCTTGTAGTGCTCGTGGTTGTAGGTCTCCTGGAAACAGATTACGCCGTTCATACCATGGTCGGCGAGGGTCTTGTAATCCTCAGTAGAGAGTGGCATCACCTCAATCTTCACGTTAGAGAAATACTTCTTGGCGATGTCGATTGCCTTGGCAAGATATGGGGTGCCTGCCTTGGCTGGGTTCTCGCCCGTAACGAGAAGGATGTTCTCGAATGGAGCCAGCTGCTTGATGGCCTTGTACTCGTTCTCAATCTGCTCTGGGGTGAGGATGGTACGGGCCATCGGATTCTCACGATGGAAACCGCAATACACGCAGGAGTTAGAGCATGAATTGGTGATGTAGAGAGGAATGAACATCGACATGGTCTTGCCGAAGCGCTCCTCGGTATATTTGCGGGAAAGACGCGCCATTACCTCCAGGTATGGCTCGGCTGCCGGTGAAATCAGCGCCATGAAGTCGTTCACATCGCAATGGTCCTTGGCAAGGGCACGGCGCACGTCATTATCGGTCATTCGAGCTATGCGCTCCGTGGTCTCCTCCCAACTGATATTCTTTAATTCGTCTGAAAACATTTTCTTACTTTTTAAACTTTCTCAAATCGTGTGTCAACTTGGCGGCGCAGAAGTTTGGACCACACATGGTGCAGTACTCACCGTCTGTATGACCTGCCTCCTCGAAATACTTTAAGGCGAGCTCTGGGTCGAGGGAGAGGTGGAACTGGTCTCTCCAGCGGAACTCGAAACGTGCCTTGGAGAGGGCGTTGTCGCGGATGGTTGCACCTGGATGACCCTTAGCCAAATCGGCTGCATGAGCGGCAATCTTATAGGTTACCACACCTGTGCGCACATCTTCCTTGTTAGGCAAGGCGAGGTGCTCCTTAGGTGTTACATAGCAGAGCATTGCGGTGCCGAGCCATGCTATCTGGGCGCCACCGATGGCTGATGTGATGTGGTCGTAACCTGGAGCGATATCGGTAACCAATGGGCCGAGGGTGTAGAATGGTGCCTCGTGACAGTGGTCGAGCTGGCGCTCCATGTTCTCCTTGATTTTCTGCAATGGCACATGACCAGGGCCCTCGATGAATGCTTGTACGTTCTTGTCCCAGGCACGGGTAACGAGTTCGCCCATGGTATCCAACTCGGCAAACTGGGCTGCATCGTTGGCATCGGCTATACAGCCTGGGCGCAGACCATCACCCAATGAGAGGGCAACGTCATACTGGGCCACGATGTCGCAGATATCGTCGAAGTGCTCATAGAGGAAACTCTCCTGGTCGTGGTAGAGACACCACTTGCTCATGATACTACCGCCACGGCTCACGATTCCGCAGAGACGGCTGTCGGCGAGATGCACGTTGTGGCGGCGGATGCCGGCATGGATGGTGAAGTAGTCAACACCCTGCTCGCACTGCTCGATGAGGGTATCACGGAATACCTCCCAGTTCAGATCCTCTACCTTGCCGTTTACCTTCTCCAAAGCCTGGTAGATAGGCACGGTTCCTACTGGTACAGGACAGTTGCGCACAATCCATTCACGGGTTTCGTGGATGTTGTCGCCGGTAGAGAGGTCCATCAATGTATCGCCTCCCCACTTGCAAGACCATACAGCCTTATCCACCTCTTCCTCGATGCTGGAGGTAGTGGCAGAGTTACCGATGTTGGTATTGATCTTCACGAGGAAGTTGCGGCCGATGATCATCGGTTCGCTCTCCGGGTGGTTGATGTTGGCAGGAAGAACGGCACGTCCGCGTGCAATCTCATCACGCACATATTCAGGGGTGATATGGGTATCGATGCCCAACTCCTGGCAGTTCATGTTCTCGCGGATAGCCACGTACTCCATCTCTGGAGTTACGATGCCAGCCTTGGCATAAGCCATCTGGGTGATGTGCTTGCCAGCCTGTGCACGGCGAGGCAACTGGATGTGCTCGAAGCGGAGGTGGTCGAGGCTATGGTCAGCAAGACGCTGCTTGCCATACTCGCTGGTAACCTCCTTGAGCTGCTCGGTATCGTTGCGGTCGAGAATCCACTGCTCGCGCATTCTTGGCAAGCCCTTCTTCAAATCTACCTGATAGTTAGGGTCGCTGTAAGGACCGCTGGTATCGTAGATGTAAACCGGAGCGTTTGGCTCTGTATGAGGAATGCCGCGCTCATCCTTCACAACAGTAGGAGTGAGGTTTACCTTGGTCATTCCAACCTTGATCTGTGGGAAGAGTTTTCCCTGCATATACGCCTTTTCTCTCTGGGCGTAAGCTTTCTTATCGTTTGGCATAATTTTTTAAAGGTAAAAAGGTAAAAGGGTAAAAAGGTAAAAAGAACATTCTGCTTCTTTGCCTTCATCCTTCATGCCTTTGTATTATCTATATTATAATTAGTCGTTGAGGAATGCGGTGAGAGGAGAACTTGCCTTAGCACAATCGCTGATGGCTCCGAGACCTGCCTCGTAAGCACGGCGACCGCATACTACTGCTTCCTTGAATGCCTTAGCCATCTCTACAGGGTCACCGGCAACGGCGATAGCTGTATTAACCAGGCAAGCGCTGGCACCCATCTCCATAGCCTCGGCAGCGTGGCTAGGTGCACCGATACCTGCATCTACTACTACTGGAACAGTAGCCTGCTCGATGATGATCTGCAGGAAGTCCTTCATTCTCAATCCCTTGTTGGTACCGATAGGTGCAGCAAGTGGCATCACGGTAGCAGCACCAGCCTCTTCGAGGTGCTTGCAGAGGGTTGGGTCTGCCTGGCAATATGGCAATACCACGAAACCGAGTTTTACCAGTTTCTCGGTAGCCTTCAGTGTCTCGATAGAGTCTGGAAGAAGATAGCGAGGGTCTGGGTGGATTTCGAGCTTGAGCCAGTTGGTTCCGAAAGCTTCGCGAGCCATCTGTGCTGCGAATACAGCCTCCTCGGCGTTGCGCACGCCACTGGTGTTAGGAAGGAGCTGGATATTTGGGTTCTGCACAATATGAGAGAGCAGGTCGTCCTGCTTGTCTTCGAGTTCGATACGTTTCATAGCAACAGTAACCATTTCTGTTTCTGATGCTTTGATGGCTTCAGCCATGAGGGCATTGTTGTTAAACTTTCCTGTACCCAAGAAGAGGCGGGAGTTAAATTCTCTGCCTGCGATTACTAATTTTTCCATTGTTTTATTATAGAGTTGTTATTTTTGTTTTCATTTCTGTAGGAAAAGTACTTTTGGATGATTATTTTCCGCAGTATTCTGGGACCGTTATCCTCCGCAGAACGCTTTTACGATAACGATGTCAGCTCCTTCTGCGATGATTGTGTTTTCCCATTCATCACGAGGCACCATTTCGTTACTGATAGCTACAGCAACTCCTGTAGCTGGCAAATCGAGTTCCTGGGCTAACTCCCTGATGGTTTTAGCCTGTGTCTCGGTCTCTTTGTTGTTGATAGTTACTTTCATATTCTGTTCGTTTTATATGATGAATAATCCGTTTGTTTACGCTTTTTCTATCGCCCGAAAGCGATGATAAGATAATATGTAATCAAACACGGTGAACTTCCAGATGAAAGCCTTAAGAGAAAGAATAAAGCGCTATCAAATATCCCTGCGGCAGCATTACCTGCATCAGGTTCAATGGGTATCATCTCAGCCGAATCTTTCAGCACCCCGTGATAATCGCTTGCAAAAGTAATGATAATATCGGAAAAACAATAGAATTTCAAAAATATTTATGCTAAATTAACGCAGAATGTACCTTTCGCTTTACTGGTGTTTCTTTCTGCAATCCGGGCATTCGCCTTTGATGACAAAGGAAATAGAGTGGGGGTAAAAGCCTTCGGGCAGTTCGAAACTTGGAATATGGATATCCTCCATACAGAAGGAACGCTGGCAAGATTCGCAGTAGAAATGAATGTGCCCGTCGTGATGATCGCAGGCGCCTTTTTCTTCGCAGAGTTCGTAGCAGAGTACGCCTCGCCCATCTTCGAAGGCATGTACCACATCATGTTCCAGAAAGAGGGTAAGGGTACGGAAGATGCTCGACTTGTCCATCGAAACCATCTTTCGTTCCAGATTGCTCAGACTCTGCGGGTTCTGTTCGCCCATCAGGGTCTTCATTACGAGTATGCGGTTGGCGGTTGGCCGAATGCCTTTCGATTCCAGCCTGTTGATCATATCTTGTGAGTTCATCGTTTCTTCTTTTTAAAAATTTTACTAACTGGTTGCAAAGATACAAAAAAAGCGTGTAAGTATGGTAACTTACACGCTTTTTCTTTATTTAAACGTAATTACTTTTTGCTTTCAATCTAGTTTATGCCGCAGCATGAAGGGATTGGAACCCTTATGCGCAAGCACAGCCACGGCTTCTGTTCAAAGCCTCACCATACATTTCCATTGCGGTCATGTAATTTGCAAGAATAGCCTTCAAGGCCTTCTTGATGTTTGCATACATTGTTTTCATAATCGTTATCCTTTTTTTAAAAATTAATACTTGGCATTTCTGCCATTTCCTTTTTCTTTTTGTTCATGAACGGTGGTCAATTTTACTTGCCCATCTCCATGTTGTTGTTTACATTTACAGCCTTGACAATCATAGCTGCCACAACTGTAAGAATCATTACTGTCGTCATCATAATTTGTTTCCTTTCTTTCTTTGTGGAGCCTCCATGTGAGGTCTCCTGTTTTACATTATCCTTTTACAATCTCACTGTTTTCTGGTGCAAAGGTAATGCCTTTTTCTTGAATATCTGTCACAAAGACATGACAAAATGATGAAAAAGGGGCTTTTTTTGATACACGTCAACTAAACAGCAATGGCGGCTTGATATACGTCAAGCCGCCATGCTGTCAAATTGAGAAATGTGTCATATTTCTTATGTTTCTTCGGATTTCTGATGCTAGATCAGTTCCAGAATCTTGTCGAGAATCTTTTCTACGGTTGAAGAATCGGTTGCTTCATCGAGTTTCTGGTTGATTTTCTCTTCCAGTTTCTTGCTCACCTTGTCGGCAGCCTGATCCATGGCCTGGTTTGCCTTGTCTTCCAGTTTCTTCTGAACGGAAGCGCCCAGTCCGTCTTCTTCTGAACCATCGCTGCTATTATCGCTTACCGAAGGGGATTCATCGGTTGATGAGCTGGTGGTTTCTTCTATCTGCAGATTGTCGGCACCTTCCAGCGCCTTCACCATATCATCAGCATTCATCGTGTAAACGCTGCCAAGGATTCCGAAGCTTACGGTGTGTTGCTTGCCATTAAACTCAACGGTTCCCTTAGAGCATACGATATAGTTGTGGTATTCGAAGAGCTGGTTCATCACTTCATCAATAGCGCTTCCTGCCATCATTTTGGCAATGGAACGGATGCTTTGGGTGAAGAAGTTGTTATCACTGGTTTCTGTAGCCTTGTCGATAGCCTTGGCTGCCTCAGTCTTTACCTTTTCTTTGTGGGCATCAGGTCCTGGATTGGTTATGGCGAAAACCAGGAAGAGAAGTACGATAAGACCTAAGATGATTTTCCAGAGGGTCTTGCTCGATTTTTTCTTTTCCGGTTCCTGTCTGTAGCCCTGGTTCATGGCAGCGCCGTGCTGAAAGCCTTGCTGGTAAGCCTCCTGCTGTGCCTGCTGGAAACCCTGCTGGTTTGCAGCCTGAAAGTTTGCTGCTTCTGTCCCGTTGTTGCCGGCTGCATCTGCTGATGTTCCTGCTGCATTTTCTTTATTGGCTGTATTAGCTTTGATTGCTTCTATAGTTTCTAGAACTGTCTTCAGTTCTGCTATTTTCCAAGCAGGAGTCCAGTCTTTCATGCCCTGTGCCCAAACAAGGGTTTCGGGTGTGATAGCCTTCTGGACGAGTTGCTCCAGGCTGAATGGACCCGCTTGCTGTCCGTTATTCTCAATGATAAAATATTCCATCATGTATTCTTTTATATAATATTTTTCTTTAAAGCCAATAAGGAGTTTCTTTCACTCTTCATTGCTTATTAGTGTGTAGCCTTCCACCAACCGGTTTTCTCTCTGCCCTTGATAGCTACGCTGTGCTGGCTAGGGTCGGAGATAGAAAGACCGCAATAATTTTTCACTTTAAAGGTTGTACCTCTATAACTCATTAACCCTGTATAAGCCTGTTCGGTATGAGCAGCAGCTTTGATTGTGAGTTTCATCTGTGAATTAAATTTGTCTTTCAGAGAGCCGCTTGGAACAAGACTGTCTACGTATACGCTCATGTCGTAGAAGAGGTTGGGAGAGAAACCATCCAAAGGCTGTATGGAATCGAGCGGAACGGATGATGAGAGGGAATATTTGCTATTGATTTCCTTCATCACTTGGGCTAGATTATCCATCTGTCTGCAGTCGATGGCCGCCATGTTGCAGAATGGATCGCTACTATTTTTGTAGAAATTGACAACTCCGTTGACAAATCCAGAATAGTTAGGTGCTGAACTGTTGAGATAGCTCCATACGGTTTTGTATGGAACGCCGGCTCCCATTACTTCGCTACTTGAACTGATCATGAAATTAGTGACGTCTTTCAGTTCGTATGCAGTCTCTACATTGCCCATATAGCATGCATCGAAGAGAATGTATTGCATCTTGGTGCCGCTGAGTTTGATTCCTTCGGCAAGGGTAGGAACGTCGAGAGCGTTTTCTTCTAAACTTACGCTTCCGAAGAAACGGGTGATAGGATTGTTGGGATCGGGACCATACTGTATTCCGCTGAAATTACCGGTAGCGGTAGGGTAGCTGGTGCTTCCTTTCTGAGCAAAACCAGCATTAGGTCTAGCCATATAGGGATAGTTAACCCAATCGCTCTTGTAGGTCCATCCGCAGCCATGAGCTCCGATGATGAGCGAATAATTCAGGGCTTCAGCACGGCGTTTCACCTCATTCAGAATCTCTGCAAACCCTTCTGCTGTAGTATATGTAGCTTCATCATATGTCTTCAACGTGTCGCGGATGACGGCTTTCTTATTGCCGTCATACTGAAGATCTATGAGATAGCTCTTCCTGTAATTCTGGCTCATGAAGACCATTACACGCGAATTATTCAAGCCTTTCTTGGCAACAATACCTTCGCAGATACTGTCAACGTTGTTTTTCAAAAAACTTGTGAGACTGGATGTGTTGGTTCCACCCGTCCAAGGATAGAAGACGAAGATAGTCTGCTTATTGACGCTTTCTACATCAATAGCTTCATCGCCACAACTGGTGAAAGTTGCTGCTAGAGATAGCGTACATATAAATAAGGTGAAAAGCTTCTTGATCATAATTAAAAATGTTGAATGTTGAATGTTGAATGTTGAGTTGCAATCTTGCTAACGAATCAGCTTGACTAATTCAACATTCTACACTCAACATTCAACATTAAATATAATACTATTATTTCTTCTTGAGTTCCTCGATGGTTGCCTTGAGGGCAGCAATCTTCTCAACAGAGTCGCTTTCCTTCTTGCGCTCCAGGGCTACTACCTTCTCAGGTGCGTGAGCTACGAAGTTCTCGTTGCTGAGCTTCTTGCGTACGCCCATCAGGAAGCCTTCCAAGTGCTTGAGCTGAGCCTCTGCCTTCTCAATCTCGGCTGCTACGTCGATGAGGTCGCCCAATGGTACGGCAAACTCGTCGGTACCTACCATGAAGCTTGATGCATCGGCACTCTTCTCAGCGATGACCTCAATCTTATCAAGGTTCGCCATCTTCAGAGTTACGTCGTTGTAAGCCTCGAAATCGTTCTTGCCTACTACCTGAAGAGACAACTGTTCCTTCTGGGCAATGTTCTTCTGGTTGCGAACGGTACGAACACCGGCGATAATCTGCTTCACAGCCTCGATATCTGCTGCCAACTTCTGCTCCTCGGTTGTAGGTGCAGGAATATCCAGCTTCTCGCGCATGATGCTCTCGCCATCCTTGCGGTCGTAGATGTGCTGCCACAACTCCTCGGTGATGAATGGCATGAATGGATGCAGCATCTTCAGCAGTGCGTCGAAGAAGCGCAGGGTAGCGGCGTAGCTCTTCTGGTCGATAGGCTGACCGTAGGCTGGCTTCACCATCTCCAAGTACCAAGATGAGAACTCATCCCAGAACAACTTATATACAGTCATCAAAGCCTCAGAGATACGGTAGTCCTTAAACTGCTTCTGCATCTCCTCGTTCACCTCCTTGAGCTTGGCATCAAACCACTTCACGGCGATTTCTGCACTCTTAGGCTGCTCGATATCTGCTGTCTCCCAACCCTTCACGAGGCGGAAGGCATTCCAGATCTTATTGTTGAAGTTACGTCCCTGCTCGCAGAGGCTCTCGTCGAAGAGGATGTCGTTGCCCGCTGGAGCACTGAGCATCATACCCATACGAACACCATCGGCACCAAACTTGTCAATCAGAACCAGTGGGTCTGGTGAGTTACCGAGACTCTTGCTCATCTTACGGCCCAGCTTGTCGCGTACGATACCTGTGAAATATACGTGCTTGAATGGCATCTTGCCACGATACTCGTAGCCAGCCATGATCATACGTGCTACCCAGAAGAAGATGATATCCGGACCAGTTACGAGGTCGGAAGTAGGGTAGTAGTAGTTGATCTCCTCATTGTCAGGATGCTCGATACCATCAAACAGAGAGATAGGCCACAACCATGAAGAGAACCAGGTGTCGAGGCAGTCGCTCTCCTGCTCAAGATCCTCAGCCTTGATGTTGGCATTCTTCTCCTGAGCGAGTTTCAGAGCCTCCTCTGCAGTCTCAGCTACCACGAAATCCTTCTTGCCGGCATTGTCGAAGTAGTAGGCTGGGATGCGGTGACCCCACCAGAGCTGACGGCTGATACACCAGTCCTTGATGTTCTCCAACCAGTGGCGATAGGTGTTCTTATACTTCTTAGGATAGAACTCGATATCATCGTCCATTACTGGAGGAAGGGCGATGTCGGCAAAGTGCTGCATCTTGAGGAACCACTGTGTAGAGAGCTTTGGCTCGATAGGCACATTGGTACGCTCAGAGAAGCCCACCTTATTGTTATAGTCCTCAATCTTCTCCATCAGACCGGCGTTCTGAAGGTCGATGGAAATCTGCTTGCGCACGTCCATGCGGTCCATACCTACATAGAGACCTGCTGCCTCGCTGATGGTACCATTGTCGTTGAAGATATCGATGGTTTCCAAACCATGCTTCAAACCGAGGGCGTGGTCGTTGATATCGTGAGCTGGAGTTACCTTCAAGCAACCAGTACCGAACTCGATATCTACGTATGTATCCTCGATGACTGGAATCTCGCGGTTTACGAGAGGCACGATTACGTGCTTTCCCTTCAGCCAGGTATTCTTCTTATCCTCTGGGTTGATACACATGGCAGAGTCGCCCATGATGGTCTCAGGACGGGTGGTTGCTACTACTGCATAGTATCCCTTCTCATCCTTGTGTATCACGTTCTCCTCATCCACCTGCTGGCAGTCCTGCTCTACTACGTAATACTTCAAGTGGTAGAGCTTAGAGTGCTCGTCCTTGTAGATAACCTCCTCGTCAGAGAGCGCAGTCTGAGCCTTAGGGTCCCAGTTAACCATGCGCACGCCACGATAGATGAGCCCCTTCTTGTACAGGTCGCAGAATACGTGGATGACGGCACGAGAGCGGGTCTCGTCCATGGTGAATGCTGTGCGGTCCCAATCGCAGCTGGCACCGAGTTTGCGGAGCTGCTTGAGGATGATGCCACCATGCTCGTGAGTCCAGTCCCAAGCATGCTTGAGGAACTCCTCGCGGGTAAGGTCGGTCTTCTTGATGCCCTGCTGAGCGAGGCGGTTTACAACCTTTGCCTCGGTAGCGATACTGGCATGGTCGGTACCTGGTACCCAGCATGCGTTCTTGCCCTCCATGCGTGCACGGCGAACGAGAATATCCTGGATAGTATTGTTGAGCATGTGTCCCATGTGGAGCACACCTGTTACGTTTGGTGGAGGGATAACCACTGTATAAGGTTCACGACCATCTGGCTTAGAGCTGAAAAGTTTGTTGTCGAGCCAGTACTGATACCATTTACTTTCCACTGCTTGTGGATCGTATTTACTTGCTAATTCCATTGTTTATATCTAATTTTTATTCTTTTTCTTTCTTTTTCTTTAAAAAACGGTGCAAAGATACTAATTTTTGGGCGAAAAATACTATCTTTGCATCAAAATTATTAATTTTTGCACAAAACGATGGTTAGTAATACAGGAAAAGGACATACGAAAGAAGAAAAACTGGCGGCGTTCAGCCGCTTGCTGGATGTGCAGGACCGTTTGCGCCTGCAGTGTCCATGGGATAAAAAGCAGACATTCGAGAGTCTTCGCCCGAATACGATCGAGGAGACTTTCGAGCTTTGTGACGCCTTGATGAAGCGCGATTACAAGGATATCAAGAAGGAGTTGGGCGATGTGTTGGAGCACGTGATGTTCTATAGTATCATCGGCAGAGAAGACGGCGAGTTCGATATCTGTGATGTCTGCAATCAGGAGGCAGATAAACTGATGTTCCGCCATCCTTTCATCAACTGGAGGGAGGAAGGAAATTGGACGGTTTCGAATCCTGATATGTATATCAACGATGAGGGACAGGTGGTATATAGAGAGTCTGAAGAAGCAGAAACCGGGAAGGCTGGAACTGCCAGTTCGGAAGAAACCTTGGCTCTTGGCGCCAGCAAGCCGAAAACTGCTACTTCTGTTGAGAAAACCTGGGAACAGATCAAGCAGCAGGAGAAGGATGGAAATGAGCGGGTGTTGAGCGGTGTCCCTAATTCTCTTCCGTCTCTTATCAAGGCTTATCGCATTCAGGACAAGGCTAGAAATGTAGGCTTCGACTGGAAAGAAAAAGAAGATGTGTGGGACAAAGTGCTGGAGGAACTGGAAGAACTCAAGGTGGAACTGGCTAAAGGCGACAAAGAGAATTCTACCCGGGAATTGGGCGATTTCATCTTCTCAGTAATCAATGCAGCACGTCTCTATAAACTCAATCCGGATAATGCGCTGGAGAAAACCAACCAGAAGTTTATCCGCCGTTTCAACTACGTAGAAGATCATAGCTTAAAGCAAGGTAAAAACTTGAAAGATATGAGTTTAGAAGAAATGGATAAACTATGGGATGAAGCAAAACTTCAGGAGAAAAAGGATGATAAATAACGGTGAATCAGATAATCTTATCGACTCATCAATATAATAATAAAAACTAAAGTGTTATGAAGAAATTAGTTTATGTAACAATAGCTTTGGTGGCGCTTTTCGCAGCCAACAGTTGTAAGAACAAAAATAATGTTCCTGTTATCAGTGCAGCAGATTCGGTAGAGGTAGAGGATGCAATGAACGATTCTACCATCTATGGTGTATGCGGTGAGGGAACCTCTATGCATAGCCTGGAGCTGATTTCTGATGAAGGTGACACCCTTTCGGTGTTTATTGACGATGAGAATCCTGATGTTGTTCAGGGAGGATTGCTGGCTGGCGACCGTATTGCTCTTATCGGTTATAAGGCAGAGGATGGAGAGATGATGGCCCAGAAGATTATCAACCTGACATCCCTCTTGGGTAAATGGACTTCTCTGGATAAAAATTTTGATATCTTGGAAGGTGGAGAGGTGAAGAACAATGTGAAGGCTGAAACTAATCCTTGGACTAGCTGGAAGATACTCAATGGTAAACTTTTGCTGAATAAGGATACTTTTGCCATTGACAAGTTGGGTTCTGACAGTCTTATGTTGGAAAACACTCAGGGTATCTTTGTTTTCAAGCGCCAAGAGTAAGGTCATCATGTTGAACCTGTAATTTATGATTTAGTTTTGGAACCATTTAAAGTACATATATTGGGGTGTGGCAGTGCTTTGCCCACCCTTCAGCATAGTGCCTCGGCCCAGATTATTGAGATGCGTGGCAAATGCTTTATGATGGATTGTGGAGAGGGTGCCCAGATGCAGTTCCGTCGCACTCATGTTCACTTTGCTAAGATAAATGCTATCTTTATTTCGCATCTTCATGGTGACCATTGCTTTGGCTTACTGGGACTTCTTTCTACCTTAGGTATGCTGGGCAGAACGGCTAAGTTAAAGGTGTATGCACCAGAAAGTTACGGAGATTTATTTAAGCGTCAGATTGATTTCTTCATGCAGGGAATGGAATATGAAATAGAATTTGTTCCTGTAGATACCGAGAAGTCGCAAGTTGTATATGAAGATCATTCTGTAACCGTAGAAACCGTTCCTCTGCAGCATCGTGTGCCTTGTTGTGGGTACATCTTCAGAGAGAAACCGACATTGCCTCATATCCGTCGTGATATGATAGATTATTACGAGATTCCTGTAAGCCAGATTAATAACATCAAGAATGGAGCTGACTGGACAACGAAGGAGGGGGATGTAATACCTAATGCCAGATTGGTAATGCCTGCCGCTACTCCCCGCAGTTATGCTTATTGCAGTGATACCCGGTTTGTTCCGGGGTTGGCAGAAAAGGTAAAGGGGGTTACGGTGCTTTATCATGAGAGTACTTATACTTCGGAGAATGAGGACAGGGCTAAACTCTATTATCACAGTACGGCTCGACAGGCTGCAACTATAGCCAGAAATGCGGGTGTAGGCAAACTTCTTCTGGGACATTATAGTGCAAGATATAATAATGAAGAGGTATTGTTGAATGAAGCTAAAGAGGTGTTTGCGGAAAGTTATCTTACTCAGGAAGGTAAAGTGTTCTCTATAGAATAATATAAAAATATAAAAAAAGTGCCTTGCGTCAAAAAAAAAGTTCATTTTTGATGCAAGGTTTTCTCTTTATATCGTTTAATCTTTAAAAAGGATTTGAAATTGGAATCGGAAAAGAATCTCTTAGACGACATCAATAGCGGCAGTCGGGCAGCAATGCACAGATTGTACGAACGCTATGTGGGGTATGCCATGGCCGTAGCGCTGAGGTATGTCCCTATGCGCGATGATGCTGAGGATGTAGTGCAAGATAGTTTTATAAAAGTCTTTTCCGGCATTTCAAAGTTTGAATATCGGGGTGAGGGAGCTCTTCAGGCTTGGCTCTTGCGGATAGTGACAAATGAAGCTGTCAACTTTGTAAGGCAGCAAAAGCGCTTCACTATCGTGGACGAAGTTCCCGATAATATTGAGGATGAAGAGCCTGAAGTAGAAAGAGTTCCGCCTGCAGAACTGACAAGAATGATAGGAGAATTGCCTGATGGGTACAGACTGGTTCTTAACATGTTTGTTTTTGAACAGAAAAGCCATAAAGAAATTGCACAGCTGTTAGGCATTAAAGAAAGCAGTTCTGCTTCACAATATTTGCGGGCGAAAAAGCTGTTGGGCAAAAAGGTGAAAGATTATCTGAGCCAGGCAGATTGTAGTGATAATAAAGAGTTGAATCATATAAACGAGAAAAGTAATGAGTAACGATTGGACAAATAAACTTCGAGATCAGTTGGCAGACTACCAAGAGCCTGTCAGCCACGACATGTGGGCTGAGATAGAACAATCGCTTGCTCAGTCTAAAAAGGTTGGTGATGAGGAAACTGATGTAAAAAAGAGACCACAGGCTCGTTATGTTGTCTTGAAAAGATGGTCAGTAGCTGCAACTATTGCTTTATTGGGAGTAGGAGGCAGTTATGTTTATCTGCATGATGATGAACCGGGACAGACTAACTTAGCTGTTCAGAGTTCTTTCTCTACAGCATCAGGTTCAAGCAGGACTTCTTCTGCTGTCCGTGCAGAAGCACATTCGGCAGGAAGTAAAAATGCTATCTTGCTTGCTGAAAACAATGCATCTGCACATCAGGTGAATCGCCACTCATCGGGGCTTCAATTGAACCGTAGTAAATCTTCGGTATCTTCTTTGGATAGAATTGTTGCTGATGATCATGAAATAATGCTTGCAGCAGAGGTAGAAATGCCAGAACCGTCTGTTAATGCAGAGGTAAATGGTCGGGAATTATCTGTTTTGCAAAAGCAAAATGAGGATTCTGAAAGACAGATGGCCGTTTCTTCTAATCATGCAACCAAGCCGTTGGAAGCAGATGGTGGGCAGAAGCTTTATGCAGGCAGAGCGCAGGATGGGCATTTTGAACGCAGTTATAAGGAAAAGTATGAACAGAACTGGACCATGAACCTGTATGCAGAGAATGTAAGTCTGGGCTCTGGCAGTGATGGAATGTCAAACGGCATGTATGCGTCTTCAGATCCTCTTGCTGGTGGCGGCTTTGCTGATCATGGTGTTTTCCTGGCTGCTGCTTCTCCTTTAAGATATGCAATACCGAAATATGTTGAAGCGAAACATCATGCTCCTTTGGCTATAGGTGCTCAGGTTGGTATCGGACTTGCGCCTCGTTTGTCTTTGAGTACCGGTGTCGTATATACGCGTGTTGCTTCTGATTTCAAATCTTATGGTGTTTCAGAATTTGATACACATCAGGTTTTGCATTATGTGGGTGTTCCACTTGGTTTAAACTATGAGGTTTGGAGCACGGGAGGCTTTCATGCGTACGTAATGGCGGGTGGAGAAGCCGATTTCAACGTAAAGAATGATACAAAGGTTTCTGGTCATAAAGAGGACGTGAAACGTGATGGCGTTCAGTTCTCGGGTAAGGCTTCGCTTGGTGCACAGTATGATGTTACACCACAAGTGGGCTTCTATATAGAGCCAGGTGCAAAATATTATTTTGATAATGGCAGCGAAATAGAAAATACGTTTAAAGATAAGAAGTGGAATTTTAATCTCCAGTTCGGACTTCGTATTAATCTGAAATAGTGTTTGAGTCCAATTATTAATCAATATATGTACGAACTACATTTCATTTTATAACATTACATACGAGAAAAGGAAAGGGCAGTCTGCGTGATGCATGGCTGCCCTTTATTGTTTCCCGTTTTTTTATTTCTTATTCAGTAATTTTTCGCTCATATTGAGAGCGGCCTTTCTGCCGTCTCCCATGGCAAGGATTACTGTGGCTCCTCCTCGTACGATATCGCCGCCAGCGTAGATTTCTTCGATGGAACTCTGCATCTGGTCGTTTACGGCAATGGTGTTCTTCCGGCCGAGTTCCAGTCCTTCGATACTCTGTGGAACGAGTGGATTAGGACTTACTCCTACGGCAACAATTACCTGGTCGCACTCCAGCGTGATGGTCTCTCCTGTAGCTTCTGGACGACGACGGCCGCTGGCATCAGGTTCGCCAAGCTTCATCACATCGAGAACTACAGCCTTTACTGCGCCCTTATCGTCTGCCTCATATTCTTTAGGATTGTGCAATGTAAAGAAATTGATTCCTTCTTCTTTGGCATGCTTCACCTCTTCGAGTCGGGCAGGCATTTCTACCTCTGAACGGCGATATACCAAGGTTACGTCTGCTCCGAGTCGTTTTGCAGTACGGCAACTGTCCATAGCTGTATTTCCGCCGCCTACAACAACCACCTTCTTACCCAAGTTGATAGGGGTGTCGCTATGAGGATTGGCTGCATCCATCAGGTTTACACGGGTAAGATATTCGTTAGAAGACATGATGTTCAAGGCATTCTCTCCAGGAATATTCATGAAGTTTGGCAGACCCGCACCTGAGCCAACGAAGATTCCCTTGAATCCTTGTTCTTCCAGATCTTTTACGGAAATGGTCTTGCCAACGATGCAGTCTGTAATGAACTTTACGCCCATCTTCTGAAGATTCTCAATCTCTACATCTACGATAGCATTAGGCAAACGGAATTCAGGAATACCATATTTCAATACACCGCCAATCTCGTGTAATGCTTCAAAGACGGTAACGTCGAATCCCTTCTTTGCCATATCGCCTGCAAAACTCAATCCGGAAGGTCCTGAACCAACTACGGCTATCTTGATGCCATTAGGTTCATCGCACTTTGGTACAGAGATGTTTCCACTCTGGCGTTCGTAATCGGCAGCAAAACGCTCCAGGTATCCGATAGCTACAGCAGGCTCGTTCATCTTGAGATGTACACACTTGCTTTCACATTGCTTTTCCTGTGGACAAACTCGTCCGCAAACGGCAGGTAGGGCAGAGGTGTTCTTTAAAACCTTGGCTGCGGCAAGGAACTGGCCTCGCTCAATGTTCTTGATGAATGAAGGAATGTTGATGCTTACCGGACAACCTTCCATACAGGTAGGCTTAGGACAGTCGAGACAGCGTTTGGCTTCGGTCAAAGCCATTTCCTTGGTTAAACCGATATTTACCTCTTCCGTACGGGTTGTGGCACGATAAAGAGGGTCAAGCTCAGGCATCTTTACGCGCTCTATAGCTGTACGTTCTTTTGCTTTCATCGAAGCGCGTAACTCCTTGCGCCACTCAGCATTACGGTCGGTCAACTCTTCGATGCTCGCATCTGTAGGTTCTACGTCCATGGTTACATCCGTAGTTTCTTTCTTCTTTCCTGCGTCTACAGTTGCAAGGTGCTCTTCGAAGTGTTCCATCTCTTCGCGTTCAACATCCTTGAAAGTGCCCATGCGCTTGAACATCTCGTCCCAATCTACCAGGGCGCCGTCAAACTCAGGACCGTCGATGCATACAAACTTGGTCTTGCCACCGATGGTCAGGCGGCAGGCACCGCACATACCGGTTCCATCCACCATGATGGTATTGAGCGAAACGTCTGTGGAAAGATTATATTTCTGGGTCAGGAGACAGCAGAACTTCATCATGATAGGAGGACCGATGGCGAAAACCTTATCGATATGTTCCTGATTGATAAACTTCTCGATTCCTACGGTTACAACACCCTTCTCGCCGTAACTTCCGTCATCGGTCATGATGATGAGCTCATCGCTAGATGCACGCACTTCATCTTCCATAATCACGAGGTCTTTGTTCCTACCCGCAATTACGGAAAGGACTCTGTTTCCTGCGGCTTTCAGTGCCTTGATGATAGGGAGCATAGGAGCTACGCCTACACCACCTCCGGCACAAATGACTGTTCCGAAGTTCTCGATATGTGTAGGATTTCCAAGTGGTCCCACCACATCATGAATCTCATCGCCTTCATTCAATGCACAGAGTTTGGTAGATGAAAGACCTACCTTCTGCACAACCAGTGTGATGGTTCCTTTCTCAATGTCAGCATCAGCGATGGTCAGCGGCATGCGCTCGCTGTTGTTGTCTACACGGATGATAACAAAGTTACCTGCCTTTCGGCTCTTGGCTATAAGGGGTGCTTCTACATCGAAGCGGAATACTTTCTCTGAGTATTGTACTTTCTTGATAATCTTGTTCATTGGCTATTAAATTTCTTAATGCTGATATATTAATATTTCTGGTTAGCTGTTTAGAGTTTGCTTCATGGTACATAAAAATGCAAAAGGATAACATCGGCTACCTTTGTGGCAGTCGAAGTTATCCTCGTACAATATATGTTATTTTTGTTTTTCGAATGTTTTGTATAATCGAGAAAAACAGAAAGTCTTACCGATACTTCAAATTAATCGAAATTTTTGTCATCAAGCATCTCGAAACCGCAGTATGGAATCAATACCTTAGGTACGCGGATTCCTTCTGGGGTCTGATTGTTCTCCAAGATGGTTGCTACGATACGTGGCAAAGCAAGAGCTGAACCATTTAATGTGTGGCAAAGCTCAATCTTCTTGTCATCTGTATGGCGATAGCGGCAGTGGAGACGGTTAGCCTGATAGCTCTCGAAGTTAGATACTGATGAAACTTCCAACCAGCGACCCTGTGCAGCACTCCATGTCTCGAAGTCGTAGCAGATAGAAGAGGTGAAGCTCATATCACCACCGCAGAGACGGAGGATATGGTATGGCAATTCCAACTTCTTCAAAAGACCTTCAACATGGTCGAGCATCTCATTCAAACTCTCGTAAGAGTGACCTGGCTTATCGATGCGAACAATCTCTACCTTGTCGAACTGGTGCAGGCGGTTCAAACCGCGAACGTCCTTACCATAGCTACCTGCTTCACGACGGAAACAAGCTGAGTAAGCACAACGCTTGATAGGGAGATCTTTCTCATCGAGAATAACATCGCGGAAGATGTTGGTTACAGGAACCTCAGCAGTAGGGATGAGGAAGAGATTATCCAGATTAGCATGATACATCTGACCTTCCTTGTCTGGCAACTGACCGGTACCACGACCAGAGTCCTCGTTTACTACGTAAGGAGGCTGAATCTCCAGATATCCGCTCTTGCGAGCCTCATCGAGGAAGAATGCCTCAAGCGCACGCTGGAAACGAGCCATCTTGCCGATATATACAGGGAAACCTGCGCCAGTAATCTTAACGCCGAGGTCGAAGTCTACAAGATTGTATTTCTTCAAGAGATCCCAATGGCAGAGAGCATCCTCGCCGAGGTTTGGCTTTTCGCCGCCTTCTTTCACAACAACGTTGTCGGCTGCGTCCTTACCTTCAGGAACCTGCTCGCAAGGGATGTTAGGAATTTCGAGCAACTGGTTGGTCATATCGTTCTGTGCTTTCTCCATGATCTCTTCAAGAGCCTTAGCGTCTGCCTTGAGCATAGCTACCTGAGCCTTTGCGCTCTCAGCTTCCTCTTTCTTACCTTCCTTCATAAGGGCACCAATCTGCTTAGCAAACTGGTTAGCCTGCTGCTTGTTGTTATCCAACTTCTGCTGAGCTTCACGACGAATCTTGTCGTACTCCAAAACTTTCTCTACGGCCTCACGAGCATTTGGAAAATGCTTCTTTTCGAGACCCTTAACTACACGTTCAGTTTCCTCACTGATAAGTTTAAGTGTAAGCATAAAATGTCTTTTAATTAAATAATTTACAATTTGTAGGCAAAAGTACAAAAAATATTTGTGATAGCGTAAAAAAATGCTGACTTTTTTACAGGGAAGGGTAGAATTAAAGTTTTTTTGTGGTTTTACAGGGTTAAGGAGCTTAGAAGGGGGTGTAATCCTTGCCTAAAAACTTATATAAACGAAGAAAGCCTGCTCTAGGTATGAGCAAGCTTCTATGTTGTTTGTTTGGAATAGTTTTTTCTAAAACTTTAAAAATTAAGCGTCAGCTTTTTTGGTCTTCTCAGCGTAAACCTCTGGAGAGAGAACAGAAACTGTACTCTTGTCCTTGCGGCCCTTGTGGAAGTAAACGATACCATCTGCCAAAGCATACAATGTATCATCCTTACCCTGAGCTACATTCTCACCTGGGAAGTGCTTGTTACCACGCTGGCGAACGATGATGTTACCTGCGATGATGCTCTGACCACCCCAGATCTTAACGCCTAATCTTTGTGAAGCTGATTCACGGCCGTTCTTAGAACTACCAACACCTTTCTTATGTGCCATTTTCTAATTCCTCCTAATTTTAAGCGATTACAGATTTGATTGATACTTCAGTGAACTGAGCACGATGACCGTTCTTCTTGCGATAGTCCTTGCGGCGCTTCATCTTGAAGACGATTACCTTGTCACCCTTAACGAGTGGGTTCACTACTTCTACTACTACTTTTGCACCCTCTACAGCTGGTGCACCGACAGTGATTGAGCCGTCTTTGTCAACGAGCAAAACCTTGTCGAACTCAACAGTCTGACCTGCCTCAACATCCTTGATGTGATGTACGAAGAGCTTCTTGCCCTCCTCAGCCTTGAACTGCTGACCGTTAATTTCTACAATTGCGTACATTAAATTAATTATATAAACGGGTTTCTTCGGGAGGCGTCCTGCATTGTGCCGGATCTTCTTTGAGCCCCTTCGAACTAAACTTTTCTGTAACATTTGCCCAATCCATGAGCATTCGGGGTGCAAAATTACAAATTATCTTTGATATGAACAAAATGTTGGGGAAATAAAGATTGCTTTTTAGAAAGATTTAACAGAAAAGCCTGTTTTTTATAAGAATACCGATTATTTGCTACCAGATAAGGGACTCGTGAATAGTATAATGTTCTTTATTGGGTTCAATAATATACTTCCTTAGGTTCAATGATATGTCTCCTCTGGCTCAATGATATGTCTTCTCTGGTTCAAGGAGATGTCTCCTTAGGTTCAAGGATATGTCTTCTCTGGTTCAAGGAGATGTCTCCTTAGGTTCAAGGATACGACTTCTCTGGTTCAAGAAGATACCTTCGTTAAAGTTATGACTAGTGTCAGCAGCTCTGCTGAGCCTAGTCAGCAGGTCTGCTCACTATAGTCGGCAGGTCTGCTCACTGCAGTCAGCAAGTCTTCCGACTCAAGTGATATTACCTTTTAATTGTATACTTTCTTCTTGGGGACAATATATGTTATATGCTATTTGATGGAGAAGGTGTATAAAAAGAAAAAAGCGATGACCTTCACAGGCTACCGCTCCAAATCTTCAATAGGTATTAGTTTCCATTAAGGTAAAAAGATTGTTTTCAGGATAACTGGTTGCAAAGGTACACGATATTTTTCAAATCACCAAATATTTATTTGATTATTTTTGTTGTGATTCTATTGTGTGGGCGCACAAAGGCATTAATTAACTTATTTTAATAAGTGAGGCTGCGTAATCGATTGCAATTCTGTTGATTTTTTGTTTTTGTTTAGATATCTTCAAAAGTATAAAGAGACGAACTTTCGAGACGGGTAGTGAAGTAGAGAAAATAAAAACAGGTTGGCGCAAAAGTGCCAACCTGTTTATGGAAAATACTATTATCTTATTCTGTTTGTTTGAATCAGGAAAAAGAAGTGATTACTTCTGCTTCTTGATTTTCTCTACGTAAGCATCAATGACAGCTACTGCTGTGATGTTTACGATATCCTGTACACTACTTTCTGAGTCAGTGAAGTGGATAGGCTTGTTCAATCCCATCTGGATAGGGCCGATAATCTCAGCTTCAGGATTCAAACCCTGGAGAAGTTTGTATGCACCATTGGCGCTACTCAAGTTAGGGAACACCAAAGTGTTGACGTCTTTGCCCTTGAGGCGGGAGAATGGGTACTTCTCGTCGCGCAGATCCTTGTTGAGTGCATAGTTTACCTGCATCTCACCATCGATAGCGAGTTCTGGGAACTCCTTCTGCATCTCAGCAACGGCTTTCTTTACCTTAACAGGTGAGCCAATATTGTCTGTACCGAAGTTAGAGTAGCTTAACATGGCCATAACCGGCTCTTCGTTGAAGAACTTCACTGTACCTGCAGACAGCTTGGCAACATCGATCAGCACATCTTCGTCTGGGTGGCGGTTGATGAGCGTATCTGCGATATAATAAATACCCTTCTGGGTGTTAAGGATATGCATGGTACCGAAAGTCTTATATGGCTCACGGATTCCAATTACATCTTTTGCCACCTTAATAGTATTGCTGTACTTTGTGTAAAGACCAGTGATGAATGCGTCAGCATCACCCTGTTCTACCATTGACATACCGAAGTAGTTGCGCTCGTACATTTTATCATAAGCTTCCTCGAAGCTGTAGCCCTCGCGAGCACGCTTCTCTGCCAGATGCTTGGCAAACTTAGCACGGCGGCCCTGTTCGTTATCGGCACGCATATCTACAATCTCAATATCTGAAAGGTCAAGCTTCAAACGGCTAGCAACACGGTTCAAGCGGTCTGGGTTACCCAACAGGATTGGCTGGCAGATACCCTCTTGCTTTGCCTGGACTGCAGCCTTCAGCATAGTTGGGTTGCCACCTTCAGCGAATACTACACGCTGTGGGTGAAGGCGCGCTGTATCGTGGAGCTTGCGGGTCAGTTTGGTCTCCTGACCAAGCAGCTGGCGCAAATCCTGCTTGTACTTCTCCCAGTCTGTGATAGGGGTGCGAGCCACACCACTTTCCATTGCAGCCTTAGCTACGGCAGCAGAAACTTCTGTAATCAAACGTGGATCTACAGGTTTCGGAATGAAGTATTTAGGACCGAATGTAAGGTCGTTAACGTGGTAAACATCGTTTACTACATCAGGAACCGGCTGCTTAGCCAAATCGGCAATTGCATGAACAGCAGCCATCTTCATTTCTTCGTTGATAGCACGGGCGTGAACATCGAGTGCACCACGGAAGATGTATGGGAAACCGATTACATTGTTAATCTGGTTAGGATAATCTGAACGGCCAGTTGACATCAATACGTCAGGGCGGCTGTCCATAGCGTCCTCGTAGCTGATCTCAGGTACTGGATTGGCAAGAGCGAAAACGATAGGGTTGTCTGCCATAGAGCGAATCATATCCTTGGAGAGCACGTTACCCTTGCTGAGTCCTACGAATACATCGGCGCCTTTCACAGCCTCTTCGAGTGTATGGACATCGCGGCGGTCTGTTGCAAAGAGCTTTTTCTGCTCTGTCAGATTTTCGCGGTCGCTGGTAATGACACCCTTAGAGTCGAGCATGACGATGTTCTTTACCTGTGCACCAAGTGCTACGTAGAGTTTTGTACAGCTGATAGCAGCTGCACCAGCACCATTTACGACAATCTTCACATCGGCAATGTTCTTGCCAGCTACCTCAAGAGCGTTCTTCAAGCCTGCTGCAGAGATGATAGCAGTACCATGCTGGTCATCGTGCATTACCGGGATATCGAGAGTTCTTTTCAGGCGCTCCTCGATGTAGAAACATTGAGGTGCCTTGATGTCCTCCAAGTTGATTCCACCAAATGTAGGAGCGATTTTCTCTACGGTTTCACAGAACTTTTCTGGGTCTTTTTCATCGATTTCAATATCGAAGACATCCACACCACCGTAAATCTTGAAAAGCAATCCCTTACCTTCCATCACTGGCTTTCCGCTCATGGCACCGATATCGCCAAGTCCGAGCACTGCTGTACCATTACTGATAACAGCAACCAGGTTACCCTTGTCAGTATACTTGTATGCATCGTCTGGGTTCTGCTGGATCTCAAGACATGGGAATGCCACGCCAGGAGAATAAGCAAGGCTCAGATCCGTTTGTGTGTGATAAGGTTTTGTTGGCTTAACCTCAATCTTGCCAGGACGGCCAGTCTCGTGATAACTTAAAGCCGCCTCTTTTGTAATTTTTACCATAACAATATATTGGTTTAAAGTTTATTTTTCTTTCATATTCGTGGATTTTTCGCACGAAATTTAAAAGTTTGTGCAAAGGTACAAAAAAACTTAGTAAAAAAGAATGGTTTTTTGATTTTTTTTGTATCTTTGCACAAAAATAGTCTTCAAACAAGTAAAATGGCAGAAATCAATCAATATAGACAAGAACTGAAAGACAGAATCATCTCTTATGCGATGCCTGAATTCTATAAGCGTGGGGTAAAAGCTGTCAAGATGGATGAAATCTCACAGGGACTTCATGTATCAAAGAGAACTGTGTACGAGATTTTCGGTGACAAAGAAGAATTGTTGCTTGCTGGTATGATGCGTCAGCTAGAAGAAAATCGTTCGAAGTTAGAAAATTTCGCCAAGACCCAAGCGAAGAATGTGATAGATATTATCAGCTATGTCTATAAATTGCAGATGGAGCGCAATGGGATGGTGGGCGTTCTTTTTTATGAGGAGGTTCATAAGATGCCTCGTGTTGTGAAATTCTTCCAGGAAAATCATGCTCATGAACGGGAGGAGAGTGTGCGTTTCTTTGAGGCTGGTGTCAAGGAGGGGCTTTTCCGTAAGGATGTAGACTTCAATGTTGTTATGGACATAGGACATGTAATGATGGAGGAAATCATGCATCATCAGCTCTATCGTGTTCATTCGATGCAGGAGATATACGACAATTATATTTTGTGCCTGATTCGTGGATTCTGTACAGAGCGCGGCTTGGAGCAGCTAGATCGTGCTTTGAAAGAGTAGAGGCGTTGGCTTTAATATACAAAATGTACTTTTTGAGCGTATGTGTAATTACGCTTAAAAAAGAGAAAGAGGTTTCGGAGATGCTTTATATAGGCTCACGGAACCTCTTTTTCTTAATCCTTGTATAGCCAGTGGAGGAGCAGGTTTATAACTTTTGGATAGAAGCGGAACCAGCGAAACTTGGTAACAGGTTTGCCTCCGAAACCGAGAATGAATTCACGGTAGAGATTATTCTTAAGCGGAAGTCCTGCGTCCATAAAGTGGAGGTGTTGGGCATCCTGCTCCTGTGCATCAGAGAGTGCTTGCCAGATGGTCATTGTGTCCGGATGCAGATGGATGTAAGTCTTTCTCTTGAATGCAGAAAACCAAAGAAAGGCATTGCCTTGGTTGTAGATGCAGGTATAGCCGCCAATCACTTTGTCCTTATAGGTGATGATGACGTTTCTGGCATTACTACTTGTACTCAGTTTCTGAAAGAATGTTTCGTCAGGAACAAAACGGCGAAGTTTCAGCCGATAATAATTTTTGAGCAACTGGTGATAACGATGGATGTCTTCGGGTGAAGTTGCCTCTCTACAACTTATTCCCTTTTTTTTCATTTTTTCAATCATAGCAATTTGTTTGTCTGAGAGTCGCTCTTGGGGAAGTTTGCTGTGTAGGGAGTTATGTATCTCTTGCCAGGCAATAGGTACATAGCCCAATTTTCTGAATTCCCGGTAACCCAGCATCTTTTTGCTCATTCGGGAGAACTCGATGTAAAAGCAGAGTCGTTTGTGTAAGTGGATAGTTAGGCTGCGGAGTAACAATGGGAAAATAGCATTCTGTTCGGCATCGGGTGCATAAAATCCCTCTCCATACGCGTGCGCGTGCGTATATAAATAAGGTGGAAATAAAGATTTGCGGTGATAGAGGATGACGAGCATTTGTCCTACCACCTTGTTCTCCTGTGTGGCGACAGCCATAAAAGGGGTTATGCCGGGTGTTTTTTCAAGAATCTGAAAAAGCTCCAAGCTATGAAAAAAGTCGCCTTCCAATAAATGCGGCATTTCTTCCAGTTTACCATATATTTCTACTTCATATTTTCTCACGAAGGCAAAAATAATAAATTTATCATAAAAAAGCAAGAAAAAGGGCTTCTCTATCGTTATTTTTTAGTATTTTTGCATAAAAAGTAGAACTTTAAACAAAATTACGTATGAAAATAGTGTTTATTGGGGCAGGTAATCTTGCTACCAATCTTGCGCTCGAAATATCGCAATCAGAACATCAGATTGTGCAAGTTTTCAGTAGAACTAGGGAGTCGGCCTCTCTATTGGCTGAGAAGGTGAATTGTGAGCCTGTCAATGAGATGAGTAAGGTGGTCTGTGATGCAGATTTGTACATCGTTTCAGTGAAGGATGATGCGCTTGAAATGCTTATTCCTGAACTGTGCAAAGGAAGAGAAGATAAGATGTTTGTTCATACAGCTGGTTCCATGCCGATGGATGTTTTCAAAGATTATGCCCGTCATTATGGCGTATTTTATCCGATGCAGACATTTACGAAAGATAAAAAGGTTGCATTCGAAAATATTCCTATTTTCATTGAGGGATGTGGTGCTTTCGAAACTTCTTTCCTGAAGAGGTTGGCAGAACAGATTTCTCGTAGTGTCTATGAATTGGATTCTGATAATCGTAAGTATCTGCACCTGTCAGCTGTTTTTGCTTGTAATTTTGCGAATCATTGCGTAGCTATAGGTCAGCAGATTCTCGAAAATCATCACATTCCTGGCAGTGTTCTCCGTCCTCTGGTTATGGAAACTATGGACAAGGCTTCTTCGCATTCGGCAGCTGAAGTGCAGACAGGACCGGCTATTCGTGATGATCGGAACGTAATGGAGAAACAAATGCAACTTCTTGAAAAACAACCAGAACTACAGCAGATTTATGAAATGATGAGCAAAAGCATATTCAACTTCAAGAAATGAAACGGTTGTCGGTTTAAGTTTGCAGTTAGGAATTTAAGTTCTAAAAACAGAAATAAATATGATAAATTACGATTTAAATAAAATAAAAGCAATCATCTTTGATGTTGATGGAGTGCTGTCAAGACAGACCATCACGCTTTCCAGTGCCGGCGAACCTTTGCGTACTGTTAATATCAAAGATGGCTATGCCATTCAGTTGGCTCAGAAGAAAGGTGTTCGTATCGTAATTCTGACAGGCGGTAATTCTCATGCCATACAGGTACGCTATGAAAATCTTGGTGTAGAGGATATCTTCATGGGGTGTTCTGTAAAGATAAAGACTTATGAGGAGTTCAAGCAGAAATATTCAATTACAGATGAGGAAATAATATATGTAGGTGATGATATTCCTGATTATGAGATTATGCGTCGTTGCGGATGTCCATGTTGCCCAGCAGATGCATGCTCCGATATTAAAGAAATTTCTACTTATATCTCGGCTTGTAACGGAGGTGATGGTGTGGGACGTGATGTCGTAGAACAGGTACTGAGAGCCAAGGGTTTATGGCTTTCAGATGCTAAGGCGTTTGGCTGGTAGAATTTAGTTAATAGTTGAAAGCTGATAGTTTATAGTAGAAAGTTTGCAACTGAATTTTAATCATAAAGTTCAAAGTAATAAGGTTTAAAATAGATGAATTATAAGATTATTTTGGCGAGTAATTCGCCTCGTCGCAAGGAACTTCTGGCAGGTTTGGACATTCCTTTTGAGGTGAAGGTGATTAGTGGTATTGATGAAAGTTATCCTGCTGACCTCGATGCTTATCAGGTGGCAGAATTCATCTGCAAGAAAAAGGCTGAGGCTTACCGTCCGCTTTTGAACGGAAATAATAGTGTCGGAGAGTTGGACGAGTCAGAAACTTTGATTCTTACAGCAGATACGGTTGTGATTGCGCCAACAGCTGGCGAACAGAATGACCAGGAAGGAAAGGGAGTCATTCTCGGGAAACCTCGTGACGCTGAAGATGCCAGACGAATGCTGAAGATGTTGAGCGGAAAGACGCATCATGTAGTTACAGGTGTTTGTCTTACTACCCAGCATAAGCAGCGTTCCTTTTCAGTAACAACAGAAGTGACGTTCAAGCCGCTTTCTGATGATGAAATCAGTTATTATATAAATCATTATCAGCCGTTTGACAAAGCTGGCGCCTATGGTATTCAGGAATGGATTGGCTACATAGGTTGTACGGGGTTGAAGGGGAGTTATTTTAATGTGATGGGGCTTCCGGTTCAGCGTATCTATGAGGAATTGAGGCAAATTTAGATTTTTTAAAATTAAATATTGTTCTATGTCGTAGATAATGAGTATCTTTGTGCGTTTTATGTAACTAACAAGGATTATGAGTGAAGAAATTTTAGCAAAAGCTCATGAGGTTTTGGACAATTATATGGAGAGCAATCATCACCGGCGCACTCCGGAGCGTTCCACTATCCTCGACACCATTTATTCTATGGGAGAGCATTTCTCGATAGAAGATTTGGGCAGAGAGCTACTGAAAAAGAATTTTCGCGTTAGCAGGGCTACGCTTTATAACACATTGCATCTGTTCCTGGAACTGAGGCTTGTGGTAAAGCACAGTCTGGCAGACGGCACCAAGTATGAGGCCAGTTATAGCGAGGACAATCATGTGCATCAGGTTTGCACGATTTGTGGCAAGGTAACCGAAATTGTAGCACCGCAGGTTACGGCAGCTGTGAAGGATATCAAGATGCAGCGCTTTCGTAAAGATGCTTATGCTCTTTACATCTATGGTGTATGCAGTGGTTGCCAGAGCAAGATGACTCGCAAACGCAAAAAAGAATAAGTATCAAGATAAAAAGATAAAAAATGAACACAGGTAAAGTAGATGTCCTGCTGGGTTTGCAGTGGGGCGATGAAGGTAAAGGTAAGGTGGTTGACGTGTTGACCCCTAAGTATGATGTCATTGCTCGTTTCCAGGGTGGTCCTAATGCTGGACATACATTGGAGTTTGAGGGCGAGAAGTATGTGCTTCGCTCTATCCCTTCTGGTATTTTCCAGGGTGGTAAGGTGAACATCATCGGTAATGGTGTGGTTTTGGCTCCGGACCTCTTTATGGGTGAGGCTAAGGATCTTGAGAAGAGCGGTCATGATTTGAAGAGCCGTCTCTATATCTCTAAGAAAGCACATCTCATCATGCCTACTCACCGTGTACTCGATGCTGCTATCGAGGCTTCTAAGGGTAAGAACAAGGTAGGTACTACAGGTAAGGGTATCGGTCCTACTTATACTGACAAGGTTAGCCGTACCGGTCTTCGCGTAGGCGATATCCTCGACAATTTCGAGGAGAAGTATGCTGCTCACAAGGCTGCACATCTCAAGACTATTGCCAGCCTTGGCTATACTGATTTCGATATTACTGGGGTTGAGAAGACTTGGATGGAAGGCATCGAATATTTGAAGCAGTTCAAGCTCATCGATAGCGAGGTGGAAATCAACAAGGTGCTCCGTTCTGGCAAGGATATCCTCTGTGAGGGTGCTCAGGGTACTATGCTTGATGTTGACTTCGGTTCTTATCCATTCGTTACTTCTTCTAATACTATCTGTGCTGGTGCCTGCATTGGTCTGGGTATCGGTCCTAACCGCATCGGCAATGTTTATGGTATCATGAAGGCTTACTGTACACGTGTTGGTGCTGGTCCATTCCCTACAGAGCTTTTCGATGAGACGGGTGCCAAGATCCGTGACCTCGGTCATGAGTATGGTGCTGTTACCGGTCGTGAGCGTCGTTGTGGCTGGTGCGATCTTGTACAGCTCAAGTATTCTGTCATGGTGAATGGTGTTACCGAGCTTATCATGATGAAGAGCGACGTGCTCGATGGCTTCGATACCATCAAGGCATGCGTGGCATATAAGTTGAAGGATGGTTCTGTTACAACAGATTTCCCATACGAAATCGATGATGTAGAACCTGTTTACAAGGAGTTCAAGGGCTGGAAGACAGATATGACTAAGTTCACATCTGAAGATCAGTTCCCACAGGAGTTCAAGGATTATATTGCTTTCGTAGAAGAGTTCCTTGAGACTAAGATCGGTATCATTTCTATCGGTCCAGACCGTGCTCAGACTATTGTACGCAAGTAAATTATATAGTGATTAATGTTTAGTGATTAATGTTTACTTTGAGGGGTTAACATTGCGCTGAACATTAATCACTAATCATTAAACAATAAACATTAATAAATGGCTCAGAAACCAAGTATACCAAAGGGCACGAGAGATTTTGGTTCTGTTGAGATGGCGAAACGCAACTACATCTTCAACACCATCAAGGAAGTGTATGCTCTTTATGGATTCCAGCAGATTGAAACCCCTGCCATGGAAACCCTTCAGACTTTGATGGGCAAGTATGGTGAAGAGGGTGATAAACTGCTTTTTAAGATATTGAATTCAGGCGACTATATGAATAAGGTGAGCGATGAGGATATTCATTCTCTCGGATCACTCAAATTAGCAGCGAAACTTTGTGAGAAGGGTCTTCGGTATGACCTGACTGTTCCTTTCGCACGTTATGTAGTGCAGCACCGCGAGGAGTTGCAGATGCCTTTCAAGCGTTATCAGATTCAGCCAGTATGGCGCGCAGACCGTCCGCAGAAAGGTCGTTATCGTGAGTTCTATCAGTGTGATGCCGATGTTGTTGGCTCTGATTCTCTCCTGAACGAGGTCGAGTTGATGCAGATTGTTGATACCGTGTTCACTAAGTTTGGTGTTCGTGTTTGCATCAAGATTAATAACCGCAAGATTCTTACCGGTATTGCAGAGGTTATCGGCGAGGCTGAGAAGATTGTAGATATCACAGTAGCCATCGATAAGCTTGATAAAATCGGACTTGACAATGTAAACGAAGAGTTGCGCAATGACGGCATTTCTGAAGAGGCTATTGAGAAGTTGCAGCCAATCATCTCATTGTCAGGAACTAATGATGAGAAACTAGAAGTGATAGCGAAGGTTCTCGAAGGTTCAGAAGTTGGTTTGAAGGGAGTAGAGGAAACCAAGTTTATCCTCGATACCTTGAAGACTCTTGGCTTGAACAACGAGATAGAACTGGATCTCACCCTGGCTCGTGGCTTGAACTATTATACGGGTGCAATCTTCGAGGTGAAGGCGCTTGATACTCCAATGGGAAGTATTACAGGTGGTGGTCGTTACGACAACCTCACCGGCATTTTCGGTTTGCCAGGTTTGAGCGGTGTTGGTATCAGTTTTGGTGCTGACCGTATTTATGATGTGTTAGGTGCGCTCGACCTTTATCCGAAGGAGGCTGTAAATGCTACTCAGGTACTGTTTATCAACTTCGGTGAAAAGGAGACAGCCTACTGCCTGCCTATAGTAAGTGCAGCTCGTGCAGCGGGTATCCGTACCGAAATCTTCCCTGATAAGGCGAAGATGAAGAAGCAGATGAGCTATGCCAATGCCAAGAACATTCCATTTGTAGTGCTTGCTGGTGAGAATGAGATGGCTCAGGGCAAGGTTACGCTTAAGAATATGGAAACAGGCGAACAGACCTTGGTTACTGCCGAGGAATTGATAGCCAAAGTAAATAAATAATACTCTCTTTCTCGTCCTCTCGTGCTTGTATATGTGAATATGCAGTGCGGCAGGGCGAGAGCTTTTTATGTGTTAGCGTGTATGCCTAACTATAATTTTAGTAACTTCTAAAAACTACAGACAAATGAAAAAAATAAAAGCTATTTTATGTGTATTCATACTGGCGTTGCTGATGACATCCAGCACAAAGACGACAACGATTTTTGTAATCGGTGATTCTACAGCTGCCGAGAAAGGTGGTTTTAGAAATAATCCTGAGCGAGGATGGGGGATGGTATTGCAAGGCTTTTTTGATGACAAGGTGATTGTTGACAATCATGCTGTTAATGGTCGTTCTTCTTTGAGCTTTATCAATGAAGGAAGATGGAAAAAGGTTTTGGATAGAATAAAGCCAGGTGATTATGTGTTTATCCAGTTTGGGCATAACGATGAGAAGTCAATGCCTGACCGTCATACTGATCCGGGATCTACTTTTGATGCAAACCTTGTCAGATATGTAAATGAGACCCGTGCCAAGGGCGGCATTCCTGTACTGTTCAATGCGGTGGTTCGTCGCTGCTATTATTCTGCAGAATTGAAGAATGATGATGACGAGAAGCTTCGCAATAAAGTATATGATGGAAAGGAACAGATTAATAGTGATACGCTTATCGACACCCACGGAGCTTATGTGATAGCTCCCCGCAATGTAGCAAAGCAGCTGAATGTTCCGTTTGTTGATGCTACCAAGATTACTCACGACATTGAAACAGGCATGGGTATTGAGGGTAGCCGCAAATTACATATGTGGTTTATGCCTGGAGAAAATCCGCAGGTTCCTAAGGGTAAGAAAGATAATACCCATTATAATGTATATGGTGCACGTGTGGTTGCCGGTGCGCTTGCTGATGCTGTAGCTGAGCAGGTGCCAGCGCTGAAGTCTCATGTCTGCCATTATGATTATGTAGTCTCTGCAGAAGGTCGAGGCAATTTCATGGATTTGCAGAAGGCTGTAGATGCGGTTCCTGTAGGCAAGAAGGCTGTTATCCGTATTTTGGGTGGTGAATGGAAGAAGCCAATCATCGCAAAAGGCAAAAAGATTAAGTTTGTCAAGTCATTTGGTGCTAAAATCAAATAGTAACAGGCTTTTTTAAAACTCCCGATATCTTTGAAATTACATGGCGATGTAGAAATCTGTGCGTCGTGACATAGAACAAAATGCATCGCCATGTAGTAAACCTATACATAAAAGGAGTACTTTCACAAGCACTCCTTCTCATATTATACAAAAACATTATGAATTATTTCTATTAGCGAACAAGATTTTAATTTTCTATCTTTGTCTCAATTATCTAAAAGTTTCAAACGTTCACCAGAATTGCTTTTGGCAAGGGGCAATTCCTACTCGTAGGATAACCTCAGTTCTGATGTTTATCATTTACGGTTGCAAAGGTACGAAGATTTTTATAATTGTGCAATACCTAAAAATGGGGGTTTTGATGAATACCTAGAAATGAGGAATAAAAATAGGAGAGAGGGGATATGAAAAAAGGAAGCTCTTATTGAAGAACTTCCTTTTTTATGAGGTGTCTAGCGGAGTCGAACCGCTCTACACGGTTTTGCAGACCGTTACCTAACCGCTCGGTTAAGACACCTTGTGTAGAGTAATCATTTCTGATTTGCGAGTGCAAAGGTACTACTTTTTATTGGTTCTACCAAATTTTTATGCAACTTTTTTAGTAAAAACAATCACTTTCTTTGTATCTTGCTCATAATGAACAGGTTCTGAAATGCGTTATTTTTGTCTGGTTTCTTCTCCTCCTGCCAATAAAAGTAGTTTTTGCTGCTCTTTTTATGAAAGGTGCTCTTGTTTATTCCGCTGAGTAGCCTCTTTCTTTTTATTCTTTTGGCATTTCTCAACGAACGGGCAACCTGAACATTGATAGTTTTTACACTCTCGTGCTTGTTTGATGGAGCGGTAGATACAAATGGCGGCATACGTGATGCATGCCGCCAATATGATTGCTATGATGATATACTGTATCATAAGCATAGGTAAATTAACATAATACTAACCTACGGCGTTATAACCGTTGGTTGAGTTCTTGCGCATGATGTCGCGGATGTTCATTTCCTTGAAACCCTCTGCGCGCTTCTGCTCTTCAAGTTCCTTCTCTTCCTCGATGTCCTTTTCAGAACGTGTGAAAGTGAAAGCCTTGTACTTAAATTCTGCAATCGCCCAACCTACGAGGCCAACAGCGATCAATGCAGCAAATCCAATTAATGCGTTCATTTTTTCTTTATATTATAATAATGTATAAACTGAATTAATAATCATCGTCGGCTACGTCTTCAGCATCATCAAGACCAAGGTTCTCCGGGTCTTCGAAGGTGGTGCGGTAGCTTTCCTCTGTAAGCTTGTCGTCATCGAATGCATCATCATCATCGTCTGGATCATTGTAGTGATCCTCGATTTCTGGTGCATCCTCGTCTTCGTCCTCATCAGGGTCGAGCAGGTCATCGTTGCGCTTCAAATCATTCTCGTCATCGAATCTCATGCGAACCTTTTCTACCTTTGGCTTCTCCTTGGCGAAGATGGCTTCTACCCAAGAACCCTTTGGCACTACAAGTACTTCATAGTCATCAGCGAGTTTCTTTTCGTACAGGCCACCTGGCTTTTTCAGGCGGTCAGCAGGAAGGGTGGTTGTGCTGATGTCGAAATTACTTTCGATGATGTCCTGGATGCTCTGAGGCAGACTCTCCCAGCCACCACCAAAGTTACGCTCCAAGAGTTCGATGAGCTTATTGGCGGTGATGTGACTTACATTTTCGTAAGTAAGATCAGTAACACGCATGATAGGGCGCTTTTTGATGGCATACTTTTCCTTCTTGTCGTTGATGCGGAAAGTGCCAATCTTGAAGCCGCGTGCCATCAGCTTGTCAATCACTTCAGGACGGTCTACCGTCACTGGTTCCATTTCGAATGCGCTGCGGATAACTGCGATATACTTGTTCTGGAAATCCTTGAGGTCTGCATCCTTTTCTGCTGCTTCCCAAAGACGGAACACATCGTTCTCCTGCAATTCCCAAATGCTACTTTTAGTAACATTCTTCAGTGTTAATATTTTATCTTTATTCATCTTCAATTGTGTTTGTGTGTGCAAAAGTAAGTACTTCTTTTTATATATCCAAATTTTCTTGCTATTTTTTTGTGTTTTTGGTCACTTTTTTATTTGGAATTCGATTTTTTTCATTACCTTTGCACGTACTATGAGTGAACCGTTAGCTGAAAGAATGAGACCTCACACGCTTGCTGACTATGTAGGACAGCAGCATTTGGTAGGTGAGGGAGCCGTGCTGCGCAAGATGATTGACGCAGGGCGCATATCCTCTTTTATCCTCTGGGGACCCCCTGGAGTGGGCAAGACTACCCTTGCTCAAATCGTGGCACAGACCATCAAGGTGCCGTTCTTCACCCTCTCTGCGGTGACCAGTGGCGTGAAGGATGTCCGCGAGGTGATAGAAAGAGCGAAGAGTGGTAGATTCTTTAATTCGGCTTCTCCTATATTATTTATTGATGAGATTCACCGCTTCTCCAAGAGTCAGCAGGATTCGCTTCTGGGCGCGGTAGAGAAGGGTATTGTTACGCTGATAGGTGCTACCACCGAGAATCCTTCGTTCGAGGTGATTCGACCGCTGTTGTCAAGATGTCAGCTCTATGTTCTCAAGCCGCTCGAAAAGGCTGATCTTGAAGGACTTCTGCATCGTGCCATTACGCAGGATGTAGAACTCAGAGAGAAGAATATCAAGCTGGAAGAGACAGGTGCGCTGCTGCGATACAGTGGTGGTGATGCCCGCAAACTGCTCAATATCCTGGAACTGGTGGTAGAATCTGCCGGCTCTTCAGAGATTGTGATTACCGACAAGATGGTAGAAGAGCAGCTGCAGCAGAATCCGTTGGCTTATGATAAGCAGGGTGAGATGCATTATGATATTATCTCAGCCTTTATCAAGAGTATCCGTGGAAGCGATCCCGATGCTGCGCTTTATTGGATGGCGAGGATGATAGAAGGAGGAGAAGACCCGCAGTTTATAGCCCGTAGGGTTGTAATCAGTGCCTCTGAGGATGTGGGACTTGCCAATCCGAATGCACTCCTGCTTGCCAATGCAGCCTTCGATACGGTGATGAAGATAGGGTGGCCCGAAGCGCGTATTGCCCTTGCTGAGGCTGTGGTGTATCTTGCCACGAGTCCTAAGAGCAACAGTGCTTATCTGGGTATTAATGATGCGCTGGCTACTGTACGGCAAACGGGTAATCTGCCAGTTCCGCTGCACATCCGTAATGCTCCTACCAAACTGATGAAAGATTTGGGCTATCATGACGGATATAAGTATCCTCACGATTATCCGGGGCATTTCACTGAGCAGCAGTATCTGCCAGACGAACTGAAGGATGCCCGCTTCTGGCATGCACAGCATTCGCCTTCCGAGGAGCGACTCTACAACTGGATGGTTACCTGTTGGGGAGAAAGATTCAAAAATTAGTGATTAAAATAGAATAATTAGAAATTGACATTTAGTACAACTAACTGATACGAGAAAATGATGATACATGACGATCCTGAATTCGTGCTCACGCTTCATAGTGTGATAGAATTCATCGGTACATTTGCTTTTGCCCTTTCGGGCATTCGTCTGGCTGCAAGTAAGCACTATGATTGGCTGGGCGGTTTTGTTTGTGGTGTGGCCGTAGCCATAGGTGGAGGAACCATTCGCGATGTGATGCTTGGTGTGCGTCCGTTTTGGATGTTGAGCCCTATCTACCTGATTTGTACGCTGTTTGCGCAGTTGGTAGTGATTGCTTGCCACCGCTATCTCAAGCGTCTTGACAACACCTGGTTTCTGTTTGATACCTTGGGCTTGGCGCTTTTCAATATTGCGGGCATCCAGAAGTCGCTCGAATGTGGTTTCTCTTTTTGGGTAGCCATCATTATGGGCTGTATCACGGGTGCTGCAGGCGGTGTTATCCGCGATGTGCTACTCAATGAAGAGCCGGTCATCTTCCGAAAGGAGATTTATGCGATGGCTTGTGTCGCCGGTGGTTTGGCTTATTGGGGATTGAGCTATCTGGGTGTGAGCCTCTATATTACGGTGATTGTAGCTTTCAGTGTGGTCTGCGCCATCCGATTGCTGGCTGTAAGATACCATATTTCACTCCCGAAGCTGAGGGATGAAGAACAAACTGTAGAATGAAAAGGAAAAAATGAAATTGATAAATAACAGATAACAGATGAAAAGACTGAAAGCGATTTTGATGCTCGTTGTTGCAATGATGCTGATGTCGTCGGCAACAATGAAGGCTCAGAACAAACGAGAGTTTCGTGGAGCCTGGATACAGTGTGTTAACGGACAGTATCTTGGCAAGAGTACGCAGCAGATCCAGGCGATGCTTACCAGACAGCTGGATGAACTGCAGAAGGATGGCGTTAATGCGATTATCTTTCAGGTTCGTGCCGAGTGTGATGCTCTGTATAAGAGCGATTTAGAGCCTTGGAGCAAGTTTCTTACGGGCGTACAGGGTAAGGCTCCTTCTCCTTATTGGGATCCGTTGCAGTGGATGATAGAGCAGTGTCATAATCGTGGCATGGAGCTTCATGCCTGGATCAATCCTTATCGTGCCAAGCATAGCGTAACTTCCTATGAGCAGGTTTCGCCGAAGAATATCGTGAAGAGACGTCCTGATCTCTGTTTCCAGTATGGCAAGCTGACGTTGTTGAACCCTGGATTGCAGGCTGCAGCCGACTATATTTGCGAGGTGGCTGTGGATATTGTAAGCCGATATGATGTTGATGGATTCCATATCGATGATTATTTCTATCCATATCCTGAGGCTGGACGCCAGATTCCTGATGAGCAGCTCTTCCGTCAGCAGTCGCGCGGTATGAGAAACATTGGTGATTGGCGCCGTGATAATGTGAGTCGGTTTGTAAAGCAGCTCAGCGAATCCATTCATGCCGTTAAGCCTTGGGTTAAGTTTGGTGTGTCTCCATTCGGCATCTACCGCAACAAGCGTACCGATCCTAATGGTTCAGAAACCTTCGGCCTTCAGAATTATGATGATCTTTATGCTGATGTGCTGCTTTGGGTGAATAATGGTTGGATAGACTATTGTGTGCCTCAGATTTATTGGGAGATTGGCAATCGTGCTGCCGATTACAAAACGCTCATTACCTGGTGGAATAAGCATGCTGGCAACCGCCCATTATATATAGGTGAAGATATTGAGCGTACAGCCAAGTTTGCTGACCCTGTCAATCCGCGCAGTCATCAGTTGCCTGCCAAGCACCGTTTGCATCAACAGATGAACAATGTGAAGGGCACTGTGCTCTGGTATGCGCAGACAGCAGCAGATAATGTAGGTAATATCGGTCATACACTCCGCAATAATTATTGGAAGTATCCTGCATTGCCTCCATCTATGCCTTTCCTTGACGATAAGGCACCAAAGGGTGTAAAGGGCGTTAAACTGATGTGGACCGAGAAAGGCCCGCTGCTGGTATGGAAGGCTCCTAAGGCTAGCAAGAAGAAGTGGGGCGATCAGGTGAACCGTTTCGCCATCTACCGTTTTGAGAAAGGTGCTAAGGTTAATCTCAATGATGTTTCAGCACTCCAGGCTGTTACTTATGATAATTTCTATCGCATACCTTATGTGAGTGGTAAGAAATATGTATATGTAGTAACTGCCCTCGACCGCGTAGGAAATGAAAGTAAAGGTAAGAAAAAGAAAATATCTTTATAGGCTTGGAAAGGTGATATAACCGGAAAGACCGATAATATACAGAGAAATTATAACAGAAAGACCGTTAATAAACAGAAAAAACCGTTGTACTCAATAGGAGAGAGTGCAACGGTTTTTATTTTGTTTGAATGGGGGAGCGGGTAGCCCTCTCATCCGATATTTATTCTTTCAGCAGGTCGTTCAGGAAGTTATCCAGATCGTTGTCCAGATTCTCCATCAGGTCGCCACCAACAATGATTGTATCATCGTCAGCAAGATAGAGCTCGCCAATATGCTCTTTATCGTCATCTTCGAGCACAAAGCTGTATGGCTTGAGGATGCCGAGATGATCTGTGATGTCAGCCTGTTTGCGCAATACATCGCGAAGCAGCTTGGCTACCTCGTCGTAGAAGTCTTCATCCTTGTTTTCTATCCATTGCTCAACAACGCAGCGGGTAATCTCGTTGTCATCGTCGTCAAAGGCCAGGAGTTCGCCACTGTCTTGCGAAACCCTTACGTGGATGTCGGTCATTTGAGAAGTCTCGTCGTCAGATTCTGGCGCTGGGAACTTTTGAGCCACTTTTCTGATAAAGCGCTCTACTTGCATGATTGTTTGCTCTAATGTTTCCATATCAATTCTTTAATAATCAATGCAAAGATACATAAAAAATTGATATCACCAAAAGAAGTTGCTAAAAAAAAGCATTTTTGCTTTTAATTTGTTCTCAAACTGCCTGATTCTAGGCTATAGATAACGTTTACGCTTCTTTTTTTATATTTTCTTTTCGATTTTGTTTGCCATTTCTAAATAATGTAGTATCTTTGCACTTGAATTGCAAAAATGCAATCTCAACATTACAAATGAATAACAAGATAAAACATTCTGGCATCGTAGAAAGCGTGGAAGAAGGTTGTGTGTGCATTCGCATCGTACAGTCGTCAGCCTGCAGCGCTTGCAAGGTGGCTGCCCATTGTACTGCATCTGAATCGAAAGAGAAGATGATTGAGGTTTCTACCTCAGAGGCGTCTCTCTACCACAAAGGCGATAGCGTGGTGGTGACTGCTGATTCGGCTGTAGGCTTCAGAGCCAGTTTCTATGGCTATCTCTTGCCGCTGATACTGATGGTGATCGCTTTGGTGGGTGTACTGAAAGCTACTCACTCAGAGGGAGCCGCAGCGCTCTCGGCATTGGGCATTCTCATTCCATACTACGTGGTGCTCTACTTATTCAGAAACAAACTTAAAAACAAACTGAGCTTCTCTATTGAATCATAGGGTGCGTGATGTGCTTCTGTAGTTTAAGTGGAGAACTCTTATTTTAAAACAAAGAAAATAACAAAACAAAACACAAAAAATTATGAATTTTATTTTGATTGCTGTCTTGGTTCTCGGAGCAATCGCGCTGATTGCAGCGCTGGTTCTCTTCGGAGTATCTAAGAAGTTTGCCGTCGAAGAAGACCCTCGCTTGGGCCAGGTAGGAGAGATTTTGCCAGGTGCCAACTGTGGAGGTTGCGGTTTTGCCGGATGTTCCGGTATGGCTGCAGCTCTGGTGAAGGGTGCTGATGCCGGTTCTATCGATGGACTGATGTGTCCGGTAGGTGGTGCCGACGTGATGGGCAAGGTTGCCGACCTTTTAGGTATGGCAGTAGCCAATACCGAGCCAAAGGTGGCTGTGGTTCGTTGTAATGGTACTTGCGAGAATCGTCCTCGCATTGCCGAGTATGATGGTTTGCACACTTGTGCAGCTATGAATTCATGTGGCGCTGGCGAAACAGGCTGCGGATTCGGCTGTCTGGGTTGTGGCGATTGCGTGGCAGCCTGCCAGTTTGGTGCAATCTCTATCAATCCTGAAACTGGCATTCCTGAGGTTGATGAAGAGAAGTGTACGGGTTGTGGTGCTTGCGCCAACGCTTGTCCACGTCATATCATCGAGCTCCGCAAGAAGGGTCCTAAGGGCCGTAGAGTTTACGTTCAGTGCGTAAACCACGATAAGGGCGCTGTTGCCAAGAAGGCTTGTAGCGTTGCTTGCATCGGATGCGGTAAATGTCAGAAGGTCTGCAAGTTTGATGCTATCACCATTGAGAACAATGTGGCTTATGTTGACTTCAATAAGTGCCGCATGTGTACCAAGTGTGTTGACGAATGCCCAACCGGTGCTCTCGTAAAAGTAAATTTCCCAGTTAAGAAAAAGGAGGAATAATCATGAATTTGAGAACTTTTAGAATTGGTGGAGTTCACCCAGAAGAGAATAAGATTACTGCCGAGATGGCTACTCAGGTAGCTCCTCTCCCTAAGCAGGCTATTTTCCCACTTGGTCAGCACATCGGTGCTCCTGCCAAGCCTGTAGTTGCCAAGGGCGACAAGGTGAAGGTGGGTACACTCATTGCTGAGGCGGGTGGCTTTGTGAGTGCTCCTATTTACAGTTCCGTATCAGGAACTGTGTTCAAGGTAGATACATCTATTGATGCTACCGGTTATCGCAAGCCTTGCATCATTATTAATGTAGAAGGCGATGAGTGGGAGGAGAGTATCGACCGCTCTGATAAACTCGAGACGCTTGAGGCTCATACTGAGCTTACTCCAGAGGAAATCGTAAACCGCATCAAGGTAGCAGGTGTCACTGGTATGGGTGGTGCCGGTTTTCCTACCTTCATCAAGCTTTGTCCTCCTCCAGGAGCCAAGGCTGAGTGCGTCATCATCAATGGTGTAGAGTGTGAGCCTTATATCACAGCCGACTATCGCCTGATGATGGAGCATGCCGATGAGATTCTCGTTGGCTTGAACCTCCTGATGAAGGCGGCTAAGGTAGAGAAGGGCTACATCGGTATCGAGGATAACAAACCTGCTGCCATCAAACTCTTCGAGGAAAAGACTGCTAATGACGCTCGTATCGAGATTGTACCTCTGGCTAAGAAGTACCCTCAGGGAGGTGAGAAGCAGCTCGTCGATGCCGTTATCCGCCGTCAGGTTCCAGCTCCTCCAGCTATCCCTGTCAACGTTGGAGCAATTGTTCAGAATGTAGGTACTGCCTTCGCTGTTTATCAGGCAGTTATGAAGAATAAACCTCTCTTCGAGCGCTATACTACCGTTACCGGTAAGCAGGTGAAGAATCCGGGCAACTTCCTCGTACGTATGGGTACTCCATTCTCTCAGATGATTGAGAATTGTGGAGGTTTGCCTGAGGGCGACAACAAGGTATTGGCTGGTGGTCCGATGATGGGTAAGGCTGTAATCAGCCTCGATGTACCGGTAACCAAGGGTACCAACTCCATCACTGTATTGACCGATGCCGATGCTCATCGCAAGAAGGCTCAGCCATGTATCCGCTGTGCTAAGTGTGTGGATGCCTGTCCAATGGGCTTGGAGCCATACTTGCTTGCTACCCTGAGCGTAGTGAAGGATTATGAGCGCCTGGAGGCAGAGGAGGTAACATCCTGCATCGCTTGTGGTTCATGCCAGTTCACCTGTCCTTCACATCGTCCTATCCTCGATAATATTATCAATGGTAAGGGTGCGGTAATGGGCATCATCCGAGCTCGCAACGCCAAGAAGTAAGCGTTCACGTCAAGAATGAATTTCATTTAAGAAAGAATTTAAAAGATAAAATGGGAAAATTAATCGTTTCATTATCGCCACACGCCCATGGAAATGAGAGCGTAGAGAAGAACATGTACGGAGTGATCATCGCTCTCGTGCCTGCCATCCTCGCCTCTTTCTATTTCTTCGGCTTGGGTTCAGCAGTCGTACTGCTCACCTCTGTGGCAGCCTGCGTCTTCTTTGAGTGGGCAATTACAAAATATCTCCTGAAGGAAGAGACCAGCTTGCTTGATGGTTCTGCCATCATTACCGGTCTCTTGCTCGGCATGAACTTGCCAAGTAACCTTCCTCTCTGGATCATCATCATCGGTGCCTTGTTTGCCATCGGTGTAGGTAAGATGAGCTTCGGCGGTCTGGGTAACAATCCTTTCAATCCTGCATTGGTGGGCCGTTGCTTCCTGCTTGTCAGCTTCCCTGCACAGATGACTTCATGGCCTGTAGCCGGACAGATGCTCAGCTATACTGATGCTACAACCGGTGCTACTCCGCTGGCTATCATGAAGACCGCCATCAAGACTGGCGATGCTTCTCTCCTGAACCAGTTGCCTGATGCGATGAGCCTGCTCTTCGGTGCCACTGGCGATACCTTCGGTGCCGGAACTACCGGTGAGGTTTGTGCATTCGCCCTCTTGCTCGGTTTGGCTTACATGCTCTGGAAGAAGGTCATTACCTGGCACATTCCTGTCAGCATCATCGCTACCGTATTCGTATTCAGCGGTTTGATGCATTTGGCTAATCCTGTTTATGCCAATCCTTTTGCAGTCATCTTCAGCGGCGGTCTGATGCTCGGTGCCATCTTCATGGCTACTGATTACGTTACCTCTCCGATGACTCACAAGGGCATGCTTATCTATGGTGTATGCATCGGTCTGCTGACCATCATCATCCGCAACTGGGGTAGCTATCCAGAAGGTATGTCGTTTGCCATTCTCATCATGAATGCGTTCACACCTCTTATTAACACATACGTTAAACCAAAGCGCTTCGGTGAGAAGCCTGCTAAGAAATAAGGAGGACAGAGACATGCAGAAATTAGAATCATCATTAAAGAACATGGTGCTTGTGCTGGTGGGCGTTGCGCTCATCGTAGGTGCCGTACTCGCATACATCAATCACCTTACTTCCGGTCCTATCGCCGAGAAGGCTGCACAGAGTCTGGCTGCCGGCATCAAGAGCGTGATGGGTACAGAAGAGCTCCAGGTGGCTGAACCGGAAGAGGTAAAGCAGGAGTTTGGCGGTAAGGAATTCACTTTCACTATCCACAAGTGCTCTGACAAGAGCGGCAAACAGTTGGGTGCTGCCGTAGAGAGTACTACCGGCGGTTTCGGTGGCGATCTGAAGGTGCTCGTAGGTTTCGATACCGAGGGCAAGGTTATGGGTTATACCATTCTTCAGGCTTCAGAGACTCCGGGTCTGGGTGCCAAGGCTACTACCTGGTTCCAGAAAGACGGAAAGGGTAGCATCATCGGCAAGACTCCAAAGGATGGCGACCTCCACGTGAGCAAGGACGATAAGGGTGGCAATGCAGTAGATGCCATTACCGCTTCTACCATTACCAGCCGCGCCTTCCTCAAGGCTATCAATCAGGCTTATGCCGTTTATGCCAAGAAGGATGTTGACGGCGAGAGCGGTGCATCTCAGAAAGCAGATGCAGAGAGTGGTGCATCTAAAGTTGAACATAACGAAAAGAAAGGATAAACCGATATGAGTAATGTTAAGATTTTGATGAACGGACTCATCAAGGAGAATCCAACCTTCGTGTTGCTTCTCGGTATGTGTCCTACTTTGGCTACAACAACCAGCGCCATCAACGGTCTCTCTATGGGATTGGCTACCATGGCGGTGCTGATTTGTACCAACTTTGTTATTTCCTGTATCAAGAAGATTACCCCGGATATGGTTCGCATCCCTGTTTTCATCGTAGTGATTGCAGCCTTCGTAACCATCCTTCAGATGCTGATGAGCGCTTATGCTCCCGACAGCATCAATCAGGCGCTGGGTATTTATATTCCGCTGATTGTAGTAAACTGTATCATCCTGGGTAGAGCAGAGAGCTTTGCTGCCAAGAATTCGCCTATTGCCAGCCTCTTCGATGGCATTGGTTGCGGTTTGGGTTTCACCCTCGGTTTAACCATCCTGGGTAGTGCCCGCGAGATACTCGGTGCAGGTAGTGTATTCGGTATCACTCTGTTGCCGGAGACTACCAACATTCTGATGTTCATCCTGCCTCCTGGAGCATTCCTCACTTTGGGTTACATCATTGCTATATTTAATAAGGTAAAGAAGTAAGCGTAGGCATCGCTTCAAATCAATGAAATAAAATAGAAATTATGGAATATTTATTGATATTTATCTCTGCGATATTCGTCAACAACATCGTCTTGTCGCAGTTTCTCGGTATCTGTCCATTCCTGGGCGTATCGAAGAAAGTTGATACAGCCATCGGTATGGGTGGTGCCATCGCTTTTGTCCTGACCCTGGCAACCATCATTACCTGGTGTGTTCAGAAGTATGTACTCGATCCGTTCGGATTACAATATCTCCAAACCCTGGCGTTCATCCTCGTGATTGCAGCCTTGGTTCAGATGGTAGAGATTATCCTAAAGAAGGTTTCTCCTGCGCTTTATCAGGCACTCGGTATCTTCCTGCCTCTGATTACTACCAACTGTGCCGTGCTGGGTGTAGCCATCCTGGTTATCCAGAAGGATTACAATCTGCTGGAGAGCGTGGTTTACGCCTTCTCTACAGCTCTCGGCTTTGCCCTGGCTCTCATTGTCTTTGCCGGCATTCGCGAGCAGCAGGCTTTGGTCCGTATTCCTAAGGGCATGCAGGGCGTAGCTATTGTCATGGTAACTGCAGCGCTCCTCAGCCTCGCCTTCATGGGATTCTCGGGCGTAGATGGCGGTTTGAAATCGCTCTTCGGATTGGAGTAAAACTTTTACTGAAAGTTGATAAAATAATAATGGGAATTTGCGAATGGTATGAACCGATGCAAATTCCCATTTTTTGTACTTGATTTTTCTTACTCTCTTGCTTGAGGTCTTGATTTTTCTTAACTCTCTGTCTTTATAAACTTGAAATTTTAACTCTTTCTCTTTTCTTATCTTCTGTGTCCGAAGCTTCCACCGCCATTGTTCTTGCTTGGTGTAGAAGAGCGAGGGGTGAATCCGCCGCCACGGTTGCCAGACCCGCTGCTGAATGAACGGCTCATGCTGCTGCGGTTGCCCCCGAAGATATTACTTCTTCCGCTTCCGAAGCTGCTGTTTCCGAAACCACGGCTGTTGTTTCCGAACCCACGGTTGTTGCTAGTGCTGCTGTTGCTGCTGCCGAAACCGCGGTTAGGGCGACTGTTGCTATTGCCGAAGCCACGGTTGCTGCTGTTTCCGAAGCCAGCGTTGTTATTAGGGCGGCTTGCATTACCGAAACCACGGTTTGGGTTCATCTGAGGTCTGTTCTCGCGGTTCAGATTTCCGAAAGATCTTCCTCTGCCGTAATCACCACGGTTGAATCCGTCTCTCATACCTACTCTAGGATGTCCACCAGGGTGAGGTCCGCCAAAACTTCTTCCGTGATACCAGCTTCTGTTTCCGTTTACTCGCCAGCTATGACCTCCACGGTAAGATACGTAGAAGTGAGGGCGACCGAAGTAGAAGTAGTCGCGGCGAGGATAGCGGGCGTAGATGCCGAAGTGCCAGTAGCCTGCATTCCAGTAGAGCGGACGGTAGAAGTAGGTGGCATTGATATATGTTCTATACTGCCAGTCGAGCAGGATATAGCTTAAATCCATGTTGCGCTGGCGCCAGTAAGCACCATATAGGTCATCGTATGTATCTACACTCATCAGGTAGTCGAGGTTCACCTCGTAAGCTGCCTCATACTGGTCTTCCGTAAGATTGAGCTCGTAAGCCATCTTATCAGTCAGGAAGAGAGCCTGCTGTCTAGCCTGCTCATAACTCATTGCAGAAGCGGTAGTGAATGTCATCATGAACATGGCTACCAGAGCTATTATCATTCGTTTCATAATCGTATATTTTTTAATTGTTATACTTCATGTTTCTTTTTTCTGGTGCAAAGATACGATGTTTTTTGCTTCTATGGGCGGGATTTCCCCTAAAGGGGTGGGGGAAAATCCCTACATCTTTATTTCGGGGCTGCGGAGTACTATATATAATAAGGTATAGAACCGGGGTGGAGCGTAAAGGTTTGCGTGAAGTTTTTCGATGTTTTTTGAACAATCAAACGAAATATTTACTACCTTTGCACTCAGAAAGACGATCTGATGAATAGATTGGAATTTAAAACGAAAAGTAAAATAATAAAAAACAAAATAAACAAATCATGAAAGAGCTAAAAGCATTAAACAAGCGCACCGCTCCTAAGAGCGTCGCTCCAGAGAAAATCATTCAGTTTGGTGAAGGTAACTTCCTCCGTGCATTCGTAGATTGGATTGTATGGAATATGAATAAGAAGACCGACTTCAACGGTTCTGTCGTTGTAGTTCAGCCATTGGCTGGCGGTATGGTAGACTGGTTGAACGGTCAGGACTGCCTCTATCACGTTAACCTCCAGGGTAAGGAGAACGGCCAGGCTATCAACACATTGGAGCGTATCGACGTTATCAGCCGTGCGTTGAACCCATATTCTCAGAACCAGGCATTCATGGCTTTGGCTGAGCAGCCAGAGATGCGTTTCATCATCTCTAACACAACAGAGGCTGGTATTGCATTCGATGACTCTTGCAAGTTTACAGATGCTCCTGCAGCTTCTTATCCAGGCAAGTTGGTTCAGCTCTTGTTCCACCGCTATAAGTTCTTCGAGGGCGACCCAACCAAGGGTATGATCCTGATGCCATGTGAGCTGATCTTCCTCAACGGTCACCACCTCAAGGAGTGCATCTATCAGTATATCGAGCTCTGGAAGGGCGATATGGGTGCTGATTACGAGGGCTTCAAGGAGTGGTTCACCAACCACTGCTACGTTTGCGCTACATTGGTAGACCGCATCGTTCCTGGTTTCCCACGCGATACCATCAAGGAGATTCAGCAGAAGGTTTGCTACAAGGACAACCTCGTAGTTAAGGCAGAAAGCTTCCACCTCTGGGTTATCGAGAAGGCAGAAAATATGACAGTAGAGCAGATGCAGGAGGAGTTCCCAGCTCACAAGGCAGGTCTCCACGTGCTTATCACAGATAACGAGAAGCCATACCACGAGCGTAAGGTTACTCTTCTGAATGGCCCTCACACCGTATTGAGCCCTGTTACCTACCTCAGCGGTGTAAACATTGTTCGCGATGCTTGCGAGCACCCAGTATTGGGCAAGTACATCCACAAGGTACAGTTCGATGAGTTGATGCAGACTCTGAATCTCCCTATGGATGAGCTCCAGAAGTTCGCTTCTGACGTATTGGAGCGTTTTGAGAATCCATTCGTAGATCATCAGGTAACCAGCATTATGCTCAACTCATTCCCTAAGTTTGAGACTCGCGACCTGCCAGGTGTAAAGATTTATCTTGAGCGTAAGGGCGAGTTGCCACAGGGCTTGGTATTCGGTCTCGCTGCTATCATCACTTACTATAAGGGTGGTGTTCGCGAGGATGGTGCTCCTATCCAGCCAAACGATGACCAGAAGATTATGGACAAGCTCACCGAGCTTTGGGCTACCGGCGATACTCAGAAGGTAGCTGAGGGCGTATTGGGCTTCGACTATATCTGGCACGAGGATTTGAACAAGACAGTTCCTGGCTTGACTGAGTTGGTTAAGAAAGATCTTGACCTTATTCAGGAGAAGGGCATGTTGGAGGCTGTTAAGACTATCCTCTAATAAAAAGATGTTCGTTCATAAATCAAAATAACGATTAAGATTTGAAAATAGTTATAAGGTTTTGTGTTAGTTATTAGCATACTTTTTCATGCTAAATGATAAAGGCGGGGAGCTTGTGAAAGCGCCTCGCCTTTTTGCTTATTGTCTGCTTTGTGATGTTTCTGTATCCTTAATGACCTTAATGACCTTGGCCTTAATGACCGGATGGTTGATGATGAGCGGCACTCTTTCTACCACTACCATGGAAGTGTCTAGGCCCAATGCCTTAGGTTCGTCAATACCTATCTTGCTGATAAGAGCGTAGATACTCATCAGCAGGTTCTGTTGGCGATTATCTGAACTCTCCGGGTAATATACGCGGTGAATGATGATGAATCGGAAATCGCCCGGAATTCCGTATTTGCGCAGCGAAGGATAGGTGCTTTGCAAATCTACCTTTCCGTCTGCTACCAGATCTTCCACTACTTGTCGCAGATAGAGACTCACCCTAGGCTCTATGCGGAAACCAATGTGCATGGTTACGCTGTAGAGGGTGTCGGGAATCAGAGTCTCGCAGTTGTACTCCAGCGTATCAGGAGTGTCAACAAACTCCATGTTGATAAGCCAGTAATGGTCAGCACGTTTCGGCTGCTTGTTGATGATGGAGTAGAGCAACTTGTCATCTACGGCACCTTCCTTGTTGGCGTGGTTCACATAAACCAGGTTGGAAGCGTATTTAGGGATGCTCTCGTCGGCCTTGATGTCGGAGATAATCTGATAATAATCATCCAGCGGTTTGGTGCTGATATAATGGCGGCGTATCTTCATGGCTTTCACCCATACGTACATCATCAGGAACAGGATTCCTCCAATGAGCATCGTACACCATCCGCCTGCAAGAAACTTTGACAGATTGGCAGTCAGGAAGATGGCTTCGATGATGCAGTATGCGCCCATAAACAGCATCGTGAAAATCCGTGCCACTCCCTTGCTGTGCAGGTAGAAACCGAGCAGCAGGGTAGTCATCAGCATGGTGATGGTGATGGCGAGTCCGTAGGCTGCCTCCATGTGCGAGGAGTCGCGGAAGAGCAGGATGATGAGAACCACGCCGATATACATGGCGAGGTTGATCATCGGGATATAGAGCTGCCCCTTAACATGGGTAGGATGCTTGATTCGCATGCGCGGCCAGAAGTGCAGGTTCATGGCTTCGCTCAATATGGAGAAGGTTCCGCTGATGAGTGCCTGGCTCGCAACGATTGCCGCACCCGTGGCCATGATGATGGCGAAGAACAGCATGCTCTGCGGCATGATGGCAAAGAACGGATTCGCTGCCAGTGCCGTATCAGCATGATTCAGCACCCATGCTCCCTGTCCCAGATAGTTGAGAATGAGCATGGTCTTTACGAAGCCCCAGCTGATGGCGATGTTCTTTCTGCCGCAATGTCCCAGGTCGGAATAGAGAGCCTCTGCACCGGTAGTACAGAGAAATACGGCACCCAGAATCAGAAACCATTCAGGCGATTTTGCCAGCAGCATGGCAGCATAATAGGGGTTGAAAGCCTTCAGTATCAATGGGTAAGACGTGATGCTGAAAGCTCCCACCACGCCCAGCAGCAGGAACCATAGCAGCATAAATACGCCAAACGATTTGCCAATACTCTCTGTGCCAAACCGCTGCACGAAGAAGATGATGGTGATGATGCCCAGGGTGATGGGGATAACTGGCAGGTTGGGACTGATGCTTTCGAGTCCTTCGATGGCTGTGGTCACGGTGATGGCAGGGGTGATGATTCCGTCTGCCAGCAGGGTGCTTGCGCCAATGATGGCCAGTAGGTAAATCCACTTGCTCTTGAGTCGGCGCAGCAAGGCATAGAGGGCGAGAATGCCTCCCTCGCCATTGTTGTCGGCACGCAGCGCCACGCATACATATTTGATGGTGGTCTGGAGGGTGAGTGTCCAGATGATGCATGACAGTGCGCCCAGGATGGTGCTCTCGCTGATGCTTTCGCCCGTATGCAGGATAGCCTTCATCACATAGAGAGGTGATGTTCCGATGTCTCCGAATACAATGCCTAATGTAACGAGCAATCCCAGAAAGCCTACTTTGTGATGATTGCAGGCTACTGAACTTTCTGCTTTTTCTTTCATTTTTCTTCTCTTATTTAAATTAAATATTATCCTTTTGGGGACACGAAAATGTCCTTTGTGATTATAAATTTGCGTGCAAAGGTATAAACATAAGAGGTAAGATAGAATTTGTTTAACAAGATTTATCGGATTTAACCTTTATTCTTTGAAGATATGAAGAGACGAATAGAGGCGAATGCCGATATAAGACTACTCCCGAGAAACTTCTGAACTTTGCGAAACTTGAATAATTAATAAAGGCGGGGAGCTTGTGAAAGCGCCTCGCCTTTTGCGTGTTTTGTAAGTTTCTTTTTAAGTGACTGTTGTAAAGAAAACAGTTATTCAATGATGTGGTTGATGACCATTCCTGCGATAGCCATTCCGAAGGTTGCGGTGATGTGGCAGAGCGAACCGTTGATCTGTGCCTTAGTAGAGCACCATTCGTGTTCTACCAGTTGCTGGTCGCCCGGAGCATCATATACGGCAGTATCGGTACCCCTCTCTCCGCTAATGAGTTTGGCTTTCGGGCATAGGCATCCGCCCGTGCCGCAGGCTTTGTTCACCCCTTGGTTCTGCATCGGTTTTTCTTCACTGTATACGCACTGGAATTTTCGTCGTGGGAAGGTTTTGTTCTTCTTGAATTTCTTTCGCAGTGCTCTTGCCAGCGGGTCTCCATCCACCTTCCAGAATTCAGATTTTCTTACCTTGAAGGGGTCGGTGCGCAGGGCAGCTCCCATAGAAGATATAAAGGTGATTTCTTTAGGCAGGGCAGTGGCACGCAGAATGAGGTCAGCCTTATCCTTGAGCGAGTCGATGGCATCGATGATGAAGTCGTATTGCTCCATGTGGAATTCATCGGCAGTATCTGCCTGATATATTTTCTGATAGGCTGTGATGTTGGCATCGGGGTTGATTTCGAGCAGTCGGTTGCGCAGCGCCTCTACCTTCACTTCGCCTAAGGTTCGGCTTGTAGCCATCAGTTGGCGGTTGCAGTTGGTTACGCATACCCTGTCGCTGTCTACGATAGTGATGTTTCTCACGCCGCTTCTCAGGAGTCCTTCAGCGCACCATGATCCTACTCCTCCGATACCGAAGATGAGCACTCTTGCCTTCTGAATTTTCTCAAGATTATCCTTTCCCAGGAGCAGTTCGGTGCGTCGCTGCATTCCCCGCTCCATTGTCGTTATTTTATTCTCCATTTTATTGTTTGTAAAGAATTCTAATGTATATATCTGATGCAAAGTTAGTGAATAAAATCCGATGTCGGCTGATATGAATAAATGTTTATAATTCTTTAACTCATTTAACTTCTGAACTTGCGAAACTTGAATTATTACTAAGTGGATAATGATAGTCACATGCTTTTTTTAGTGGTTGAAATTTAGTTTCAGTAAGCGTTTCTGGAAGAAGAAGGGCGGGGGAGTAACTAATAATGAACTGTTACGCCCCCATGCATGATGTTACTCCGAGGGTAGTGCCGAGCGCCGTCAAGATTGTGAGTACAATCTGAAAAATCTGTTTCCAAGTTTCTTTCTTCATAATTTTCTAGTTTTTTTAGTGATTAATAATGTTCTTGATTACAGGTGCAAAGGTACTACATTTTTCCTAAACCACCAAAAATCACCTTGCAGAGTTATGTGAAATTCCATTAACATTTCTGCCATATTGTGTTAATATTTCTAACTCACTCTAAATTGGGCTTTGATTGAAAATCAAGAAGTTGGTCGTTTGCCTATATTATATAGGTAACAATATGGAAACGAGCGGACTTCTGCTCGTTTCTGTATTTTGCAATATGCAAAGAACGCATCAATTCGGGGACAAAGATACGATATTTTCCTTAATATCCCATAATTTGCAAGAAGAGAAACATAGAAATTAGGACTTTTTTACATGAAATCTCAAATTTGTAAACATAACCCCATCATAAAAAATGAATAGCAAGTATTCCTGCTGAGTTTATCAAATCAGGGCCATTGTTGTTGATGACGACTCTACCATCAGCTCATATATACCTTTCCGACACAAGCATATAGTGTTTTCATTTGTAAAATGATGTAATCCTAAGCAATAAACTTTAGCAATCTTCGTTCTTTTATTAAACCCCAAAATAAGAACATATGTATGTATCATCAAGACAAGGATATAAACCTCCTGTAAAATCAACAGGAAAAGTCAAAGAATATACACATTTTGCTTCTTTGAAGTATTGCAACGGTGCGGAGACGTCCTACACCTACGACCCACAGCGTCGCAGATTACAGAACCTCACCGTGAACAGTGGTGGCAACACCATCATGGATAACGCCTACACTTACGATGCGGTGAGCAATGTACTCAGCGTGATAAACAGTGCGTCAGTTCCACAGAGTGGAAAGGCTGGCGGACAGATGGCGCATACCAATACATACTCTAACAGTAGCTAAGGCTCGGAATATTTCGACCAAGCTTACGTATGCAGGAGCAGTTTTGACAGGAGCTGATATACACCTTTCTGGAGAGATTAAGCCTTCACATTTAATAAATGGAGCTATGCTTGGTGTTTCAACAACTGGTGTTGGAACTATTATTGCTGGAGTATGGTTTATAGCAGGCTATGGTACAATGAGAATTAATTATATTTTTACAGGAGAAGCTAAAGGCATAAGTGATATTTATCTTTTATAAGAAAATTAACGCAATGAAATGATCAAAATATTTAAAGACAATGAAAAGAATTATCGATAGTACATTAGTAATACTTTCTTTGATGTTGATCTTCGGTTGCAAGG
>JAJWFY010000019.1:0-57471 GCA_021615735.1 Segatella copri | reverse complement strand
TGGTAACAACAGCGAAAAAAACTGAATACTGAATACTGAACACGTTTCCTGCAAAAGTTTATTACTTTGTAATATGCTGATTTATAAAGTAAAGCGTAGCTTCTATGCTGCGAAAACATAGAGATGCGCCACACAAAACATAGAGTTAGTATTTATAAGTAACTTTCAAATCGTAAGTTTGCTGAAAATCGCTCCTTATCACATGCCAAAATTTGGTAGATACCAGATTTATTCGTATCTTTGCACCAGCAATCGAAGGAAATGCCTTAGGTGCCTGAAGGCGGTCTTCTATTAAGACCAACACGGGTCATAAATGATGGCAGGCGCCGGTCATCAATGAAGACCTCGAAAACGGCAGGAACGGGGCGTTCTGGGGAGTTGCAAAACAAAGGACTCTAAACATACTACAAACGACTATGATTAATTACAGCATCGTAATGCGTAGCGTGAACGCAAATCTTCTGGAAATCAACCAGGCGAAGTCACGCATCAACCAGGCAAAGAAGGAGGGTACAACCCCTGACCCGAAGGACCTGGAACTCGTGAAGACTGAGAAGCAGAATGCTTTCGCCATCTCACAGTACACCGACATCATGACCATCGAGAAGTTTGCCAAGCACATCACCTCTCATGGTAGTGTCTATTCGAGAGCTGACATCAGCGCCATCCTCTACATCGCCGTAGACTGTATGCGTGAGATGTTGCTTGAGGGTAAGAAGATTCGTCTGGGCGACCTCGGTGATTTCTCTCTCCTTCTCACCTCAAAGGGTGCCGAGGATGCCGACAAGTTCACCTCGCAGAACATCACCGGTGTGAAGGTTCAGTGGGAGCCAGGTCAGGAGTTCAAGAACCTTCGCGATGACGCCGAGTTCAACCTCGTAGCCAGCCGCAGCGCTCAGGCAGCCGTTATCAAGGCGATTAAGGAGGGTAAGACCAACGTTGACCTCAACGCGCCAACCACTCCGGATAATACGCCAGGCGGTTCTACCCCAGGTGGTTCAAACACCGGTCAGACCGGCAGCGACGGCCAAGGCTCTGAATCAAGCGGCGGTACTACCGGCAAGGACGATACTGGCGACGGCCTTGAATAGCCCAAGGATAGACTGGCTAGGGTGCTAGCCCCTAGCCCAGCCTATCCACCCCACAAAAAATTCAACATTCAACACTCAACATTCAACATTCAAAAAAAATGAAAGCGAACACTTGGAAAACAATTCTTCAGATAGCCATCAGTATTCTGACCGCTATCGCTACTACGCTCGGAGTAACGAGCTGCATGGGATAAAGAAAACTGAGAAATCCGGTCATTAAGGTCATGGTCATTAAGGTCATTAAGGATTTCCAAAGAAAGTTAAAGGGAAATGAGTAAAAAATCATCATTTTTTTGCTCATTTTCCTTTTTTTTATTATCTTTGCCTTAAAAATTAATAATTGAACTTTCGCATGTGGTTCAAGTACGGGCTGAAGGCCCAGGGCTAGGAGCTTCTGCCCTTTACCTTTGCTTTACCCTTCGGCCAGCGATTTTCAATTCCCTTCGGCCGGTGACCGTTGGTTCAGGGCGTGTGGGCAAAACTTGCGAAAGTTCAGTAGATAACAAAATAAAGAACGAAGAATTTCATTGAAATAATCTGATGGAAACAGAAAGAATTTTACTTCGATATTGGCAGGAATCTGATGCAGAGGCGCTCTTCAAGTACGCCTCCGACCCTGACGTAGGACTACGTGCTGGATGGCCGGCGCATAAGTCTGTAGAAGAAAGTCGGGAGATAATCCGGACATTCTTCCATAATGAAACGACATGGGCGATTGTGTTGAAAGAGACTGGCGAGGCTATCGGCTGCATCGGCTACTACACTCACGAAACCAGCAACATCCCTATCGGAGAAAACGACTGTGAGGTGGGCTACTGGGTAGGAAAACCTTATTGGAACCAAGGAATCTGCTCCGAAGCCTTGAAGCTGATGCTTGACTACTGCATCAACGAGAAGCATTTCGAAAACATCTGGGCAGACCATTTCACAGGCAATCCTGCATCAGGAAGAGTCATGGAGAAATGCGGTTTCGTCGATACTGGTATGTTGAATAAATGTAGCCAGCTTGTGGGTGGCGACAAGGAAATGGTCAAGGTGTTCAAGTACAACGGATAAAGGAGAAAAATAGAATGATGAGAAAGAAATCAAGAGGCAAATAACCATGCATTGTTCATTCTATCATCCCGTACAAAAGTACCACAATTAGCAATATTTGTGGTACTTTTGTACTAAAATAGCTATAAAACTGTTGGAATGTATTAAAAAAGAGCGGATTTTAAAAGTTTCCCGTACAAAAGTACCACAATTAAAAATATTTGTGGTATTTTTGTACCAAAATTAGGAGAACAATTATGGAAACAAAGAATTCATTCATATCATCAGCAAGCGTCAAAGTACAAGGACGAACAGCTTACTACAAGATGCTGGAAGCCGTTCGCCAAGGTGAACTGATTCAGGTTTGCCGTGGCGTATATGCTAACATAGACCAATTGTCAGCATGTATGGTTGATATTGAGTCTATTGTTCCCAACGGAATCCTCTGCCTTTGGTCTGCCTGGAATATCCATCAACTTACGACATCCATGCCGCAAGCTTATCATGTCGCCATCAAAAGGGATAGAAGGGTTAAGGTACCTTCATTCCCAAAGATAGAGCTCCATCACTATACTTCCAACATTCTTGAAATCGGCGTGATGGAGAAAGTCATAGATGGATTTAAGGTAAAGGTATATGATGTAGAACGATGCGTATGCGATGCAGTAAAGTTCCGCAATAAGGTGGGCATTGATGTCTGTTCTGAAATCATCGATAACTATCTTTCCAGACCAGAAAGAAATATCAGTAAACTAATGGATTATGCCAGGCAATTGCGTGTTGGCAATATCCTGGAAAATTATCTACAAGTGAAGCTATGAGTAAAGAACAAAATAAAAACTACGGGAAGTCAATACGTACAAAATTACTGAACGTTGCAAGAAAGGAAAACGTCTTTAATCAGACTATCCTAACTCGGTATTTTCAAGAGAGACTTCTCTACAGAATATCGCAGACTCATTATAGAGGAAATTTTTATCTGAAGGGAGGTGCACTCATGTATGCATACGAAAAATTTGCGGCTCGTCCAACATTGGATATAGATTTCCTTGGCAATAATATCAGCAACGAAGGCTCTTCTATAATTGCAGCGTTCAGAGAAATATGTTCTGTGCCATACGAGGAAGATGGCGTAATATTTGACACGGAGAACATTACTGCACAAAATATAACAGAGTTCAAAGACTATCATGGGATTAGGCTCAGCATTCCAGTCAAGATGGACACTATTGCCCAGGTTTTAACAATGGATATTGGTTTTGGTGACGTGGTAACACCTTCCCCAATAGATCTTGATTATCCAGTATTGCTAGAACATCTGCCGAGTGCCAATATACTGGCCTACTCGCTTGAAACAGTTATTGCTGAAAAGATGCACGCAATTGTGGATCTTGCAGACCAAAGTAGTCGAATGAAGGATTATTATGATCTCTACAAAATCTTGCAGAATGAAAAGTATAATCCTATAATATTACAGGAAGCTATCAAACATACATTTGAAAATCGCCACACACCTTATAATGAGAACACGATGTTTTTCAGAAAAGAGTTTGGCGGCAATCAGCAAATGCAGGTCAGATGGACTGCTTTCATACGTAAAATAACGTCCACTGACATCTTGCCTTTTACTGAAGTGATAGCGTTCTTACAACAAAGACTTCTTCCGTTTTGGGAGAATATGAAAGATGAATAGCAGAAAATACAATATATATCAGTTTCCAGAATGTAAGGACATAGTTGTTTCTGGAGATATTCACGGCGACTTTAATCTCCTCGTGAACAAAATTTGTGTGCAATATCAAATGCGGAACACGTTAATTATTGTTGCAGGCGATTGTGGATTTGGTTTTGACAAGAGAGGCTATTATGATAATATGGTGAAAAGAAACGCCAAACGTATGAATGATGCCAATAATTGGATTGTATTCATTAGAGGCAATCATGACAACCCAGCGTATTTTGACGGGAAAAGCTTTAAGCACAAACGTTTCATTGCCATTCCAGACTATTCTGTAATCAACGCTTGCAACCATTCGATTCTCTGTGTAGGAGGAGCCATATCAATTGACCGTACGTATAGGCTTGAAGCATGGAGTAAGAAACAACAAAAGCGGCTACGTTTTGGTAACACGGAAGTCGTTGACGATTTTTCTCCATCATACTATTGGCAGAGCGAATCGCCGACTTATAATAAAGAAGCACTAATGTCGATTTTGTCTGAGCAGAAGGTTGACATTGTTATAACACATACGTCTCCATCCTTCTGCGAATTATTAAGCAAGGAAGGGATAAGCAAATGGACTTGCAACGACAAAACTCTGTTATCAGACATACAGCAGGAACGTGAAGTTATGAATTGCCTATATCAAACTCTGAAAGAACATCAGCAACATGTCACTCATTGGTGTTATGGGCATTTTCATCAAAGCTGGCATTCTTCTATTGATGGTACATTGTTCAAGATGCTGGATATTATGGAGTTTTATGAGTTGAAATAATTTTAAAAAGTTACGGAGAATATGAATTATCTCCGTAACTTTTTACATTTTCGGCTGATTTTACCGCTTCAGCGCTATGTTATAATTATAATATTTGCTGTTGCCCGTAATATCCTCCAGCACCTGAATGAAAGGAGGAAACTTCACACTCTCGTTGGCAGAAATGCCGCGGGTTTCAAGAATCATCAGATCGGAAACCGGCTCAAGAAACTCGTCGAGCTCGAAATACTGGCCCTTCCAGATAAAGCTCTTGCGATGCTTATGAATGCGCTGACGGTAAGGGTCAGCCTGCTGAAGCATATTCTCGTAAAGATTGGCATTAATCTGTCGCTCGGTCTCTATCTGCTCATTGTCTGAAATACGCTTCTTGGTGGTGTGAACATACACATACTTGCCTCCCTCGAAACCGCGACGACGAAGACGAATCTCGCTGCCCGGCTCACCCGTAAGATAAGTCTGAACAATATCGCTGTCTATCGCATTAGGAACCTCGCCCGTCAGCTTCACGATATATTTTCGCTCCTCCTCTATCGGCTGCGGAATGGCAAGCACATTGCTTATCTCCTTGAGCACACGGTTCAACTTATTGTTGAAATCTTCGTGGTTATTGATTACCCTGAGATGAGGATGACCCTTCCATGCAGAAACAATCTTCTTGTCCAACTCTCGCGCTATCTTCAGTCCTTCTTCATCCGCCTTCTCCAGGCGCTGCGCATTGTTGGCTGTAGTATAAAACTGCTCGGCACCATCAGCAGCACTCACCAGATGCAGCACAGCATCATAGCGGTCGCGAAGCTGGGCATCTGTATAACCCTCTTCAGAGATGATGCGGTGCCAGAAATCGGGAGTGAGATAGGTAGAAATATCCATCGTACCACGATCGCAGACGATGATGACCGGCTGCTGCAATGTTTCAGCCATGCGCTGAAAACTGTCTTCCAGGTTGATCTGAGTCTGAAAAGTAGCCTTCTCGCCCTCGAAGAAAAAATCCTTGTTGGAGGTGAGATAATTCATGCCCGCCTGGGTGAACATGGTTGGAACCTCGGGAATGGTAAAGACCTTATAGCCGAGACTGGAGAAATGTTCAATCACCTTAACCATAGCGGTAGTCTTGCCCGCACAAGGTCCACCCGTCAGTACAATCTTCTTAATCTGATTCATATATCAAGTAAATATTTTTCGTTTTTTCTAATTGATGTTCTTTCCGGAGCATCTTATTTTCGGGTGCAAAGATAACAATAATTCTTCAAACGAAAGCAATAATTTATGCAAGAAAAGAAAAATATTGTATTTTTATTTTGATTTCTCATTGTTTTGATGTACCTTTGCAAAGGAAATGGCTCATTTCGAGCCATCGGAAACAAAAATATAACTATCAGATAAAAAATGGAAAAGATAAAGACATTAATTATAGGTAGCGGTCCTGCAGGATATACGGCTGCCATTTATGCCGGCAGAGCCAACCTGCAGCCAGTTCTCTATTCAGGTATGCAACCGGGCGGACAGCTCACCATCACCACAGAGGTAGAAAACTTTCCGGGCTATCCTAACGGCGTAGACGGAACACAGATGATGATGGACATGAAGGAACAGGCAGCCCGATTCGGAGCCGAAATGAGAGACGGAAGCATCGTGAAGGCAGATTTCAGCTCACGCCCATTTCATCTTACCGATGAGCGCGACAACGAGATTGAGGCAGAAACCGTGATCATCGCCACAGGTGCATCTGCCAAATATCTGGGTCTTGCCGATGAAGAGAAATATCGCGGACAGGGCGTTTCAGCCTGCGCAACCTGCGACGGATTCTTCTACCGCAAGCGCACCGTAGCCGTAGTGGGCGGTGGCGATACTGCCTGCGAAGAGGCTATGTATCTATCCGGACTTGCCAAGAAGGTTTACATGATTGTGCGCAAGCCTTATCTCCGTGCTTCAGAAATCATGCAGCAGCGTGTAAAGAACAAGGAGAACATCGAGATTCTGTTCGAAACCAATACGCTGGGGCTCTTCGGCGAGAACGGTGTAGAAGGTGCTCATCTCGTGCGCCACAAGGGCGAAGCCAACGAAGAGAAGTTTGACATCAGCATCGACGGATTCTTCCTGGCTATCGGACATAAGCCTAACACCGACCTCTTCAAGGGGCAGATAGATCTCGACGAGCAGGGCTTCATCAAAGTAGTGCCAGGTACTGCCACCACCAACATTCCGGGTGTTTTCGCAGCAGGCGATGTGGCCGACCCAATCTACCGCCAGGGCGTTGTAGCCGCAGGCTCGGGAGCCAAGGCTGCCATCGAGGCCGACAGATTCCTGCAGCAACAGTAAAAACTATAGTATAAAATCCTATAAAGCGGGGTTAATATAGTTAAAAAATAACCGCAATATTTTGTCAGATGCAAAAAATGTATTACTTTTGCATCTGATAAAATAAAAAGGAAGATTGGCAGAGTGACCGAATGCGCTGGACTCGAAATCCGGTATACCCTCTTCCGGGTATCGGGGGTTTGAATCCCTCATCTTCCGCTAAGTTCCCCTACAGGAACCGTCATTTTATAGTTTCATAAAACAACTCGACATGAAAAAAATCATCATCCCCATATTTATGCTCCTCCCGCTGATGACTGCACAGGCCCAAACCGTGCTGACTGAAGAGCAGCAGCTGGAACAGGCACAGAAACAGCTGGAAGCTGCCAAGAAGGCACTGGAAGTGGCTAAGATTAAAGCACAGGCTGCCAAACTGAAGGCTCAGGCAGACAGCATCAACGCTGCAAGCGCCAAGGCGGAAGCTGAAGCAAAAAAGGCTGAAGCAAAGAAGGGCAATGCTACTGAGCCAGAACCAGTTGTTGTAAAGGAGCCAACCACATCAACCACGGGATGGGCGATTCCTGTTGCCGTAGCCGCTAAGCCAAAGGAGGCAGCCAAGCTTGCCAACAAGCTGGCAAATGGCACGACAGCCAAAGTGGACTTAAAATATCTGGCAGGCGCCATCACATATAATGATGAAAACAAGATTGAATTCACACTCGATACGGATGCTAACGGAAAAACTGCCAAGCAGATTTACGACATAGTATTAAAATACATGAGTGAACTGACACAGAACGACCAGAACATAGCAAGCCGAGTAGCACTGGTAAACGATGCAGAACACATCATCGCCAACACGATGGACGAATGGCTCGTCTTCAGCCAGTCATTCATCTCGCTCGACCGCACGGAATTCAAATACCAGCTGGTAGCCAGGATTTCAGACAATCATCTGAATCTCTCGCTCGACCGCATCATCTACAACTACGAGGAAGGAAGAAGCACCGGTTTCAAGGAACCTGCAGAAGAGGTAATCAGCGACAAGATTGCGCTCAACAAGAAGCAGAACGACCTGGCTAAGATCTTCGGAAAGTTCCGCAGATGCACCATCGACCGCAAGGACCAGATATTCGCAGAGTTAGCTGCATTAGTAAAACAATAAGTTGAAGAAAAATGGATAATCAGAATACAGACAACAAGATACAACAGAACGAGGCTCAGCAGCCTGCAAAAGCTACAGCCCAGCCTACAGCTGAGCAGAGAGCAGAACAGACTGAACAGAAGCAGCCTACCAGCTACGCCGTAAGACCTCAGCACCGCCGGCTCCGCCCATTGGCCTACAGCGACCAGAACAACATGCTGAAGGTGCGCAACTATCTCAACATCGCCTTCATGCTGCTCGCCATCGTGGGGGTAATACTCTGGACCCAGCTGGAAGAAAGCCGCAATATCGCCTACATCGTACTCATCGTGGGTGTAGTGCTCAAGATTGCCGAAGTATGTATCCGACTATTTAAGAAATAATGAAGAAGAAAATTATATTCTCATCACTCCTATTTTGTGCTGCAACCCTCCCGGTTGCGGCACAAAACGATTTTAACTATAACGAAGATTCGCAGTTCCGTCCTCAAACCAACCGCAAGGTGAACACCGATTCACTGGGCTCAGACAAGGAGATTCCGAAAGGCATCAGAGTATGGACTGTAGACGAACGCTTCGGCGACACAAAGGCTGCGGTAGTAGACACCTTGCAGCACATGTACATGAACTCAACCTTCACGGAAGGACTGAGAGGCGAATACAATACCCTCGGAAACATGGGTACTGCCCGACTGAACCGAATCTTCATAGACCGCCGCAACACGCAGGGCAACTTCATCTTTACAGAGCCCTACGACTATATCGTAAATCCGGTAAGCGACTTCCATTTCACCAACACCTACTCACCTATCACCAACATAACGCTGAACAGCTGCGGCGACAAGGTGACGGGAGAAGATGACTTCAAGGCCATGTTTGCCGTGAATGCCAACAAAAGGCTAGGCGCCGGTTTCAGATTCGACTACAAGTATGGCAGAGGATACTATAACGCACAGAGTACCAGCCACTTCAAATACACTATGTGGGCATCTTACCTGGGCGACCGCTATCAGGCACACTTCCTCTTCAGTACCAATCATGAGAAGATGACCGAGAACGGCGGTATTACCAACGATGATTACATCAAACATCCGGAAATCTATACCGAATCGTTTGCCACCAATGAAATTCCTACCGTTCTGGAACAGAACTGGAACCGACTGGACAACCAGCACATCTTCTTTACCCACCGCTACAACGTAGGTTTCAGCCGCAAGGTAAAGATGACCGAAGAAGAAATCAAGGCAAAGAAATTTGCCATGGCTTCGAAAAAGGAAAATGCTGAAGAGGAAGCGAAGGAAGAAGCCAGAAAGAAAGCCAAGGAACAAGGCAAGAAATTTGATGAGAAAGCCTACGACAAACAGCAGGGAGCTAAATTCACCGGCCGTCCTGACGGAGCCAAGATTGCAGGCGATGAACCGGCAAAAGGCTCAGCCGCAAAGGATATAAAGACCGATAGCACCCGCATCGCAGTAAACGGAAAAGCTGCTGCCGACAGTCTGCTTGCCGTCCAGAAGAAAAATGCCGAAGACTCGCTTTTCTACAAGAGCGAATATGTTCCGGTAACGAGCTTCATCCATACGGTAAAGTTTGACAACTATCGCCGTATTTACGAAGCTTATCAGACCCCAGCCGACTATTATCTGAATGAATATTACGATGCAGGCAGGCTGACCGGCGACTCCATCTACGACCAGACCAAGCACTGGCACATGAAGAATACCTTCGCCATTGCCATGCTCGAAGGTTTCAATAAATGGGCAAAGGCAGGCTTGAAGGCTTTCGCCAGCTACGACCTCCGTCACTATGAACTGCCAACCATGGAAGGTGGTTTCGAAAAATACAATGAGCATGCGCTGAGCGTAGGCGGACAGCTGAGCAAGCAGGAAGGCAAGACACTCCACTACAATGCCGTAGCAGAAATAGGACTGACGGGGGTTGACGCCGGAACCCTTGCCATAGATGGTAATGTAGACGTGAACATCCCATTCCTGGGCGACACGCTTCAGGTAAGAGGCGATGCTTTCTTCCATAGAGAAACCCCATCGTTCTATTACCGCAACTATCACGCCCGCCATCTGTGGTGGGAGAATGATCTCGACAAGACCATCCATACCCGCATCATGGGTACGCTCTCCTTCCCTAAGACACGCACCAAGCTGAGAGTGGCTGTAGATGAAATCAAGAACTACACCTACTTCTCGCAGAGCTATGACATTACAGAAGAAGGTTTGCGAACAGGAGTCATGGTAACTCCGATGCAGGAAAGCGGAGGAATCAACCTGCTGACAGCACAACTGGAACAGAACTTCAGACTAGGCATTCTGAACTGGGAAAACCAGTTTACCTACCAGCACTCAAGCAAGGAGGGTGTTCTGCCAGTACCAGCCTTCAATGCCTACACCAACCTCTACATCAAGTTCAAGGTAGTAAAGGTGCTGAACGTAGACCTGGGTGCTGACATGCGCTACTTTACAAGCTATGAAGCTCCCGACTATTCACCTTATATGGGACAGTATACGGTACAGGGCAACGGCGAGAACAACGTAAAGATAGGCAACTATCCTATCGTCAATGTTTACGCCAACGTTCACATCAAGCACACCCGTTTCTTCGTAATGATGAGCCACATCAATGCAGGACAGGGCGACAAGAACTACTTCTTCGCTCCTCATTATCCGATGAACGAAAGAGTGTTCCGTATTGGAGTAAGTTGGAACTTCTTCAATTAATCTTTCTGATTTTCCTTAAGAATTTCAGGAGATTCAATTTTAATCTTTTCAGAATATGATAGAAACAAATTCTATAAAAGCATGGTATCTAGCCGCTCGCCCGAAGACTCTGACGGCGGCTGTTCCTGTTTTATTGGGTATTGCGCTGGCTTATAAAGACGCTCAGCAGATACAGACATTGCCAGCCCTACTCTGCCTGCTCTTTGCATGGGTGATGCAGATAGACAGCAATCTGGTGAATGATTATTTCGACTTCAAACATGGTAATGACGACGAAACCCGACTGGGCCCGAAACGTGCCTGCGCTGAAGGCTGGATAACATTGGGAGCCATGAAATGGGGAATCATCCTTACTACCCTTCTGGGTTGCGCCATAGGGCTTCCGCTGGTTCTTTTCGGAGGTTGGGAAATGGTTATCGTAGGCATCTGTTGCGTAGTCTTCTGTTTTCTCTATACTACCTGTCTCAGCTATTTGGGCATGGGCGATATTCTGGTACTGCTCTTCTTCGGCATTGTACCCGTATGCTGCACATACTATCTCGTAATGCCCGAAACCATGCAGGGAGTAAGCATGGAAACGGTTCTCGTATCTGTAGCCTGCGGACTGGTAGTTGATACACTGCTCATTCTGAACAATTACCGCGATCATGACAACGACCTGAGAGCCGGCAAGAAGACTCTTGTGGTTCACATAGGAAAGAAGAATGCCGAGCGGTTATACTGTGCATTGGGCAATCTGGGAATCCTTACCATAATAGGTGTCACCATCTACGAAGTATTTCAGCATGAAGCCAGCAGCATCTTCCTGCCGTTTGCAGCACTCTATATCGTTCTGCACAACAGAACCTATATGGAGATGAAAAAGATAGGCGAAGGCAGAGAACTGAACAGAATTCTGGGCAAAACAGCTCTGAACATCTTCTGTTTCGGCATTGTATCATCCCTGATCATCATCGGAATGGCGAATTGAACAATAATAAACTAATAATAATGTACGCGCGTACCTTATTATATAAATAAAGTGGAGGAATATCTATGAAGCAACAGGTAAATCTCGAAATCATGGACTTTGTGGAGAAACAGATTCTCCCCAAATATAATGCTTTTGGCGAAAGTCATGGACTCAGACATGTTACCCGAGTCATCAGAAACTCACTGAAACTGGTTCCGGTAACCGGAGCCGACATCGATATGGTGTATGTAATAGCCGCTTACCACGACCTTGGGATGAGCGGTCCGCGTGCCATTCATCATATTACCAGCGGTAAGATTCTGCAGGCAGATGCAAGACTGAAGCGCTGGTTCGGTCCGGAGCAGATTAAAATCATGAAAGAAGCCGTTGAGGACCATCGGGCTTCATCTAGCCGTCAGCCTCGCAGCATCTATGGCAAGATTGTGGCAGAAGCCGATCGCGATATTGATGTTCACGAAATTTTTCTGCGCGCCATACAGTATGGCAAAGAAAATAATCCAGATGATGACAAGGAGCAGCAATGGGAGCGGTTCAGCCAGCACATGGACGAGAAATATTCAAGAAACGGATACATCAGGTTATGGATTCCCAACTCCCCTAACGAGAAAGCGCTCAACGAACTGCGCAATATCATAGAGGACAAAACGGAGTTGAGAAAATATTTCGAAAAAATATTCGAAGAAAACAGCTAAAACATTTGGTAGTTTCAAAATATTGCATTATCTTTGCATTATCAAATAATGACTAAGATGTTTGCACCGTTGCATCGTGATGATGCATGGGTGCCAGAAGGAATAAGGGTCGTTTCGGTTCGATCGGGATACTCATCAAATTACACTATTGAAACCGAGAGGACATTCTCTTGCTCATGGCGGGCCACATAAACTGCAGCAGGCAGGTAAGCTGAAAAGCCGGTGGATTACAAAGGCGGAGGACTCTCAAATGTTTATACATTCGGAGTTTCATCACATCATCGAGCGACCCTTTCTTTTACAAGAGGCGGATTTCTGAGAAAGAAATCCGCCTCTGCTCGTTTTAGGAATGAAAGCACTCATCATACTGAAAGAAAACAACCCCTGATAATGTGGGAGTTACAAAGAAAATGCATTTTTATCGAAAAAAAGTTGCAAAAAGATTTGGTAGAATCAGAAAAAAGTAGTACCTTTGCACTCGCATTTAAGAACGATGCTTGGTTGATTCGGTTAAGAATCCGACTGGAAGGTTGGGTGAGTGGCTGAAACCAGCAGTTTGCTAAACTGCCGTGCGGGTTACCGTACCGGGGGTTCGAATCCCCCACCTTCCGCAAGCTATCGTCCGAAAAATGTACCGTTGGTCGATTCATCTAATGGTTAGGATACAAGATTCTCAATCTTGGCATAGGGGTTCGATTCCCCTATCGACTACATGTGTTTTTCATGGTATTAGATTAATAAGTCTCTATAAGTCGGGAGACCAATAGAGATTTTTTTGAATGGTCGATTCATCTAATGGTTAGGATACAAGATTCTCAATCTTGGCATAGGGGTTCGATTCCCCTATCGACTACAAAAGTGTTTTCATGTATTAATTTAGATTGTTTAAGCTTGCATTTAGTTCTTTACCAAAAGGCTACTGCAAGTTATTTTTTTATATATACGTACGAAGCAATATGAAACAATTATACACTATCATCTCCCTTCTCTTTCTGTTTACCTATCCTGCCTGGGCGCAGCAGCACGAGATATTCAACCAGCGCATCAGAACCCTACAGGTTGTAGGCGGAACGAACTGGTTATCACTCCCAGTATCGTCACTGGGTGGAGAACCTATCCATATCGATTTTGATGACATGACGCACGATTATCATCGGTACAGCTACAAGATTGAACATTGTGATGCAAACTGGAACGTATCTTCTTCGCTCTTTGAAAGCGACTATATGAGAGGCTTCAACGGCAATCAGATGATTGAAGATGTAGAGCAATCCATCAACACCAATCATCCTTACACTCATTATCATCTGGCAATTCCCAATGCCGACTGCCAACTTACCATGAGCGGCAACTACAGACTGACGGTTTATGACGACAATGCGGAAAACGAGGAAGAAGGTAAAATGTTTACAGCCTGCTGGATGATTACAGAGCCTCAGCCATTGGTTAAACTGAAGTTAGAAGCTACTTCAACAACAGATATAGATATCCAGAAGGACCATCAGCAACTGAAAATGGAACTGGATCACAGCCAGCTGAGAATCACTCATCCCAACCAGCTGAACATCGTAGTGCTTCAGAACGGAAGATGGGACAATGCTGTCATCAACCCTAAACCCGACTACCTGAGTGCGGGCAAAATGAGTTGGCAGCATGTAAGAGCTCTGATTTTCGATGCGGGCAATGAATACAGAAAGTTTGAGTTTCTGGACACCGACCATCCAACCATGGGAATAGACGCCATAGATTGGGATGGAAGCGACTATCAGGTAAAGGTTATAACCGACAGCCCTCGCCCCAATTACGTTTACGATGAAGCTGCCAAAGGTTCATTTTATATCCGCAACAGCGACAACGTAGAAAACAACAACACCTGCGAATATGCACAGATTCACTTTACCCTGAAAGCTCCCAAACTGCCAGGCAATGTTTATCTGAACGCAGATTGGACCTACGGCCGTTTCCTCCCCGAATATCGGATGGAATATGATGAAATGACGAAAACCTATCACGCACGTCTCTTCATGAAGCAAGGTTATTACAGTTATCAGTATCTCATGAAGATGGAGGACGGAAGCATCAGGCTGCTCCCATCAGAAGGAAATTTCTACCAGACCCAGAACAAATACAATGTACTGGTTTACTATCGGGCTCAGAGCGACCGCACCGAGCGGCTGGTAGGATATGGAGAATTAAAATAAAGGAAGGAAATAAATGAGATTAAAAAGAAAAGGAGTTCTAGCATTTCAGAATGCCGGAACTCCTTTTCTATTTAATCCTAAAAGTGGAATTTCAGATCAACACCACATTGGAAAGGATTGCCACGTTGGGCAAAATACAGTTTCTTTCCTGTTGCTGCATTATCAACAGCAAAGGTATTGTAATTAGTATCTGTGAGGTTCCTACCCCAGATACTGATGCTCATCTTACTGAAATCAATATCACAATGCGCACCCATCACGAAATACATCTTCTGGCTGTAGGTATTGGCATTATCCCAATAAGTCTTGCCCTGCGCATTCATATTCAATCCGAAGGTAAACTGTCCCAAATGATAGTCAGCCATGGCTGCTATCGTATGCTGGGGAACATAAGGAACCTTCTTGCCCTTATAATTCACAGCCTTATCACCCTCGCCATCAGTATATTCATCAAATACGGCACGTGTAAAACCATAGTTTACACCCCAATCAAAAGCACCGTCGAAAGCCTGACCCTTGAGCGCGGCTTCAATACCACAACTGTGACTCTTACCTGCATTAACCATCATTCGGCCAAAGCCATAGGTTCCTGCCATCACAGAGAGTTGCTGATTGCGAACCTGCATATAGAAGGCACTCAAATCGAAATGAAGACGATGATCAAAAAGATTGAGATGCGTTCCTACCTCATAATTCCATGAGGTTTCCGGCTTAAAGGCAATAGTCTGGTTCACTCTATCATAATCTTCATCGGTATGAGGAACGTCATAATTGCCTCCCATCGCATCCTGACGGTGAGCATTCAGTTCGGTCTGCAAGATATCACTGAACATCTGGATATTATAACCGCCTGCACGATAGCCCTTGCTCACCGTAGCATAGACATTGCTCCCCTGCTCATCAAGCTTGTAACTTAATCCAAATTTTGGCAGGAGCTGGTTGTAATCATCACTCGTTTTGCGGTCGAGCATTGAACGCAAAGTATAAGTGGCCTCCTTGCCCATCACATTAGCTGTCATCGCCATATAAGCATAAGTATCGTAATGAATACTTGTATGCATGAAATCGTAACGCAAGCCAAGCGTTGCTTTCAGACGGGAAGAAAGATCAAACGTACTCTCGTGATAGAGACCCAAATTGCTCTGAGGAGTATGGAACAAACCCGGAGCTCCCATGCTCGCCGCCATGCTGATGCCGCCCGCCTTCTCTATCGCGACCGTAGCCATCGCATTAGCCGCAGCTTCTGGCATTCCCTTACCCATCATCTTCTTCACCATCGAAGTATGGATGGCGGAATACATCTGCTGCTGGATAACGTTACTGATAGGATTCGTCAATTCTGAACCGAATTTTACAGGACCATTTGTCTTCAACCACACATGGGAGAAGAATGCACCCTGGGTAAGATGCCAGAAGCCGAAGAAAGGCTGACGGCTCTTAAATGTGAACTCCTGAGTAATAGAATTCTGCAACTGATCTTGCTGCAAGCTCAAATAATCTCCAGGAAGATAATCCTGATCCATCTTCATATTGTCATCCAGGAACTGATAGCTGGTAGTAGAAGCAAAATCCCATTTCGCTCCTTCATGACGAAGATTGACACCCGAAAGCAGCATGTTGCGGCGATAAAGCCCAGGGAATGTAGTATTTGGCAATGCAGCCTTGCCACTGTTTAAATCCAACTGACCATAAGGAAATGCATGCTGATAGACAAATTGGTAATTGGCTAGCAAATCCATGCTCCATCCTCTATCAAAACGGAACTTAAGATTAAACTTACCGCCAGCCTCATCATAATTGTCGGCATAATCGCTGGTTCCTGCACGATGGAAGAGTCCCTTCTGTCCATCATAAAAAGCAGCTACCCCTAATGCGACACGAGGTGAAAGCTTCATATAATGAGCCGCTTCTACATTACGATAGAAATGAGAGCCCAATCCCAGATTAACGTAGGTGCCATTGCTATCATAAGCATCGCGTGAATAGATGCGCACCAAACCACCTTCAGAATTCTGACCATAGAGTGTTCCCTGTGGACCACGGAGAATATCTATACGACTGGTCTGATAATGGTGAAGATTGAAAGCAGCCTTGCTCAACACCGGAATTCCGTCAAGATAAATTCCTACAGCCGGACTGTTGATACGGCTTCCAATGCCGCGCACATACATGGCATTGGTAAAACGCGAGCCATAGTTAGGCATTACGAAGTTAGGAACATAGCAGGAAAGTTCGCGCAAATCGCGAGAACCCAATCGCTGCATCTGATAAGAACCAAAGGAAGTGCTGCTGAGAGGCTGTTGACGAAGACGGAAATTCTCCTTAGGCTGCGAAACAACCACAACTTCATCAATATCATAAACTCGGCTGCTATCAGCCAGCAAGCCGTTAGCGTCTGCTAACTTTTCACTCGTACCCAATGACAGGTCAGAGCAAATAGCCCTTTCATTATCCACTGCATAAGCCTGCAACGCTACTGCTGCCAAACCAATGCATACGCACTTTTTACTATTAAATACTATTCTTTTCATAACGGGTGCAAAGGTACATATTTTTTCCTGCACCCCCTATCCTTATTTATGAGGAAACAGATAAACCCGTATGGCAAACCATATATAGGCTACGAGCAGTAAATAACCTATATAATATAAGGTAGTAACACTGAAAATGATGTAATCAATGGCGCAAACACCCACTAAACCACCCAGATACAGAACTGCATCACCTGCCGGCAAACGGTGTTTCACCTCATCAACACAAGCCAGTCCTACTATCAGTATCGCCCAGACTGTAGCCAGAAAAAAGCCCAGTATCGGCGGTACGGCAAAAGGATTGAGCGTAGGATGAAAATAAAAATGACGCCATACTTCTGGCAAAAACAGCTGAATGGTTGCATAGAAGGTTGCTGATATCGAAACTATAAGCACCAAGGCTGTAGGATATGGTGAATCAATATCATTAAAATGAACCAGTTTACCATTGCTATGGAAAATCTTACGAACTGTATAGGCTACGGCTATGAGAATAATGATAACCATGAAGATGAGCAAGTGAGTATTGCTGAAGGTCATAATGAACTCTGAAATAGGATCATCGGGAACAACCTTCGGCAACAGACGGGACTCACGGGTCCAGCCAAACTGATTATCTTCAGTAGCCAACTGCACCCAAACTGAATCTACAGAATCCTGAGGAACCATACGGATATCCGTAACCACCAGCAGGCGGTTCTTTCGGACGGCGAAGGAGTCAATAGGCAAATTGCTCAAAAATTCTTCAGGCTGTTGCGCTATCAATTCCAGAGAATCCTTGAATACCAGAAAATTGAATTTGTTGGTATAATGATGGGTAGTAGAAAACGAAATGGAATCGAGTTGTTTATTACTGTACTCTACCATAGCTGCATGCATCTGGTGATGAGCACGGCGATGATAACAACTGCTGAACATCAAGAGGATGCCCAGCATACAAAGAATCTGTATCGTCCATTTCTTTTTCATTTATTTCTCACTATATAAGTTCATCTGACATTCGTTGCACGCAAACTCCAGACGGAAGCGGCGACCATCACCCAACTGCAGGAAGAGAGGCTCTCTCCAGGATGGTTTCTTGCCTCCACGCTTCACACAGTAGCCCAACGAATAACGGATACAATGGCGGCACTGCATCAGGAGCGATTCTCCCTTTTCGTTGGTATACTTAGGTTGCATACTTCGGTTTGCCTTGTCTTTTTCTATATTCTCATCATATTCTTCCTGGGTCTTAGCATCCCATGCAGAAGGAATATTCTTACCCAACTCAAATGCCGGAACTACTGGCGACAGACCATGAATCTGATAAAAATCTCTTGCATCATAGTTAGCTATATTATAGAGATATCCCCATTTTCCGTATTCCGGCTGCCAAGTAAATTCCTCTTTCGTAAGTCGGTGCTCACCGGGCTGACTGAATCCAAAACCATTGTTGAACAGGGTTCTATCCCATCCACCCCACAACGACTTATCAAGCTGTTTCTGATTTGCCTTGGTAAGTTCATCTATCAATTCACGCCGGATAGCAGTGAGAATACTGTTCGGAACGAAGTATGTCTCCATTCCCTTCAGAAGTTCTACCTGGTAAGCTTCGTAAATCGTATCACCCAGTTTGCTCATCTGAGCCTTTATATTTTCGCCCTGCGGGCGTTTCGCCTTTTCGAGTTTCAACTCTTTAAACACCTCAGCCACCTGACAAATCAAGCCACCATCAGCCTCTTTCGTCTTCATGATGTTGACAACAGCCTTTACCCCCTGTGGCTCTTCCCTGAACTCATTGCCCATCACAGGCTCCATTGCTATGACAATATAGATTTTACGTTCAGCAGACTTACGGGCCAGCAAAGCCTCGAAAGCACGATCGTTATTACGATAAAGAGCCATGCCCGGACGCAAATGTTCAGGCATTCCAAACGGATAGAGGCGATTTCCCTCTACTCTGTTCACACGAAAGCCTTCCAACTCACGGTCATCATTGATAAAACACAGTCCATCGCCATTTTTAAAGCTGGCTACTGTGGCTACGTTGAAAGAAATGTTGCCACGTATTTCCTTAACCTTGCCCACAAACTCGCCGATAGCTTTCGGTGTATCGAAAGAAGCAATATCCGGCTGTCGCCCATTCAGGAAATAATGGGTAAAGCCACGATTGAAAGTCTTCTTCAGATTAGGTGTAAAATTATATTGAACATGTCCCACCGATGCACGGCGATACTTACGCGGTTCAGCTTTTACGATTGCATCGAGTTGACTGCTATAGGCTGCCACCACATTCTTGACGTAGTTGATATCTTTTAATCTTCCTTCTATCTTGAACGAAGTAGCTCCAGCATCAGCAAGATCCTTAAGATGATCAAGCTGACAAAGATCCTTGAGCGACAACAGATAACGCTGATGTTCAATCTCCTGACCATTGGAATCGAGCAGATCAAACTTCATACGACAGAACTGTGCACATTCTCCACGATTGGCAGAGCGCCCGAAACACTTCTCAGAAGCATAACATACACCCGAATAGCTTACGCAGAGCGCTCCATGAACAAAGACCTCTATTTCTCTATCAGGAATCGCCTGATGGATCGCCTTGATTTCATCGAGCGAAAGCTCACGAGCCAGAACAACACGTTTGAAACCTAACGTGGTAAGCCAATACGCCTTTTCTGGAGTTCTTACATCACACTGGGTACTGGAATGCAATTCTCTACTCCACAAATTCTGCGCCCTCACCTCAGTAAGCACACCCATATCCTGCAGCAAAAGTGCATCAACACCAATCTCATCAAGTTGCTGGATCATCTTAAGCGTATCCAACATCTCATCCTGATAGATGATAGTATTCACTGTAACATGAACCTTTGCTCCAAACTGATGAGCATAATCACACAACTGTCTGATATCTTCCAGCGAATTGCCTGCTGCTGCTCGTGCCCCAAAACGAGGTGCACCAATATATACGGCATCTGCACCATGATCAATGGCAGCAATACCACATTCCAAGTTCTTGGCAGGCGCCAATAATTCTAATGTTTGCATAAGAAATCTATCTCGAAATCACCCGAGTCCTTCAAATTAACTGATTTCGTCAATATTGTAAGGAGTCTCCTGATAAACATAATAGTTGATCCAATTACTATAGAAGAGGTTGGCATGAGCACGCCATGTCACCAGAGGTTCTTCATTAGGATCGTCATGATAATAATAATTTTTTGGCAGTTCTACATCATCACGCTTGCCCATATCACGCTTATATTCCTTATCCAGCGTGTTTGGCGCATACTCAAGATGACCCGTCACAAAGAATTCGCGGCCGTTTCTGGCCATCACAATGCTGACACCGCTTTCAGGCGATTCGGCAATGATGTCAAGTCCTGGCACTTTTTCAATATCCTCTCGTCTTACCTCCGTATGGCGACTATGAGGCATATTAAAGATATCATCGAAACCGCGGAAGATTGGCTGAGACAAATCGAGAGGCTTCTGCTTAAAAATACCAAACATCTTCTTCTCTAAAGGATACTTAGGAACACCATAGAAATGATAAAGACCAGCCTGGGCACCCCAGCAGATATAGAGTGTTGAAGTAACATGGGTACGGGCCCAATCAAAAATCTCTTTGATTTCAGGCCAATATTCTACCTCCTCATAAGCCATCGTTTCGATAGGAGCACCGGTAACTATCATTCCATCAAACTTCTGTTTGGAAAGTTCCTGAAAATCCTTGTAGAACATCATCATGTGCTCTATTGGAGTATTCTTCGGCGTGTGACTTTTCAACTTCATAAAATAAACCTCTAACTGAAGAGGAGTATTCGACAGAAGACGAACGAGATCTGTCTCTGTCGTAATCTTGAGGGGCATCAAATTGAGCACACAGATTTTCAACGGACGAATCTCCTGTTTATGCGCACGACTTTCGTCCATCACGAATATATTCTCATGCTTCAGCAGTTCGATAGCTGGAAGCTTATCTGGTAATCTTAACGGCATTTATTTTATTCCTTTCTTAAAATTTTTCTGCAAAGTTACACAATTTCAGCGAAGATAACGAAAGAAGAAACATTTTTTTGAGAAATATAAATAAATTAATGTGTAAAAGCAAAAGAAATCTTTCACTATGAAAAGGATTGTTAAAGATAAATGAGAATATTAAACCTATCATCACGTTTTTAATCAAAAACACATATCAGTTGCAACTTTATAGGCGACGCTTACGTCAAAGCTAAAAATGATGTATCCTATTAAGATTTGCAATTATGGAAAGTAAGAACATTAATCCACATTTAATCAGAACAGATGCAAAGAGATCTGTAAAGATGAAAACAAAAAGTAAAAAGAGTATGAACGCAAGTTTTAAAAACATGGCGGTAGCGCTGTTCATCATGTCGGCTCCTATCGCTGTACAAGCTAAGCAATGGTCACTGCAGGATTGTATCAGTTACGCACTGGCTAACAACATTCAACTGCAGAAGACTCAACTCACAAAAGCTTCAGCTCAGGAGGACTATCTGCAATCAAAGTCAGCGCTTCTGCCATCGCTCTCTGCCAGCACCAATCAAAGTGTAAGCTATACGCCTTGGGTTTCTAATGGAATCAGCGGAGAAGGTTTCAGCAAAGCTTCCATCGACAAGGTATATTACAATGGCAGCTATAGCGTGATGGGCAATTACACGATTTGGAACGGAAACAAAAACAGAAATCAGGTGAAACTGAACAAGCTGGCAAAGGAAGCGGCACAACTCGATTCGACAGCACAAGCCCTCAACCTGCAAGAACAGATAGCTCAACTTTACGTACAGATACTCTACTCTACAGAGGCTATCAACGTAAACAAAGAAAGTTATCAGTCGAGTGTTCAAAACGAAGAGCGTGGTAAGGAAATGGTAAAAATTGGCAAGATGAGCCAAGCAGACTTAGCACAACTCACAGCACAGAGAGCACAAGATGAGTTTAACATCGTGCAGGCTGAAAGTAACGTTAAAAACTATAAACGACAGTTGAAGGAACTCCTGCAGATTACCAGTGAAGAAGCTTTCGACATCGCTATTCCAAGCACAACTGACCAGATGGCTCTGGCCTCTATCCCAGGTATGAACAGTGTCTATACAGCTGCGCTTCAGAATCGCCCTGAGTTTTTGAGCTACCAAAACAAACTCGACCAGAACGATCTGAACATCAAGATTGCAAAGGCAGGAAAATTGCCAACCATCAGCGCAAATGCAGGAGCTACGACCAGCACCACATCCATGAACAAAAACGGTTGGGGCAGTCAGATGAAAACCAACTTCAGCCTGGGTGGTGGAATCGGTGTCAGTATACCTCTCTTTGATAACCGACAGACCAAGACTTCTGTCAATAAAGCACTCATTCAGCGTGAAAGCATCTTGCTCGATATAAAGAATGAGCAAACTAAGCTCTACTCTACTATCGAAAACTATTGGTTGCAGGCTAATACAAACCAAAGCCAGTTTAAGGCTGCCAAAGTGAGCAGCGAGAGTGCCCAAACAAGCTACAATCTGTTAAGTGAGCAGTTTAAACTGGGATTAAAGAACATCGTAGAATTGAGAACTGGCAAAGATAATCTTCTGAAGGCTAAGCAGAACGAACTTCAGGCAAAGTATCTTACCATTCTGAATATCAACATGTTGAAATTCTACCAAAACGGCAGAATCTAAAGAGAAAGATTGGTATTAACATCCGAAAACATATTGCAAATCATTAATAGGTATACATACATTTTTATGAAAAAACTTAGAATCAGCAAAATCTGGATTGCCATGATTGTGGTAATCATCGTGGCTGTGGCAGCATGGCTGTTCTCTGGAAGTAAAAACGAAGAGCAAATAGACTTCAAGCAGGAAGCTGTAACCACACAAACATTGCAGAATAGTGTAACTGCAACCGGTACTATTGAAGCAGTAACTTCTGTAACGGTTGGTACACAGGTGAGTGGTATTGTAAACAAACTTTATGTTGATTACAATTCGCAGGTAAAAAAAGGTGAAGTCATAGCTGAGCTCGACAAAACCAACCTGATGAGCGAGTTGAATACTGCCAAAGCTAACCTGGCAAGTGCGCAAAGCAGTTTGAACTATCAGAGTGCAAACATGAGCCGCTACCAGACCCTCTATAAGAAAGGTTTGGTAAGTGCTGACGATTATGAAAATGCGCTTCTCACCTATCGCCAGGCGAAAGAGCAAGTAGCTTCGGCCAAGGAAAATGTACAGAAAGCCCAAACCAACCTGAGCTATGCAACAATTACATCGCCAATAGATGGAACTGTCATATCAAAAAGCGTAGAGGAAGGACAGACCGTAGCAGCAAGCTTCAATACACCAGAGCTCTTTACTATCGCTAAAGATCTGACCAACATGCAGGTGATTGCAAATGTTGACGAGGCAGATATAGGCGGTGTAAAAGAAGGCGACCGCGTTAATTTTACTGTAGATGCTTATCCTGACGATGTATTCCAGGGAACAGTAAAACAGGTTCGTCTGGAAGCTACTACAACAAACAATGTTGTCACTTACGAGGTTGTCATCTCTGCACCCAACGCAGATCTCAAGTTAAAACCAGGACTGACTGCAAATGTTACCATCTTTACACAAGAACGAGCTGGTATTCTTGCCGTTGCCAACAAAGCACTCCGCTTTACTCCAACCAAGGAAACAGTGGGAAAGAATATCAAGATTGTTGACTGCAAAGGAAAAAACAAAGTTTGGACTCTTGCTAACAATACCCTTACAGCTCATTCTGTAACCATCGGTCAGAGCGACGGTATACATACTGAAATTATCAAGGGTTTGAAGAAGGGACAGAAGATTGTAACTGAAATCATAGTTAATACCCCTGAAGAGAATGAGGAGCCTCAACAAAGTCAAGGTTTGATTAGCGGTCCTGGACCTAGAGGAAAGAAAAAATAAAAAATAAGAGTATGGCAAACGACAATATTCAAGCAAACAGCGAAAAGAAAGTTGTGATAGAACTCGACAATGTTCGTCGCGACTTTCTTGTGGGTGAGGAAACTGTCCACGCCCTAAAAGGTGTAAGCTTTAAAATATACGAAGGTGAGTTTGTTACCATCATGGGTAAATCAGGATCAGGTAAATCTACCCTGCTGAACCAGCTAGGTTGTCTCGATACCCCATCCAGTGGCGAATACTATCTGGATGGAGTAAGCGTACGAAAGATGTCACGTAATGATCGCGCCATTCTTAGAAACCGAAAGATTGGATTCATCTTCCAGAACTACAATCTTCTACCGAAGACTACAAGTGTAGAAAATGTAGAACTTCCACTGATGTACAACCCGAACGTAAGCGCAGAAGAACGAAAGCAACGTGCTATCGAATCGCTGAAAGCTGTTGGTTTAGGAGAACGTCTCTATCATAAGAGTAATCAGATGTCTGGAGGACAGATGCAGCGAGTAGCAATAGCTCGTGCGTTGGTCAACAACCCCGCTGTGATACTTGCTGATGAAGCAACGGGTAATCTCGACACCAGAACCAGTTTTGAGATTCTGGTACTCTTCCAGAAACTTTATGCTGAAGGAAGAACCATCATCTTCGTTACCCACAACCCAGACATTGCAAATTATTCGAGTCGTAATATCGAACTGCGTGATGGTCACATCATCAGCGACACCTATAACGAACATATTCTCTCGGCAGCCGAAGGTCTGGCAGCCTTGCCGGCCAACACGGACGAATAAGTTTTTAATGTTAAGTGTTGAATGTTAAATTACTTAGCATCCAATAGCAAACGAAGTTTTCACTTAACACTTAACATTTAACATTTAACATTACAACAAGTAAAATGAATTATCAGAATCTTTTCAAAATAGCCATCCGCGCCATTGCTGCCAACAAAATGCGCTCTTTCCTTACCGCACTTGGCATCATCATCGGTATTGCTGCGGTTATTACCATGCTTGCCATCGGACAAGGAAGTAAAGCCAGCATCAAGGCAAACATCGCAGAGATGGGATCAAACATGATTATGATTTCACCAGGTGCAGACATGCGTGGCGGTGTGAGACAGGATGCTTCGTCAATGGAGACGCTGAAGCAAGCCGACTATCAGAGCATCAAAGACGAATGTAATTATATCTCAGCTATTTCTCCTACTGTAAACAGTTCCGGACAGTGGATCTACGGAAACAACAACACCCAAAGTTCCATTTATGGTGTAAACCAAGACTATCTTTCCATCCGACAACTGAAAGTGGCAGATGGAGAAATGTTTACTGATACAGACATTAAGGCTGCATCTAAAGTTTGTATTTTGGGACAAACAGTAGTTGACTATCTTTTCCCTGATGGCAGTGATCCTATCGGTAAGGTTGTGCGATTTAACAGCATTCCATTCAGAGTAATCGGTGTCTTGAAGAAGAAAGGTTACAATAGTATGGGTATGGACCAGGATGATTTGGTACTTGCCCCCTATACAACAGTAATGAAGCGAATTATGGCACAAACCTATTTAGGAGGCATCGTCTGCTCAGCTATCACCGAAGAGGCTTCTCAACCTGCCCAAGATCAGATTACAGAAATATTGCGACGCAACCACAAATTGAAAGACGCAACAGATACTACTGAAGCAGATGAAGATGACTTCAATATCCGCTCACAAGAGGAAATTTCAAGCATGATGAATTCTACCATGTCTACAATCACCATCCTGCTCGGATCCGTGGCAGGAATCTCGCTGCTGGTAGGCGGCATCGGAATCATGAACATCATGTATGTATCTGTAACAGAGCGCACTCGCGAAATAGGTCTTCGAATGAGTGTTGGCGCACGAGGTATTGATATTTTGAACCAGTTTCTGATAGAAGCTATCTTACTTTCTGTAACTGGCGGTATTATAGGAGTGATATTGGGAGTTAGTTTATCGCTCAGTCTGAACTCTTTCTTCCATATAGCCACCCAAATAGAGCCTTGGAGCATTATTATGAGTTTTGCAGTCTGTACATTTACTGGCGTTTTCTTTGGATGGTATCCTGCAAAGAAGGCAGCAAGGCTCGACCCTATCGAGGCTATCAGATACGAATAAAAAAAATGGGGAGAACATTAAATATTCTCTGAGGTTTTTCAAAAAAAACAAAAAGTTTTTTGGTGAATACAAAATAAAGTTGTACTTTTGCGTCTGCGGAAGTGCAACTTTTTTTATTTGAAGTTAAACGAATCGCATGAATTGAATAGTAAACAGGTTTAAATATAGAAGATTATGAAATTTATAGGAATTATTCCAGCAAGATACGCATCAACACGTTTCCCGGGAAAGCCACTTGCCATGTTAGATGGCAAACCAGTGATACAGCATGTTTATGAGAAAGTAGCAGCTTGTCTAGAAGCAGCCTATGTTGCAACAGACGATGAGCGAATTTTCAATGCTGTAGAAGCATTTGGCGGTAAAGCTGTTATGACGCGCAAGGATCATAAGAGCGGTACTGACCGCATAGAAGAAGCTATCGAAAAAATTGGTGGAGACTGGGATGTCATTGTCAATGTTCAAGGAGATGAACCTTTTGTTGACAAGAGTCAACTGGAAACCATCTGCCAGTGTTTTGATGACCCAACAACCCAAATTGCCACTTTAGGAAAAGCTTTTACCAGTATGGAAGCTGTAAAAAATCCTAATAGTCCAAAGATTGTTGTAGACAATCAAGGCTTTGCTATGTATTTCTCTCGCAGCATCATTCCATACGTAAGAGGAAAGGAAGAGGAAGAATGGCTCAAGAGTTTTCCTTATCTGAAACATTTGGGCATCTATGCTTACCGCAAAGAAGTTTTAAAAGAGGTAACCAAACTGCCACAAAGCTCACTAGAAATAGCAGAGAGCCTAGAACAACTTCGATGGCTGCAGAATGGCTACAAGATAAAAGTTGGTACTACAGATGTTGAAACTGTAGGCATCGACACGCCAGAAGATTTGCAGCGGGCAGAAGACTTTTTGAAAAACAGAAAGTAATAAGAAACAACATATACTTTTTAAGGTATCGCAGAATGAACAAAATTGAAAATATCGTCAAAAAATATATTATTCACCATGGTATGTTCAAGTGGCAAACACCATATATCGTTGCCTTGTCCGGAGGTGCCGATAGCGTTGCCCTATTGCTTATCCTGAAAAATATAGGACTGAATATTTCTGCTGCGCACTGTAACTTTCACCTTCGCGGCGAAGAGAGTGACAGAGACGAGCAATTTTGTGTAAATCTGTGCCAACAACAGGGAATCAGTTTGTCTCGAATCCATTTTGATACTTATGCTTATGCCCATTTGCACAAGGTAAGTATCGAAATGGCTGCACGCGACTTACGCTACAGCTATTTTGCCCAATTAGTAAAAGACTTGCATGCAGGAGGCATATGTGTGGCCCATCATCGCGATGACAATGTAGAAACTTTACTTCTGAATCTGTTAAGAGGATCCGGAGTAGACGGATTAGCAGGCATCGCCCCAAAAAACGGAAATATTCTGCGCCCTCTTCTCTGCATCAGCCGACAGGATATATTGCAATACCTAAAAGAAAAAAAGCAAGATTTTGTCACAGATTCAACAAATTTGGAAGACGATGCTTTAAGAAATAAAATTCGCCATCATGTAGTACCTCTTTTAGAAAGTATCAACCCGGCAGCAAGTGAAAATATCGCTCTCACAGCCAAATACATACGCCAAGCGAAAAGTATACTTGAGAGCATGGATAGCATCAGTACAACCGACTCTAATAGGAAAGTTATATATATCCCTAAAGTATCTGTCATGAATGCTCCAAGTCCGGAATTCATACTCCATAAAGAATTAGGCAGATATGGTTTTCATGGCAATGTCATTGATGACATCTGTGAAAGCCTCTTCAGTCAGGATCGTGGTATCGGTAAAATCTGGAAAAACGAAGACTATATGATAGTCATCGACAGAGAACAGCTGTTGATCTCTAACATAAAAGACTTGAATAACATTCAGGAGCAAAGAGCGTTCCGACTGCCAGAAGAAGGCATTTACAACATGGACGAAGGAACCCAAATCAAGATAAGAATCTTCTCGCACATGGGTGACTTCATGCCAAGCAAAGAATCGCAATGTATCACTTTGGATGCTGAAAAAGTCAGTTTTCCCCTCACCTACCGACTGGTAAAAGAAGGCGATAGATTTCAACCTTTCGGCATGAAGGGTAGCAAACTGTTGAGTGACTATATGACCGATAGGAAATTTGACTATATACAAAAGAAGACACAGCATGTATTAACTGATAGTAAAGGTGAAATCATCTGGCTTATCGGCGAACGTACGTCTGAAAAAACAAAGATTACCGAAACCACCAAGAAAATATTGGAGGTCATCATCAAATGAAAAAGAAAATATTATATATCACAAGTTTAGTTCTCATTCTGCTGGCTACCGCCAGCACATGGAGCTATTATTGTCTGAACCCATCAAGTGATAGAGTGAACAAGGCAAAAGCAAACATAAAAGTATACAGTCACTATGAATTAATTCAAAATGGAAAAACAATACTCCGGTTCGACGAAGACACTACGACACTGGCTGCCAACTTTATGAATCGTTGGGCGTTGATTCCTTCATGTGAAGGAAGACTTGCCGCCTGCTACAACAACAGCATCAGCCGGAATCACTATCTTGGCAAAGATGCGGATAGCATCTTTAAAGAGAAAGTTGATTCTTTAGACAGTTTGTATAGAGACTCCAAATGGAAAGTTGGAGAACTGAACTATTATATTCACTCTCATTCTGTCCTGGATGTAGGCTACAACTCTATTTGCGCTTATACCCAACACGAACTGGAACTACGCGATTCTGCCAAGAAACTGATTGACTCCCTGAAACATGTACAGAAAAAAGGACATTTCAAGTTGAAACGCTCCATTTCATATCAAGCCTATTATAGAGACGAGAACGGAAAATGGAAGAGTCAGGCATGCAAACTCATCAAAGCAATGAATGGAGAAACTGCACAAGGAAGCCACACATTCCAACTTTCCTCAGAAACAACTCCTGAAGGGGTTAAAGCTATTTCACCTCAACTTGCAGCATCTTTAGCAACAGCTCATGGAGTCACACTTCGACGCTCTATTGATTATACCCTCTTACCTGATTCTCTAGGATATTATCGGGGTACAACCGACAGTATCTATCAACCAAACGGTCATGGATGCTGGCAAGGATACGATGGAACCTATTATGAAGGTTACTGGAAAAACGGGAAACGTGAAGGATTCGGATTCAGCATTGCTCCCAAGAAACCATTACGAATAGGCGAATGGAAAAATGACCGCTATAAAGGCGAAAGACTCGTATATACATCGGAACGTATTTATGGCATTGATCTGAGCAAATACCAGCATGGAAAAGGCAGAAAAAAATATGCTATCAACTGGAACCGTTTACGCATTACACATCTTGGACGTCTCAGCAAAAAGACCATATCAGGAACAGTAAACTTCCCGATTCGCTTCATCTATATCAAGAGTACAGAAGGGAAATCGCTGTTAAATCCATATTATAGAAAAGATTATCGTGATGCAAAAGCACATGGTTACAAGGTTGGAACCTATCACTTCTTTACCACCATAACACCTGCTGCCGAACAGGCACGACACTTTCTGAAACACAGTATCATTAGGAAAGGCGATTTTCCTCCTGTTCTTGATGTTGAACCGCTTCCTAGTCAAATCAAGAAAATGGGAGGGTCTGGAGTATTGTTTGCACGCATTAGAACTTGGCTTAGAATTGTAGAAAGAGCAACTGGTGTTAAGCCTATTCTTTACATCAGCCAAACTTTCGTAAATCGCTATCTGCCAAAGGCTCCCGATCTGAAACATAACTACCAGGTTTGGATTGCACGATATGGAGAGTATAAACCAGACATCCGATTAATATATTGGCAACTCTGCCCCGACGGAAGAGTAGCAGGAATACATGGAGAGGTAGACATCAACGTGTTTAACGGATACGATGACGCTTTTCAAAGTTTTGTTAAGAACAAGACCGTAAAATAACCTTTAAATGAGTAAGTTAGGTTAATTACGTTAAAGTAAGTTATAATTATAGTCGTGTATCAATATTTTTATTATCTTTGCGCCAATTGTGCAATGTGTAACTAAGAGGAAAGATAATGAGACAGCTTAAGATACAAAAGAGTATAACCAATCGTAATAGTGAAGCCCTCGACAAATATCTTGTAGAGATAGGTAGAGCCCCTATGGTTTCTATTGATGAAGAAATAGAATTGGCTCAAGCTATCCGCAAGGGAGGTAGAGCTGGCGAAAGAGCAAAAAATAAGTTGATTGAAGCCAACTTACGTTTTGTGGTGTCGGTAGCAAAACAATATCAGCACCAGGGACTCACCTTGACAGACTTGATTGACGAAGGAAACATCGGACTCATCAAAGCTGCAGAACGCTTCGACGAAACACGAGGGTTCAAATTTATCTCATACGCTGTATGGTGGATTCGTCAGAGTATTTTACAGGCAATAGCAGAGCAAAGCCGAATTGTTCGACTTCCTCTCAACCAGGTAGGATCACTCAATAAGGTAAACCAGGAAATTAATAAGTTTGAGCAGGAAAACCAACGCCGTCCAAGCGTTGAAGAACTTGCTGCCAGAACGGGTGTTGACGAGGACAAGATTTCTCAGAGCATGGCTGCCAGTGGTCATCATGTAAGCATCGATGCTCCATTTAGTGATGACGATGACAACTCTATGGCAGATGTAATGGCAAGCGGAGACGATGCCAGAACAGACAAGCAGGTTGACCATGAAAGTATGGCACAAGACCTAAGACAGGTTTTAAAAGTTTGCCTCAAGGATCGCGAACTGAAAATTATCTGCGCATGCTACGGAATTGGGGAAACCGAAAAGGGACTCGAGGAAATTGGTGATAAAATGGGACTGACCCGTGAGCGAGTTCGCCAAATAAGAGAAAAAAGCATCACCAAACTGAGAGAATCCGGGAAGATAGGAATCCTTATGAAATATCTTGGTTAGGAAAGCTGCTGTCCAAAATATTTGGCATAGTTTTTCTGCCAAGTAACATCTTAACTCATAATAGATGAAGAAATATCAAACACACATCATTTTGACGATTATCTTCTGCATGATGGCTTTTGCAGCACATGCAAGAAGAATGTCACCGAGAAACGCCTTTAGTGACTCGGTGATGTGTTTGGTATTTAAATATTCACAATCTGTTGACACAACAGGTAGAGCTGAGCACAAGAGTTATGCCTACACTAAATTTCAAATCAAAACAAACAAACGTAATGCAACGCTCATGCTAGTACCGACAATGTATGCGGTGGCTCATGGCGGTGGCAGAAGATTCATCAGCGAGTATTATAACCAAATGACGCTAGACGCAAATGGCAGACCAGTTGCCAAGCGTTTGCTGAACATAAGCACCATTCCGCATAGAAGCAACACATTGTCATCAGTTTTGAAATACATGACTCCAACGGTATATGGAGAAACACTTTTCGAAACGAATATTCTTTCTCCTTTCCACTACAAGAATCGCAGATATTATAAATATGCCGTCACCCAATTACCATTCGGCAAAGCTCAAGTCTACGTATATCCACGTCTCAAAAACACCCAAGTTATTGAAGCACGTGCCATTGTTGATTCCCAAAGCGGAAAGATAAGCATGGTAGACTTTGAGGGCGAATATGATATGACCCGTTTCTATATCTCTATTATTATGGGTAAAGACGGATTTGGTTCACTTTCTCCTGCAAGGTGCAGCATGAGAGCCAACTTCAGTTTTATGGGTAACAAGATAACGGGCATGTATACAACTGTATACGGACTGCCGAAAATATTAAGTGATTCACTCAATAATGTAGCCGATACTGCATTAATGGCAAAAGTGCGCCCTATTGAGTTAAACCAAGATGAGGCTGACATATACAGAAAATTCTACGAAAAAAGGAAACAAATAACAGATTCCTTGAATAACATCATACCAGAGAAAAACTTTGCAAAAGACATACTTTGGGATGTTATCGGTGATAATGTATTAAACAGAATTTCTCAAGGCTTCGGAAAGCAAAACCAAGGCTACTTCCGTATCAGTCCTATTCTCAACCCACTCTATATGGGATACTCCGAGCGAAAAGGAATTGTATACAAGTTTGACCTGAAGGGAGGCTACAGGTTTACAGAAAATCTGGAATTGGGGCTTCGCTTTAAAGGAGGTTACAGTATGAAACAACACAGATTTTATTTCAATATACCATTGACATTCAACTATAACCCGAAGCACAATGGATATCTGAAGTTAGAAATCGGTAATGGTAATAGAATATCGAATAATCGTGTTGCACGAAAAATGTTAGGCATCAGCAAACCTGAAGATAACGATTTTCTATATCCATTATTCTCAGAATATCCAGGATTGTCATTACCGGAAATTTCAACAGATATTGAGGCAAACAACAGGAAACTGACAGAGTTTAAAGATGATTATCTTCGTCTTACTAACCACTGGAGTTTCAACGACTATGTCGGTTTTGAGATTGGCTTGGTTTCACATCAACGAAAAGCAGTAGTAGAAAGTTTCTATAAACTGTTTAATTATCCAAGCAAATATGTGTCAGTAGCACCAGCTGTAGCTTTAGAACTCTTACCATGGGGTAAGAAAGGCTCTATCTTTAAAATAGACTATGAAAAGGGATGGAAAAACCTACTAGGTTCAAACATAGACTACGAACGGGTAGAAGTAGATGCACAAACTATTTTTCAAGCATCACGCCGTCAATCATATTCTGTTAGATTAGGAGCAGGTTTTTATACCCGTAAAGGTGACCATTGGGACTTCGTTGACTATACCAATTTCCATGACGACAATATTCCTGGAGGCTGGAATGATAGCTGGAGTGGAGAATTCGAATTACTGCCATCCCAATGGTATAATGCAAGTGATTATTACATACGTGGAAATTTCACTTATGAAGCTCCTATGATTGCAACCGCATGGCTCCCTCTGATTGGGAAATATATAGAAGCAGAGCGTCTGTATGTAAGCAGTCTTGTTGTAAACCATTTACACCCATATACAGAATGGGGATATGGAGTAACAACAAGAGCTATTACATTAGGATTCTTTGCAGCCTTCAAAAACACGAAGTTTAATGGCATAGGCTGTCGCTTCGGTTTTGAACTATTTAGAGATTGGTAATATTCATAAAAGCATGGATAAAACATGATTTCTAGGGCACAATATCAATAACATCATAAAAAAAACAAAATATGAGTTCACAACTAACTGTTTATAAAGCAAGTGCAGGATCAGGTAAAACATTTACTTTGGCTCGCGAGTATATGACACTCGTGATAGCTAATCCTGCTTCCTACAGAACCATTCTTGCAGTAACCTTCACCAACAAAGCTACTGAAGAAATGAAAATGCGTATCTTAGGAAAATTATACGAAATTGCACACGGACTACCAGAAGCAAACGATTATGTAAATCAAATACAGCAGGCTTTACCCTATCTTTCATCCAAACAAATTCAGAAAAATGCAGAATCAGCCCTGCATTTGCTCATACATAATTATAACTATTTCCGGGTTATGACCATCGATACGTTCTTTCAGAGTGTATTGAGAAATCTAGCACGTGAACTTGATCTGACAGCCAATTTACGGATAGAACTCAATGACTATCAAATAGAACAGCATGCCGTTGATGAACTTATAGAAAGTCTTGAAGATACCGATCGTCTACTTTTCTGGATTATGGATTATATCAAAGAAAATATTGATGATGATAAGAGTTGGAATGTCATAGGACAAATCAAAAAATTCGGTGAGAACATATTCAAGGATTATTACAAAGCTCATTCCGACAAGCTGACAGAATTGATGGAACAAGAAGATTTCTTCAAGGATTTTACCGACCGAATGAAAAAAATGCGCAATAAGGCAAAAGAGCAGCTTAAAGAAATTGCTGCTACTTTTTTCGATTCCCTTGAAGAAGAAGGCTTTACGTCAGACGACTTAGCAGGCAAAACGAGAGGTATTTGGAGTTATTTCAACAAGCTGAAAAATGGCAAATATACAGATGATGATCTACATAATGATACTTTCTGTAAATGTCGGGAAAGTCCGGAAGCATGGGTCAAGAAATCTGATGTAAAAAATTGTACTGATATCTTCAATTATGTGGAATCGGTGCTCTACCCTATTCTGCTGTTTGCAGAAGATAATCGTCCAAGACTCACCCGAATCTTCAAAAGTACCGATCTGACCATAAAGCATCTTAATCAGCTCCGCCTTTTGGGAAGCATAGATAAAAAAGTCAGAGAGATGAACAGAGAGGCGAACCGTTTCCTTTTGAGCGATACTCAGACCTTGCTCAACTCACTGATAAAGGATAGCGATTCGCCATTCATCTTTGAAAAGATTGGCACTCAACTCGACCATATAATGATTGACGAGTTTCAAGATACTAGCACCATCCAATGGAAGAACTTTAAAGTGCTGCTCGAAGAAACCATGAGTAGAGAAGATGCTGGCAACCTCATTGTTGGTGACGTAAAACAAAGTATTTACAGATGGCGATCCGGCGATTGGAGACTGCTCAATAATATCGATAAAGAATTTAATAAAAGCGCGAAAAAAGTAAGCATAGAAACTTTGGGTACCAACTACCGCTCTGATAGAAACATCATTGAGTTTAACAATGCTTTTTTCACAGAAGCAGTAAAGTTGGAGATTGAAGACCTGACAGATAAATGTCCTGAGGAATGTAAACAGCTGGAAAGCGCATATAGCGATGTCTGCCAGCAAGTACCAGACCACCATTCTGTTCCTAATGGATCTATCAGTATTCAGCTCCTGGGCGGTGAAAATATTGAAGACAGAATGATGCAAACCACACTGGACACTGTAGACAAGTTGGTCGAAAGAGGTGTTCCTTGCAACAAAATAGCAATCCTGGTAAGAAGCAACCGCAACATACAGGACATTGCTGAGTATTTTATGAACCATTCCGACTATCCGTTGGTTTCAGATGAGGCATTCAGGCTGGATGCCTCCCAAGCAGTATGCACATTGGTTAACGCTCTCTACATACTGGTACACCCAAATGACAATATTGCATTAGCAACTCTCAACAAGTTTTGTGACACGTATTCTGTAGCTGGAAATATGCCGGAACAACTTTTGACCAATCGTTCTGAGTATCTGGAAATGCCACTGTTCGATCTCACAGAACGCCTTTTTGCAGAACTTAAACTTGGCGAAATAAAAGACATGATCAAGCAAACTGCCTACATCTGTACTTTTTATGATTGCTTAAGTAAATATCTCACAGATAACAGTAGTGATATCACAGGATTTCTGAAAGAGTGGGATAACCGTATTCACGAAAAAAGCATTCATAGCGATGGCGATGGAGGCATCAGATTCCTTACTATACATAAGAGTAAGGGACTGGAATACGATCATGTTATCATGCCTTACTGTGACTGGCAACTAGAAAAAGCCAACACTATATGGTGCACACCGCAAGAAGCTCCATACAACGAGCTTCCACTGGTACCTATAGATTTCAGTGCTAAACTGATGAAGCAAAGTATATATGAAGCAGATTATAATCATGAACATCTGCAAAACATAGTCGACAATTTGAATCTGCTTTATGTAGCCTTCACACGTGCCAGTCACAACCTGATTGTAATTGGCAAACGAGCTAATAGTGCATATCGTTCTGCCATTATTGAATCTGTACTCGACAAGGTAGCCAGTCGACTTGAAGCTAATGATGTAAAGATGGAGTTAACAGGAATAGGTTCTGATGCCAAAACAGATGACATATCTTTCTGCTATAATGAAATATATGTACCTGATTCTTCCAAGAAATCAAACGAGAAGAAGGATACAAACGTGCTCTCAGCCTATTCTCAACCTTTAGAAATTAAAATAAATGTTACGCCTGAAATGCCAGAATTCAGACAAAGTAACCAGAGCCGTGACTTTATAAAGCGTGATGAAACAGAAGAACAACAGAAGTTTTATATCAAAATGGGTACCATTTTGCACAACCTCTTTTCTACAATCCGCACGGTTGATGATATTGATGGAGCCCTGAAACAGTTGGAGTTAGACGGACTTTTATACGATCAAGACCTCACACCAGAGAAAATAAAGGAGATGATCAGGAAAAGACTTGAATCACCAAAGGTCGCAAAATGGTTTGATAAGGAACTGACCATACTAAATGAATGTTCTATCCTGACAGTTGAAAATGGAAAAGTGGCAGAATACCGTCCAGACCGCGTGATGCAAAACTCAAAAAAAGAAACCATCGTGGTAGACTTCAAATTCGGTAAACAGAAAGTAGAACACCATGAACAGGTTAGAAAATACATCGGCTTGTTAAAAAGTATGGGACATCACCGAGTAAAAGGTTATCTATGGTATGTATACCCTAACAGAATAGTTGAAGTAATAAAATAATATGGTTCTATTGCCCCTTTCCAAAAAGTAGGGCAACATAAAGAACAGTTGCAAACATTGAAAAGTCCATTAAGATATGAAAGCATTTTTAAAATATGTAGCAAGAGATATTCTCGAGAAATACGGAAACAATCTCAGCGACATTGCCGTCGTGTTTCCAAATAAACGCGCCGCTCTTTTCCTCAACGAGAGTCTGGCCCGTTTGACTGATCACCCTATCTGGTCGCCATCTTACATTACAATCAGCGACCTTTTTCGCAAACATAGCACATTGAAAGTTGGAGACCCAATCAAACTTGTTTGCGATTTACATAAAACATTCGTAGCCTGCACTGGTATTGATGAGACCCTAGACCATTTTTACGGATGGGGACAACTTCTTATCACAGATTTTGACGATATTGATAAAAACATGGCAGAAGCAGAAAAACTCTTTGCCAATCTTAGCAATATACATGAACTTGATGACATCTCATATCTTACAGAAGAACAGAAAACGCTGATTAAGAAATTTTTCAGCAATTTCAACGATGATCACAACTCAGAACTCAAAAAGAGATTTCTACAATTATGGAGCCATTTTCTTGATATCTATAAGCAGTTCAACATGCGTCTTGAAGAACAAGGATTGGCTTATGAGGGGGCTCTATACAGGAAAGTTGTAAATGATGAAAATATCAAATTCCAACACAAGAAATATCTCTTTGTCGGTTTTAATATGATGCAAGTAGTAGAACGGAAACTCTGCGACCGCTTGATGAAAGAGGGTAAAGCACATTTCTATTGGGACTACGATGACTATTATATGCAAAACAATCATGAGGCAGGTCACTACATTCGTGAATATCTCAAATATTATCCTAACGAATTGAATGATATGCCTCCTCATGATTTTCGTGAAATTTATCATAACTTTGATAACAATAAAGACATTACATACATTTCGGCATCTACAGAAAACATTCAGGCCCGTTATGTAAACCAATGGCTTAAAGAAAAGAAACGCTATAAATATGGGAAAAAAGTGGCTATAGTATTAGCCGATGAAGGATTGTTGCAAAGTGTAATACATAGTCTTCCTACAAACGAAGACATCAAGTCGTTGCCAGATTATTCTGAGAACGACAAGTTAGCATATAACATAACATTGGGCTATCCGCTTCAACAGACACCATTCTACAGCTTGCTGCAACAGCTCATCAAGTTGCAGGGCGTAGGTCACCCCAAGCATAGTAACAACTATCGCTTGCACAATGTGCTCATGGTGCTCCGTCATCCATACACACGCTATATTTCTCAAAATTATAGCAACCTCTTGAGCGCTCTTGATGAACAGAAGCAGTTCTATCCTACCCGCCAATTTCTAAGCATGGATGGTGATGAAGGCTTGTCACTGCTTTTCAAAGATTTGGGTGAGACTGCAACAGAAAATGAATATAACTTGAGACTCATCCAGTATCTGCTGGATATTTTAAAGACAATAGGTGTGAATAGTAAAGAACAGGACGATCCTTTATTCCAGGAATCGCTCTTCAGGACCTATACATTGTTGAACCGTCTGCAAGAACTCATCCAGACAGGAGACTTAGCAGTAGACTGCATCACTCTGGAACGACTCATCCAACAGCTCATCCAATCTACAAGTATTCCTTTCCATGGTGAACCTGCAGAAGGAATACAGGTAATGGGTGTATTGGAAACTCGAAATCTTGATTTCGAGCATATCTTAGTACTCTCATGCAACGAAGGGAAACTGCCGAAAGGTGTGAACGATGCTTCATTTATTCCCTATTCGTTGAGAAAGGCATACGGCTTGACTACGGTAGATAACAAAGTAGCTATATACGCCTATTATTTTCACAGTCTGCTCCAACGCTCACACGACATCACTTTGTGTTACAATAACGCAACAGAAGATGGTCAATCGGGTGAGATGAGCCGTTTTATGCTACAACTCCTGGTAGAAAGCCATCATGACATCGAGCGTTTTTCTTTGGTCGCAGGACAAAACACACTGCGTCCTACTTATGAACCAATAGAGAAAAAAATGCATGCGCTCAGCCAGCTCAAGAATTTGAAAATGCTTACGCCAACATTTTTGAATACCTATTTGAGATGTGAAAAGCAATTCTACTATAAATATGTAGAAGGACTGATTGAGCCAGATGAAATTGATGAGGACGAAGTAGACAACAAAGTATTTGGAAATATATTCCATCGTGCAGCAGAACTGTTCTATCTGGGATTAGCAAGCAGCGATGCTCTGACAACCGACGGTAAAGGAGAACTCAAACTGACTCGTCCTATCGTTGTATCAAAAGAGCAATTAGAGCAAGCCTTAAAAGACGAATCTCTGATTTATCGCCTGGTTGATCAGGCGTTCAGAGAAGAACTCTTTAAAGTTAGCGCTGCAGGGTATCGTCCGAAATATAATGGTCTGCAACTGATCAATAAAGAAGTAATAGCAAGATATATCCGGCAACTTGTCACGATAGATATGCGCCAGGCTCCATTCACCATACTCGGATTAGAGCTGGTTGTAAAAACTGACGTCGAAGTAGAAACAAGTATCGGCAATTTATCTCTGTCAATAGGAGGTTTTATCGACCGACTGGACGCTGTTGCAGCTAACGGTAATGCAAATGGCAATAATCTTGCAGAACGAATCCGCGTAATAGACTATAAAACAGGACGTATTTCAACAACACGTCCAAGAGAACTGAGCGAAGTGTTTGATCCATCCATGCTCAACAAGCATACAGATTATTATTTACAATCTATGCTCTACTCGATTATTGTAAGACACAACAGGAATCTGAATCCGGCTCAAGAGCCCGTATCTCCAGGCTTGCTGTTTATACAAAATGCAGGAGCAGAAGATTATGATCCGACATTAAAAATGGGCAAGGAACTCATCAGTAGCATAGATGTATACGAAGAAGAGTTTATGAAACAACTGAAAGTTCTCATCGCCAACATCTTTGACAAGGACCAACCATTCCGACCTACAGATGATAAGCATCGTTGCGAATACTGTCCATATGCAGCTTTATGCAAATCATAGAAACATATATAATATGTGGAAACCAAAATGATTGGTTAAAATGCGCAAAATACTTGCTTTTTTGAATTATTCTATGTATATTTGCAAAAAGAATTATTGAGTATGACAGAAAAAGAAATAAACAAGATAGTTAGTGAGAACTTAAACTATGTAAAATCAGTAGCCAACCAGTATAAAGGTAAAGGCGTTGAGTTTGATGACTTGGTTAGCGAAGGAACGCTGGCAATGCTTATGGCAGCCAGAAAGTTCCAAGCCGACCGGGGCACCGATTTTGTGGCTTATGCCGGTCCATTCGTTCACAAGGCTATATCACAGGCCATCGATAAACAATCAGGACTTTATCGTTTACCGAAAGACCAGAAGAAATTTGCCCCAAGAAACGCAGACAAGGCTGTATCTGTAGATGCGCCACTAAGCGCAAACAATCCGTATACCCTATTAGACATATTAAACGATCCGGATGTAAAGATTGCAGATGATACCCTGAATATAGAAATGATGAAGAAAAAAATGGCAGAAAGCATTGCAGATTTATTGCCACGAGAGAAAGAAATCATCACCAAATTCTATGGTATAGGTGTTCCTAAAGAAACGATGGCTGAAATTGCTGAAGATATGGGGCTCAAACGCGAGCGAGTTCGCCAGATACGAAATCTGACCATACGCAGATTGAACAGGAGTATCCGCCACCAGGCATTGAGAAACTACTTCAAGAGGTAACTCGCAATAGTTTGTAAAAACAAAAAGGAGGGTGAATCATTAACTTATGATACACCCTCCTTTTTGTTTCATGTTCTAGTTATTAACAATTAAACTTACTCCAATCCCTTAAAATGATTAGCACGATATTGACGGGGAGTAACGCCTATTCGCTTGAAGAAATTAGCATAGAAACTCTGACGAGTATTGAAACCAGCCATTTCGCTGATACCTTCTACACTCATTCTTGCATAACGCTTATCGGTAAGTAAAGACATAGCATCGTTTACTCGATAATCATTCACCAACTCGGCATAATTCTTATGAAATCGAGTTGCGCATACAGCAGAAATATAGCGAGAGTTAGTATTCAAATCCTCTGCAAGTTTCTTGGAACTATAGTCTGGGTCCTTGTACTTTCTTTCAGTAACAAGAACACGGATTATCTCGTCGCGAAGGCGGTCCTTAGTTTCTTCACTCAGCATAGATTGATATCTTGCTATTTTTTCTTTTTTAGGTTGAATATTGTACTTAGCCATAGTTATGTTATAAAATTTATTACAACAAAGGTACGACTTTTATTTAGAACGACCAAATTTTTTCTCACTTTTTTGAAAAATAAACACAAAAAAGTCGTTTATATGAAATAAAATGGTTATTTTTGCATTAATTTTCAAGCTCAAAGCCGAGTATATCATAATAATTAGTCAAGAAGCATAGATATGAAGCAAATATTGTGGTTTATAAAAACGTATTTTACGTTTGTCATTTTGTTCAGTATTCAGAAACCATTTTTCATGATATTGGAAAAGGCTTCTGCTACACAACCTATCGATAATATCTGGAGCGAAATGCCTACAGTGATGTGGTATGGTTTATCACTCGACCTCTCTATGGCTGGTTACCTCACCGCACTACCGGGTTTGTTGCTCATCGCAATGATTTGGTTTCGTAAGGAGATTATACGTCCCATTCTGAATGCTTATTTTATACTGGCATCTTTCCTGGTTTCCATTACATTCGTACTGAATGCGGGATTATATCCATATTGGAACTTCCCGCTAGATAGCACTCCATTATATTATTTCTTTACTTCGCCAAAGGATGCACTTGCAAGTGTTGGAGGGCTTTACATCTTTTTTGCTCTCCTCATCACTGTGCTGCTTACCATAGCCGTCTGGTTCGCACTCCGCATGCCTCATACCCAGAAGCGCTATTCCAGCAGATACAGCAACTATGGTTTTGGAGATTTCGGCAGTGGTCGTAGAACATACTACTCTGACATAGAGCATCATCGTATGCGCCATTCTCTTATTCTGTTGCTGCTTACTGCCCTTCTCTTCATCCCTATCAGAGGAGGATTTACTGTATCTACAACAAATACAGGAAAGGCATATTTCAGCCAAAATGCGTTTTTGAATCATGCTGCCGTCAATCCGATGTTCAGCCTGTTTGAATCACTGACCCATCAGGAAGATTTTGCATCGCAATACCGATACATGTCAGAAGAAGAAGCTAACAAGCTCTTTGCTCAAATGGTAAGTTCAAGCGACCAGAATACCTACCCACTCCTGAATGAAGAAGCTCGGAAAAACGGAAAGCCGGATATACTTATTATTATTATGGAAAGCTTTGCCAACGACATCATGCCTTCCGTCGGAACACATAAAGACGTAGCGGTCTGCTTGGACTCAATAGCCAGAAAGGGAATTTTCTTCCCAAGATTCTATTCCAACACCTTCCGCACGGATCGTGGTCTGGTTGCTGTTTTGAGCGGTTATCCTGCACAACCTACAACCAGCATCATGCGCTACCCGGCAAAATCTGCACAATTACCATCATTGGCACGTTCATTGGCTAAAGCAAAGCATTACGGCAATGCATATTATTATGGTGGCGATGTTGATTTTGCCAACCAGCGCTCTTGGCTGGTTTCCCAGGGCTATGAGAGAATCATTTCAGATAGTGATTTCCCTATAGAAGACAAATTGAGCAAATGGGGAGTACACGATCATATCGTAGCCAACAGGCTGCTTGCAGACCTCAGGAAAGAACAGAATGCCAAGCAGCCTATGCTGAGAGTATTCCAGACATCAAGCAGTCATGAGCCATTCGATGTACCATATAGCAGACTGAAAGACAAGCGTTTAAATGCATTTGCTTACACTGATAGTGTCATAGGTCATCTTCTGCGTGAATACAGCAAATTGCCTAGATGGAAAAATACTTTGGTATTACTCGTTGCCGATCATGTTGGTGCATACAAAGAACATCTTGACAACTTTGACCGCAGCCGCTATCAGATTCCACTTATCATGACCGGTGGAGCAATCGCTCGCCCAATGAATGTTAAGCTCATAGGAAGTCAGCATGATATAGCAGCTACACTGCTCGGACAATTAGGCATTCCTCACAAAGACTTCTTGTTCAGCAAGAACATGTTGAGTGATGCTACGCCTAAATTTGCATTCTTTGATGTACCCGATGCTTTCGGCATGGTATCAGAGGAGAACTCTATCATCTACGACAATAAATCCCAAAAGGTTGTTTATGATAAAGGCAAAAAAGGTTATAACCTGAAACGAGGCATGGCTTATCTACAGAAGTTGTACGATGACTTGAGTGCAAAATAGCCCAAACGACAGGGCAACAGATTATCAGAAACAAGAAAGCGAACATTCCAGAATTTCATAAAGAAAGACTATGATAGAATTACTTCATCAAATAGAACAGATTGATACGCAGATTTTTCTGTTTTTCAATGGTTTTCACAACGAGTATTGGGATTACTTCATGATGATTTTCTCAGACCGTTTTGTATGGGTTCCGTTCTATGCCAGTTTTATCTTTGTACTGCTAAAGAATTTTCCTGTCAAGGTTGTGATGAGCACCATAGTTGTCATCACTCTGATTATCTTGTTTTCAGACCAGACTGCATCAGGAATTCTGAAGCCATTAGTAGCAAGAATGCGTCCCAGCAATCCTGATAATCCTATCAGTCCGATGGTACATGTTGTTCAAGGATATCGGGGTGGCAGATATGGTTTTCCATCTTCTCATGCAGCCAATGCATGGAGCATGGCCTTCTTTGCACAATATCTGGTTCGCCGGAGCAAACTCACGATATTCTTATGCCTGTGGGCATTGATAACCAGTTATTCCCGAATGTATCTCGGTGTACACTATTTTGGCGACATCCTGATTGGTACCCTCATTGGTTTTCTCTATGCCACCTTATATTATTATATATTTCAGTATTTTTTAAGGAAGCATACCGAACGTTTTAAGCCCAACCACGACATCAGATTTGCAAGCGTCCCTATCATTACGGGGCTCGTTTCTATATGGGTAATCATTTGTACCAGTGGAATACTATCTTTCTATAGCATACCACTGAGATAAACAAATGTATAAAAAGAGTTAGCTTATAAAAATGGTTTAGATTAACATTATTATTAACATATAAAATTTAAAGATTATGAAGAAATTATCAATTCTTGCATTTGCTATGGGTCTGATAGCTTTCACAGCATGTTCTGAGAAAAAGGCACCAGCACCAGCTCAGGCAGAACAGACTGTTGTAACCGATTCTGCATTTCAGGCTGCCGCAGCCGGTGAATATAAGAGCGCAGATGGTGAGCGTAGTGTAACTTTGAACAGTGATTTCTCTGTTAAAGTAAAAGGCCTTAACAAGGAATTTTACAAGTGGGAATTGCCAGCTAAGCCAGAAGGTAAAGCAGCTGTGATTATCCTGAGCTGCAAGGGTCTTGATGCCGATGTTCAGGAGCAGGCAACACTCGATACAGAAGAAGGTTCAATCATTATTAAGAACGAAACATTCCGCAAAAAGTAATAGAATATGAACCTGGTATAAAAGCAAAACGCCCTCGCTTCACAGCGAAGGCGTTCCTTTTGGTATTAGTTTCATTTAAGGTAAAAAGATTGTATTCAGGATAACGATGCAAAGATAGACATATTTTTCGAAACGAACGAATCTTTTTATATGTTTAAAAACATATTTTGTGAATTATTGCTCCCAAAACAAAATTATCGCTCCCAAAACAAAATTATCTGCCAGATAATTTCGGTACTTACAATTAAATTTGTATCTTTGCACCATAAATTTAAAAATTATTCTTTTTATTGAATTATGGCAATTAATGAAGAAAACAATTTGGAAGAGAAGAAAAGTATCTCTTTCGTAGAACAGTTAGTTGAGGAAGACCTCAAAGAAGGCAAAAACGGAGGACGAATCCAGACGCGTTTTCCGCCAGAGCCTAATGGTTATCTGCATATCGGCCATGCCAAAGCTATCTTCATGGACTTTGGTGTTGCAGAGAAATATAATGGTGTTTGCAATCTTCGTTTTGATGACACTAACCCTAGCAAGGAAAACAATGAATATGTAGAGAATATTCTTCAAGACATCCAGTGGCTCGGTTTCAAGTGGGGCAATATCTACTATGCTTCTGACTACTTTGAGAAGCTTTGGGATTTTGCAGTTTGGATGATCAAGAAGGGCAATGCATATATAGATGAACAAACTGCTGAAGAAATTGCACAGCAGAAGGGTACTCCTACCACACCAGGTACTGCTAGCCCATATCGTGACCGCCCAATCGAAGAAAGCCTTGCTTTGTTTGAGAAAATGAATACTCCTGAGGCCGTAGAAGGCAGCATGGTTCTTCGCGCAAAACTCGATATGGCGAATCCTAATATGCATTTCCGCGATCCTATCATGTATCGTATCATCCAAACTCCTCATCACCGTACAGGAACAAAATGGCATGCATATCCTATGTATGATTTCGCTCACGGACAGAGTGACTACTTTGAGGGGGTAACCCACTCTATCTGTACATTGGAATTTGTACCTCACCGTCCGCTTTACGATAAGTTCATCGACTTCTTGAAGGAGAAGGACGGAACTGCAGATGTATTAAACGACAATCGTCCACGTCAGATTGAGTTCAACCGATTGAACCTCACTTATACAGTAATGAGCAAGCGTAAGCTTCACCAGCTGGTTGATGAGAAACTGGTTATCGGATGGGACGACCCACGTATGCCTACTCTTTGCGGAATGCGCCGTCGCGGTTACTCTCCTGAGAGTATTCGTATGTTTATCGACAGTATCGGTTATACTAAGTTCGATGCTCTCAACGATATGGCCTTACTCGAAGCATCTGTTAGAGAAGACTTGAACAAGAAAGCATGTCGTGTGAGTGCAGTACTTGATCCTGTAAAACTCGTAATTACCAACTATCCGGAAGGTGAAACTGAGGAAATGGAAGCAATCAATAATCCAGAAAATGAAGCTGATGGCACACACACCATCACATTCTCTAAGAATCTCTGGATAGAGCGTGCTGACTTTATGGAAGATGCTCCTAAAAAATTCTTCCGAATGACTCCGGGTAAAGAAGTTCGTCTGAAGAATGCTTACATCGTTAAGTGCACTGGATGCACAAAGGACGAAAATGGTGTTATCACTGAGATTCAGGCAGAATACGATCCTATCAGCAAGAGCGGCATGGAAGGTGCCAACCGTAAGGTTAAGGGTACATTGCATTGGGTATCAGCAGATCACTGCGTAAAGGCAGAGGTGCGCGAATACGACCGTCTCTTTATGGTAGAAAATCCATCTGCTGATGAACGTGACTTCCACGAGTTGCTCAACCCAGACAGCTTCCACGACTATCCTAACTGCTATGTTGAGGAATATGCAGCCAGCAAGAAGCCAGGTGAATATCTCCAGTTCCAGCGTATCGGTTATTTCATGGCCGATCTTGATTCTACTGCAGAAAAACCAGTATTCAACAAAACCGTTGGTTTGAAGGATACATGGGCTAAACAGAATAAATAAATCACCTATATCTGTCTCAGTTTCAACAGCTGAGACAGATAATATTTATATTCAAGATAACAAATGAATACAGCAGAGCTTTTTCTTTGGATACTCGACAATTTAAATTACTGGGTAGTAACCCTTTTCATGGCTATCGAGAGTTCATTCGTCCCATTCCCATCAGAGGTGGTTGTTCCACCTGCAGCATGGAAAGCCATGGATCCTGATAGCGGAATGTCGTTTATCCTGGTCATCGTATTTGCCACCATTGGTGCCAATATCGGTGCACTTATCAACTATTATTTAGCTAAATGGGTAGGCCGCCCTATCATCTATCGTTTTGCCGACAGCCGCATCGGACATATGTGCCTGATAGACCGCCAAAAGGTAGAAGTTGCAGAAGAGTATTTCCGCAAGCATGGAGCCGCATCCACTATTTTTGGGCGCCTGGTACCAGCTGTTCGCCAGTTAATCAGCATTCCAGCCGGTTTGGCAGGTATGCATGTAGGCAAATTCTTGCTCTATACCACAATCGGTGCTGGCATCTGGAATACTGTTTTAGCAACCATCGGTTGGGGTATTTACCAATATACAGACTATAAAACAACTCAAGATGTATATCAGCAGGCATTAAAGTATAGTCATGAGCTCGGTTACATCATCTTGGCTCTTGCCGTTGTTATTGTAGCATTCCTTGCATACAAGGGGCTCAAGAAGAAATAAGAAACTATCCCCCATCCTGCTTCCTCAAGCGGGATGGGGGATTTTTTCTTTCGTATAATTACTTATCTATCTTGTATAGCATTTCATCATGGCAAAACAAGGTTGGATTCAAGTGACCTATTCCTTGATAATCCAATCACCTATCGTCCGCTGATTGCTGTCATAATTTACACCAATCTTAAACAGACGCTTACCATCGGCAGAATATGGAATCAGATATCCCTTTTCGAATATCATCATTAGGTACACCTATAGTATATACTCCAATAATAGGGTTATATTTTTTTATTGAGAGAATTCCAAATTGATAAAGGAAAGGAATTATGTCTGACTCCCCAAAAGGAATTTCAGGCAAATCCCCAATATTATAATTCTTAGCAACATCAAAATTACAAAGGTACTCATTTACTGTTTTATGGATGTATAAATCGGAAAACCAGTAAGGAGCAATCTTTCGTGCATTCAGTGCCTTTACCAGACTGAACGGATTGAATACATCTTCAGATTTCTTACTGAAATGATAGCCGTCGTAGAATCTTGTCAGCTCTGCCAGGCACTCCTCATACGTCATACCCAGGTCTTCTCCCAATGCCTCTATATCCGGTTTCATCTGAGTGGTAAGCTCCTTCTTGCTGATACCGCAGATAGCCGAATACTGGTCGAACATACTGATGTTATCGAGGTTATTCAGTTCGCTGAAGATGCTGAGCTGCGAGAACTTGGTGATACCCGTGATGAAGGTAAACTCCAAGTATGGGTCGAGCATCTTGATGGGACTATAGAAGTTCTGCATGATGAGGCGCAGCGGTTTCAAATTTTCCTTTTCATGCACTACATCCAGCAAAGGGGCATCATATTCATCAATGATAATCACTACCTTCTTACCCGTCTGCTTGTATGCTTCTTTCACCAGGTCTTTCAAACGGAGGTTAGCGTCCACCTGATGCGTCTTATATCCCCAGATTGTCTCCTGCTCTTCAAGCATATCAGCCAGGTATCTTTCCAGCTGCTCCACTCCCATGTGCTTGGCGCCGCTCAGGTCGAAATGCAGCACAGGATGCTTCACCCAATCCTTCTCATAATCAGCAATGGCCAATCCCTCAAAAAGTTCTTTCCTTCCCTCGAAATAGGCCTGGAGGGTAGATGCAAAGAGCGACTTTCCGAATCGTCTTGGACGACTCAGAAAAACATACTTCATCTTTTTCTCTCGAAAATCCACGATGTATTGGGTCTTATCTATATAGAGATAATTACCCTCTCTGATATTCGAGAATGTCTGTATTCCTACAGGATAGAAATTTACCATTTTTGCCATATTCCTACATGCTTTACGTTTTGCGCTGCTAAGTTACGAATATTTTTTTGAATAGGAAAATTTTGGGAGAGATATTTTTCACAATTATCTTTTGCACTATTAAATTAATAAGAGAAATGGCGAACACAAAGCATCAATGTTGCGAGGCATTCGTGAACCGTGCCAGTCGTATTCCGGCTCCAATCCACAGATTCAAAGAGGCAGAAAAGAGAGCAAAAACGTTAAAGAATACTAACAATGTGTCCAGTTGCCCCATCAACTGGACACCTGTGTGTCATGGACTTATGACACACCCTCTTCATTTATTGTAGGTCTATTGAAATCGTAGCTCTTACTAAATAGGTGGAGTTCATAAAATGAAGTTCTATGAGTTATATTTAACATTATGAAAATAATTTTTGTTATATCTTATTGGTTTTCAGCCTTTTACCCCCCCCCTTATAATTTATCTTTTTTAACATCAAAAATTTTCTGATTCACTGAAAAAATTGTAATTTTGCAGCGCAATCATATCTCGGTTTATTACTGAGATACAAAATAGCAAATCATTTTGTCGTCCATAAAACGGCATAATAAATATGCTATCAGGATAAAACAAGAATATTTAAAACTGAATATAAAGTTAAAATTAATAAAAAATGGATATGAAATATGAAAGTAAAAGTAACTATAATTCAGACTTAGAATAATAAAGTAAAAAGTAAAAGCAATAGTAATAATAATAATGTAAATATGAAGTAATCATATAAACATCAAGTAAATGTACCGAATAAAAGAAAAAATAATTCTCATTGCATTTACATGCATGAGTAGTTATCTATCGGCACAGAACCTACATAGCGTGAAGGATTCACATCATATATATAATGTGAACAAATCACACACCATATATGATGTAAAAGATTCAGTAAAGATTTTCTTCAGGCAGGGAAAGATAGACCTTGACCCTATCCTGAACGATAACCAATCGGCACTGAACCGTATCGCTGAAACCATGCGAAACTGTTATGCAGATTCCATTTATCAATTGCGAAAAATTCTCGTTGTAGGCGTTGCCTCACCCGAGGGAACACTGAAATTCAACAAGTGGCTATCCCGAAAACGAGCCGACGTGCTTTTCAGCTATCTATCACAATACTCCACCCTGCCCGATTCGCTGAAGACATCAAATTTCTTCTGTCCCGACTGGAAAGGGTTGATTCAATTGGTTAAGAATGATTCCCTACTTCCCTTCAGAGAGGAAACGCTCTCGCTGCTAAACCGAATAGCCGGCGAAGCTGAAACAGAAAAAGAAATCCTGAAGCAGGAAAAGCATCTGGAGCTAATCATGAATTTGCGCAGAGGTATCCCTTATCATTATATGTATAAGAAATATTTCCCTGCGCTCCGATTCTCACAGCTCTTCCTATGGTACGACAAGGTGCAAAAGCCGCAGGTTCCGGATTCAATACCCAAATGGGAAAACGTAAAACAATCGGTGGATACGGTCAGTAACACCGACTCCATCTATATCGAGCCGAGTCCGATCCGAAAACCGTTCTACATGGCAATGCGGACGAACATGCTTTTCGATGTCTTACTTCTTCCCAACATCGGATTGGAATTCTATCTGGGCAAAAGTTGGTCGTTGGCGGCCAACTGGTTGTATGGCTGGTGGAATAACGATCGACGCAACTGGTATTGGCGAGCCTACGGAGGTGATATTGCCATACGCAAATGGCTGGGAAAAGCAGCTGAGGAGAAACCGCTCACAGGTCACCACATCGGCTTCTATACCCAAATTTTCACCTACGATTTCGAAACAGGCGGTCGTGGCTACATGGGTGGCAAACCTGGCGGTGCTATCTGGAATAAGATGAACTATGCCATGGGTGCCGAATATGGCTACTCGCTCCCTATCGCCAGAAAACTGAACATCGACTTCACTCTAGGTGTAGGATATTGGGGCGGAATCTACCACGAGTATAAGCCGCGCAACCAATACTACGTGTGGCAGGCGACGAAAGAACGCCGATGGGTAGGTCCTACGAAACTCGAAGTCTCCCTGGTGTGGCTGCTGGGGCGCGAAAACGCTAACAGCAACTGGAAGAGGAAGAAGGAGAAGGTGAAGGAGAAAGAGATGAGGAAGAAGGGGAAGGATAGGAAGAAAGGAGGTATCGATGAATAATTTCAGCAAAACGGGAAAAGCCTATCGACTTTTTGTCCTATTACTTTCCCTACTCTCTATTCTATCATCCTGCAACCACAAGGAGTTGTATTACGAGGAGAATGCTCAATTCCGATTACTGAAGGTAGCCTTCGACTGGAGCCAGCTCTCGGGTCATGAAAAGCCTGAAGGTATGCGAGTTATCTTCTTCCCAAAAGATGGAAAGAGCGAACCGTGGATTTTCGATTTTCCTAAAGGAGAAGCCCGGCAGATAGAACTGCCCGAAAACGACTACGGGGTAATCAGCATGAATTACGATACCAACGGAATAATTTGGGAAAATCCGAACAGCTATCTGAATTTCACCGCTGATACAAGAGATACGAAATCGCCCGATGGCGAGCAGGCATCCCTCACCCCATCTTGGCTTTGTGGCGACCACATCAACTGGGTTTCCGTGAATGCCAGCCACGCAGCTGCATCATCAGAAAATGCAGAAAACGGAGTACAAGTTATTACACTATACCCCAAAAGCATGGTTTGCCGCTACACCTACGAGGTTAACGGCATCCGCAAGCTAGAGCGCATAGCGGATATCAGGGCAAGCCTATCCGGCATGTCCGGTTCGCTTCTGATGGCAGCCGACAAGCTCCCCGGCTCTCTTTCCGAGCGTCTTCTTTTCGGAGGGGAAGTAATCGGCAATCAGCTGCGGGGTGGTTTCTATACGTTTGGCAGCACCCGGGGCATCGCAGCGTCTAATCTCTTCAAGCTCTTTATCAAGAGCCGATCAGGCAAGCTGTATGTTTTGGAGCAGGATGTTACCGCTCAGATTCAGTCCGTTCCTGTGGTGGGTCACGTGGGTGATGTTCACATCGTCATAAACCTCGACTTCGAGATTCCGGAAGATAGCGGGGGAAGTTCCAGCGGAGGAGCCGGATTCGATGTAGGAGTAGATGACTGGGGCGATGTAAATGTGGATATTATATGTTAAGGATGTAACATAGAAAAAAGATAAGACTATAAATAATAAAAGATAAATATTAAAATAGTAATAGTAAAATATTTTTTTAAAGAACAGTTAATTATGAAAAAGGTAATTTTTGGAACAGCATTGGCCTCTATGGCATTGCTTTCAGCATGCTCATCAGACAACGAGCTTGCAAATGCGGGAACTACAGCAAACAACGCTATCGGATTTCATGTAGTTGGTAATAAGGCGGAGACGAGAGCAACTCCGATTACATCTAGCAATTTGAAATCTACCTACTTTAAAGTGTTTGCTTTTACAGAGGATGGCAAAACATTCATGGGCAGCACAGACTTTGGCAACGAAGGTATCAATATTTCATTCTCCGGAGAAGCTGAAAACGGAAAATGGGGCTATACAAATACTAATGATCTTCGTTACTGGCCAGAGACAACTACTCCTTTGAACTTCTATGCTATCAACCCAGGCAGCACTAAAGCTGAAAATGATCCTAAAAATGATATAAGCACTTACTGTCAATGGGAAATCAACAATTCAGCTCAAACAATCACATATACATGTGCTGACGAACACGGCTCAGGCGCTAAACACAGCAATACCGATGTTATGTATGCCATTGCTAAGAAGCAGATCCAAACAACAAGTTCGGGAAAGGTGATATTCAAGTTTAAGCATATTTTGTCTCAGGTTGCGTTTAAGGCAAAGACCCAGAATGCTGACTTTGTAGTAGATATTGCAAGTATTAAACTTCACAACCCTATAATAGGAAACACTTTCACATTCCCAGCTACTGCAGAGGAAGACCCAACACAATCTAACTGGGGAAATACTGCAGTTGCACCTATTGGCGCAATAACAATCGGAATGGATGAGACAAAAAACATTACAAGTGCAGGAACAGATGTTTTCACTAAACCAACATTGTTCATTCCTCAGAAATTGACAGCATGGACTCCATCTACAAAGACTAAGGAGGAAGCAGACAATGCAACCCCAAAACAATCATATTTAGAAATCAGCTGCAAGATCAAGCATAAGGACTTTTGCATCTTCGGCAGTGAGAGTAGTTACAGCACATTATTCGTTCCTTTTAGCGCAGATTGGCAGCCAGGCAAGCGTTATGTCTATACCCTCATCTTCGGTGGTGGCTATGATGCTCAGGGCCAGGCAATCTTGCAACCTATCAATTTCGAAGCTGAAGTTGATACGTGGAAAGATGCAAATGCAACAGATATCGACGTCTAGTTATAATCCAATCATCTTAAAAACAATACCGGGCAGGAGCATCATCTCCTTGCCCGGTATTGTTTTTTTACTCAGATAAAGGTGAAGGTCACCAATCTAATCTACATCTCCGCTTCCTGTTCTTTATGAATTGCTCAGATTCTTAATGATTTCCAAAGACAGCTGGGTAGCTTTGGCAACCTGTTCGGCAGATAGTCCCATTGCCAGCAATCGTTGTGCTGTTTCTGTGTTTGCCTCATGTTTGCCTTCAGCCTTACCCTTTTCCATGCCTTGCTTTATGCCCATTTCCATACCTTCAGCAATTCCTTCTTCCTTACCTTTTTCCTTACCTTTCTGGTAGCTGTCATCTATGAGGGTTCTTTCAACGCTTACGGAATCCCAAAACTTATCGTAGGCTCTGAGTTCGGCATCCGAGAAACCGGAAATCTCCAGTTCTTCTACGGCTTTTCCTATCTCTGGATCATTGAGCAGGTCGGAAGGAATATCCTTCGTATTGGAATTGATTTCTGTGAGGAAACGGAGCCACAATACCATCATGCGCTTGTCGGCAATGGAATGAGGAGTGAACTTAGGGAGTTCAATGAAGGTAAAATGCAAACCCTCTATTACCTTGTTGCTGTCCTTATCGTGCACGATGCGGTAGTTGTGAATGAAATCCGGAGTATCATGTGCAAAGATATCATTTATTAGGTTGAGCGAATACACAGGTTGGAGTTCGCTGTATTTTCCTCCCTTTTTAGCCTGACTCACATAGAGTTTGGAGGCATTGAACAGTACTCGCTGCTGGAATGCGTCAGACCATTCCATCTGCATTTCCACGCAGAACTTCCTGCCTCTGACATCTGTGCAGAGTACATCCACAATGGTGTTTTTGCCCCCTTCGAGCTGGGGCACTAGTTCTGTAGGCAGATACTTGATTTCGTGTATCTGCTCTTCTTCGCTGAGTGGCAGGAGTGCGTTCAGAAGGCTGATCAGTCTTTTAGGGTGATTGCCGAATATCTTCTTGAACGTGAGGTCTGCCTTAGGATCTAAGTACTTCATAACCATCTGTTTTAAAATTCACTACTGCAAAGTTACGACTTTATTTTCAAACCCGCAAGAGATTTTAGGGAAAAGTTTCGGAAAAAGTTAGAGATTGTTGAATGTTGAATGTGGAGTGTTGAATGGTCTATATGCTCGATGAACAGGTGACGTATAATTAGTCTTTGTTGATAATTACTTCTTGAATAGAGTCTGAAAACGTTAAAAAATACAAACAAGGTGTCGCATTGCCCACGAATGAGACACCTAAAACCAAAAAATTATACCTAAAAAAACAAATATTACCCCCCACTTTCAAATAAAAACCTTATCTTTGCACCAGGATTTTTACAATCTGTATCATGAAGGATTTAAAATATTGTAAATTATAATCAAAACATAATAGATTAATATGAGAAATTATTTAACTGGAAAAGAACGATTACTGGTCGCAGCACTTGCTTTTATTCTTCCAAAAAGAAGATTTAATATTGGGTTATGGGTGCTGTTATGCGTCCCATGCCTGTTGGCAAGTTGTGACCATGATGTTCATTCTGATGAGGAAGAAAGTGGCTTGTCGGTATCGCTCACTTGGGCAGATGAAGCCGACCAAGGCACGGAAGTGAAGGATGTGAAACTCTGGATATTCAATGCCTCTGACGGCTCGCTTGTAGAGGAAAAACAATATGGTAGTGCTCAGGAGGTGGCAAGCCAACGCTTCGCTCTTCCTGAAGGGCATTATCAGATATTGGCTATTACCAATCTCATAGAGCCATTCTTCACCACTGACCAGACCAGGGCTTTGACTAATTGGAACAATATCCAGATAGGCTTGACCAATCCTAAGGATGTGAACCATAATGCTTATTTCGGAGTGACCGATGTGAATATAGATAACAAGGAAGGCAGCTATGTGGTGCAAAACCCAATGAAGAGCGTGCTTTCGGAACTGACCGTCATCATTGAGAATGTGCCGAAAGGCACAGAGATGAGTGGCAAGGCTTTGGATTGTGCTTGTTGTCTGTTCCCTACACAGAAAAACAGTGATGGAGAATACGGATTGCCGAGCATAGAGCCAACGGAAGTGGAACTCCCTACCCTCCTGGCTACGGAATCAACCCTGAAATCGGAAGTCATCCGGCTGATGCCGACCATACAGGGAAGTTCCGCCTCTCATGTTTATCTCCGCCTCTTGCTCCCTGACGGGACCTTGCAAGAGTTTGACATCACTGCTCCTAAGATGAATGTAGGAGGAAAGTATGAGCTTAGGTTCAAGTACGAAGAAATGCAGCCGAAGATGAATCTGGATGCTACCATCAACGGTTGGACGAACCTCAACAATGAAGTAGAAACCAAATAATAATAATAACTTTTAAAATATTGATAATATGAAAAAGATGACGAAGTTTTTCGCCCTTGCACTCTTAGCAGGTGCAATGGTTTCATGCAGTACAGAAGATACAGCTTCTACAACAGCAAATGGTAAGGTAGCCGTGCAGTTTACTGGTGGTATCAGCGTAAATACCCGTGCCAGCGGAACCACTTGGGACAACGGTGACCATATCGGAATCACCGACATCGACAACGATACCCAGTACGGCAACGTGCCTTTCATCCTGAAGAACGGGAAATTTGAGGCAGAAGGAAAGGTTATCTATATCGAAGATGCAAAGACCCATACTTTCCGCGCCTACTATCCGTACAACGCGGCGGGAGGCATCCTCACAGCCACGACCGATGCCACGGCGCAGCAAAACCAGCCTGCCATCGACTTCCTCTTTGCTTCAGGAGCCACGGGAGACAAAAACAACCCGGTAGTAAGCTTCACCGACAAAACCGCCAAAGGCGGTGAAGACAACTCCTTCCACCACCGCATGAGCCAGATAACCCTTACCTTCGAGGCGGGCGACGGCGTGAATTTCAGCGTGGTCAAGCCTGAACGTTACACGCTGGACGGATTGTTACTCACCGGTACGTTCAACACGGCCGACGGTATTGCCACCGCAGACAACGGACTACAGACCGGAGAACTGACCATGAATCTGGCAGACGGCAATCTCACGTCATCGATCATCCTCTTCCCGCAGACAGTTGCATCCCTGCCGTTGGTTGTGAATTACAAAGGTCAGGAATATCATGCCACACTCACCATGCCCGATGGCGCACTGCTGGCGGGCAACAACTATACCTATACCGTCAAGGTGAGCAACAAAGTTCTAGAAGTCAGCGAAGCCACCATTGCAAAGTGGAACGATATAGACGGTGGAGAAGTGGATGCAGACCTGTAAGATATTAATAATTAATTGATTAGAATGAAGAATTATGAGACATAGATTATTTATCCCCGCAGCCACCGCGCTGCTGTTCGCCCTCGCCGCCTGCACACAGGACGAACTGGCTGACGGTAGCCGTCTGTCCAAAGAGGAATATCCTATAGTCATCCATGCCACTGGACTATCCGTGGAGGCAACGCCGCAGGCAGCCCCATCAACCCGTGCCGCTGTGGACGGCGACTGGCAGGGCGTCACTTCCGTGGCACTCAAGATGGGCGATGCGGTAAAGGAATACACCGTAACGGCTTCTACCGATTTCAAGAGTGCCACGCTCTCACGCGAGAACGACCCGTACTACTGGACCAGCCGCGACCCGATTACCGTATCGGCATGGTGGCCCTTCGACAATGCCAACATCACACAGATGCCTGCCGTGAAGGTGGCCGAAGACCAAAGCAAATTGGCTGACTTCCAGAACAGCGACTTCATCTCTGCTGAGAACCGGAAGGTGGAATTTAACAACCCGACTCTTGAATTTACCCACCGCACGGCACGCGTGACAATCGAACTGAAGCCCGGCACGGGATTCACGAGCGTCGCCGGTGCCACGGTGAGCCTCGTGAGCCTGTCCGCCGATAACGGCAACCCGACCGCCATCAAGACCTACAACGCAAGCGGCAACACCTACGAGGCACTAACCGCCCCGCAGACCGTTGCGGCAGGCAAACCGTTCGTCAAGGTGGAACTCGGCGGCGGCACCTTCTACTTCCGTCCGCAGAACAACGTCGTATTAGAAGCGGGCAGCCGCTATAAATATACCGTTAAGGTGAACGCCACCGGCCTGACGTTAGAGGGTTGCACCATCGGCAGCTGGGCTGACGGCGGCGGCGAGAGCGGCGCAGCCGAGGATTTGGGCTACATCTACGACAGCAACACCAATACCTACACGGTCTATAACGCCGACGGCCTACTGGCATGGAACAAAGCCATACAAGAAGATGAATCGATAAATTGCACCCTCACCGCCGACATCGACCTGACGGGTAAGGAATGGACACGTTTAGACACATGGCCAGGCTACTCCGGCGTCTTTAATGGGCAGGGACACAGCATTACGGGATTAAACTTTTCAGCAGCGAGGTTTGGACTTTTTCTTTTTTTAAATGTAAGTGGAGTGATAAAGAACCTACAACTCATAGATGTGAATCTGGATGGCAGTAGTGGAGGAGCTGCTGGAATGGTGGACCGAAATCATGGCCAAATCATTGCCTGCTCTGTGACGGGAAAAATTTCTGCATATGGTAGAACTAGTAGTATAGCCGATTTAAATTATGGCAGTATCACCGCTTGCTGGTTCAACGGCACATTGGAAGAGTATGAATCTGGAGCTATAGTGCGTCATAACTACGCTTATATAACTTCCTGTTATTGGGGAGGCAATGCCGGGCAAGGAGTATTCAGTAATCTTGGA
>JAJWFY010000081.1:0-3431 GCA_021615735.1 Segatella copri | reverse complement strand
GCGAGCACAACTGGTTCAAGGCGTGGGGCTTTGAATACAAGTATCTGGAAGAGGGTAACGACATCGAAAAACTCATCCAGATTTTCGAGAGCGTAAAGGATACGGATAAGCCTACCGTGGTTCACATTCACACAGAGAAAGGTCATGGATTTGCACCAGCCGTAGCCAATAAGGAGGCTTGGCATTGGGGAATGCCTTTTAATCTGGAAGACGGTTCGCGACCAAGAAAGAATGCCGATGGAACCCTCCCGGAGGTGACTCCGACTGAAAATTACGGCACTTTATTCTCTGACTGGATGCTCAGCGAGATGAAGCAGGATAATACCCTCATTGCCGTAACCGCCGGTACTCCTACCGCAGGCGGCTTTACTGCCGATAAGCGCCAACTGGCTGGCAAGCTGCACATCGATATGGGAATCGCCGAAGAGCAGGCGGTGGCCATGATTTCGGGAATGGCGAAGGGTGGATTACATCCGGTATGGACCGTTTACAGCACCTTCATCCAACGTACCTACGACCAGATTGCGCAAGACCTCTGCATCAATTCCAACCCAGCCGTAATCAACGTGGTAGGAGGCGGAGTGAACTCGATGAACGACATCACCCACATCTGTCTTTTCGACATTCCGATGCTCTGCAGCATTCCGGGGCTCATCTATCTGGCTCCAACCACCTGCGAGGAGTATTTCGCCATGCTCCGCTGGAGCATCCGGCAGGATAAGAAACCTATCGCCATCCGTGTGCCAAGCAATGGCGTGGTTCATGCGTCTGAAACCGTTGATGCTGAGTATGGCTATGAGGCAAAGTACAAGGTGATGCACCAGGGCGAGAAGGTGGCAGTCATCGCCGCCGGTTCGTTCTATCAGAAGGGCGAGAATGTAGTCCGCCTGTTGGCTGATAAGGGCATCGATGCTACGCTCATCAATCCCCGTTATCTGAATGAGGTGGATGCCGAAGTGCTGGATAGCCTGAAGGCAAACCATCAGTTGGTGGTAACCCTGGAAGATGGCTCGAAGGATGGCGGATTCGGAGAGCGCATCGCCTCTTACTATGGCACTTCAGAAATGAAGGTGATGGTGGGCGGCATCAGAAAGGGACTCTACGACAGATACGATGTGAAGGAGTTGCTTTCGGATAATCGCCTGCTCGATGAGCAGATTGTGGAAGACGTTTTGTTAGTAATTAATGATTAGTAATTAATGATTAGTAATTAATGATTAGTTATTAGTTAGTCGGCATAGTTAGTTTTTATTTAACGAGAAATCCAAGCCGGAGAATGATCTCCAGCTTGGATTTCTTCTGTTTTATCATCGAATGTTTGTCTAAATCCCAGTCATTATCTCAATCATCATCATCATCATCCCAATCTCTATCGTGCTTCCACTTCTTCTTGTCATGCTTCCACTTCTTGTCGTGCTTGTGATGCTTGTGATGCTTGCCTGGCTTCCCTGGTCCATAAGTTACATGAGTTCCGCCTGGCCATCCCGGTCTTCCGTAGCTGCACTCAGGGCGAGGGCGGCGCTTGTCGTGTCCCCAGTTATGCTTTGGATACTTGGTGTAAATATGGTGAACATACACATGGTTCTCCCAGCCGATAGGGCGATAGAAGTAGTAAGAGTTCTTGAATTTCTTCCATTGTCTGGCGTTCATCATGCGCTTGAGCTGCTTGTTGCGGTAATGCCAGCCGTTGGCATCGATGTCGCGATAGCTTCGGATGCCGTCCAGGTAAGTGAAGTTGATGTTCAGGAGATTGTTGCGCTGAGCTTTGCTCAATCCCAGTTCCACCACCATTTTGTCTGTGATAAAACGAGCTTCTGCCTGAATGTTCGTCAGTCTCTGAGCATTCATAGATGTTATCATCATCCATGCCGCTACGATTGTCATCATGATTCGTTTCATAACTATCTTCTCTTTAAAGGGTTATTACTGTATTTATTTTAATTGAAGAGGCTACTTGTTGCCGCTATCAACTTTTTGATGATGCAAAGCAAGTGCAAACGAGCATAATGAAAGCTTGCTTTCGAATTGTCGAGTGCATCCTTTCTTCTAATGTAGTGCAAAGATAGAGAGAATAGCAGAAAAAAGCAAAGGGAAAACCATAAACCATTGTATGATTTTCCCTAAAAGCATCGGGGGAGATTCCCTAACCGATTGATTTTCACGAACTAACAGATTACGTTATCTGTCGTGACGCTTCATTACCACTCAACCTTTTCATTCAGGATAACGCCATCGGCAGCATCCTCGGCAGTAAAGGTTGCGCCACGATACTGCACGCAGAACATCAGCAGCGGCTCTGTGCCATTGTTGCGAACAGAGCGCTTGCCGGAAGGAGCCACTCTTACCACGCTTCCCTCCTGAATGGGGAATACCTCGCCATCAACCTGGAACTCGCCCTTGCCACTCAGGAAGAAATACAGTTCCTCGTGGTTCTTGTGAGTATGAAGGAAGCCAGTCTCTGTGCCAGGAGCAAAACTTTGGAATGAGAACTCGCCACCAGTAGCGTTCACGCTCTGACCTCCGAATACCTTTCCGGGAATCTTAATCTCAGGACCCAACTGCAAGGTGTAATCCTTGATATCACTCATTTTACCAAAATCAACGGCTGTAAAGTTGGCAGCCTTTGCAATAGTCTTTGTTTCTTTCATCTTGTTCAATTATTTAAATGTTCATACTTTTGGATTGCGGTGCAAAGGTACTACAAAAAAAACGTTCCCGCAAGAAGGCACTTTAGGGTGGGATAGTTACCCGGAGGTAACTATTGCGATGGAATGGGAGGAAGAAAAATCAGGCGTTAACTCAGATTAACTTTGGATATTTGGTTACTTTCGGAATATTGGTTACTTTTGTAGCCTATTGCAGATAATGAGATTGTTATTGCTATAGAAATGGAAAAGAAAAAGTAGATTATTAATAAGGTAAGAATAGAGATTATGTCAAGAATGATAAAGGAAATGGTCTTCCAGGATTGTCCGATTCGCAATGTACTGGCTCGCATTAGCGACAAATGGTCATTGCTCGTTATTTACACGCTGAATGTCCACAAGGAGGAGCCGCTCCGCTTCAACGTCCTCCGCAAGCTCATTCCGGATATTTCGCAAAAGATGCTCACCAGCACCTTGAAGACTCTGGAGACGGATGGCTACGTAAACAGAAAAGTGTATGCCGAGGTTCCCCCAAGAGTGGAGTATTCACTTACCTCTCGAGCAGAATCTCTGATTCCTATCATGAATGATCTGATAGGATGGGCGAGCGACAATATGGCTGCGATTTTGAAGGATAGAACTAAAGCTGTATAAGGATTTTGTAGATTCAAAATATTTTGTTTAGCATACAGAATATTTGTCTTTTAGAATACCCTGACTTCTCCATTTCTGACTCAGTATAAACAAAAAAGTGGAGCTATCCGTGAGGACAGTTCCACTTTTTTT
>JAJWFY010000080.1:0-3437 GCA_021615735.1 Segatella copri | reverse complement strand
TTTCTCCATAAAAATATACTAATTTTCAGGCGGTTTTTTAATTCCGCCAACAGGTTTATAATAGATAAAGGAAGAAGACAACGGCCGTAGTTCTGAATCCATCGAAAGTAGGATTATTTACTGAACTTGCTAAAGTTCAATAAAAAATAGGAGAAAACAAGTTATGAAACGAGTATTAAATCTTTTGGTAGTAGATGAGAGTGGCAGCATGAGTATTATCCGCCGTCAGGCTTTGTTGGGAATCAACGAGACCCTTGTCACCATTCAGAAAATGCAGAAGGCGCATGCCGACTTAGAGCAGCGTGTCACCCTGATCACCTTCGACAGCACGCATACCAATGTGTTCTATGATAACGTGCGTGCCTCTAATGCCAATCCTTTGAAGGCAAAGGATTATAATCCTTGTGGTGCCACTCCTCTTTACGATGCCATCGGAATGGGTATCGCCAAGATCAATGCCTTGACCACCGAGGATGACAGTGTGTTGGTAACTATTATCACGGATGGCGAGGAGAATTGCAGTGAGGAGTATAGTCTGAAGATGATCAAGAATCTTATCGAGAAATTGAAGAAGCAGAACTGGACCTTTACCTTCATCGGTACCGATGATCTGGATGTGGAGAATATCGCTCTTGATATGGGTATTGACAATCATCTCCAGTTCTCGGAAGATGAGGCAGGTACCAAGAAGATGTTTGCAAGAGAGAATAGGGCGAGAGAGCGCTACAACAAGTGCCGTGCGATGGATTGCAAGATGGAAGCGGGTAGTTATTTCGAGGAGGAATAAAGAACGTACCATCTCATAAATGTCCTGGTTTTATAATTGATGGCAATAATTACTGTGCGAATTGCGCTAAACAAAATGTTAAGTGTCATGCAGTTTATCACTAGGCAATACATTTGTTATATGTGTATAGTTACGAATTAATATTATTTGTATGTATAAGGATGTTTATATTGGTCTTGCACATGACAAGGCATTTGATTTTGACAAAGAAGGCAATTGGAATGGCTATATGCCTACGTTGCTTTATGGAAAGAACGTTCCGTATGAATATTTGGAGGGAGGCGATGTAATCTACTTGGACTTGGAGGGCAATCCGTTGTGTAAGCAACTTGATTGGGGCAGTTGGGGTTTGAAACGAACAGCCAAAGATATGGTTCTTTTCCTTGAACAGTATAAGGATAATAAATATGCCAAATACCTAATCGGGAATATAAAGGTGGATTTCATAGATAATGGATTAGAAGATGTTGAACTGGTGCTTGAAGCAGTGGAAACATAGCTTTTTGTTTTCTGGCGATAGATAATGAAGAATAGGAATTTTGGACGCACCAGTAAATTCCTGTGTCTAGCATGTGGAAATATGGAGAAAATTTCGTATCTTTGCACATAGAGTTGAGAAGACTGGATAGAAGATTTAGACGGCGGTGGATAAAGCTACTTTCAAAAACGCCCTTCATGTCATAAATGTCAAGTTCTTCCAGTTTAGAATAACATCTATGCTTGACACAGGATTATGCTGGTGCTCCATAATAATTATTTTTTAATATTCCAAGTTATACAATTCAAGGCTCCGCCTTGTTTAATGATCTCTTCACTATCCAACTGGTAGATATTACATGATGGATAGTATGTTTTTATTTGCTCCATAGCTTGCTCATCCTCTTCTGTGTTGATAGCTGGCAGAACGATGTTGTTGCCAACTTGCAGGAAGTTGATGTATGCCCAATTTCGCTTATCTGCTCGCTGAACATGATAATGTAGCTTCTCTATCCGAAAACGGGTGGCAAGCCGTCGCTCGAATTCTTCTGCAAGTTCCTGGTCGTAATCAGCATAGTTGGTCATTAGAAGACGTGACTCGTCTATTGGTTTCACTATACCATCAGCATGCCCATATTTCTCATATTTATCCCATGGAAGCATGATGACCTCACAATGAAATAGATGCTCCAACTCATTCAATACTTCTGCTTGCGGATATTGAGCGTTTTCATGAAAAACTTTCTCTGTCATGATGATGCAATCATGGGCTTTTACCACATTCCCGCCATCTATTATCAAATCGGTGGCTTGGATATTGGGTAGCTTCAAAGCATTGCACACGCTCTTTGTATCCGTGATATATTGCTTGTCTGATTCTTTCTTTGTGAGATAATCGGGATAATACCGATATTGCAGGAAATCCTCTTCGGTTAGTTGAATCGGCATGTAGTCACGACACCAGATATCGGCTGTGTTTGATAACAGAGCCATATTGATGTGGACATTCTTCAGTAACTCCGAAAAACGGCTGAAGAATGTGGGATGAACCTTTGGAAGCCATTCTGAAACGAATACCTGATTCGTATCTCTATCTGCTATCATACCTGTATCTTTTTAAATTGCCATGGCCGTGGGTCTTGGATATGCTTCTTGTCTTTTGTTAAGGTGAACCCTTTGTCGAGAAGTTCCTGATGCTCTTTTGCTTGCATCTTCTGACCGTTTTCTTCATATTTCGCCACGTTCTTGCGTACATCGGCTTTTACCTCTGCCTTTTCTTCTCCATCAACCCATTTGATGGAGAAGCCATCGAAGATGGAGGCTTGCGAATAAAGCATATCATATAATAAGGTGGAACGACTGTCGGGTGGATTTCCATCTACAGAAAACTCACGTATCAGCAGGGATGCCCTGATGGCATCTTCTGGATGGGTGCCCTTCTCGAACGTGATGTCGATTCCGGAAACATGGTTGTGCAGAATGCCCAACTTGAAGATGCTCTTGGGAGAACTATTCTTGGGGTTGCGATGATATACGATGGGGTCTTTGATGCCACCCTCGGCCTCTTCGTGATAGTAGAACTCCACACACGTGGGTTGTACTGTTACCTGTTGGATACCAGTACTTACCAGGAAGTGACCGGCTAAAGCTATCTGGGCGATTTCCTTGAATTCAGAAGGGATGAATGGGGTGCCCTGATTTCTGAATGGGTGGTCTTCGTTCTGAATTTTTCTCCGTGTATCCTCACTCAATGAAAATGATTCTAAAGTTTCTTTCAAGTTCAGCATGATCTTTTCCTTTTTCTTTCAAAACCTATATTCCACTTTTTCTTCAGAAAATTACTCTATCACCTCCCAGAAACTCTCCGGCAAGCTGATGTTCTTCATCTCCTTTGCCTTCTTGAACAATGGGGCGATGTCTTCGGCTTCGAAACCGGCGATGCCGCAACCTATTGGGGTTACCAGGAAATGCTTCTCGGGATGTCGCTTAGCATAGGCGATGAATCTATCCACGTATGGACGGATGGTTTCCACGCCGCCCTGCATCGTAGGGATGGCATAACTCTGCCCCTGCAAGCCTACACCCTTGCCCATGACGGCACCGAAGTGTAATCGGGCAATGCGGGCAGCACCACCACCATGCATGCCAGCCAGATTGCTGCCAAAAACAAATA
>JAJWFY010000079.1:0-3461 GCA_021615735.1 Segatella copri | reverse complement strand
ATATGTTCTAAATCCATTATCATGGTGCAAAAATAGTAAAATTTGGAATAGAAAACGAACTTTTGCTTGCTTTTCTGTTCTATTTTTGGCTATTTTAACAAGTCGCTTAGTCAGACCGTTAAACTTTGATGCAGAAATCAGACTACATACTCCGAGTCTGAATAGTGCTCCTATTCCATAGCTTTCTCATTGCCCACATCAGAATTGCATCTTCGGCTGAGCCTTGCCAGATAGGATAATGTACTCCATCTGGTTCAAACAACTTCTTTTGAAGATGTGAACAGAGATTTATTTTTATCCTTTGTACTTAAACACTTTAACCATATCCTTGTCACCACCCACAAGCTAAAATTCTTTCTGTTTCCATTTTTATTCATATTTAGAAAAACTTACATCTGTCTTCTTATGTATCGTGCCAGTCCGTAAACATATCTTCGGCAACCTGGACGATAGTGGAGCAGGCGGTCGAACCATGCAAGATGTTTGTTGAATAGGCGAACTGTAACACCTACATAGACCATGGCGAAGAGCGTTCCGATGCCCACGATCTCCCATTTCCATGAACCGAGAAGCAGGAAACAGAACAAGACGGCCAAGACCACGAGCGTGATGTCCACCCGAATCTTGGCTTTAGGGAAAGGCCAGCCAGTAACCTTGTGAATGGCGATGGAAATGCCCTCGCCAGGCATGGTTACTGAGCCGCACTTCACCTCCATGGCAATTCCGAAACCGAGGATGGTGCAACCGGCAATCTGCACAAGGGCATTGACCAGGATATTTTCTGAAACCATCCACTGTGTAAGCACCATATTGAGGTCTATGAACATTCCGAAGATAAAGCCGATGGCGAGCTGGAAGAGTTGCACCCACTCGAAGTTTCTTCTCAGAATCAGAATCTGCAGCACCACGAAGATCGCATTCATCATGATGGTGTAGCCGCCGATAGTCCATCCTGGGATGTAATCAAGCATCTTACCTGCCGAAGCCATCACGTAAGGGATGGTGGAAATAACGCTTGAACCTAACTGACTTCGTACACATGCTGCGACTCCGAAAGTCATTACATAGAGCGAAACGAGCAGCAGAATATGCTGCCATACAAAAGATATAACTTCTTCTTTCTTAATCATCTATATTATTTTCTTAATCAATTCATTCAAATTGTCCTCTCTGATAATCTTAGGCTGAGCCTTGCCAGCGAGAATGAGAATCTTCTTGCCGTTACGATAGATATGAAGCTGTCGTGAGCGAACCGCGGCAGTCAACTCCTTATCGTTCTGCATGGCTTGCCAGATAGGATAATATATTCCCACTGGTTCAAACAACTTTTTTTGAAGATGCGAACAGAGGTTTGTTGTATCAATTGTCATCATACCTATTCTTTTACACTATTTTTTGTTAATTTCTTGCCATTCCTGATGTTCTTCCAGATGATTGGTCTTTACCAGTACGCTCTGAAAACCAAAACGCTTGCCTGCTTCGGCATTCTCGGCACGGTCATCAAAATAGAGGGTAGTGGCAGGATTCAATCCTGTCTGCTGCGTCATCTCTTCATAGATTTCGACGGATGGCTTCTCTTTCCGCATGGCGTATGAGAGGAATACTTCATCAAACAGTTCGTCTGTGGAATATCCCAGCTGATTTATCTGACTAACTGATTTCTGCCAAAGCGTATCGTTGATGTTGCTGAGCAGATAGACCTTATACCGCTTCCGAAGCTTGGCCAATGCCTCCAGTCTTTCCACGGGCAGATTGCCACACAACTCTTCCAGGACTTTCTCAATATCCTCAGTTGAGGTTCCTTTGCGGCAAAGGCTCAGCATCTCTTTCAAAGTTTCTGCTTCTGCTACCAGACCATTAATATATTGGTGCATCAGTCTCTTGATCTTGCGGACATGGATTAGTCGCTTGAACGCCGTAACGCCCAGGCTCTCCATGGCTTTTACAACAGAGGCATCATCAATGTTCACGATGACACCTCCATAATCAAAAACGAGTGTTTCTATCTGTTTCATGCTCATTTTCTTGTTGTTACTCCTTTATTCTTTTCATCTGTTATGTCAAGAATGGATCAAGCGTAGCCAGCAGTTCGGCTTTATCTACCACACCGCTTGTGCGCCACAATACTTCTCCGTTTCGGAAAAGCATCAGGGTAGGCACGGATTGGATGCGGTATTGGCTTGCTGTTACGCCGTACTTGTCCACATCCACCTTGATGATTCGGATGCGGTCGCCCAATACACTCTTCACCTGCTCCAGAATGGGGTGCATCGCCTTGCAAGGTTGGCACCATGTAGCAAAGAAATCGACCAGAACAAGCTGGTCACTGTTTATTACATTATTAAATGTCTCCATAATTATCTGTCTATTTCCGTGAAACGATTAAAAGTTCTGCCGTCCCTCGTAACTTTCCCGAAGAACATATCTTCCGGTCTTACCCAATAGGCTTTGTCTCCATAGAGAGCCTGATAAACCACCATGCGCTCCTGAGTCTCGGAGTCGAAGGCAGAATGGATGAATTTATATTTGCCGCCCTTAAAGTGCTGGAAATATCTTTCTTCCTTTGCTGAAAATTCCATCAGCATTTTCTGGGCAAGGGGAGCGTACCAGGTCTTCACCTCCTGCTCTGTAGGCGTATGACCGCCAGGGAAATGGAAGGCTTGACTGTAATGCTGCAGGAAGAGAGGGGAGAAGTGAGCCAGGGTGTCCTGCTCACCAAAAAGTCCCCACACACGATTCTTATAATAGGGGTTGCAATGGTCAAACTGCACGGCTTCCAGTTCCGCAAACTCCTCAATCAGCGCCTCGTCAATCACCAGCAGCTGATTTCCGTCCCTTCTCGGTGCCTTGTATTCATGCTCTCCGATTCGCTCCTTCAGAAACTCCGTCATCATGAAATACGGATTGCCGAGCAGGGCAGGAATGCCCACCACCGGAGCTAGCATCTGGGCGAGGAAAGAGCCGCAGCTGTTGCCCAGAAGCAAGTCGGGCTGCTCCCGGTCGATGATGGAGCGAATCTCCTTCAGTGCCTCCTTGGGGTGCAAAGGGAGGTCGGGAGTCAGCACCACCGCCGTCCCTTCAAACGCCTCTTTCAAGGCTCTCGCCATCGGACAGCTGCCCGTGGCGAAGAATCCGTGTAGGAATAATATCTTCTTCATGCTCTAATCATTTGATAATGATGCGCCTGTAATCTAGGAGGGTAAGCCATGCTCAACTCCCATATCAGCGCAATATATCTGCAAAAATACAAAAAATATTCAGAAAAGTGATTTTATGGATGGATTTTGTTGGCAGGGCGAACTTGATTTAACCTTATTTTATAAGATAGAGGGATATTTTGATAATCTGAAATCCTTAATGACCTTAATGCCCGCGACCGAAAATGACCGGATTTAGGTATTGGAAAATGGAAATGGCAGAATGTCGCGTCTCATCATGAACCACCTTCAGTTTGAATTTAA
>JAJWFY010000060.1:1904-17567 GCA_021615735.1 Segatella copri | reverse complement strand
ATATGTATATTTATAAACAAGCAAGTTGATATTTATTCACTTGCGAAACTTCAGTTATTGATATACATTTCTTGCAGATGTGCAGTCTGTGTCCTTTACCACTGAACGACTCGTTGGATTTATACTCTCCACACATCTTGCAATAATGTCCTTGATGCTTATGTTTCTTTTTACCCATGACTTATTTTGCAAACAACTTTCCTATGAGATTCAAGAGATTAGAGACAGTCTCTTTGCTCTCCACAGGTATCTTGATGGAGGTTTCGCCTGTCTGCTCGTTTTTCCCAACGATGGAATCAACCAGCTGGGCTGTGGCTTCTGGCGACTTTAAGGTTTCGGCTAAGCCTGAGAGGAAAGATATTCCTTGGGCTACCAAATTCTTTGGCTGACTTGAGCGGTAAGAGGCGGAATCTCTGTTCGAAGATGAGTTCGTTTGCTGCTGGATGGAAACCTCTTCTTCTTTTTCCTGGTGGTCTTCTTGGCGCTGTTGCCGTTTTGATCAGCTGTCTGCTTATTGTTTTTGCCATTGTTGTATTACTTTAAATATATTGACGCAAAGTTACACATTATAAATGAAAGATACAAAGAAATAGTGGAAAATTATCTAAAAATCATAGATGACGGAAGAATCAACGATGATAAACCGACAGAAACGCTTGAGGAAGCGCAACGATATAGGTGAAAACGTTGGAATATACGGGAGAGGTGCCTGTAAAATATTGCATAAGTCCTTGGGATATATAGGATAAGTTGTTGGAAAAGATAGGATAAGTTGCTGGAAGAGATACCTTCTGCAATCGCACAACAGCTGTTGTGCGATTGCACATCACCTGTTGTGCGCATGCATAACAGCTGATGTGCGGGCGTAGTTCAAGTGTTGTGCGATGAATTTCTTAGAACCAAGGGCGACCATTTTGCTGCCACTATCTTGACCAGCTGTCTGCTTATTGTTCTTTGCCATTGTTCTTTTGCTTTAAATATATTGGATACAAAGTTACACATTATAAATGAAAGATACGAAAAAATCGTGGAAAATTATCTAAAAAAGGCATTCACGATGCTGGTGAATGCCTTTCTGATGATTACTATGATAAGTATTTGTTATTTCAAAACAGCTTTCTTGCCGTTGATGATGTAAACTCCCTGTTTTGGGGAAGAAATTCGCTGACCCTGAAGATTGAAGATTACTTTCTTGGTCTTGACGTCGGCTGGAAGCTGGCTGATACCGTCAGTTACGCTTGGTACAGCTGTAGCAGATACCTCCTTGGTTTCCTGATTGAAGGTGAAGGTAACGTCGTAGGTTCCGGCTTTTGTGATAACAATGGAGGCATTACCTTCAGGATCATTATCGTCACCATAGTTTTCTGCCCATCCATGGTTTGCACAGATTTTATATTGATAAATGCCCTGAGCGAGGGTCAGATTGGTCTTGGTCAGAATGTATATGACGTTATCATCCTGTTTGATCATGTCGTTTTCTGTCGCTGTTTCAAGCCATTTTTTTCCCAGTATTTCTGGTGACCCCGCTACAGTCCATGTCTTTTCACCGATGACAGCATCACCGGTTTTTGTGTATGTTGCATTGATAGTGCAATTGTTTGCATCAAACTGAATAGTCACGCTATAAGTACCAGTCTCTTTTACTGTAAAGACATAATTTCCTTCTGGGTACGATCCAGAATTCCAATCATGATTCTTCACGACTTTGAATTCGTTTTTCACGCCCTGCTCAAGAATGCAACCAGTTTTTGTGAGTTGCCAGATACCATTCCCTTTGTCGGTCATATCATTTTGGGTATCTTTTATATCCCAATGAGTTCCGAAGATTGTGCTAGAACCTGCTGCTGTCCAGACATCTTGTGCCTGCAGAGTTAGTGTTACGAAACAAAGCATGATAAAAGTAAAAATAGTTCTTCTCATAATTGTTATGAATTTAAATGTTTATAATTAAATGATGAATAATTGATATTACGTATTATTATTAAAAATGAATCTTTGATAGATATCTGGTGCAAATATACGAATTATTTCAATAAGTTCCAAAGTTTTTTGAGAAAAACTTTGATTGATAGCTAAAAAAACAGGAAGATGTGTCTACAATATAGAGACGCATCCTCCTGAATAATACTATTTCTTTTGATTTTATCCTTCTGAAATCTTTTAGATCTTACCTATAGGCAATCTTTTAGATTACCCCCTTCCACAATCCGTGAAGGTTGCAGTATTCTCGAGCCGTAACATCCTTGGCTTCTGCGTTGGTCAGGAAGATAGCTTCAGGCTTTTCGCCTGGCTTCAACTCGTGACGAAGCACATCGGTAGGGGTGAGCAATTCTATCCATTGGATGTAATGCTCTGGAAGCATCGGATGCTCCACACTTCCTACTGTTACGCGATATCCGCCCTCAATAGGTTCTATCACAGGCACGTGCTTCTCTTTGGCGCCATCACTGGTGTTTTCCTTCATCAGCTTCATCGGCTCGCCACAGCAACTGAGCACGGCTCCTGGGTTTACAACTTCTACTACATTGCCACAAATCTGGCAGCGGTAGATTTCTCTAACTTTTGTCATAATGGTTCCTCCTATTATTTTATGAATGTGTTGCCTGAATATCAGGCATTTCATTCAGATGATTCCTTTGTGAGGATATCCTTCGCGTGATTCCTCCAAAAGAGCCTTATTCCTCTACAGGGCTGAAATCTTCCTTGCCTACTCCGCAAAGAGGGCAAACCCAATCATCTGGGATGTCTTCGAATGCTGTACCTGGAGCGATGCCGCCCTCTGGATCACCTACTTCTGGATCATAAATCCAACCACATACGTCGCAAACATATTTCTTCATAATGTTCCTTTCTTTCTTAATTTGATTGATTACTGTTATCTATTCACTTTTAATCAGACAGGTGCGTTTGCATATCTTTCTGATTTATAATGCAAATATACACTTTATTTCTGTAAGAACCAAATAAATTTGAAAATATTATAATTTTATTATCCTTTTTAATCTAAATAAACAAAGATTTCTAGATGTACTTGTGAATAAAGGAGTTATTTGTCTTTTTAGTAGTGTTTTGATAGAAGATTTGGTTGTTTCATGTGAAACATCTCGAAAAGAAAAGCTCGCAAGATGAACGTTTGGTATCTTGCGAGCTTCTTTGTATTTAAGTTGCCTTGCGGTTTCTGCGGCCACCTTCTGGTTTTTCTAATGTGCTTCTAGCCAGTTGTTTCCCCATCCGGCATCAGCAACCAGAGGCACACTGAGCTGGTAGGCGTTCTGCATCTCTTCTACCACAATCTTCTCTACCTTTTCCTTCTCTTCCGGATATACGGAGAAATTGAGTTCGTCATGCACCTGGATAATCATCTTGCTCCTGATGCCTTCTGCTCTGAATCGGTTGAAGATGCGGATCATAGCCACTTTGATGATGTCTGCCTCAGAGCCCTGGATAGGGGCATTGATGGCATTGCGCTCGGCAAATCCTCTTACTGTACCATTCTTGCTGTTGATGTCTGGCAGGTAGCGACGGCGGTGGAAGAGGGTTTCGGCATAGCCTTTCTCTCTTGCCATTTCCTTTGCCTTCTCCATGTAAGCCTGAACACCAGGGAAGGTGCGGAAGTAGTCTTCTATGATCTGCTTTGCCTCTCGGTTTTCGATGTTCATGCGTTGGGCAAGACCGAAGGTCGTGATGCCGTAGATGATGCCGAAGTTGGCAGTTTTTGCCTTCTTGCGCTGTGCATCTGTTACTTCTTTGATGTCTTCGTGCCAAATCTTAGCAGCTGTAGCTGCATGAATATCAGAGCCTTCACGGAATGCCTCTACCATGTTTGGATCCTGGCTCAGGTGTGCCATGATGCGAAGTTCTATCTGTGAATAGTCGGCAGAGAAGAACAGGCAGCCTGGTTCTGGGATGAAGCATCTGCGTATCTCCTTGCCATCGTCATCGCGTACAGGAATATTCTGCAGGTTTGGATCACTTGAAGAAAGACGTCCTGTGGCTGTGATGGCTTGGTTGAAAGAGGCATGAATGTGACCGGTGCGAGAGTTGATAAGCTTTGGAAGGGCATCTATATAGGTTCCCAAAAGTTTCTTTAAACCTCTGTAGTTCAGTATCTCATCGATGATTGGACTCTTGCTGCGCAGCTGCTGAAGAACTTCTTCGCTTGTTACGTACTGGCCCGTCTTCGTCTTCTTAGGCTTCTCCACAATCTTCATCTTTCCGAAGAGTATTTCTCCAACCTGGCGTGGGGAAGCGATATTGAACGATTCGCCTGCCAACTCATAGATATGATGTTCTATCTCATTGAGGCGGTTGGTGAGTTTCTCGGATGTTTCCTTCAGGGTATCGGTGTCGATGCATACTCCCGTCATCTCCATGTGGGCTAAAACAGGTACAAGCGGCATTTCTACATTCCAGAACAGATCTTCACAATCTATCTCTTTGAGTTTTGGTTCGAGCACATTTTTCAATCTCAAGGTGATGTCGGCATCTTCGGCAGCATATTCGTAAATATCTGATGGGGCGAGATCGCGCATCGACTTCTGGTTCTTTCCCTTCGGACCAATCAGCTCTTCAATGTGGATGGTCTGATAGTTGAGGAATACTTCTGCCAAGTAATCCATGTTGTGGTAAAGTTCTGGCTGGATGAGATAGTGGGCGAGCATCGTATCGAACATCTTGCCCTGAATCTCTATGCCGTAGTTCATCAACACCTCGTAATCGTATTTGATGTTCTGCCCCACTTTCAGGATTTCCGGGTTCTCGTAGAGAGGTTTGAAGATGTTTACGATTTTTAAGGCTTCTTCACGATTTGCCGGAATTGCTACGTAGAAAGCCTCTTTTTCCTTCACGGCAAAGCTCAAACCCACCAATTCTGCATCAATAGCAGCGGTAGATGTGGTCTCTGTGTCTAGACTGAGAATATTGAATGTCAATAAATAGTCATAAAGTTTCCTTGCATCTACTTCTGTATCAATGAGTTTATATGAATGAGAGGTCGTTTTAAGGGTCTCAAAACTCGCGTTTTTTGACTCTTCCTGACCATCGGCAGGCTGTGCGCCAAATAAATCGAGCTCTCCTGTAGGCTTTGTTTGCACCTTTTTAGGTTTGTTAAGAACTCGGTTGGCAAACGACTTAAACTCCAACTCGGTGAAGATTTCATCCAATTTTGTATTGTCTGGCTCTACCCGTTTCAAATCTTCCATCTTGATCTCTACCGGAACATCGGTTCGTATGGTTGCCAGGAACTTTGACATCCTGATATCTTCTACAGCACCCTCCACTTTTTCGCGGAGCTTGCCTTTCACTTGAGAAGAGTTCTCGATAAGACCTTCTACACTACCGAACTCGTTGATAAGTTTGATGGCTGTCTTTTCTCCTACGCCCGGACAGCCTGGGAAGTTATCAGCTGAGTCGCCCATCAGAGCAAGGAGGTCGATAACCTGGAGTGGGGAAGTGATGCTGTATTTCTCTTCAATTTCCTGTACGCCCAACTTTTCGTATCCACCGCCATGACGAGGACGGAACATGAAAACATTGTTACGAACCAGTTGTGCGTAATCCTTATCGGGTGTGAGCATGTAGGTTTCCATCCCCTTTTCACCGGCCTTCAAGGCAACTGTTCCAATGATATCATCCGCCTCGAAACCATCTACCTGAAGGATAGGGATATGATATGCCTCCAGGATATTTTTGATGATAGGCACAGAGAGTTTGATGTCTTCCGGTGTCTCTTCTCGTTGAGCTTTATATGCAGGGAAAGCCTCATGACGGAAGGTCTTGCCATGGTCGAAAGCCACCGCAATATGGGTAGGTTTCTCCTTGGTAAGTATCTCGTTGAGGGTATTGCAGAACCCCATTACACACGAAGTATTGAGTCCCTTCGAATTGATTCGAGGGGCTTTCATAAAGGCGTAATACGACCTATAAATGAGCGCATACGCGTCTAAAAGGAACAATTTATCCATAATATTCATTTTTGTGGTGTAAAATTACTAAAAAAATGCGATATTTCAAGAAGAATTGATTAATTTTGTAACAAATTTCAGAAATTAAGTAGATTTACTCACATATAATGGACTATTTATCACTTATCAAGCTGCCTATAGAGGCAGAATTAGCAGATTTCATAGATTTGTTCAACAAGTCTCTTATGCATAGCGATGGCCTCCTTTCCCAGGTGCTCGACCACATCCGTCAGCGCGCTGGAAAACGTATGCGCCCTATACTCATCTTGTTGATGGCACGTAATTTTGGAGAGGTTTCCAGTGTTACCCAGCATTCTGCTGTAGGTCTGGAGCTTCTTCATACCGCTTCGCTGGTACATGATGATGTGGTTGATGAGAGTGGGGAGCGCCGCGGACAGGCTAGCGTGAATGCTACTTATAATAATAAGGTGGCTGTGCTTGTGGGCGATTTCATTCTTTCCACCGCCTTGCTTCATGTATCTTATTCGCATTCAGAGGAAATCGTGCGTTATCTTGCTGAGTTGGGACGTATCCTGTCTAATGGTGAGATTCTTCAGCTCAACAGTATCAGTAATGAAGAGATATCGGAAGATATTTATTATCAGGTGATTAAGCAGAAAACGGCTGCTCTCTTTGAGGCTTGCGCCGGTATCGGAGCGATGTCTGCCAATGCTTCAGAACTGCAGATTGAAGAGGCGAAGCGTTTCGGACAGAACTTGGGCATCATCTTCCAGATCCGTGATGATATCTTTGATTATTATGATTCCAAGGAGATAGGTAAACCTACTGGTAATGATATGGTTGAAGGAAAACTGACTTTGCCTGTAATATATGCTTTGAAGTCTACCGGTGATGAGGAGATGATGAAGCTTGCCAGAAAGGTAAAGGCTCATACTGTGACGGCAGATGAAATAGCTCAGTTAGTGGCATTTACAAAGGAAAACGGAGGTATTGAATATGCGGATAAACGTATGTGGGATTTCCATGCCGAAGCCATGAATTTCCTCGATACTTATGTAGAGGATAAGGATATATATAATGCCTTGAAGGCTTACTTGGATTTTGTGATTGAAAGAAAAGCTTAATATAAAAATTGAAGAGAAAACATAATATAAAAAGGGTTGGTTCTCAGAGAGAATCAACCCTTTGCGTTTTTTGTATTCTGTTGATAATCAGTTACTTTTCTTTAGAAGTATTTAATCTCCTTGCCCAGAATTTCGCTCAAGAGGAGGTTAGTCAGGCGTGATGTGCCGAGGCGCAACCACTGGTTGGTCAGCCATTTCTCGCCCAAAACTTCCTTCACGATGGTGTAGTAAACTACGGCATCATGAACGGTATTGATACCACCTGCAGGCTTGAAACCAATCTGAATGCCAGTCTTTTCGTAATATGCCTTGATAGCCTGGCACATAACGTATGCTGCCTCAGGGGTAGCTGAGACCTTCTCCTTGCCTGTTGAGGTTTTGATATAGTCAGAACCTGAGTACATTGCGAGGATAGAAGCCTTCATGATGTTGCTGCAATTCTTCAGATCGCCTGTCTCCAGAATGCATTTCATCTTATGCTCTCCGCATGTCTCCTTGAGTTCCTGAATATCATCGCAGAGACCCTCGTAATCTTCGCTGAAGAACTTGCCAACAGGCATTACGATATCCACCTCTGTTGCACCATCCTTGATAGCCATAGCGGTTTCTGCAATCTTTACCTCGATAAAGGTCTGAGAGGATGGGAAATTGCCGCTTACTACAGCGATTTCTACGCCGTCAACCTCCAGACTCTGGCTGATAAGGCCGGCAAAGTTAGGGTAGGTACATACGGTTGCTACGTGAGGAAGCTGAGGATAATCCTTGGCAAACTGGTTCACCTTTTCAATCATCTTCAGGATGCTTTCTTCTGTATCTTCTGTATGGAGAGAAGTTAACTCGATGCTACCGAAGAGGAACTTCTTGACCTCCATGGTCTCATTCTCTGCTACCTTTTCATCGAGAATCTTCTTTACTGCAGCAGCTACTTCCTCATCGTTGAGGTTGCAGTTGTACTGCTTCAAAACTGATAAATACTTGTCGTCTGACTCTTTATACTGTCCCTGCTGTGCAAGAACCTGTTCTTTAATACTGCTCATACTTAATGTTATTTATATAATTATTAAAGTTAAGTTTTTATATGAATAGCAATTTTAATTCTTGTTATCTTGTTCTTTATCTTCCTGATGCTCAGATAGTTTTGGATTGTTTTTATGCCTTTCAGAATCCCTTTGGGTCTTCTTGTCAAAACTCTTCTGGAGTTCTTCTGTCAAGTCAATCCCTGTCTGATTTGCCAGGCAGATAAGCACCCAAAGAACATCGGCCATTTCTTCGCCTAAGTTAGGTTTCTCGCCTTTCTTAAAACTCTGGTCGCCGTATGTTCGGGCAATGACGCGTGCCAGTTCGCCCACTTCTTCTGTGAGGCAAGCCATATTGGTCAGTTCGCTGAAATAGCGTACGCCATATTCTTTAATCCACTGATCTACAGCTTCTTGTGCTTCTTTTATTGTCATCTTCCTAATTCTTTTATGGGGAAAGATGCCTTTCTTTCAGGGTAGGGCATTATTCCTTGTTGTGAGTATCCATCATGATGGTTACCGGTCCATCGTTCAGTAAATCTACCTTCATATCAGCACCAAATTCGCCTGTTCCTACTGGCTTTCCGAGTGCATCGGATAGCTTTTTGCAGAACTCCTCATAGAGTGGAACGCTGATTTCGTGCTTGGCTGCTCTGAGCCAGCTTGGGCGGTTTCCTTTCTTGTAGCTGGCGAATAGGGTGAACTGGCTGATGACCAGAATCTCACCATTTATATCCATGATGGAGCGGTTCATAACGTGGTTTTCGTCGTCGAAAACACGGAGTCCTATTACCTTTCTGACCAGCCAGTCTACATCTTCTGAAGTGTCGCTTTCCTCTATTCCCAGAAGGATCAGATAGCCTTGTCTGATAGCAGATTTAACCTCTCCTTCGATGGTAACTGAGGCGTGAGAGACACGCTGTATTACGATTCTCATATTACTACTTTGAACTTTGAATGTTGAACATAGAACTTTATGAATAGCATTTGTGGAATGCTTGCTTCGGTTCTGTTCTTCTTCTTATTATTAATATATATAGTATAGTTTGAACTGCAAATATACAACTTTTATTTCATATTCTCGCCTTTTTCTTCGAAATATTTTGAAAGAATTTCTGCCTTATGAGGGCCTAATACTTCTGAAAGTTGTTCCAAGGATGCTTCTTTCATCTTTTTCACGCTCTTAAACTTGCTCAGCAGGGCTTCTTTAGCTTTCGGACCGATGCCTTTGATATCGTCTAATTCTGAGTGAAGAGCATGCTTGCTGCGTTTGTCGCGATGGAAGGTGATAGCGTATCTGTGCACCTCATCCTGTATCTGCGTCAGAACCTTGAACAGCTCGCTTTCGGGTGGTAGGGCGATGGTTTGAGGTGGAAATCCGAAGAGAAGTTCGTTGGTGCGATGGCGGTCGTCTTTGGCAAGTCCTGCGATAGGGATATCCAGGTGTAATTCGTCAACAATAACCTCTCTTACTACGTCCATCTGCCCCTTTCCGCCATCGGTAATAATGAGGTCTGGAAGTGCAGTTTCTTCCTCTATCATGCGACTGTACCGGCGTCTTACCACCTCTTGCATGGATGCGTAATCATCAGGTCCTTCCACCGTTTTGATGTTGTATTTACGGTAGTCTTTTCTGGATGGTTTCATACCTTTATATACGATACATCCTGCCACGGCATCAGTACCGGATATGTTGGAATTATCGAAACATTCTATCTGATAAGGCAGCTTTGGAAGCTTCAGTTTTGCTTGTAATTCCTTCATCAATCGGGTCTGTTTCTGCTCCGGGTTGAGCTTTTCAGCCTGTTTCAGACGGTCGAATTTATACTGCTTGCAGTTCATTTCCGACAGTTCCAGAAGATGCTTTTTGTCACCTCTCTGAGGTACGAAGAAGTTGGCGTCTTTCAGTTTCCATTCCATCTCGAAAGGCACGATTATCTCCTTCGATGTGGAGTGGAAACGCTCTCTGATTTCCGGTATGGCCGTAATCAGAAGCTCCTCATCGCTCTCCTCCAGTTTGCGCTTGTATTCGTAGGTGAAGCTCTGGTTGATGGTGCCGTTTTTTACGTGAATGTAGTTGATGAATGCGTTCTTGTTGGCGTCATCATTCACGATAGTGAAGACATCTACATCTGTAATTGTATGGCTTACCACCTCGCTTTTTGCCTCAAATTCATCCAGTAATTGGTACTTTTTCTTATATTCTTCGGCTATTTCAAAGCGAAGAAGTTCGGCATTCTTCATCATTAAATCGTAGAGATATTTGCTTACTTCCCGCGTGTTTCCCTTCAGAATTTCACGTGCCTGACGCATGTTTTCCTGATATTCCTCATAGCTCTGCTTATTGATGCAGGGTGCTCCGCAATTGTGGATATGATACTCCAGACACGGCTTGTATCTGCCTTCTGCAACGCCTTCTCTGGTGATAGGCATTCTGCAGGTTCGCGGCTTGTAGAGCTTCTTGATGACCTCTAAAACAGCATACATACTGCCGATATGAGGATAAGGGCCGAAGAAAGTTCCCACCTTTTTATTAATATGACGAGTCTTGAAAATGCGTGGAAAATACTCGTTTGTTACGCATATAGAAGGGTATGTCTTGCCGTCTTTCAGCAGGACATTATATCTTGGATTATACTTTTTGATTAGACTATTTTCAAGCAAAAGTGCGTCTTCTTCCGTGTTTACGACCGTATAAGAGATGTCGTAAATCTTAGAAACGAGCACCTTTGTCTTGTATCTGTCTACCTCTTTATGGAAGTAGGAAGATACTCTTCTCTTCAGGTTTTTCGCCTTTCCCACATATATAATCGTATGATTTTCGTCGTAATATTGGTAGCTTCCTGGCTTCTCTGGCATGCTTAAAACGATGTTTTTAAGCCTTGCCAAGCGCTCCTCATTCTCTTGTTTCGTCATATTTTTACTTGTTTTTAAAGGGAAAACGAGCGTTACTGTTTCACGTGAAACGGCAACGCTCTAGTGTCTTTTGCTGCTTCCTTGCTGCATTCTCGCAGTATTTCTCGCAGTATTTTTGTTGCTTATAACTGCAATAAAGTAGTTACTTCAACGTCTGGATCAAAGGAGTTTCTGCCTTCGAAATTCTCGTTTACGAGTTCAATGATGAAGTTGGCATATACCTTTTTCGGATGGAATTTCTTTACCAGGTCGCATGCTGCTTTCATGGTTCCGCCGGTAGCGAGGAGGTCGTCGTGGAGGAGTACGATGTCGTTCTCATTGATGGCATCTTCGTGGATTTCGATGGTATCCATGCCATATTCCTTAGCATAACTTTCCTGTACGGTTTTGCATGGAAGTTTGCCTGGTTTGCGGCATAAAACTACGCCGGCTCCGAGACGAATAGCAAGGGCAGAAGACATTACGAAACCGCGTGATTCGATGCCTACAATCTTGGTGATTCCTTTGTCTTTGTAGAGTTCATACATCTCATCGCTGATCTCTTTTAAAGATGCAGGATTCTTGAAAAGGGTTGAAACGTCGCGGAAGTTTACACCCTTGATTGGCCAATCTGGAATGCAACGCAGATTGTCTAATAATAGCTGATTGTTCATTACTTTTTATGCTTTAAATTGATACTTATTTTATTCTTTTTTCTTGTTCCTTTTTATGGGCTTTTTGCCCGTTTGTTTTTGCCTTTTACTCGATTTTATCCGCTTTTGTTTCACGAATTGCTGAAGTTTTACTTTAACCGCAAAACACTTGATGCAACCTTCCTTAAGCGGTTGAGCATCAAATGTTTTGTTGATAGTCCGTTTCACGTGAAACATTGAGAATTCCCTTGTTTTTCGCTGTGAAACGGCTTATCTTCCGAGTAATACAAGCATCACGTTGATATCGCTTGGTGATACGCCCGGAATTCGGCTTGCCTGTGCCAAAGTTTCCGGGTCGATGCGCTCGAGTTTCTGGCGTCCTTCTGTGGAGATTTCGTGGAGCTCGGAATAGTTGAAGCGGCCCTTTATCTTGATGTCCTCCAGTCGGTGCATCTTATCGGCGATGAGACGTTCTCGTTCGATGTAACCTTTGTACTTCATCTTGATTTCTGCAGCTTCCGCTATCTCTTCCTTCCGGTTAGCTGGCGCGTCTAATGCAGCCTTCAGGTCCGGAATAATCTCCGAAAGATTCGTGAGGTTCAGATGAGGACGGGCGATGAGGTCGATGAGCTTGCAGCCGGCGCGAAGTGGAGTAGTGCCGAGCGCCTCCAGTTTTGGATTTATCTCATCCTTCTTGATAGGATAGTTGGCGCAAAATTCGATGATTCTTCCGATGCCTTCTTTCTTCTCTATCCACCAGTCGTAACGGTCGCGCTTGGCAATTCCGAGTTCGTATGCTTTTTCGGTGAGTCGGGCATCGGCATCGTCCTGACGGAGCAGAATGCGGTATTCGGCTCTGGAGGTAAACATACGGTATGGCTCGTCAACTCCCTTTGTGGTGAGATCATCGATGAGTACGCCGATATAACTCTCATCGCGGTTCATCTCGAATGTTTTGTCGCCAACGCAATGCAAGGCTGCGTTGATTCCTGCCACGGTTCCCTGTCCTCCTGCTTCCTCATAACCGGTGGTTCCGTTCACCTGTCCGGCAAAGAAGAGACCTTTGATGATTTTCGACTCCAGTGAATGTTTGAGTTGGGTAGGGTCGAAGTAATCGTATTCGATGGCGTATCCCGGTCTGTAAATCTTGGCATCTCTCAAAGCAGGAATCTCGTGAAGTGCATTCAGCTGGATTTCCATCGGCATGCTCGAAGAAAAACCGTTCAGATACATCTCGTTCGTATCTTCGCCTTCCGGTTCCAGGAAGAGCGGATGCTGATCCTTGTCGGGGAAGGTGACGAGCTTCGTTTCTATACTCGGACAGTAACGTGGACCGGTACTCTGAATCTGACCATTATATAAAGGTGAGTCAGCGAGACCGCTTTTTAAAGTTTCGTGTACCTTCTTGTTGGTATAGCAAGTCCAGCAAGGCAATTGTTTCAGAACCCGATGTTCTCCCATGTAAGAGAACTGGTGGAAATCGCTGTCGCCCGGCTGTTCTTCCATATCTTCGAAATGAACACTTCTCTTGTCAATTCTGACCGGAGTTCCGGTTTTCATTCTGGCTGTAGTGATACCCCATCGGGTGATGCTCTCCGTAAAGTTGTGTACGGCAGGTTCGGCGCATCTTCCGCCTTCTACCATCTTTCTTCCTACATGCATCAGTCCGTTGAGGAATGTTCCAGCGGTGATGATGATGCTCTTGGCATAGAATTCGGCTCCCCAGATGGTTTTTACGCCGATGGCTTCTCCGTTAGCTACGAGCAGTTCGTCAGCCTGGTCTTGCCAGATGTCGAGGTTGTCAGTATGGTCGAGGATGGTTCTCCATTCCCAGATAAACTTTCCTCTGTCGCATTGGGCACGGGGGCTCCATACGGCAGGACCCTTGCCGATGTTGAGCATTCGGAACTGGATGGCGGTTTTATCCGTTACGATACCCATCTGTCCGCCCAATGCATCGATTTCGCGCACAATCTGTCCCTTGGCAATACCTCCGATGGCGGGGTTGCAACTCATCTGGCCAATCTTATTCATATCCATCGTTATCAAACAGGTTTTGGCACCCATGTTTGCGGAGGCTGCTGCAGCCTCGCATCCGGCATGTCCTCCACCGATAACGAGCACGTCATAATTGAATTTCATACTTCGTTTAATCTATATTTTTTCTAATTTTCGGCAAAAGTAAGAAATAAAATCGAAATTTTAGCAAAAATACTTTGATAAATCATTAAAATATAGTAATTTTGCAGCAGACTTGCGAAAATATACCTAGAAATGAGGATTGCAGAATGCCAAAAAATAGGTATTGCAGGGACGAAAAGTGTGGAATATAAATTAGTTTCAAACAGTTAAATAATTAAATTTCAATCATTTATGTGGTTAATCAATTCATCTATTGGTAGAAAGGTAGTGATGTCAGTAACTGGTATTGCACTTATTCTATTCTTGACATTCCATGGTTGCATGAATGTGGTTGCGCTTTTCTCAGGAAAGGCTTATGACATGATTTGTGGAGCTTTGGGTGCAAATTGGTACGCCGTAGTTGCAACCTTAGGTTTGGCAGCTTTGGCAGTTTGTCACATCGTTTACGCTTTCATCCTGACAGCACAGAACCGTCGTGCTCGTGGTAACCAGCGTTACGAGGTAACTGCAAAGCCAGAGAAGGTAGAGTGGGCAAGTCAGAACATGTTGGTACTCGGTATCATCATCGTTCTCGGTCTTTTGCTTCACCTTTTCAACTTCTGGTACAACATGATGTTTGCAGAACTCTTGGGTACAAGCTTCGGTGGTCACGAACCAGCAGAAGGTTTCGCTTTCATTCAGGACACCTTCGCTAATCCAGTATTCGTAGTTCTCTACATCATCTGGTTGGTAGCTTTGTGGTTCCACCTCACTCATGGTTTCTGGAGTGCCATTCAGACACTCGGTTGGAGCGGTAAGACATGGTTCTGCCGTTGGAAGATGATCGGTATGATTTACTCTACCATCTTGCTTCTCCTCTTCATCGTAGTTGTATTGGCATTCGCTTTCGGTTGCGCTCCATCTTTGTGCTGTGCAGCTTAATTCATGTAATCATTTAAGTATATAAAAAGATTATGGCTAAGACATTAAATTCAAGAATACCAGAAGGACCAGTAGCTGAGAAATGGACCAACTATAAGGCTCATCAGCGTTTGGTTAACCCAAAGAATAAGTTAAAGCTCGACATCATCGTTGTAGGTACAGGTTTGGCAGGTGCTTCTGCTGCTGCTTCTCTCGGCGAGATGGGCTTCAATATCTTGAACTTCTGCATCCAGGACTCTCCACGTCGTGCTCACTCTATCGCAGCACAGGGTGGTATCAATGCAGCTAAGAATTATCAGAATGACGGCGATTCTGTTTACCGTCTGTTCTACGATACAGTAAAGGGTGGTGACTACCGTGCTCGTGAGGCTAACGTTTACCGTTTGGCTGAGGTGAGCAACGACATCATCGACCAGTGCGTAGCTCAGGGCGTTCCTTTCGCTCGTGAGTACGGTGGTATGTTGGCTAACCGTTCTTTCGGTGGTGCTCAGGTATCTCGTACTTTCTATGCTAAGGGTCAGACAGGTCAGCAGCTCCTCCTCGGTGCTTACTCTTCTTTGAGCCGCATGGTTGAGGCAGGTAAGGTTAAGCTCTTCACCCGTTACGAGATGGAGGATCTTGTTATCGTTGACGGTCACGCTCGTGGTATCATCGCTAAGAATTTGATTACAGGTGAGTTGGAGCGTTTCTCTGCCAACGCCGTAGTTATTGCTACCGGTGGTTATGGTAACGCTTACTTCCTTTCTACAAACGCTATGGGTTGTAACTGTACAGCAGCTATCCAGTGCTATCGCAAGGGTGCTGACTTCGCTAACCCATCTTACGTTCAGATTCACCCTACATGTATCCCTGTTCATGGTACAAACCAGAGTAAGTTGACATTGATGTCAGAGTCACTCCGTAACGATGGTCGTATCTGGGTTCCTAAGAAGATTGAGGATGCTAAGGCATTGCAGGCTGGTACAAAGAAGGGTTCTGATATTCCTGA